>LWDJ01000041.1 GCA_002083435.1 Proteobacteria bacterium SG_bin6 | reverse complement strand
CGATCGCGTCGATCAGCGAAGCGATCTCGCCGATGCGGGCCGAACTGCCCGCGATCGCGCGCATTGCTTCAGCGGAATCGCTGGCGACCGCCAGGCCCTGCTCGGCCGCGTTGGTGGCGTGGCGGGCAACCGCCGCCACCGCGTGCGCTTGATCGGTCGCCTCGCGCGCGCTGGCGGTCAGTTCACCGAGCGCGGCGGCGGTCTCTTCCAGGCTCGCCGCCTGGCGCGAGGTGCGGCTGGCAAGGTCGGACGAGGCCAGCTCGATGTCACCCGTGGCGACCCGTGTCGTCTCAACCCGCCCGCCGATCGCGACGATCGTTGCGCGGAGCGTGTCGGTCGCGGCGTTGAAGTCGTCGCGCAGCTTGATGAAGTCGCCATCGACGCTGTCATCGAGCCGGTGGGTGAGGTCGCCCTTGGCGAGCGCGGCGAGCGCCTGGCCGATGCGATCGACCACCGCCAGCGTGTGCGCCTTGTCCTGGGCTTCGATCACCGCCAGCTTGAACCGGACCATTGCCGCTGCAAGCGCGCCGATCTCGTCCCGCCGATCGAACGCTGGCACCTCGACCGATAGATCGCCGGCGGCGAGCGCGGTCATCGCCTCGGTCATCGCGCGTACCGGTCGGGCGATCGCGCCGCGCAGAAGGAACGTCGCCGCGCCGGCAAGGGCCAGCACCGCGACGATGGCGATCACCGTCAGCCCGATCGACCATTTATAGTCTTGCTCGGCGGCCTTTTGCGCCGCGCTGGCGCCGGCCGCATTGCGCGCGAGGACCTGCCCGAGCATTTCGCGAGCGGTGTCATAGGCCTTGCGCGTCGGTCCTTTGAAATAGGCGAGCGCCTGGGCCTTGCGCCCCGCGCGGGAATCGTCGAGCCAGCGCGCCGTGTGCGCCTCGAGCTCGGCGTAGACCTGATTGAACGGCCTTAAATCGTCCTGATGGTTCGACACGCGCGCCATCGCGACATACTCGCGGCGAGTGGTCTCGAACTTGGTTTGGGTGTCCTTCATGTGTCGCTCGGCGTCATCGAGCGTGGCGGGGCTGTCGGCGGTGAGGTGTCGCCATTGAAACAGCCGCATCTCGGCGAGCGACATCTCCAAGGCCGCGCCCTGCCGGACGAGCGGCAACCAACGATCGGCGACCTGTGTCGCACTATCGTTGATGCGCGCCATCTGAAACAGGGCCAGCACGCTGAACCCTAGAATAATAGCGGCCAGCGAACTCAGCGCCGCGCCCAACTTGTTCCCGATTGACCAATGTTTCACTCGCCGCGTCCCCAATGTCAGTATTTAGCATCTGCGCGTGGTGGTGCCACGATTGCGTGGACGCGGCAGTTGATTGAGATTGGTTACCGGCGCTTAAACCCAACATTACATTGATTTATGCAAAGGTTTGATATCGTAGAAATGCCAATCATTGGCCTGGGGTAACCCATGATGGGTATCCTAAGTTAGGAGTTTTTCACTTTGTTCATCCGTGGCGCGAAAAAGCCCCGACGGCGGTGCCGCCTTCGCTTTTGGCGTCGCTTAATCCTCAGGGGTCGGTTGATGCGTTCTGTGCCTATCTTCGCCACGCTTGCCCTGCTCGGCGCCGCGACGCCCGCGTGCGCGGACCATGATTTCCAAACCTGGCCGGTCGGTATCGTCCAGGGCAAGATCAAGCAGGACGTGATCTTCTTGCTTGAGGTTCAGCCCCGCATCACCGACGATGCCGAGAGGCTTGGCCAGTTGCTCATCCGCACCGCGATCGGTGTGCAGCTGTCGAAGCGGGCGTCGATCCAATCCGGCTATGCCTTTGTCCGTACCGATCCCATCGGCCGGGCGCTGACCCATGAACACCGGTTGTGGCAGCAACTGATCGTGCCGCTGTCATCGCCGGGCACGCGCCTGGCGATCACCGCGCGTACCCGGCTAGAGGAACGGTTTGTCGAGGGCTATGACGGGGTCGGTTGGCGGCTGCGCCAGCAGCTGCGGTTGCAGCATCCGCTCGGCAACCGATCGAAGCTGTCGGGCGTGCTGTGGTCGGAACCCTTCTACAGCTTCAACACCACCGATTGGGGCCAGCGCAGCGGTTGGGACCAGGTCCGCAGCTTCGTCGGCGTGAGTATTCCAGTCACCAAGCAGCTGACGGTCGAGCCCGGCTATCTGAACCAGACGGTGTTCCGCGCGAGCGGCACGCGCTATAACCACATCGCCAATATGTGGGTAGTGTTGCGGCTGTAGTCCGCTCTAGGCGCGGCAAGGCAATGCGCCTATTGGGAGGGCGATGCTCGAGATGCGCCCCGATTGCGAACGCTGCGGCGTCGATCTGCCGCCGGATGAAGCCGGCGCGTTCATCTGCTCGTTCGAATGCACTTTCTGCGCGGAGTGCGCCGATGCGCTCGATGAGCTTTGCCCGAATTGCGGCGGCGAACTGCTCGATCGCCCGACGCGGTACGGCAAGGCGTTGCGCGCTTATCCCGCGTCCACCGAGCGTAAGTTCAAGCGATGACGCCGCGCGTGCTGATCGTCGCCGGCTCCGATAGCGGGGGCGGGGCGGGGATTCAGGCCGATATCAAGACGGTGACGATGCTCGGCGGCCACGCGATGACGGCGGTAACCGCGATCACTGCGCAGAATTCGCTAGGGGTGAACGCCGTTCTTCCGGTGCCCGCCGACATGGTGCTCGCCCAGATCGACGCGGTGGTGGGTGATATTGGCGTCGATGCGGTGAAGATCGGCATGATCGGCTCCGCCGAAACCGCGCACAGGGTGGCCGAGCGACTGGAAACCCTGGACGTGCCGATCGTGTTCGATCCGGTGATGGTCGCGACTTCTGGTGCCACGCTGGCCGACCAGGCTACCATCGCCGCCTTCACCCGGCTGATGCGGTGCGCGACGGTCGTCACGCCCAACCTGCCCGAGCTGGAAGCGCTGGGCGGTGAGGCGAAGGTGCTGGAGCAGGGCTGCGCGCTGCTGGCCAAGGGCGGGCATGGCGCGGGCGAGATGCTCATCGATCGCCTTGTCACCCGCGATGGCGAGCTCGCGCGCTGGGAGGCGCCGCGCATCCCCACCACCAGCACCCACGGCACGGGTTGCACGCTCGCCAGCGCGCTCGCGATCTTCCTTGCTCTCGGCTATCCGTTGAAGGCCGCCGTCGCCCGCGCGCGCCAGTTCGTGCGGATCGCGCTGCGGGACGCTCCCGGTTTGGGGGCGGGACATGGGCCGATGGGGCACCACCATGTCCGGCTCGATCTCGGCCCCGGCGCTCGGCTCAACCAGGTGACGCTGCCGCTAGCCCCCGGCGCGATCGACTTCTGGCGCACGCTGGGGCTGCGCCAGATTGTCAGCACCGAAGACGGCCATTACGCGCGGTTCGAGGCGGCGGGCGGCGCCACCTTGTCGCTGGAGGCGGGCGCCGAGCCGACCATTTTCCTCGAATGTGACGATCTGGATGCGGAAGTCGCGCGGTTGCGGGCGGCGGGCGTGGTATTCGATCAGCCGCCGACCGATCAGCCATGGTGCTGGCGCGAGGCGCGGCTGCGTGATCCGGCGGGCAATGCGCTGTGCCTCTATCAGGCGGACGAGAACCGGCGCTTCCCACCGTGGCGCCTCGCCTGATCGCGGGCGTCGATGAGGCCGGGCGCGGGCCGCTCGCGGGGCCGGTGGTGGCCGCCGCGGTCGTGCTCGGCGCGCGACCGATCGCGAGGCTTGGGGACTCCAAGAAGCTGAGCGCTAAGCGCCGTGCGGCGCTAGAGGCCGAGATCAAGGCCGAATGCCGCTGGGCGCTCGGCATCGTGGAAGCCGATGAGATCGACCGGATCAACATCTTCGCCGCCACGATGCTGGCGATGACGCGCGCGGTCACGGCGCTGGGGGTGGACCCGGACGAAGTGCTGATCGACGGCAACCAAACCCCCGGGCGCTGGGCAGTCGACTGGCGCTGGCCCGCGCGCGCGATCGTGGGCGGCGACGCGAGCGAGCCCGCCATCTCCGCCGCCTCGATCCTTGCCAAGGAAGCGCGCGACGCGCTGATGCGCGAGGCGTGCGCGCGCTGGCCCGCCTACGGCTTTTCTCGCCACAAGGGCTATGGCACGGCCGAACACCTTGCCGCGCTCAATCGCCACGGTCCCTCGCCAATCCACCGGATGAGCTTTGCGCCGTGTGCGCAGGCGACGCTGAAATTGTGAGTCTTTCGCGCAACACCCACAGCTTATTGGGGCTGTGGATAAGTCGCGGACTCAACATCTGGGAAACGCCCCCCGCCACCGGACTCAACAAGGATTCTTAAGGCCTTAGCGTTAACCATTGTTCGCTTGACGAGGCGCGCAATTCGGCCCCTTTTGCCGCCTCAACGCGAGCGGGGATGGTTAAGATGGGCGTTCTTGAAAGGATCAAGCCAGCCGCGAGCGCGCTCCCGCTCGATCAGCTGATCCAGGGTGATTGCGTCGCCGCGATGCGCGCGCTGCCGCCCGGTTCGGTCGACATGATCTTCGCCGATCCGCCCTATAACCTGCAGTTGGGCGGCGACCTTCATCGGCCCGACGGTAGCTTCGTCGACGCGGTGACCGACGATTGGGACAAGTTCGATACCTTCGCCGCCTATGATCGCTTCACCCGCGAATGGCTCGCCGCCGCGCGCCGGCTGCTGAAGCCGACTGGCACCTTGTGGGTGATCGGCAGCTATCACAACATCTTCCGCGTCGGCGCCGCGGTGCAGGATCTGGGCTTCTGGATCCTGAACGACATCGTCTGGCGCAAGGCCAATCCGATGCCCAATTTCAAGGGCACGCGCTTCACCAACGCGCATGAAACGCTGATCTGGGCGGCGATGGGGGAGAAGGCGCGCTACACCTTCAACTATCGCAGCCTGAAGACCTTGAACGACGAACTGCAGATGCGCAGCGACTGGGAATTCCCGATCTGCGGCGGCCAGGAGCGGTTGAAGCGCGATGGGGTGAAAGTCCACCCGACGCAAAAGCCCGAGGCGTTGCTCTATCGCGTGCTGCTGGCCTGCACCAAGCCGGGCGATGTGGTGCTCGATCCGTTTTTTGGCACCGGCACGACCGGCGCGGTCGCCAAGCGGCTCGGTCGGCGCTGGATCGGGATCGAACGCGAGGACAGCTATTGCGCGGCCGCGCGGGAACGGATTGCGGCCGCGCTGCCGCTCGATGAGTCGGCGCTCGTGACAATGCAGAGCCCCCGCCAGGCGCCCCGCGTCGCGTTCGGCACGATCGTCGAATGCGGGCTGCTCGCGCCGGGCAGCGTGCTGTCCGACGCCAAGCGCCGCTATGTCGCGACGGTGCGTGCCGATGGCTCGTTGACGAGCGCGGGCGTGGAAGGATCGATCCACAAGCTCGGCGCCGCGATGCAGGGCGCCCCCGCGTGCAACGGCTGGACCTTCTGGCATTATGAAGCGGACGGCGCCCTGAAGCCGATTGACGCGCTGCGGCAGGTTTATCTGCTCAGCACGCAGCCATGAGCGCGCCTATCGCCGGATAGGCGACGCCCCTAACGATCGCGCTCCAGGATGAACCGGGCGATGTCGCGCAGCAAATCCGCCTCGGGTCCGAAATTCTTAAGATGCTCGATCGACTGATCGACCAGCAGCCGCGCCTGTTCGCGCGCGCGATCGACACCGAGCAGCGTCAGGAACGTCTCCTTGCCCTGCGCCTCGTCCTTGCCGACGCGCTTGCCCATCTTGGTCTCGTCGCCTTCGTGGTCGAGCAGATCGTCGGCGATCTGGAAGGCGAGGCCCACGTCGCGGGCATAGCCGCGCAGGCCGGTGCGCCCCTCCACGGGCACGCGCCCCAGGATCGCGCCGGCCTCCACCGAACTCGCGATCAACGCGCCGGTCTTCAGCGCCTGTAGCCGGGTGATGGTCGGCAGGTCGAAGCTCGCTTTCTCGGCCTCGATATCCATCATCTGCCCGCCCGCCATGCCGGCGGGGCCAGCGGCGCGGGCGAGATCGAACACCAGTTCGGCGCGGACGAAGGGATCGGGATGGGTCGCGGGATCGGCGAGAACTTCGAAAGCGAGCGCGTGGAGGCAGTCGCCCGCCAGGATCGCGGTCGCCTCGTCGAACGCCTTGTGAACGGTGGGCTTGCCGCGACGCAGATCGTCGTCATCCATCGCCGGCAGATCGTCATGGATCAGCGAATAGACGTGGATGCACTCGATCGCGAGGCCCGCGCGCCCGGCGCAGTCCCGGTCGACGCCGAACAGCCGCGCGGTCGCCGCCACCAGCAGCGGCCGCAGCCGCTTGCCACCGCCAATCGCGGCGTGGCGCATCGCGCGATAAAGGTCGGCGCGAGGATCGTCGGGGATTTGCAGCAACAGATCGAACCGGCGATCGACATCGGCGGAGACTTCGCCAAGCGCCGTCATCAAGACACTCGAGGCATCGGCCATCGGGGTTTCAGCTCGCTGCAAAAGGGGTGGTACCGGCGGCGCGGCCTTCGGCATCGAGGCGGATCGCCTCGATCCGCGCCTGTGCCGCATCAAGCCGCTCGGCGCAACGCTGGCGCAACAGGCTCGCCCGCTCATAGAGCGCGATCGAACTGTCGAGTGCCTCGTCGCCGCTTTCCAGCCGGCCGACGATACGCTCCAATTCCTTTAGAGCGTCCTCGAAAGTCATGTCGTCCACAGGAGTTGCGCCGTTCATACGCCCGCTATGGGGCAGGCGAGCGAGAAGGGTCAAGAGAGGCGCACCCTTGCGCTCGCCCGGTGCGTTCAGCAAACAGGCGCGCGCTTTGGAAAGGAGCACCATGTTTCAGGCGATCGACCCCTCGACCGGCGCCTCCGCGCATACCACCCCCGAAATGACCGGAGAACAGGTCGAGGCGGCGGTCGCGCGGGCGGCGGCGGCATATCGAGACTGGCGGCTGTCGCCGCTTGACGAACGCGCACGGCTGCTGGAGGCGATCGCCGAGCAGTTCGATGCGCATCAGGAGCGGCTCGCGCGGCTGGCGACGACCGAAATGGGCAAGACCCTGAAAAGCGCGCGCGCTGAAGTGCAGAAATGCGCGGGCGGGCTGCGCTATTATGCGCAGCATGGTCCGGCGATGCTCCGCGAGATCGAGGTGCCAACCGCGAGCGGCGCGCGGGTGCGCCAGCATTGGCTGCCGATCGGCCCGGTGCTGGCGGTGATGCCGTGGAACTTCCCTTATTGGCAGGTGGTGCGTTTCCTGGCGCCGGCGATCATGGCGGGCAATGTGGGGCTGCTGAAGCACGCTTCGCTGACGCAGGGCTGCGCGAGCGCGATCGAGGAGATGGTGGTCGCGGGCGGTGCGCCCGCCGGGCTGTTCCAGAATCTCGCGATCCGCGCCGGGGCGGTAGGGGCGCTGATCGCCGATCCGCGCATCGCGGCGGTGACGCTCACCGGCTCGGAGGAGGCGGGGGCCAAGGTCGCGGCGCAGGCCGGCGCGGCGCTGAAGAAAGTGGTGCTCGAGCTGGGCGGTTCCGACCCGTTCATCGTCATGCCCTCGGCCGATATCGATCTGGCGGTGAAGACCGCGGTTACGGCGCGGCTGCAAAATGCCGGGCAGAGCTGCATCTGCGCCAAACGGATGATCGTCCATGCCGACATCTACGATGCTTTCGCCGAGCGCTTCGCCGCCGCGATGCTCGCGGCCAAGGTTGGCGACCCGACCGATGAAAGCGTCGATATCGGCCCACTTTCCAGCGCCGAGCAGCGCGACACCGTGCTCGAACAACTCGCGCGCTTCCAGGCGGCGGGCGCCAAACTCGCTGGCGGCGCGGCGCTGCCGGGCAAGGGCGCGTTCATGCAGCCCGGCGTGCTGACCGAGGTGCCGCAGGACGACCCGATCGCGCAGGAGGAGCTGTTCGGCCCGGTCGCGATGCTGTTCCGCGCCGAAAGCGTCGATGCCGCAATCGCGCTCGCCAATGATGTGCCGTTCGGGTTGGGTTCGTCGGTATGGACTAACGACCCCGGTGAACAAGCTCGCTTCGTGCGCGATCTGGAGGCGGGGATGACCGCGATCAACCAGATGCTCGCCTCCACCCCCGAAGCGGCGTTCGGCGGAGTGAAGCGATCGGGCCACGGTCGTGAGCTTGGCCCTTGGGGGATGCACGAATTCATGAACTTGAAGACGGTGATCGTCGCGGATGCCCCCGCGCCGGCGCCCACCCCGCAGGTGCAAGGAGAATGACGATGCGCAACGTGGTTATCGCCGCCGCTTTCGGTCTCACCCTGTCCGCCACCGCGCTCGCCGAGCGCAAGCCGGCGCCTGAAGTCGCGACCGCGACCCTGCGCACCGCCGACGGCAAGGAGGTCGGTCGCGCCACCGCGCGGGAGGTGAAGCAGGGCCTGCGGGTAACGGTCGATGTCCGCGGTTTGCCCGAGGGGCAGCACGGCGCCCATGTCCACACGGTCGGCCAGTGCGATGCGCCCGATTTCACGACCGCCGGTGGCCATTGGAACCCGCTTGGCACCAAGCATGGCTCGATGAACCCGGCGGGGCCGCATGAGGGCGACTTGCCGAACCTCATCATCGGCAAGGACGGGCGCGGGACGCTGGGCGCGGTGATCCCAAAGGGCACGCTCGCCGGGCTGCTCGACACCGATGGCGCGGCGATGGTGGTCCATGCCGGGCGCGACGATCTGATGACCGATCCTTCGGGCAATAGCGGCGGGCGCGTCGCGTGCGGGGTGTTCGCGAAGTAAGCGGCATTACGCGCGCCGCGCGCCGTCCAGTGCTTCCGCCGTCACCGGATAGCCGAGCCCTTCGGGGATGCAGAGAAAGTCGGCGTCGCCGCGCCGCTCGATCCAGGGGGTGATCGTCTCGATCGGATGGGTGCGCGCGTCGGCGGCGGCCTCGGCGAAGCTGGCGAAGCGCGCCAGCCGTTCCAGATTGCGGCGGGTGGGAAAGATCAGGCTCGCGCGCCCGGCATCGGCTTCCGCGAGCACCGTGGCGGCGCTCGCCCAGAAGGCACGGACGCTTTCGGTGCCGTCGGCGATCGGCGTGGCATCGGCTGGCGCGGTGGCGATGAAGAAATGCGTGTCGAAAATACGCATATTCGCATGAGCCGGGCGCCAGCGCGCGAACGGCACGAGCGCGTCGAGCCTGAGCGTTACGCCGTGGCGCTCCAGCAGCGCGCCAAAGGGCTCGCCCGCGTGCAGCGCCGCGCGCAGCCGCGCGATCTTGGTGGCGTCCGGCGCGGGGGACAGCCCCAGCGCGATCCCGGTTTCCTCGATCAGTTCGCGCAAGGCGGCGATGCGCGCGGCCCCGATTGGGTCACCGGACGCAAGCTGCAGCGCGAGCGCTTCGTCCTCGGCGTCGATCCGGCCGCCGGGGAAGACCAGCGCACCGCCGGCGAAGGCGAGCCCCCGCCCGCGTTCGACGATCAGCAGTTCTGGCGGCCCACCTGCATTTTCTCGAAACAGCACCAGCGTCGCGGCGGGGATGGCTTCGGTCACGTCGGGCGCGATCAGGCGATGACGTTGAGGATGGCAATGAAGAACAACGTGCCGGAGAAGATCGCGCTGAGCAGTAGCACAACGGTACGCCAGGCCGCGCCGAAGCGGCCGATGCGATACGCACCGCGCAGCTGCTTGTAGATATGCAGCGGTGGACCGAAGGCGAAGATCGTCGCGATGATGGGCGTGGGGATGCCGATCGCGCGCAGCACGCTCAGGCCGACGACGCCCAGTGTCATCGCCGACAGCGAATAGATCGCGAAGATCGCATGATCATAGGGGCCGACATCGCGCCGGAAGGCAAACAGCAACCAGATGAATGGCAGTGATATCGGGATCAGCATCCAGCTATATTTATAAGCGCTGGACTGCAGCTTGTAGAAAAATAACTTGGGATTCTCGGCAGCCTTCTTGATCCTTGCGTCCAGTGTCTCGCTGCCGGTATGGATATTGATCTTGCCGGCGTTCATCCCGTCCTTGAAGCCTTTCTCGAAATCCTTGCCGCCGCCAAGCAGGGATTTGGCGGTGTCGATCCCGTCGATATCCTCGTCCAGCTTGTTGATCCGCTTATCCAACGCGTCGACACGCGCCTCTATCGCCGCTTCGCCGCCGCCGGTGGCTTCCACCCGCGCGGCTTGCGCCTTCAGCGCGGCCATTTCGGCCTGCGCGCGGTCGCGTTGCGCCACTGATAGGGCGCGTTGCTTGTCCAGTTCGGGAACCGACATCTGCGTGTTCGCACGCACCTGCTTCGAATCGCCCTCGGCGTCGAAGAGTGGGCCGCCGATGCTCTCGAACGTCGCGACTATCAGGAACACCGAGAACAGGAACAGCGCGAGCGGGGAAACGAATTTCGCGCGCTCGCCGGCGATGAAGCGTCGCGTCAGGCTGCCTGGCTTGTAGAAGAGCAGCGGCAGCGTCGTCCAAATCTTTCCTTCGAAATGATAGACGCCGTGCAGCAGGTCATGGACGATCGACCAAAGCGTGCGGTGAACGTGCGCCGCCTGCCCGCAATCATGGCAGAACTCGCCTTGGAGGGTTGCCTGGCAGTTCAGGCAGCGGCCATGGCCGTGCTCGCCCACCGCACCGTGACCAGCGCCGTCGAGCGCGTGGCCGATCAAGGTGCCGGTCGCGAGATCACCGGCGGCTTCGAATCCCCCTTGCATGGCGCACAGCGATAACAGCTTGGCGTGCCAGAGGCGACATGATCTTGCGCGATCCGCGTCGGCTGGTAGCGAAGGCGAATGTCCGCCGCCGCGATCATCGCCGACCTCGCTGCCCGCGCCCATGCCGCGAGCCAGACGCTCGCGCGGCTCCCCACCGCCGCCAAGGCCGAGGGGCTGAGCGCCGCTGCCGGGGAAGTGCGCAGGCGGGCCGGCACGATCCTGGCCGCCAATGCCGAGGATATGGCCGGGGCCACGGCACTCAGCCCGGCGCTGCGCGATCGGTTGCGGCTCGATCCCGCGCGGCTGGAGGGGATCGCCGCAGGGATCGAGGCGGTGGCAGGGCTTGACGATCCGGTCGGCGCGGTGATCGACCGTCGCACCGCGCCCAGCGGTATCGTGCTGGAGCGGGCACGGGTGCCGATCGGGGTGATCGGGCTCATCTATGAAAGCCGGCCCAACGTCACCGCCGATGCGGCGGCTTTGTGCGTCATGTCGGGCAACGCCGCGATCCTCCGGGGCGGTTCGGAGGCGCTCTCGAGCAACGCCGCGCTGCACGCGGCCTTCGTCGCGGGCCTTGCGGCAACGGGATTGCCGGTCGAGGCCGTGCAACTCGTGCCCGGCAGCGACCGGGCGCTGGTTGGCGCGATGCTGGCGGCGGCGGGCCAGATCGACCTGATCGTACCGCGCGGCGGCAAGGGGCTCGTCGCGCGGGTGCAGGCCGAGGCGCGGGTGCCGGTGCTCGCGCATCTTGATGGCATCAACCACGTTTTCATCCACGCCTCGGCCGAGCCTGGAATGGCCGAGCGCATCGCGATCAACGCCAAATTGCGGCGCCCGGGGGTGTGCGGGGCGATGGAGACACTGCTGATCGACCGGGCCTATCCGGCGGCCGCGGGGCTGGTCGCGGCGCTGCGCGCGGCGGGCTGCGCGTTGCGTGGGGACGCCGCGATCCAGGCGATGGACTCGGCGGTGGCCCCGGCGACGCCGGCCGACTGGGACACCGAATATCTCGAACCGATCGCTTCGGTCGCGCTGGTCGATGGGCTCGAAGGCGCGCTCGCCCATATCGCGCGGCATGGCTCGGGCCATACCGAGGCGATCGTCGCGGCCGATACGGGCGCGGCGGAACGCTTTTTGGCCGAGGTCGACGCGGCGATCGTGCTGTGGAACGCCTCCACCCAGTTCGCCGATGGCGGCGAGTTCGGGCTGGGCGCCGAGATCGGCATCGCGACCGGCCGGCTCCACGCGCGGGGGCCAGTCGCGCTGGAAGGGTTGACGACCTACAAGTGGGTGGGGCGGGGGACGGGACAGGTCCGGCCTTGAAGCCTTGGCTGCTCGCGTATACATGTGAATACATGAGCAAGACCGCCGTCATCACCGCCCGCCTCGACGCCGAGACGCTCGCCGCGCTCGACGCGCTCGCCGCGAAGCGCGAACGCAGCCGCGCCTGGCTCGTCGCCAAAGCGATCAAGCGCTTCGTCGAGGAGGAGACCGCTTTCGACGCCTTCCTGCAGGAGGGCGAGGACGCGATCGAGCGCGGCGATTATTTGACGCAGGAAGAGGTGGAGGCGTGGGTCGCCGGGCTCCGCGTGACTAAAGACGCCGCATGAGCCGTGCCTCCTGGTCAAGTCCCGCCCAGCGGGACTTGGCTGAACTCGACCGATTTTATCGCGAGTGCGATCCGCGCGCCGCGATGCGCATCGCTGAAGCAGCCGTCGCCGCCGGCCGGTTGTTGGCCGCCAATCCCTTGCTTGGCAGCCTCGTTTCCGAGCGGACGATCCGCAAATGGCGCGTCGAGCGCACGCCTTATCTGATTTTTTATCGGCCCGAAGGCGGGGGCATTCGCATCCTGCGCCTGTTGCACCACACCCGCGATAGGCAGCAGCAGCTATGAGGCGGATCGGCCTGCTCGGCGGCTCGTTCAACCCGGCGCATCAGGGGCACCGCGCGATCAGCATGGCGGCGCATACCGCGCTCGACCTGGACGAAGTGTGGTGGCTGGTCTCGCCCGGCAATCCGCTGAAGGAGGGGCGGCCGGACATGGCGCCGCTCGGCGTGCGACTGGCTTCCGCGCGGCGGATGGCGCGCGCGGCGCCGATCCGCGTGACCGAGATCGAATGCCGGCTCGGCACCCGCTACACCGTCGACACCATCGACAAGCTCACCCGGCTTTATACCCGGCATCAGTTCATCTGGCTGATGGGCGCCGATAATCTCGCCCAGTTCCACCAATGGCGCGGCTGGCGGCGGATCGCGCACCGCGTGCCCATTGCCGTGATCGCCCGCCCGGGTTATGATGGCGCCGCCCGCGCGGCCCCCGCGATGGGTTGGTTGCGGCGCTTCGTCCACCCCGCATACCAGGCTCGACAGTGGACGCGGTGGAGCTTGCCGGCGCTCGTGCTGTTGCGCTTTCGCCCTGACGATACCTCCGCAACGCGGCTGCGCGCCGCAGACCCCGCTTGGCAGCGCCACTTTCTTTCCCATCTTGGCGACACGCTTGTCCGCAAGGGCGAGTCTTCAACCTAGGAGTTCCCTTGGCCTCATCCCCCCAAGCCTATCGTTCGCCCGACGCCGAAAGCGTCGAGGCGCTGCATCGGCTCGTCCTGACGTCGCTCGACGACGACCAGGCGGTCGATACCATTTCGATCCCGCTCGCGGGCAAATCGAGCATCGCCGATCACATGGTGATCGCGAGCGGCCGCTCGACCCGCCAGGTCGCGTCGATGGCCTCGAAGCTTACCGAGAAGATCAAGGCCGAATTCGGCCGTCCGGTGCGCGTCGAGGGTCTGCCGGCGGCGGACTGGGTGCTGATCGACGCGGGCGACGTGATCGTCCACCTGTTCCGCCCCGAAGTGCGCAGCTTCTACAATCTGGAGCGGATGTGGGCGTTCGGTGATGCCCCGGTTGCGACCGATAGCGCGCATTAAGGCCGGGCGCCGCCCGCAGCAGCGTTGAAGCGTAGGACAAAATGGCCGATAGCGGGGCGATGAAGAAACTCGCCGCCGTGCTGATGTTGCTGCTCGCGCTGGTGCCGCAGGCAGCGCTCGCCCAGTCGATCTTGCGCGACGCCGAGACCGAGGCGCTGCTCGCCGACATGTCCAAGCCGCTGATCGTGGCGGCGGGGCTCAACCCCAAGGACGTGCAGGTCGTGCTGGTCGGCGATTCGTCGATCAACGCCTTTGTCGCCGGCGGGCAAATCGTCTTCGTCAATTCAGGCACCTTGCAGGCGGCGGACAGCGCCAACGAAGTGCAGGGCGTGATCGCGCACGAACTCGGCCACGTGGTCGGCGGGCATGTGCCGCTCGCCGACCGGGGGTATAAGCCGGCGCTCGGCATTCAGATTCTGTCGCTGCTCATCGGCATCGCCGCCGCCGCCGCCGGATCGGGTGAGGGCGCGGCGGGCGCGATCGCGGCGGGGCAACAGGCGGCGCTCGGCAAGTATCTGGCCTTTTCGCGCGATCAGGAGGCCTCGGCCGATGCCGCCGGCGCACGTTTCCTGAACGGCGCCGGGATCACCGGCAAGGGCTATCTGAGCTTCTTCACCAAGCTCACCGCGCTTGAATATCGCTACGGCATCAGCCGCAAGGACAGCTTCCTGCTCGACCACCCGGTGTCGAGCGACCGCATCGCCAACCTCACTGACACGCTCAAGACCAACCCGGCCTGGGGCAAGCCGCTCGATGGCAATCTTGAGGAGCGCTTCCGCCGGGTGAAGGCGAAGCTCGCCGGCTATGCGGACGATGCCGAGGTGACGCTGCGCAAATATCCGCCCACTGACCAGAGCCTCTACGCGCATTACGCCCGCGCCTATGCCTATCACAAAAGCGGCTATCCCGAGAAAGCCGATGAGGAGACCCAGGCGCTGATCACCGCCGCGCCGCACGATCCTTATTTCCTGGAGATTCGGGGGCAAATCCTGCTCGAATCGGGCCAGCCGCTCGCCGCGCTCGCGCCGCTGCGCGAGGCATCGCAGGCGACCAACGCGCCGCTGATCCTGACGACCTTCGGCCATGCGCTGATCGCCACCGAGAACCAGGCCAATTTCGCCGAGGCGGAGAAGGTGCTGCGGCTGGCGGTGGCGCGCGATCAGGATAATCCCTTCGCCTGGTATCAGCTGGGGGTGGTCTATGAGCGCAAGGGCGATACCGCGCGGGCCTTGCTCGCCACCGCCGAGCGCGCGACCTTGACCGGCGATCTGCGAACCGCCGCCACCGCCGCGCGCGGGGCGCTCGCCGGGCTGCCGCCCAACTCGACCGACTGGATCCGCGCGCAGGACATCGCGCTCACCACCCAGAATCAGCTGCAAGACGCGAAGGGGCAGCGATGAACGGACGTGGCGGTTGGCTCGTGATGCTGCTGGTCGCGCTCGCCGGCGCGCTGCTCGGCGCGGCGGCGATGGCTGGCGCGGCGCGCTGGGGACAGGGAACTGCCGCCCTCAGCGACGACGCGGTGAAGGCCTATTTGGCACGAAAACCCCAAGTGCTGATCGAAGCTGCCGAGGCGTATCGCGCGCGCGGCACCGCCAAGGCGGTTGGGGCGGCGCGACCCGCGATCACTCGCACCTTCGGCAACGCCTGGGCGGGCAATCCGCGGGGCGACGTGACCATCGTCCAGTATTTCGATTATAATTGCGGCTATTGCCGGCGGAACCTGGCGACGATTGACCAATTGATCGCGGCCGATCCCAAGGTGCGGATCGTGTTCCGCGAGCTGCCGATCCTGAGCCGCGAGAGCTATGCCGCCGCGCAACTGAGCTTGGTCGCCGCGCAGCGCGGGCGGTTTCATCAGTTTCACCAGGCGGTCTATGCCGCCGGCCCGATCAGCGACGCGTCGCTCGACGAGGGTTTGCGCGCCGCCGGCATCAGCCCGGCCGATGCACGGGCGGCGGCGCGCGATCCGGCGATCGAGGCCGAAATTGGCCGCAACCTGGCGATGGGCGACAAGCTCGGCTTGCGCGGCACGCCCAGCTGGGTGGTGGGCGAGGAGGTGATTTCCTCGGCGCTGACGCTCGATCAGCTCCGCGAGCTGGTGGCGACGGCGCGGGCGGCGAAGCGGGGGTAACACGGTCCCAGCACGCTTGCTTTCGAAACAGCGATAAGCCCTCTCCCCTTCCGGGGAGAGGGTTGGGCGAGGGGGCTCGATGCCGGGGGCAGCGCTTGTTGACCGCCCCCACCCCAACCCCTCCCCTGAAGGGGAGGGGCTTTGGCACGCTCCGTTTAAAGCCGCGTCGCGCCGGGATAGGCGACGAGCAAATCCGCGTCGTCGCCCGCCTGAACCTCGACCGTGCCCGCCAGCATCAGGCACGCGCCCGCGCGGAACGCCACGCCATCGGCCACGCCCTCGCCCGCCAGCGGAACCAGCCAGCCGGGTGCCTCGCCCAACGCGAGCCGCTTGTCGCCGCCGCGCCAGCGTTCGAGGACGAATTTCGGTCCTTCCGCCAGGATCGTCCGCCCCGGTTCGATCTCGCCGGGCGCCGCTTGGGCGACGAACGGCGCCGCGTGCGAGACCGCGACGCCCTCCTCCAGATGCAGCGGACGCGGGCGGCCATAATCGTAGAGGCGATAGGTCAGATCCACATTCTGCTGCACCTCGACCAGCGTGATCCCCGCGCCGATCGCGTGCACCGTGCCGGCGGGCGAGTAAAAGAAGTCGCCGGCCTTCACCGGCTTCCAATCAAGCTTGTCTTCGATCGAGCCATCGAGCGCGGCGGCGCGCAGTTCGTCGCCGGTCATCGGTTCGAGCGTGCCGAGCGCGATCGTCGCGTCCGGGTCCGCGGCCAGGATCACCCAGGCCTCGTCCTTGCCGCGCGGATGGCCGGCGGCTCGCGCGGCGGCATCATCGGGGTGGACCTGCACCGACAATTTCTCGGCGGTGAACAGATATTTCACCAGGAGCTCGGGGTCACCCTCGGGCGCCTGAAACCAGATCTCGCCCACCGGATCGCCGTCGGACGCCGGATCGGCGAAGCCCGGCCAGAGCCGATGGCGCCCCCAGGGTTTTTCGACGCGATGGGTGGCGAGCAGAGTTGCGGGCATGAGTCCTCCGGTTTGGCGGGCTTTTAACGCCAAACGCCGCGATCCCGCCACGGGTCCGCCGCGCGGCTCGCGCAAAAAGCGTTGTTCGCATGTGCGCGGCTGGGCTAGAGCGATGCGCCATGAAGGTCCATTCCCGCGCGCTGCTCTGTGCCCTTGTCGCCGCCCTGCCGCTTGCCGCCTGTACCCAGGGGCGGTCGAAGGGCGATCTGCCTTATGTCGCGCGCGACGTGGGCTCGCTTTATTCGGGCGCCAAACGGCTGCTCGATACCGGTCGTTACGCGGAAGCGGCGCAGTTGTTCGATGAAGTGGAGCGGCAGCATCCTTATTCGATCTGGGCGCGCCGTGCCCAGCTGATGAGCGCGTTCAGCTATTATCTGAACGCCGATTACCAGAAATCGATCGACTCGGCGCAGCGTTTCCTGTCGGTCCATCCGGGTAATCGCGATGCGCCTTATGCTTATTATCTGATCGCCCTGTGTTATTACGAGCAAATCTCGGACGTGACGCGTGACCAGAAGATCACCCAGCAGGCGCTCGATGCGATGGGTGAGCTTTCGCGCCGCTACCCGAACTCGCGCTACGCCGCGGACGCGCGGCTGAAGCTCGACCTTGTGCGCGACCACCTCGCGGGCAAGGAAATGGAGATTGGCCGCTTCTATGAGAAGCGCGCCGAATGGCTCTCGGCGACGTTGCGCTTCCGCCGCGTCGTCGACCAGTACCAGACGACCTCGCACGTGCCCGAGGCGCTGATGCGGCTGACCGAGAGCTATCTCGCGCTCGGGGTGCGCGATGAGGCGCGCAAGGCGGCCGCGGTGCTCGGCGCCAATTATCCGGGCACGATCTGGTACAAGCGCGCCTATGATCTGATCGGCCGCTATCCGGACAACGTGCCGCCGCCCCCGCCGCCGCCGACCACGCCCAAGGCCGCCTGAGGCTTTTCTTCGCGCCCGCATGGCGGCAGAGAGGCGTGCGATGCTGACGGCTCTCGCCATTCGCGATGTGGTGCTGATCGAAGCGCTCGACCTGGAGTTCGGCGCGGGGCTCAGCGTGCTGACCGGCGAGACCGGGGCGGGCAAGTCGATCCTGCTCGATGCGCTGGGCCTGGCGCTTGGCGCGCGCGGTGACAGCGGCTTGGTGCGCGGTGGCGCGACGCAGGCGGTGGTGACGGCGAGCTTCACACCGCCGAGCGGCGCGCTCGAAGCGCTGCTGCTCGACAATGGGCTGGAGGTCGAACCCGGCGAGCCGCTGATCGTGCGGCGGATCGTGAAGGCCGATGGCGGCAGCCGCGCGCTGGTGAACGATCAGCCGGTCTCGGCCGCGCTGTTGCGCGAACTCGCTGGTTATCTTGTCGAAATTCACGGCCAGCATGACGATCGCGGGCTGCTCAACCCGCGCGGCCACCGCGCGCTGCTCGACGCTTTCGCGCGGATCGACCCGGCGCCGCTGCGCGAGGCGCATGCCGCGTGGCGGGCAGCGCAGGACGAGCTCGCGCGCGTCCGGACCGATCTGGAGAATGCCGCGCGCGACCGTGAATGGCTCGAACACGCGGTCGCCGAGCTGCGCGCGCTGGGGGCGAGCCCCGGCGAGGAGGCCGAGCTCGCCGAGCGGCGCGCGGCGATGCAGCGCGGTGAAAAAATCGCCGCCGATCTCCAGGCGGTCGCCGCCTTGCTCGACGGTAGCGACGCCGCGCTCGGCCATTTGCGCCAGGCGGCGCGCATCCTGGAGCGCGTCGCCGAGGACCATCCCGCCCTCGCCGAGACCCTGGCGGCGATCGACCGGGCGCTGGTGGAGGGCGGCCTGGCGCAGGATAAGCTGGACGAGGCGGCCGATGCGCTCGCCTTCGATCCCGCCGCGCTGGAAGCGGACGAGGCGCGGCTGTTCGAGCTGCGCGCGGTGGCGCGCAAGCATCGGGTGCAGCCCGATGAACTGGCGGTGCTCGCCGAGGATCTGGCGGCGAAGCTTGAGCATATCGAGGCGGGCGAGGGCGGCATCGCGCGGCTGGAGGCGCGGGTCGCGGCGGCGGCCGCCGACTACCGTGCGGCGGCCGAAAACGCCCGTGCCGTGCGCTGCGGGGCAGCGCAACGCCTTGACGGGGCAGTCGCGCGCGAGCTCGCGCCCCTGAAACTCGACGCCGCGCGCTTCCGGACCGTCATCGCCCCGCTTCCCGAGGAGCAATGGAGCGCCAGCGGCGCCGATCGCGTCGAGTTCGAGATCGCGACCAACCCCGGCGCCCCGTTCGCCCCGCTCGCCAAGATCGCGAGCGGCGGCGAACTCTCGCGCTTCCTGCTCGCGCTGAAAGTGAGCCTCGCCGAACAAGGCGGCGCGGCGACGATGATCTTCGACGAGATCGACCGCGGTGTTGGCGGCGCGGTCGCCTCGGCGATCGGTGAGCGCCTCGCCCGGCTCGCCGAGCATACCCAGTTGCTGGTGGTGACGCACAGCCCGCAGGTGGCGGCGCGCGGGCAGGGGCATTTCTTCATCGCCAAGGCGAGCGACGGCCTCGTCACCCGCACCGGCGTCCGCGCGCTTGACCCGACCGAACGCCGCGAGGAAATCGCGCGGATGCTCTCCGGCGCCGAGATCACCGACGAGGCCCGGGCGCAGGCGGGGCGGCTGCTGGCGGCGGCGTGAACATCGGCAGCACTTGAAGTCATCGTCGCCCAGGACTTGATCCGGGGCGACGTGCGTAACCAGGCTAGCGGTCCCTCAACCCTGAATCACCTGCCCGAACGCCAGCAAATTGCCGTCCGGCGCCAGGATCAGCAGCTCGCGCTGGCCATAGGGCTGATCGACCGGGCCGAACACGTCGCCTTCGGGCAGCGCATCGAGCTTGGGCTTCAATTCGGCATGAAGCGCGTCCACGTCGCGCACGTCGATATAGTAAGCGAAGCGCCGGGTTCCCGGCGGCGCGCAGTCATCGCCATCGCTCTGCAACAGCCGGACGCCGCAGCCCTCGCGCGAGACATAGGCATAGCCGGGCTGCCGATAGCCGACCGTGAACCCCAGCAGATCGACGAAGAACGCCAGCGCCGCCTCCAGATCGGCGACGTGGATGAACGGGGTGATCTGGATGAAGTTCGGCACGCCGCCCTCCTTGAACCGATGGCGGCGCAAGGTTAGCGCTGGCCCATGACGTTGTCGCTCCCCCAATCCGACGTCGAGGCCGCCGAACGGCTCGCCTTCCTCGCCGCCGAGATCGCGCGCCACGCCGCGCTCTACCATACCGATGACGCGCCCGAGATCAGCGACGCCGATTATGACGCGCTGATCCGCCAGAATGCCGCGCTCGAAGCCGCTTTCCCCCACCTCGTCCGCGCCGACTCACCCAGCGAGCGCGTGGGCGCCGCGCCCGCCGCGCATCTCGCCAAGGTGGCACATGCGCGCGCGATGATGAGCCTGGACAATGCCTTCGCCGACGAGGACGTGGCCGAATTCCTCGCCCGCGTCCGGCGCTTCCTGGCACTGCCCGAGGACGCGCCCATCGCGCTCACCGCCGAACCCAAGATCGACGGCCTTTCCTGCTCGCTGCGCTATGAGCGCGGCCGGCTGGTGCAGGCGCTCACCCGCGGTGACGGCACGATCGGCGAGGATGTGACCGCCAACGTCCGCACCATCGCCGGCATTCCGCAGCAGCTGACCGGCGATGTGCCCGAGCTGTTCGAGGTGCGCGGCGAAATCTATATGGCCAAGGCCGATTTCGCGGCGCTCAACGCCCGACTGCTCGCCGAGGCCGAGGAGCCGGAAAAGGCGCGCCAGTTCGCCAATCCGCGCAACGCCGCCGCCGGCTCGCTGCGCCAGAAGGACGCGGGCGTCACCGCCAGCCGCCCGCTCAAATTCCTGGCGCATGGCTGGGGCGAGGCGAGCGCGGTGCCCGCCGACACCCAGCTTGGCCTGATGCACGCCATCCGCGATTGGGGCCTGCCGGTGAGCGACTTGTTGATCCGGGTCGACGGCCTCGACGCCGCGCTCGCTCATTACCGCGCGATCGAGGGGAGCCGCGCCGAGCTGCCCTTCGACATCGACGGCGTGGTCTATAAGGTCGATCGGCTCGATCTGCAGGCACGGCTGGGGTCGGTCGCGCGCGCGCCGCGTTGGGCGATCGCGCACAAATTCCCCGCCGAGCGCGCGCAGACGACCTTGAAGGCGATCGACATTCAGGTGGGGCGCACCGGCAAGCTCACCCCCGTCGCCCGGCTGGAGCCGGTGGGGGTGGGGGGTGTGATCGTCACTAACGCGACGCTCCACAATGCCGACGAGATCGCGCGGCTGGGGGTGCGCCCGGGGGACCGGGTGGTGCTGCAACGCGCGGGCGACGTGATCCCGCAGATCGTCGAGAACCTTACCCGCGACACGCCGCGCGACCCGTGGCACTTCCCGGAGGCCTGCCCCGAATGCGGTTCGGCCGCCGAGCGCGAGCCGGGCGAGGTCGATTGGCGCTGCTCCGGCGGCCTCATCTGCCCGGCGCAGCGGGTCGAGCGGCTGCGCCATTTCGTCAGTCGCCACGCGCTCGATATCGAGGGGCTGGGGCTGAAGCAGATCGAGGATTTCTTCCGTGATGGCCTGATCGCGAGCCCCGCCGACATTTTTCGCCTGAACGAGGAGCAGTTGCGCGCGCGTAAGAAGGATGGACGCGTCTGGGCGGCGAACCTGGTCGCGGCGATCGACGCCAAGCGCACCCCGCCGCTCGACCGCTTCCTGTTCGCGCTCGGCATCCGCCATGTGGGGGAGGTGACGGCGCGGGATCTCGCGCGGCGCTATGGCAGCTGGGCGGCGTTCCGCGCGATGGTCGACCGCGCGCTGGAGGTCCGCGCCGGCATCGCCCGGGCGCTCGCCGAGAGCGACGACAAGCTGCTCGCGCGCACCGCCAAGGAATTGGCGGCGGTGGTCGAAACCCCCGGCGTCGGCCCCGAGGTCGCGCTGGCGCTCGTCGATTTCTTCGCCGAGCCACACAACCAGGAGGCGCTCGCAGCGCTGCTCGACCAGTGCCGCCCGGCGGACCTCGTGTTCGCGGCCAAGGCCTCCGAAGTGAGCGGCAAGACCTTGGTGTTCACGGGCAGCCTGGAAACGCTGAGTCGCGACGAGGCGAAGGCCCAGGCCGAATCGCTCGGCGCGCGGGTGGCCGGGTCGGTCTCCGCCAAGACCGATCTCATCATCGCCGGCCCCGGCGCGGGATCGAAGCTGAAAAAGGCCGCCGAACTCGGCATTTCCGTCATCGACGAGGCGGCCTGGCAGGCGATCGTCGCCGCCGCGCAGTGATGCGTTTTTGCCACGCTTTATGACCGAATCCGTGCCCGGGGACGGGCCGGGATCGACTGTCATCGAGTCGAAACATTTCGCCCCCAAGGGCGCCCCCGACGGCGAAGTACGCCGCGCTTAACGAGCGATATACGTTCAAGGGGAAAGCAATGCGTCATACTCTGTTTGCCGGCGTAGCCGTGGCCGCGCTGATCGTTCCGGTGGCGGCGAGCGCCCAGGAAACGACCTCGATCATCCGCGGCCGCGTGACGCAGGATGGCGCGCCCGTCGCGAATGCGTCGGTGGCCGCGACCGAAGTGAATTCGGGAACCCGCGCCGAGGTGAAGACCGACGTCGAGGGCAACTTCACCTTCCCCGGCCTGCGTCCCGGCGGCCCCTACAAGGTCGAAGTGAGCAGCGCGCAGGGTAACGCCGAGATCACCGACATCTTCACGGTCGTCCAGCAGACCTATGAACTGCCGATCGAGCTCGCGCCCGCTAGAGCATTTCCCGCGCGGGTTACACATAGCC
>LWDJ01000040.1 GCA_002083435.1 Proteobacteria bacterium SG_bin6 | reverse complement strand
CTCGATCTCGCCGCGACGCTCGCCGCCGGGCGGCCGGTGACGGCCCCCGGGCTGATCGCGGCGACGGCGGGCGGGGTGCTGGTGGTGCCGGGCGGCGAACGGCTCGATCCCGGCGCGGCGGCGCTGCTGGCGGCGGCGCTCGATGAGGGTAAGGTGCGGCTGCTGCTGTTCGACGAGGGCGAGGCGGACGCGGTGCCCGCGCTCACCGAGCGATTGGGGCTGTGGCTCGATCTGCGCGGGCTGGTGCTGGGCGCGGGTGATGCCGGGCTGATCGAGGCACCCGCGCGGCTGCTGATCGGCGCGGTGCCGGCGGAGGGCGCGGCGATCGACGCGGCGAGCGCGATCGAGGCGCTGGTACAGGCGACGCTCGCGCTCGGGATCGACAGCGCCCGTGGGGCGCAATTCGCGCTGCGGGCGGCGCGCGGGGCGGCGGCGCTTGTCGGGCGCGCGGGGCTCGACACTGGCGATCTGGCGCTCGCCGCGCGGCTGGTACTGGCACCGCGCGCGACTCGTCTTCCCCAAGAGGTGAGCCCGCCCGCGCCGCCGCCGAGCGAGGCTCCAAGCGATGCCCGCGAACCCCGCGCCCAACCGCCGCAGGAGATGATCGTCGACGCCGCCCGCGCGGCGCTGCCGCCTGATATTCTGGCCCGGCTTGCCGCCGGTCTGGCGCGGGTACGGAGCGCGCGCGCCGGCAAGGGGGCGCGGCAACGGGCGCCGCGCCACGGCCGCCCGGTCGGAGCGCGCGCGGGACTGCCCGGGAGCGCGCGGCGGCTCGCTTTGATTGAAACGCTGCGCGCGGCGGCGCCCTGGCAGCGGCTTCGCACTGCCCCGGCGGGGCGTTTGGCGATCCGTCGCGACGATCTACGGGTGCGGCGGTTGAAGAGCCGGCAGGAAGCGCTGACGATCGTCGCGGTCGATGCCTCGGGCTCGGCGGCGCTCGCGCGGCTGGCGGAGGCCAAGGGCGCGGTCGAGCTGCTGCTCGCCCAGGCCTATGTGAAGCGCGCCCAGGTCGCGCTCATCGCCTTCCGGGGGCGCGAGGCGGCGCTGCTGCTGCCGCCGACCCGCTCGCTCGCCCGCGCGCGGCGCGAACTGGCCGAACTGCCCGGCGGTGGCGGCACCCCGGTCGCCGCCGGGCTCACCGCCGCGCGCGAGTTGGCGGAAAGCGCGGCCCGGCGCGGGCGCACGCCCTATCTGGTGGTGCTCTCCGACGGCCGCGCCAATGTCGCCGTGGACGGCTCCCCCGATCGTGCCCGTGCCGAGGAGGAGGCGCTCGCTGCCGCGCGCTCGCTCGCCGAGGCCGGGGTGGCGAGCGCCTTCATCGACATCTCGCCCCGGCCCCGGCCCGAAGGCGCGCGGCTGGCGGCGGCGATGCACGCCCGCTATCTGCCGCTGCCCCGCGCCGATGCCCACGCGGTCCACGCCGCGCTCGCCCGCTGATGCTCGCCGACAAGCCGCGCTGGGATGTGGAGGGCCGCGCCTGGCCGCTGCGCGAGGCGAGCCGCTTCGTCGAGACCGACCGGCTGCGCTGGCATGTCCAGCAGCTGGGGCAGGGGCCGGTGGTGCTGCTGCTCCACGGCACGGGTGCGGCGACGCATAGCTGGCGCGGCCTTGCACCGCTGCTCGCCGAGCGTTTCACCGTGGTCGCGCCCGATCTGCCTGGGCATGGCTTCACCCAGGGGCGGCCGACGGGCGGGCTCGCCATGCCGGCGATGGCGCGTGCGGTAGGCGCCCTGTGCGCTAAGCTCGATCTCGCCCCCACGTTGATCGTCGGCCATTCGGCGGGCGCGGCGACGGCGTGCCGGATGGTGCTTGATGGCTTCGCGGCGCCGGCGGGCGTGGTCGCGTTGAACGGCGCGCTGCTGCCCTTTCCGGGGCTCGCGGCGAAGCTGTTTCCGGGGCTCGCGCGGCTGTTGTTCGTCAACCCGTTCGCGCCGCACCTCTTCGCGGGTTGGGCGCGCCAGCCGGGCGAGGTGGCGCGCTTCTTGAAGCGCTCGACGGGCTCGGCGATCGACCGCGCCGGGCTCGATGCCTACGCGGCCTTGTTCGGCACCGCCGGCCACTGCGCCGGGGCGATCACGATGATGGCCGATTGGGACCTGGAAAGCCTGGCGCGCGATCTGCCGCGCCTCGCGGCGCCGCTGCTGCTGCTCCATGGCGACGCCGATCCGATGGTGCCGCCTAGTGTTTCGGAGCGGGTGGCGGCGATGGTGCCCGGCGCGCGGTTCGATACGCTGAGCGGGCTCGGCCACCTGGCGCATGAGGAAGCGCCCGAGGCGGTGGCGGTGTGGATCGGCGCGTTCGCCGATGCGCTCAAGGTCACCGGATAAGGGCGTTCAGAAAAGCTCCCCCTGAGCGCCGCGTGGCGGCCTGAACAAATCGCTGCGCACGCGCATCCGCTCGCGGTTCAGGCCGTGCTTGCGACAGGCAATCTGAAAGCGGGTACGGAGTAGCTCGGCCCAGGGGCCACTGCCCCGCATCCGAGTGAAGAAATTGGGGTCGTTCTCACGCCCTTCGCGGATCGAGCGGATCACGCTCATCACCTTGCCCGCGCGGTCGGGGAAATGTTCTTCCAGCCACGCCTTGAACAGAGGGGCGACCTCGTGCGGCAGCCGCACCGGCAGGAAGAAGGCGGCACGGGCGCCGGCCCTCGCCGCCGCTTCGAGCAGCGCCTCCATCTCATCGTCGTTGATCGCCGGGATGACGGGCGCCAGCGACACATAGACCGGCACCCCCGCCGCCGCGAGCGCCGCCACTGCCTTCAGCCGCCGCGCGGGCGTTGGCGCGCGCGGCTCCAGCGCCATCGCGATCTTCGGATCGAGCGTGGTGATCGACAGTGCCACCGCCGCCAGCCCTTGCGCAGCCATCGGCGCAAGCAGATCAAGGTCGCGCACGACCCGGTCGGACTTGGTGGTGATGGTCAGCGGATGCCGGCACTCGGCGAGCACTTCCAACACGCTTCGGGTGATGCGCCAGTCGCGCTCGATCGGCTGATAGGGATCGGTGTTGGTGCCAAGGCCGATCGGCGCGCAGACATAGCCTGGCCTGGCAAGCTCGGCGCGGAGCAGTTCGGCGGCCTGGGGCTTGGCGAACAGCCGTGTCTCGAAATCGAGCCCGGGGGACAGATCGTGGAACGCATGGGTAGGCCGCGCGAAGCAATAGATGCAGCCATGTTCGCAGCCGCGATAGGGGTTGATCGAGCGATCGAACGGTACGTCGGGCGACTGGTTGCGGGCGATGATCGTGCGCGGCCGCTCGATCGTCACCTGCGTCGCGAGCCTGGGCGGTGCCCCGTCGATCGCCGCCCGCGCATCGAGCCAGTCGCCGTCGGCCAGCGCCCGGGGGAGGCCGAAGCGCCGGCTGACGTCGTTCACCGTGGCGCCGCGCGTCGGCCGGGGTCGATCAGGCATCCTGTCAAGCTAGGCGATCGGCCGGAACATATCAAGAACTAACAGCGTCGCGCGGTGACGATGGCGCCACAGTTCGCTAGCGCGCCGCCACCAAGGGTGAGCCGCAGGTTGATTAAAACCGCTGTCAGGCCAGCTGCCCTTCGGCGTAGTGGACGTCCGCTCCTGCGCCGGCCGTTAGCCTCCAAACACCCGATGATGAGTCCCGGCGGTCGCGGCGATCGAGGGGTGCTGTCCTGAAAGCGGCCCCGTCCCCGCCCGCGCAACGGCAAGAGCGCGCTGCCAGCCGCAAAAACCTGTAGCAAAAGCATCTGTGCATGGAGCGGGTGAAGGGAATCCGCTCCGCATTTGGGCTACGCTGAAACCCGCAGAAAAGCGCCGGTTCTGGTTCGTCCTGCAGCCCGTGTGCTACAGCTTGGTGCGCAGTTCAAGGGCCTCTCATTGGCGGATGCGGCGCAGCTGGCTTGAGCGCGCGGCCGATTACAAGGCTTTGAACACCGAAGAGATGATAGGCCGCCATTTATGCTTTAGCACTGGAGCCAGCCCCTCGATGATGATGCTACGAGGGTAGGGGCGGGCTCGATCAAGCTGCTTCGTCTAGCCAAGGTGCGAGCACTGCCGCGTCGCGCGTTCGTTGCGCGACGCGCGCCTGGAAGCCTCGCCATCCCGACCGAGACCGATCTCGCGCCTCCCGCCCCGCATGGAGAGCTGGAGAGAATGACGGGCCAGCTCGACACGATGCTGGAGCGCCCCGACTTCCATTACCCGCCCGACCGGGTCGCGACGACCAAGCGCACGCTGCGCACCTTGCTCACCAAGCCCGGCTGGTCGAGCCAGGAAGTGCCCACGCTGCGCGGCGTCCTCTCCGCGCTGGAGCGTCCGCGCGAGCGATAGGCGCGTGGGTGCCATGGGAGTCGGTTGGGGCAAAAACAAACGCCGCGGACAGGCCATTATCGACGCACCCATGCGGCAGCAGTGTGCGTGCCCGCCTGCATGGCGGATCCCGCGAACGCGAGCAGGCTAGGCCGTACCGACTTGCGCAGGCGCCATATCTGCCGATCGGACGAACCCGCTAGAGCGGTTTTCGATCCGATAAAATCGGATCGCCGCTCTAGGCGTTTGTTTATACGCGATTTCCGAGCCGGCAGGTGATTCCACCTGCCTCGAAATCGCTCTAGAACCGCGCCCGGATGCCGATCGAGCCTGTGCGCGGGGTGCCGGGCTGTACCCACAAGGCGGCATAGCTGTTCGCATACCATTGCTCATCGAACAGGTTGCTCACTTCGCCGAACAGCTCGAGCTGCTTGCTGAGCGTCACCGTCGCGAACAGGCGGACCAGCGGGTGGGCGGGCAGCGTGAAGCGTGTGCCCGTCTCGCCCGATCGTCCGCCGACATGTTGCACATTGCCCCCCACCAGCACCCCGGTTCGGCCGAACTCGAAGCGACGGCTCGCCTGCACGTTCAGGCTATGGTCGGGGATGTTGATCAGCCGGTCGCCCGGGCGGATCTGGAACGAGAAATTGGGATCGAGGACCGTGGAGCGGGCCTGAGCTTCGATATAGGCATAGCTCAGCCGCACATCGATCTTGCCCGGCAGCGTCCCGGCGAGGTCGAGCTCGATGCCACGGCTGCGCGCCCGACCGATCGCCACCGAAAAACCGGGATTGGCGGTATCGCTCGCCAGCACATTGGCCTTTTCCATCTGGAACAGCGCGAAGGTGCCGGTCAGCGCGCCGTTGAACAGCGCGAGCTTCGCGCCGACTTCCACCGATGTGCTTGTTTCGGGATTGAAGATCACCCCGTTCACATCGGTGCCGATATTGGCGCGGAAGCCTTCGCCATAGCCCGCATAGCTGCTGATCGTGTCGCTGAAGCGATAGACCGCGCCGATCTGCGGGCTGAAACGGTCGGCGGTGCGTTCCGAAATCACGCGGGTGATGCGGTTGTTGGTGCGCAGCAGAAAACTGTCATAGCGCCCGCCAAGGCGCAGCTGCAGCCGGTCGGTAAGGGTGATCTGGTCCTGCACGTAAACGCCGGTCGCGCGCTGGGTATCGAGCCGGTTGGTAAGCGGCGCAGGCGTCGGCACCGGAAAGCGGCCGTAAACCGGGTTGAGCACGTCGATCACATAGCTCGCCTGGGGCGACGGGTTGCTGGCAACGGTCGGCGGGCGGAAGCGGCGGAAATCTTGATCGTTGTTGAACTCGTCATGATCCGCGCCGAGCAGGAAACGGTGCGCGAGGCCGAGCGTCTCGAACCGACCGGCCAACTCTCCCCGCACGGTGAAATGGTTCGAATCATAGCGACGGGTACGCCGCTGTCGCGAGAGCGAGCGCCCGTCGCGGAAAATCTGCTGGCGCGACCCGACGAGCTCGGCATCCGACGACGCGCCGGTGAGCAGCGTTTCGCGGTAGCTGGCGCCCAGTGTGACGCGCCAGTCCTGCGAAAAATCATGTTCGACGCGCAATTGATGGCCGGTCGCGCGCGCGACGGTGTCGCCATCGCTCGGCTCACCCAGGAATCGACTGCGCGGCACGGTATTGAAATTACCGTTCAGCACCACGATGCCGCGATCGAACGGCACCGCCATGCGCGTCAATTCCAGGTCATAGGTCAGCCGCGTCCGGTCGCTAAGCTTGACGCCGACCGAGGGGAGGAAGCCCCAGCGATTGCTGCCGATGAAATCGCGGAAGCTGCCCGCGTCCTCGGCATAGCCGATCAGGCGCAGCGCGACCGGCCCGGTGCTGAGGTTCCAGTCGGTTTCGGTGCGAAAACGATCGAAGGCGCCATATTGGAAGGACGACGCGCCGAAGCTTTCGCCGATCTTCGCCTGCTTGGTGACGAGGTTGATCGTTCCCCCCGGCTCGCCCCGGCCGAACAGCGCGGCGGCGGGCCCCTTCAGCACTTCCACGCGCTCAAGCCCCGCACTGTCGCGCTGGCCGCCAAAGCCACGCCCGCCGTTGAAACCGTTGACCAGATAGCCGCTCGGCAGGTTCTCGTCGCCGGCAAAGCCGCGCACCGCGAACGCGTCCCACAGGCCGCCGAGCGTGTTCTGCCGCGCGACCGAAGCGTTCAGGTCCAGCGCGTCGGTAAGGCGCAGGATGTTGTTCTGCTCCAGCAGCTTGCCGTCGATCAGATCGATCGATTGCGGGATTTCACTCAGCGCGAACTCACCGCGATAGGATTGGCGGACGCCGGTGATCACGACATCATTTTCCAGCGCCGCGGGTTCGGGCTCTGCCGAAGGCGGGGTGCGCGCGACGGCCGGCATGGCGACGGTGGCCGCGGCGCAGGCCAGCAGCAGGGCGCGCGCGGACAAAGCCAATGTCATAATCACTTCCCCCAAATAGTGACGCCGGGGGTCATCCCACCGGGCGGCGGCGTCACTGGCGATACGGTTGATCTCTGTCAATGAGATAATACAACATGTCGTTGACAAACGACAATCTCGATGGTCAGAGGCGCCATGCTTCACGCCAGCACCTCCCCGCCCGTTGTCGCGACCGATGTGGTCGTCGCCCGGGGCGACCGCACGATCCTCGACCGCCTCTCGCTTTCAGTGGCGGCGGGCGAGATCTATGCGCTGCTGGGCGGCAACGGCGCGGGTAAATCGACGACGCTGGCGACGCTACTGGGGTTCCTCACTCCCATGGCAGGCGCGGTGCGAATCGATGGAATCGATCCCGCGCGCGCGCCGCAGCAGGCCCGCCAACGCATCGCCTATCTGCCAGAGAATGTGGCGCTCTATGATCATCTGAGCGCCCGGGAGAATGTCGATTATTTCCTGGCGCTTGCCGGCGAGGCGTACAGCATGGCGGCGAAGGAGGCGGCATTCGATGCCGCCGGCCTGCAGCACGACGCCCGCGACCGCCGCGTCGTCGGCTTTTCCAAGGGGATGCGCCAGAAGGTTGCGATCGCGCTGGCCGTGGTGCGCAACGCGCCCCTGCTGCTGCTCGACGAGCCGACCTCAGGGCTCGATCCGCGCGCGACCGCCGATTTCAACGCGCTGCTTCACCAGTTGCGCGCGCGCGGCACGGCGGTGCTGATGGTAACCCACGATCTGCTCGGCGCCGCCGATTGCGCCGATCGCATCGGTTTCCTGGCCGGCGGGCACATCGTGGAGGAAGTCCACCGCGCGCAAGGCTTCGACGTGATGGCGCTTCACCACCGCTATGGCGAGGTGCCCGCGGCATGACCCGCGTCTGGCTGATCGCCCGCGACGAATGGCGACTGATGCGGCGCAACGCGGTTGCCGCGCTGGCGATCGCGATGTTGCTCGCGCTGTCGATCGTCGCGACGCTCACCGCACTTACCCAGCGCCAGGCGAGCGACGCACTGCGCGCGCGTTACCAGGCCCAGGCCGATCGCGCGTTCGATGCCCAGCCCGCGCGCCATCCGCACCGGATGGTGCATTACGGCCATTTCGTGTTTCGACCGCTGCCGGCGCTGGCGGGGTTCGATTCGGGGGTGGACGCCTTCACCGGATCGACGATCTTTCTGGAGGGGCACCGGCAGAACAGCGCCAATTTCGGCGATGTTCGGCAGAGTTCGCTGCTGGTTCGCTTTGGCCAGCTGACCCCGGCGTTCGTGCTGCATATGCTCGCCCCGCTCGTGCTGATCTTCGTGGGCTTCGGTATGATCGCGCGGGAACGCGAACGCGGGACGCTGAAGCAACTTCAGGCGTACGGCATCGCGCCGTCGGCGGTCGTTGGCGGCAAGACGCTGGCGCTCGCCGGTGTCGCCCTGCTGCTGGACCTGCCGGTGCTGGCGGCGCTCGGCTGGATGGTGGCGGCGGGCGGCGCGCCGCTGAGCGATGCCACCGCGATCGCGCTTGGCCACGGCGCCTATCTGGCGATTTGGGTCGCGCTGATCACCGCCGTCTCGGCGCTGGCGAGCCAGGCGCGGGGCGCGCTGCTCGCCCTGATCGGGCTGTGGGCGATCACCGTCGTGCTGATGCCGCGCATCGCCAGCGATGTGGCGCTGGCGATGCGACCGAGCGCCAACCGCATCGAAACCGATGTCGCAATCCAGCGCGACCTGCGCCGCATCGGGGACAGCCACGACCCCGCCGACCCGCATTTCGCCGCGTTCAAGGCGGCAACGCTCGCCCGCTATGGCGTGTCGCGGGTCGAGGATCTGCCCTTCAACTATCGCGGCCTGCTCGCGCTGGAGGGGGAAAGGCTGACGGCGGGGTTGTTCGATGCCTATGCCCACCGCCAATTCGCGGCCCAGCGCGCGCAATCCGGGGTGGTGGCGCTGATGGGAATCGCCAGCCCGACCATCGCGGCGCGTGCGCTGTCGATGGCGCTGGCGGGCACCGATCTGGAAAGCCATCGCCGTTTCCTGATCCAGGCCGAGCGCTATCGCTACACCATCGTTCAGCAGCTCAACCGGCTCCAGGCCTTGTCGGTCAGCTATGCCGATGACGGCGCGCGCAACAGCGATCCCGAAGCGGCGCGGCGGGTGCGGATCGATCCGCGCAACTGGCAGGCGGTGCCCGATTTCCGCTATCGCGGCACGAGCAGCGCGGAAAAGGCGGCGGCGGCGCTCCCGGCCGCCAGCGTGCTGGCGGGCTGGGCGCTGCTCGCCATGTTGCTGCTGCGGTTGGCGACGCGGCGCGTGGCGGGGACAGTCCGGTGATGCTGTGGCGCCACGAATTGCGGCTGTTCCTGCGCCAGCGCGTGGCGTGGCCGGCGCTGCTGCTGACGCTGTTCCTGGCGATCGCGAGCGTCGTCGCGGGGCTTGCCGAGGTCGAGCGGCAGCGCGCCGCGATCGCCCGCATCCCCGCGTTGCAGGCCGAAGATGTGGGCGCGATCGCCAAGTTCGTCGCGCGCGAGCCCGACGCGGGCTATGCCGCCTATTACACACCGCACGCGACCTGGGATGCGCCGTCGCCGCTTGCTTTCGCGGCGATCGGCCAGCGTGACGTTGCTCCCTATATCCTGCGCATCCGCGCGCTCGGCCAGGAGGGGCAGCTTTACGATAGCGAGCTGTACAATGCCGAACTCGCGCTGCCGGGGCGGTTCGACTGGGCGTTCGTGCTCACCTATCTCGCGCCGCTGATCCTGATCGTGCTGCTGCACGATCTCGTCTCGAGCGAGCGCGAGAGCGGGCGGCTGGCGCTGTTGATGGCGATGAACGGAGGCCGATGGCGCTTCTGGGCACGCCGGATCGGCCTGCGGCTGGGGCTGGTTTACGCGGCGCTGATCGTGCCGCTTGCCGCAGGGGCACTCTACGCCGCCGCGCCGCTCTGGTCCACCGCGCAGATCGCCGGCCATGCGCTGGGCTATTGCCTGATCTGGACCGCGCTCGCCGCGGGCATTGGCGCGATCGGACTGTCATCGGTCGCGAACGCCGCCAGCCTCGCGGCTGGCTGGCTGGCGCTCACCTTGATCCTGCCCGCGCTCGCCAATCTCGCGATCAATGCCGCCATCCCGGCACGGCAGGGCATCGAGCTGACCCTGGCGCAGCGCGAGGTGATCCATGCCGGCTGGGACAAGCCCAAGCAGGCGACGATGGCCGCGTTCTTCCGCTCGCACCCCGAATGGCGCGATACCAAGCCGGTCGGCCTCGGCTTTCACTGGAAATGGTATTACGCGTTCCAGCAGCTGGGCGACCAAAGCGTCGCCGACCAGAGCCGCGCTTATCGGGCGGCGTTGATGCGCCGGGACAGCTGGGCGCGGCGGATCGGCTGGGTACTCCCGGCGGTGGGCGTGCAGACCGCGCTCCACCGGATCGCGCGGACCGACCTGACAGCGCAGCTCGCCTATCAGGACCGTATCCGCCGCTATCACACACAGCTGCGGCGCTTCTATTATCCCTACATCTTCAACGATATCGCCTTCACCGATGCCGACTTCGGCAAGGCGCCGCGCTGGCGCTAGCGATCCGAAACGCCAGCCGACGCATCGGACCCAACGGCTTGGTTTGGCGCCGCGGTTTGCGGTGAAGACGGCATCCCTGCTACGTGCTGGAGACGAACTCAAGATGCGCCTCCAGGCAACCTGAACCTCTCCGAGCTTGCCGGAGGCCGGTTGGATTAAGTTGTGCGGCTTTGGGTCGCTGTTCGATCATCGCATGGTAATGCTCTTCGGCCTCTGCAGGTGGGATGTTTCCGATCGGCTCGAGCAGGCGGCTGCACCTTCCGCCGGGGTTGATCGGCGCAAAGCGCGGTTGCATGAGGGCGCCCGCTGCGAAACGGCATGGAGGCGACGTGCGAACCAAACTCTGGCATGGCCATGCCCGTCGCGATGATACCCCTGCCGTGCAGCGAACCGGGAGTTGAAGTCTGTGGACAAGCGCGACTATGCCGGACTGGATGAAAGTGCGCTTGTCGCGCTGTTTTGCAGCGGCGACGCGGGCGCGATCCGCTTTATCGCGACGGCGAACAACCAACGCCTGTTTCGCGCCGCCTGGGCGGTTCTGAAAGACAGCGCCGAGGCCGAAGATGCCGTGCAGAGCGGCTATCTCAAAGCCTTTGCCGCGATCGAGACTTTCGAGGGGCGGTCGAAGCTTTCGACCTGGCTTACCCGCATCGTCATCAACGAGGCCCTGGCCCGGCTGCGCTCGGCGCGGCGCCACGCGGCGCGCGCGGAGCAAATGGCAGCGGCGGCGCGCCACATTGACACGCTCTATGGCACAACGCCGCCGCCGACCCCGGACCAATTTGCCGAGCAAGCCGAACTGCGCGTGTTGCTGGAACAAGCGATCGCGCGGCTGCCGGTTACCTACCGCATCGCGTTTGTTCTCCGCGAGATCGAGGGGATGACGGTGGATGAAGTCGCCGCCGCGCTCAATGTTCTTCCCGCAACGGTGAAGATCCGGCATTTTCGGGCGCGGCGCATGCTACAGGCTGATCTCGCGCCGGTCGCGCGCGACGTGCTCGATGGGTCGCTGCTGTTTGGCGGCGCGATCTGCGTGGCGCTTACCGAGCGGGTGAACGCGCTGATCGCCGCGCACCGCGACGCGGCGCCGGGCCGCGCGACGCTGTCGGGTTAAACGAAGCAGGGCAAGCGCGCCGCGTTTCTTCGCGCGATGCTGAAACGCCAAAGGGCGCTTGGGCATCTAAGCGCCATGCGCCCCGGATTTGCCCCCCGTGAGCCGTCTTTGGCCCTGTGCTTCACCCGCTATGACGCCGCCCGATTTCAGCTCGGGCGCCAGCGCAAGGCGGCTCGAAAATCGCAGCCCTTTAGAAACGCGCCGCCGCGCCCCGGTGTAATCGCTCGCTTCGCTGGGCTGGCGCGCCTGTGCGGCAGATCGTGACCATCGCCTCTTAAGAAATAAGGAACTTCAGGATGACCGATCGAGACGGGCTTGCGGCAAGAGCGATGATCGCCAATAGGCGTCATTTCATGCTGGCCGGGGGCAGCGCGCTTGCCGGGATCGGCGCGCTCGGTTTCTCAGGCGACGCTGCCGCTGCCGCGCCGGCAGCCGCTGCTGGGGGCGTCAGCCGTATCGGCTTTGCGGGCGGCGCGGGCGGGGAGTGGCGGGTAAGAAGCCAGACCACCCTGACCGGGGAGTCCTTGCCAAAGGTTGCCGGCTTGACCGTCCAGCTCAATGCGGTCCCCGCCGTGCCCGAGGCGGTGTGGACGCTCGACGGTGTGATCAGCAATTTGGGCTACACGACAAACCAAGAAGTCGCCGAGTTGCGACGCGCGCAGGCGCCCCTCGCGCGGCCCGAGGCGATCTATGCATCGCTTATTCCCATCCGCAAGAAAAAGGCCTGGTGGGATCTGCCCCAGGACGATCGGCGCGCGATATTCGAGGAGCGCTCGGGGCACACCTCGATCGGCTTGCGCTTCCTGCCGCAGATCGCCCGGCGTCTGCACCACTCGCGCGATATCGGCCAGCCGTTCGATTTCCTCACTTGGTTCGAATATGCGCCGCAGCATGAAGCATTGTTCGAGCAGTTGCTAGTGGAACTGCGCGCAAGTGAAGAATGGACCTATGTCGACCGAGAGATTGACATTCGGCTGGTCCGCAGTGCGCCGGCGCAAGCGGTCGGCGCTAAAACCGATCTATAGGCGCGACATCACCGGGGTCGGCGGGGCGAGACACCTCTGCTCGCCGGCATCCCGACAAGAACTCCATGCGCCAGCTTTCGTGAATATTCTCGTCTAATTCCGTTATAAAACCCCATCCGTGATCCATTATCTTGCAAAGAACCCTTGATTGCTGCACTATTATTTGTGTAAACGCCTGCGTTATATCGTTATAATCGTTACAAATATAGCGCGCGTCCGCAACTTCAATCGACAGAGAACTTTTCGGTTCTTTGCATTATTGTCCAAAGTTGCTGCCGTCGTTCGATGTCATCGGTAACGCAGGCGCCCGCGCGGCATCTAATAGCAAACAAGCCGTCGGAAGGCGAAGCCCTGAGCCTGATTACGGCACCCACCTCAGCTGCTGCGCTGCCCGTCAGCCTAGCCGGCCAAGCCTGTTGATGACCGCGATCCCGATCCCCCAGCGCGTTTAAATGGGGCCGGTCCGCCGCACAAAACTTCCGTACCGCGTAATCAAATCGCCGATTTATCGCCGGAACATCGTTCCCCATGCCGTTTTTCGTGGATCACGGAACCGGCAAGCGCCTGCGTTCCAAAATAGATCGGCGACTTCAACCATTTCCTTAGGCGCGAGCAGCCCTGAAGCAATCGCGCCCCGAGCAGAGGGAGAATGACGATGATTGAAAGGAACCGGCCGAAAACGGCTGAACGCGCGACCGATCGGCGGAATTTCATGCTCGGCGGGGGGGCCGCGATCGCCGGGATCAGCGCGCTCAACTTTCTGAGCGGCCCCGCCAGCGCCGCTGCGGTCAAGCGGCAGCTCAAGACGGCGGGTGAGGGTGATGTCGGCATTCTTCAGGGCGCGCTCGCGCTCGAAATGGAGGGGATCGCCGCCTATACCATCGCTGGCGGCAGCGGCTTGTTGACTCCCGGCACGCTCAAAGTGGCGCTGGTGTTTCTGGGCCACCACAAGGCGCACCGAGACTCGCTCGCCAATCTCATCATCAAGGCGGGCGGCAAGCCGGTCGAACCCAAGACCGATGCCGAATATACCGCCAATCTGAACCTCGGCGCGCTGAAATCGGAGGGCGATGTGGTGAAGCTCGCCGCCGCGCTCGAGCAGGGCGCCGCCAACGCCTATGTCGGGCAGGTCGCCGCCTTGCAGGACCGGTCGATCGGCCACTTGTTCGCGCAGCTCTCGACCGACGAGGCGGTTCATTGGGCGGTGCTGAGCGGTGCGCTGGGCAACAGCGTTCCAGCCGAACCCTATCTGTTCGGCTGACCGACGATGCGCCCTATTTCACGCATCGTGGCGGTGGCGGTCTTGGTGACCGCCACGCCCATCTCGGCGCAATCGCCCGCTGACGGCCAAGCGCTGTATCAGGCAAAATGCGGCGGCTGCCATTCGCTGGACGCCAACCGCATCGGCCCGGCGCATCGCGGCGTCGTCGGCCGGAAGATCGCGACTGCACCAGGCTATCCCTATTCCAGCGCGATCAAAAAGCTTGCCGGGGTCTGGACCCCGGCCCGGCTCGACGTGTGGCTGCAAGGCCCGCAGAAGCTGGCGCCGGGATCGAAAATGTTCCTCACCATTCCCGATCCAACCCAAAGAGCCGCGATCATCGCCTATCTTGTCGCGAACTCGACAGCTTCCGCCGGGCGGTAGGGCGTTAACACCTATTCCTGATCATTGTGGATCAGGTGCCTAGTGATACGCTCTGGAAGTGAACGATTGATCTGGTGGTGGCGGTGTTCCAAGCGAGCTTGCGCGAACACGGTCGCCGCCTCCAAATCTTTGGCAGAACAGCCAAAAGACGCCGCTGCTTTTGGGATCACGAACGGCCGCCCTCAGAAACTTCCCTCGATCTGCAGCGCGAACAGCCGCCGCGACATTCGCCGGCGCGATTCGATCACCGAGAAGGGGACCTCACCCCGCACCCCGGCATAGCGGAACAGGTCGCGGTCGACCGCCTGGTCGAACAAGCGATTCACTTCGACCGAAAGCTTCAACCCCTTGTGCACCGCGAATTCGCCGAAGACCGAAACCGCCGGTCCGGGGCGGTAATCGGTGAACAGCGCGCTACGGAACGTGCGGCTGGGCGGCTCATAGGTGAAACGCGCGCCATAGGTGATGTCGCGCGAGGCGACGTGGCGGAAGCTGATGGTGCTGGGGTCGAACTCGCTGTTCTGGAAGGGGCGGGTCTGCCCGTTGAACGGATCGGTCACCATCGTGCGCCGCCAGGCGGCGTTCACCGTCAACTCGGCGCCGCGCAGCAGGAAATCGAGCGGCAGCGTCGCCAGCAGATCGACGCCATAGGCAGTGCCGCTCGGGATGTTGCCGATGCCCTGGCCGCCCGCCACCGGGATAACGTCGACGATATTGCGCGCGCGCTCACCGACCAGCGTGACCGCTACGCTGCCGCGCTTGCCCCAGCGGCGCTCGATCGTCAGCCGCGCGGCGTCGGTCTGCGGTGGTTGGAGCGCCGCGTTGGTCTGGGTCGCCGATCCGTCGGACACTTGCTGGGCGCCGACGAAATCGCCGAAATCGAGCTGGCCGACCAGCCGTTCGAGCCGCAGGTTCACCGATGTGCGCGCGCCCGCCGCCCAGTTGAACACCAGCCGGGGCTTCAGGAAGCGATAGGTGTTCGCACCGCGAAACGGCGCGGCGAGCTCGATCCGCGAGATTTCGCCGGCGAGCGCGGCTTCGATGCTCAACTGCTTGATGCCGCTATAGGTGGCGGAAATCGCCGCCGATCCGCGCCATTCGCCGACATCGGTGGTCCCTTGGTCCAGCAGCGTTTCTCCCGCCGGGCTGGTGCCGAAAAAGGCGGTGGCGGCGCCCAGCGTCGTCCGCACGCCCTCCACCGCGATCTCGCCCGAAAGCCTGGGCCAGCGCGGCGCCCAGCCCGCGCGGAGGATCGTTTCCGATTGAGTCTGCTTCGATTCGAACCGCGAAGCAGCGAAGTCTTTATCGGGAAAACGGGATTCTATGCCCGAAAGGAAGCGCGATCCCGACCAGGTTTGCAGCACGATCGCCTTGGCTTCGCCCCGCCCGATCGGGCGCTTCAGCTCCAGCGAAAGCTCGGCGCTGCGATCGCGGTTGGTATCGCTTTCCAGATCGAGGCGCATCAGCTCGGGCTGGCCGATGGTGAACACGTCGAACCGGGACCGCCGGGTGAATTCGGAGGCGCGCAGCGCGGTGGACAAACTGGTCGTCACGCCGGCGATTTTCCCGGCGATGCTGAACGATCCGGCGACCGCCTGATTGCGCCGGTTATCGACCAGCGGACCATCCTCCACGATCACCCCGCCCGCGTTGATCAGCCGTTCGCGCCCTTCAAGCCGCATCAGCGTGTCGACCCCGCCGTCAACGCTTGCCGAAACGCGCGCTCCGGCGATGTCACCTTTCCAAGAAAGGGCGCCGGTGGGGGCGACGCGACTGTCGCCCACCGTTTCGCCGCGCAGGCGCCAGCTACCGCCACCGCTCGCCTTCAGCACGATGTTCGCGATCAGCCGGCTGCCGCCGCCCTGCAGCCCCGCCGAGGCGCCGTCGAGCAGCTCGATCCGGTCCACCGTGGCGGCGGGAATGCGCTTGAGATACTCGGCAAGCGCGACATCCTTGGTTACGGGCCGCGCGCCGTTGATCAGCACATTGCCCGCGGCATCGCCAAAGCCCCGCGCGCCATTCCCCTCCACCAAGGTAAAGCCGGGCACGCGGACAAGCATATCGAGCGCGTTTTGCGGCTGCACATCTGCGAAGAAGGCGGCGGGATAGCTGGCTTTCGCGGTCGCGCCCTCGGCGGCGGCGGCGCGTGCTGAAACGACGCCGGCGCACAGCACGGCGAGCAGACTGACCGATCCCAGCTTCATTGATCCTCCCCAGCTTCCATTCTGCTGGGTCGCATGGGCCTGGTGCGGGCTGGTTGGCGGTTGCTTGCCGGATTGTTGCGATCGACCAAGCGGTGGCGGTGCGCGCGGCTCAATCCGCCGGCAGGATCATCTCGGCGCGCGCGCCGCGCGGCTGGTTGGCGCCGAGCCGCAATTCGCCGCCATGCGCGCGCGCCACCGCCTCGACGATCGCAAGGCCCAGCCCCGACCCCCCCGATTGGCGCGAGCGCGACTCGTCGCCGCGCACGAAAGCGCCCGCCAGCGCCTGCGGGTCGGCGACCGGCCAGCTGGGGCCGGTGTCGCTCACCGCCAGCACGATCTTGCCCCCGCTGCTGCCGACCGAGAGGCGGATGGTGCTACCAGGCGCATAACGGATCGCGTTGCTCACCAGATTGAGCAGCGCTCGTTCGATCCGCGCGGGATCGGCGCGGGTGGTGATCGGGTCGACTTCCGCGATCAGCGTCGCGCCGCCCGCCTCGGCTTCCGGGCGCAACGCCTCGATCACGGCACGGGCGATCTGGTCGAGCCGCACGTCCTCGGTCTCCAGCCGCAGCTCACCCTGCTGGCGTGCCGCGAGCAGGTTCAGGTCCGCCACCAGCTGATCGACCAGCGTAATCTGGCGCAACAGGCTTTCGAGCATCGCCGCGTCGAACGTGAATACGCCCGCCTGGGCGCCGATCAGCCGCCCGCGCATCACCGCGAGCGGGGTGCGCAGCTCATGCGCGATCGCCGCCGAGCGCAGGCGGACATCGTTATCGGCGGCATCGAGTGCTGCGACCATCGTCGTGAAATCGCGGTGGAGCGTCGCGATCTCGCGCGGGGCGCTGCTGCTGAGCGGCGGCGGCGGTTCGCGGCCGCCGCGCGCCACCGCGCGCGCGCTATCGGCAAGTGCGGCGATCGGCCGGGCAATGCGCTGGGCGGAACCGATGGCGACCGCGCCGCAGATCGCCGCCGTCAGCGCGATCAGCGCGCCGAGCGCCCAATTATAGTTCAGCCGCCACGGCGCAAAGCCATGCGCCAGCTTGAAATTTTGCACCTGCGGCGAACATTGGCCGTGATCGGCGAGCAACCGCGACAGCGTCTGCTGATCGGGCGCCGACAAGCTCGCCAGGAACAGCTTGTCGCGAATGAGGTAGATGTAATCGGGCACGAAGGCGGCGACCAGGGCCGCGACGACGCTGATCACGATCGCGCTCAGCGCGATGCGCGTGCCGAGGCTCGTCGTCATGCCACCAAATCCAGGCGATAGCCTTCGCCGCGGATGCTGGTGAGCCGCACGCCCGCTCCCGCGCTTTCCAGCTTCTGGCGCAACCGGCTGATGTGCGGATCGACCGAGCGATCATAGGCATCCCCCGCCAGCGCATGATCGACGATCTGCGCGCGGCTCACCAGCCGGCCGCCGCGCTCGACGAACAGGCGGAGCAGGCGGAACTCGACCGGGGTGAGCGTGAGCGGCACGCCATCGGCAAAGGCCCGGAACGCCTCCAGATCGACCCGCAGCGTGCCGAAGCCGAGCGTGCGATGCTCCGGCTGCCGCGCCGCGCGCCCGAGCAGCACCTTGGCGCGCGCGATGAGCTCGAGCGGGTTGAACGGCTTCACCAGATAATCGTCGCACCCCAGCCGGAAGCCGGTGAGCTTGTCGATATCATCGCCGAGCGCACTGACGATCAGCACGCCCGTCGCCTTGCCGGTCGAGCGCAGCTCGGCGAGCACCGACAGCCCGTCGCGCCCCGGCAGGCGAATGTCGAGCACCAGCAGATCGGGGCACCACCAGCGCGCGGCGTCGATCGCGTCGATACCGCTGGTCGTGATCAGGCACTGGGCCTCCTCCTTCTTGAAAAAGGCCTCGACGATTTCGGCGATTTCGGGCTCATCCTCGGCGATCAGCACCTTCACGCCGCGCAGCGCGTTGTCGATCGTGCGGCTGGCTTCCTCGATCACATCACCCCCGTCATTCGCGCGCCTGTTCAAGCGAAACATCATCTATAACCAGCATGCCGCTTTCCTCGAACACCGAGATGCCGACCGCGATACGCTTCGTGCCGGCCGGCACCACCGCGCGCAGGCGGCGTTGGTTCCAGCCGGCGTTGCGCCAGGGCGCGTCATAATCATTCACATAGCCGAGCCGTTTGCCGGCTGCGTCGACGAACGCCAGCCACAGCCCAGCCTTGCTTTGGGGGTTGTCCCGGTGCAGCCAGGCGGAGAGGATGATGGGGCGGCCCTCCAGACCCTCCGCCGCGATTCCCTGGATGATCCCGGCATAACCGGCGCTGCTTGCCTGCTTGTCGAAAGTGATCGCCACTGCATGGGCGCCGCCATGTACCGGCGCGGTTGTGAGGGCATAGCCCGCCTCGGCACGGTCCGGGCGCCAGCTCTCGGGCAGATCGGGAGCTGTCGGCGCGGCGCCCTCGAAGCCACCGTTCTTCAGCAGGTTTGGCGCTTGGGCGTCCGCCGGCTGGATCCAAGACACCAGGGCAGCGAGCGATAACAAGATGTGGCGAAGGGATATGGCGCGCATCGTTTCCCCGCGAGTTTTGGGTAAGGCGCGCTCGCGGGTGCGGGCGTCGCGTTACTGAGTGGTGGCAATAGCGAACGTCGAGACCTGCTCGGAATAGTCGATGCCACGACGGTGTTTCCCCGACATTGTCCGATTGTTGCGACACGGTTGCGCCGGAAGGTCGCCGCGAAGTTGCTCGGGTGCGACGGAACACTGGCGCGGGTCGCCGCTACGCTTCCCTCCGAAAACCGACGCACGGCGGGCCGTAGCTAGCGGCCGCACCGCCCGCGATCAACGCACGGCAGCTTTTGGGCATGTGAAATTGGCTTTCGAATGACCGTAATTGGGGCGCTTAGCCGACGTGGTTGGAACGGATCAGGCACGTCTGCGTTACCCCACCTGATCAAGGCGCGCTCGATCCCGCTAGGGCTTGCGAGACATCAAGGGCGGCGCATCGCTTGAAGAGCACAATTGTGCTTGCAACTGGGTCGCGTCCCGGGGGGTGGTGTAGGATCTGAGGTTAGCGCTGCTGGCCGGGCGCGCGCTTTCAATATAGCGCTGTAGCATCCAGCCAGCAGCGCGGGTGGTCACCGTGATTTTCGGATAGGTTTGGGTTGCGAATCCTCTCTCCCCGACCATTTTCCAGCCTTTTGCAACGAGAAACGGCAGAAAACCGCGCCTTTTAACCTAAGGCGGGAAAATGGTTGCGACTCAAAATCGCACAATTGTGCACTTAATTGTGCCGCCCGCTGTGCTGCGGGAGCCAAATCCATGCCCATCTACCGTCGCGGCGCGATCTACTGGTGGCGTCGCACCCTGCGTGTGCGGAATCCGAATACCCATCCTATAACCGTCCGCGTGTCATTGAAGACGGCCGGCGCGACCGATGCGAAGGGGCGCGCCGCGCACCTCGAGCTCGGGATTGCGACGGTGATGAGTGCTGTTGAACCTTCTTTGCGGCCCAACTTGGCGCGGGACGAACTCACGCGCATATACCATCTTGCATTCAAGACGGAGCTGGATCGGATCATTCTGAAGCAGGCGGCGACACCCATGCTCGCCGAGCAGCATTCAGCGGCGAACATAGCCTATGCCCATCTGTTCACGCATTTAACTCGGTGTGCGGCGCCGCCGATCAACGGTCAGGCCTTTGTCGATGAGCTGATTGCAGCGGGGCTGTCCGAAGCAGAGGCGAGCGGTATCAGCGACATGCTGGCGCGGCACGGACGCAGCCTGCCGGTCACGCCGAACCAGATTGGCGCCTACCTTAAGGAAGCTGGCGTCTATCCCAACGACACAAACAAGATCGCGGTCAGCCGCGTCGTGGCCGCAGCATATCGCAACGCCTGTCTTGAAGGCTCCGAACTGCTCGGGTTGCCCGTCAAACCGGGCACCGTCTTGCCCGTGCCTGGCAATCTGTTGAACCTGTTGGGTGTTGACGTCCCCGCTCACGACCGCGCCCAGATTCCGCGGGAGGCTCCGTCTGCGTCTCTGGCGCCCATCATCCAAGACGAGACAGAAGATCCTGAACAGAAGGCGGACCTGTCCATCAGCGAGATCGCCCACGACGCCCTGAAGAACAAGATCGCCGACGGCAGCTGGGACAAGGAGCGGCGGCGCGACGTCGATGCGGCCGTGAAGCTTTTTATCGCTGCGAACGGCGACATTCCGTTCTCGACTATGAAGCAGCACCACCTTGCCGAGATGGCGGCCCTCTTCTCTCGTTTGCCGACACGCTATGGGTTCGCGAAGAAATGCCCTCGAACGAAACAAGAAATTCAGGAGACCATCGGCGAGGCGCTCGAGCGAGGAACAACTCTGCGTGACGAGTGGCGAAAGGCCCCGGATGAAGCGGAGAAGAAAAAACTGCCCACTGTGGGCTTATCTGAAGTTACGCGAAAAAAGCACATGACCTGGATCTCGGCCCTGGTCACCTACGCGCGGGCGAGCGGACGACCATTTCCGATCGGGCTCGACTTCAAGATCATTCGACAGCAAATCGCCAAAGGCTCAAAGAACAAGGTCACGCGTCAGAATGGAGGCCGGAAGAAGAACCAGGCGTTAGCCGCGTGGTCACCGGACGATCTGCGCCATGCGTTCACAGCGCCGGTTTGGCACGGCTGCGCCGGACTGTGGGATCGATTCAAGCCCGGCGACGTCATTTTCCACGACGCATGCTACTTTGTCCCGTTGATCATCGCCCTCCACGGTTGCCGGTCTGATGAAGCGGCCGGGCTGGCACCCAACGACGTGATGGACGCTGGGGAGACGCCGTTTATTCACTTTCGTGTGAATAGGCTTCGCAGGATCAAGACTGCTGCTGACGTGATGGGGTGGACGGCCCCCGCACCC
>LWDJ01000039.1 GCA_002083435.1 Proteobacteria bacterium SG_bin6 | reverse complement strand
TCCTCTAGACGTCGCTTCCGACAGCCACATCATTACACACCTACCTGGGTGCGGGGGCCGTTCACCCCATCACGTCAGCAGCAGCCATCGTCGCGCCGCGATTGCGGGCAAGTCGGTGTGCGCATTGCAGCGAGCGAAGCGTGCACATGACAAGGGCTCGCGGGTGCTGCGCTACTGGGATTCCGCCGTCGACGCCCTCGCGTTTACAGCCGGCGGCTGCGGGACGGCGGGCGGGCGTCGTCGCAGCATCCAGCGGGGCACCGCTCAGCTTTCAAGCGAGGCTGCAAAGCTGCGAATGGCGGCCGCGATTTCCGCCGCGCTGTCTTCTTGCAGAAAGTGCAGGCCGGGCACGGTGACTTCGCGCTGATTGGCCCAGCTCCGGCAATAATCGCGCGCCGGGCCGACCAGGATCGAGCCAGGATCAGCGTTGATGAACAGCTTCGGCGTGGGGCTGGTGCGGTGGAATTCACCGTAGCGGCGCGCCTTTTCGACAATCTCGGGCGGCTCGCCATCGAGCGGGATCTGGCGCGGCCAGGCGAGCATCGGCCGGCGATCCTCGCCGCCGGCTAGGAACGGACGGCGATATTCGTCCATCTCCGCTGCGCTCATCTCGCGCATCACCGATCCGCGCAACACGCCTTCAATGAACAGGTTCTTCTCGAAGATCAACTTTTCCCCCGCTGGCGAGCGGAACCCTTCGAAGATCGCCCGGGCGTTTTCGGGCCAGTGCGCCCAGGTCATCGGCGTGACGATCGCTTCCATATAAACGATCCCGCTCACTCGGTCGGCATGATCCATCGCCCATTGCAGGCCGAGCGAGGAACCCCAGTCATGGATGACGAGCAGGATATCGTCACCCAGATCGAGTTGATCCCACAGCGCGCTCAGATGGGCATAATGCACGTCCCAGCTGTAGCGGGTGTCGCCTTCGCCAGGGATCTTCTCCGAATCACCCATGCCGATCAGGTCGCACGCGACGAGCCGCCCCAGCCCCTCGCAGCCCCGCATGATGTTGCGCCACAAATAGCTCGAGGTGGGGTTGCCGTGCTGGAAGACGACCGAGCGGCCGCTCCCCTCATCGATATAGGCCATCTGGCGGCCCAGCACTTCCCGGGTTCGCTTGGCGGCGAAAGGCTGTTCTGACAGGGGGATGGTCATCGCGATGATCTCCATGATCGGGTTAACCCGCGCTGCTGTAGCGTACGCTTCAACGTCGACCCTCGCTAGCGCCCCTGGAACACCGCGGGGCGGCGCTGCATGAACGACATGATCCCCTCGGTCGCATCGGCGCTGCCCATCACCCGGTCGCGGACGGTCGCCACCGCGGCGATCGCGGCCTGCTCGCCGCCCTCGATATATTTGCGCCCGGCCTCCTTGGTCACCTGGATGCCGAGCGGCGCGTTGGCGACGATCGTTCGCGCCAGCGTCATCGCGCGCTCGACCTGGGTGCCGGCCGGCACCACTTCCTGCACCAGCCCGATCCGATAGGCTTCCTGCGCGCCGAACTCGTCGCACAGGAACAGGTGGTACATGGCGTTCCCCCAGCCGGCGCGGGTGATGTAGCGGAAATGCGCGCCGCCCAAGGGCGCGATGCCGCGCTTCGATTCCATCTGGCAGAAGCGGCTGTCATCGGCGGCGACGACGATGTCTCCGGCAAGCGCGAGCTCGATGCCGATGGTGAAGCAGATGCCCTGCACCGCCGTCACGATCGGCTTGCGGCACTGGTTCTTCAGCCCGAACGGATCGATCTGCCCCTCCGCGAGCGGCTTGGCGGTGGCGCCGGGACCGAAGAATTTGGGCATGTCGAGCCCGGCGGTGAAATGATCGCCCTCGGCGCACAGCACGCCCGCCCACAGCGCATCGTCCTGTTCGAGCAGCGTCAGCGCGGCGGCGAGCTGTTCCATCATCTCGGGAATGAAGGCGTTCTTCTTGGCGGGATTGTCGATGATGATCTTCAGAATGTGATCGTGGCGCTCGTGGCGTACCTGCGCGGGGCTGGGCTCGGTCATGGCCGTCTCTCTCCTTGTTGTCGGTGGGTGGGGCGGGTGGGCGTCACACCGAAGTGACGCCGCCATCGACCGCCAGCGTCTGCCCGGTGATGTGCTTGCCGGCGTCGCTGGCGAACAGCAGCACGGTGCCCTTCAGATCCTGATCGTCGCCGATGCGGCCGAGCGGCGCGGCCTTGGCGAAATGCTCGACGCCCAGCCTTTCGAACGTGCCCTTGGTCATGCGCGAGGGGAACATGCCGGGCGCGATGGCATTCGCGGTGATGCCGTACCGGCCCCAGGATGCCGCCAGCGCGCGGGTGAAATTGATGACCGCGCCCTTGCTGGTATTGTAGGCGATCAGTCCATCCGCCCCGCGCAGCCCCGCGATCGAGGCCATGTTGATGATCCGGCCATAGCGGTTGGGGATCATCGACAGCTTGGCGATCCGCTGCGACAGGATGAACAGCGCGCGGATGTTGAGGTTCATGATCTTGTCAAAAGCATCGATGGGGTGGTCCTCGGTCGGCGCGCCCCAGCTCGCCCCGGCATTGTTGACGAGAATGTCCACCTTGCCCAGCCGGTCGATCGCGCTGTCGGCGAGCGCGAAGATCGCCTCCTCGCGGCTATTGTCGGCCACCACATAAGAGACGTCGATTCCCCGGCCCTGGAGATGCGCCTGCGCTTCCGCCAGATCGGCTTCCTTGCGCGACGAGATCACCAGCCGCGCGCCGAAATCGCCGAGCGCCTCGGCAATCTGGACGCCGAGCCCGCGCGAGCCGCCGGTGATGAGCGCGGTCTTGCCAGTAAGATCGAACAGCTTGGTGGGGTCGGTCACGATCAATGTCCTTCCTGCAAGGGAGGTGAAACGAAACGGGTGGTCAGAAATCGACGGCGGCGAGCGCCATCAGCGGCGCGGCGCCAGTGCGTGCGGCGGCGAGGTGGGTCTCGATCTGCGGCATTTCGCGCAGCGCCCAGAAATTGCCGATGGTGATCTTGCGCTCCAGGAAGGCCGGATCGCCGTCCCGCCGGTCGAGCGCTTCGAGCGCCGCCACGCCGATCCGCCCCCACATGAAGGCGATCGCGACGATGCCGAAAATCGCGAGCACGTCGCTGGCGATCGCGCCGATCGCGTTCCGATCCTCGCCCGCCGCCGCCGGCAGCGCGAGCGCCCGCCGCAACCCGGCGAGACCGGCGGCAAGCGCCGCGCTTTGGTGGCGCAGCGTTTGGTGCGCCGCCATCGCGCCCAGCAGCGCTTCGATCTCCTCGATGAAGCTGGCGACGCCGAGCCCACCTTGCGCCGGCACCTTGCGGGTGACGAGATCGAGCGCCTGAATGCCGTTGGCACCTTCGTAGAGCTGGAAGATACGGCCATCGCGCACCTGCTGTTCGACGCCATTGTCGCGGATATAGCCGTGGCCGCCATAGACCTGGACAGCGAGATTGGACGCCTCGAACGCCTTGTCGCTGCAATAGGCCTTGACCACCGGCGTCATCAGCGAGGCAAGCGCGCCGGCGGTCGCGCGCCGATCGGCGTCCGGGCTGAGTGCCTGTTCGTCGAGCAGCAACGATACCCACAGCGCAAGCGCCCGCGCTCCTTCCAGAAAGGCCGCCTGCTTCAGCAGCATCCTGCGCACGTCGGGATGGACGATGATCGGATCGGCGCGGCCACTGCCGCGCGCGGCGGGATCGGCGGCTCGGCCCGACAGGCGCTCCTTCGCGTACGCCGCGCTTTTGGCATAAGCGGCGGCGGCGGTCGCGATCGCCTGGACCCCGGTGCCGAGCCGCGCGCCGTTCATCATGTCGAACATCGCGCTCATCCCGCTCGACTTTGATGCCGCCGGGGCATCGGCCTTGGTGCTGCCGAGCTTCCACCCGATCGCGCCATCAAAGTTGAGCACGGTCGTCGCGCTGCCCTTCAGGCCCATCTTGGCCTCGAGCCCGCCGACCGAGACGCCGTTGCGCCGCCCGGTCAGCCGGCCCTCGTCGTCCAATTCCATCTTGGGGACCAGGAACAGCGCCACCGTCGCCAGATCATCGATATAGCGACCATCACCATCGGGCAGCTTGGCGAGCACCAGATGGATGACATTGTCAGTCAGATCATGATCGCCGCCCGAGATGAAGATCTTGGTACCGTCGATGCCGAACCGGCCACCCGGCAGCGGCGTCGCCCGGGTCGCCATCAGCCGCAGGTCGGTGCCGCAGGCGGGTTCGGTGAGGCACATCGTCCCGGTCCAAGCGCCGCTTACCATCCGGGGGACGATATGCGCGCGCATCCAATCGGTCCCGGCGCGGGCGATGCTGTGCATCGCGCCGCGGGTGAGGCCGGGATAGAGCAGCAGCGCGGGATTTGCGCAGGAGGCGATCTCGTTCACCGCGGTGCCGATCACCCCGGGCAAGCCCTCGCCGCCGAGCGCCGGGCTGACGGTGAGGCGGTTCCATCCGGCGCCGCAATAGGCATGATAGGCATCGCCAAAGCCCGGTGGCGTCCGCACCACGCCGTTTTCCAGGGTGCAGCCATGACGATCGCCGACCGCGTTGAGCGGTTCGAGCACGCCGGCGGCGAACTCCGCCATCGCTTCCACGATCGGCCGGGTGAGATCGGGCGTGAGATCGGCGAAGCCCGGCAGATCGCCGCGCCGATCGATGCGCAGCACATCGTGCAGCAGGAACATGAACTCATCCACCGGGATGCCGCTCGATCGAGCCATCGTCCTCTCTCCCGCCTTTGACCATCTCCCCATCTGCATGATCTCCGCCATGCTCGCTGGAGCGTCTAGCTCGCCTTTTTGCCGCAACCCTGTTATCGGCTGCTGCGCTTGGCACCAAACAGCATGATAGTCATCATGCAGAGAGTCAAGCCGATGGGATCGAGGAACCACCATGGGTCATTCGCGGGCGGAAAAGGCGCAGAGCCGTGAACGCATTCTGAGCATCGCCGGACAGATCATCCGCGAACGCGGCATCGACGCGATCAGCATCGCCGATCTGATGAAGCAGGCCGGGCTGACCCACGGCGCCTTCTACGTCCATTTCGCATCGCGCGACGCGCTGATCGCGGCGGCGCTGGAGCGTGCCTTGCAGGATGGCGAGGCGGCCTCGGCCGCGGGCAATCGTAGCGGCGGCAAGCGCACGGTGAAGTCGATCGTCAACGGCTATCTCAGCCGCACGCACCGCGATGGCCCCGCCGCCGGCTGCGCGGTATCGTCGCTGTCGGGCGAGGTCGCGCGCGGCGGGGCGCTGACCCGCAAGATCATGATGGCCAAGCTCGATCGCTATTTCGAGAGCATGGCCGCCGCCAGTACGTCAGCCTCGGACGATCCGGCGCGCGCGCGGGACTTCGCGATGGGCGCGTGGTCGACGATGGTCGGCGCGATCATCCTCTCGCGCGTCTTCGCCGGCGACCCGAAGGCCGACCAGATCCTGCTCGCGGCGCGCAACGCGATCCTTACGCTCGACGGCCAGAGGGCGCAGGACGGCGCGACTGAGGCGACGCCGGGCCTGCACGGCTAAGCTACGCCATGAGCGAAGTTGGGGATTGCATCAAAAGGTCTGGCGTATTGAAGTGAGGGGGGTGATGAGCGCGGCCGGCGCGCATGCGTTCAGAACCGTGCCCGGATACCGATCGAGCCCGGGCGCGGGGTGCCGCCTGAAACCATAAGGCGGCATAGCTGTTGGCCTACCGTTGCTCACCGAAAAGGTTGCTCGCTTCGCCGAACAGCTTGAGCTGTTTGTTCAGGGTCGGCCAGCCCCAAGAAGGCAGGATTTATTCATCTTCCCGTCTTCAGCGGTCCGCGCGCGTCGGAACTCCGGGGGGCTCGGGTGGCAACGTCTCGACCTCGGAAAAAGGTCGTTTCGGTGCAGTGCCGTGCCGGCGCACGAGGGACGCTCGGGCCTCCCAGATCGCTGCGGCGTGACTACGGACTCCAACTCCATCGAACGTGGTTCGAATCCACGCGGGGCATCCGGCCATTTGCCTCCTTTCGCGCCGCTGACGCGTTTCCTCTCCGCCAGCTTTGGGGAGAAGCACCATCGCCACCTTCATGTTCGCGACCGGCATCGAGAATAGCGTGCCGACGATCGATGGCGGGCGTACCCGCATCGACGAGATGGACAGCTGCCACCATTACACCCGCTGGCGCGAGGATTTCGCGCTGGTGAGCGAAATGGGCATTTGTTACTTGCGCTATGGCCCGCCGATCCATTCCAGCTGGCTCGGGCCGGACCATTACGACTGGAGCTTCGCCGACGAGACTTTCGCCGAACTGAAGCGGCGTAACATCGCGCCGATCGTCGATCTCTGCCATTTTGGGGTGCCCGATTGGATCGGCGACTTCCAGAACCCCGATTTCCCCGAGCAATTCAGCCGCTATGCCCGCGCCTTCGCCGAGCGTTTTGGCTGGGTGCAGCTTTATACCCCGGTCAACGAAATGTATATCTGCGCGACTTTCTCGGCGCGCTATGGCTGGTGGAACGAACAGCTGGCGAGCGATCGGGCGTTCGTCACCGCGCTCAAGCATCTGGTCAAAGCCAATGTGCTGGCGATGCAATCAATCCTGCAAGTGCGGCCGGACGCGATTTTCATCCAGAGCGAGTCATCCGAATATTATCACGCCGAGTCCCCCGCCGCGATCGGCCCGGCAGAGCTGATGAACTCGCAGCGATTCCTGTCGCTCGATCTCAATTACGGGCGACGGATCGATTCGGAGATGTATGAATATCTGTTCGACAACGGCATGACGCGCGAGGAATATCATTTCTTCCTCGGCAACAAGCTGAAGCAGCACTGCATCATGGGGAATGATTATTATATCACCAACGAGCACCGCGTCGCCGAGAATGGCGTCACCCAAGCCTCGGGCGAGATTTTCGGCTATAGCGAAATCACCCGCCAATATCATCGCCGCTACCGCCTGCCGGTGATGCACACCGAGACCAACCTCGCGCAAGGGTCGAGCGGGCGCGAGGCGGTCGACTGGCTGTGGAAGCAATGGGCGAACGTTCTGCGCGTGCGCAATGACGGCGTGCCCGTGGTCGGCTTCACCTGGTATTCGCTGACCGACCAGACCGATTGGGATGTTGCCTTGCGCGAGAAGCGTGGCACGGTGAACGCGGTCGGGCTGTTCGACCTCGATCGCCGGATCCGCCCCGTCGGCAAGGCATTTCAGCGCCTTATCCGCCAGTGGCGCGACGTGCTGCCGACCCAAAGCCTGTGCCTGACCGTGCCGGTGGTAATGCCAAGCGACGCCGGCGGGGACCAGGAAGCCCACCAACGGGCGCGCGCCCGGGAGATGGGGTGAACGCGCTCAGGCTGCGAGCTTCGCCGCCACCATCCCTTCGACCAGCGAACGCACATCCACCTTCGCTTTCAGCCGCGCGGCGAGGAGCGCGGTGCCGCTGATCTTGCGCTGGACGAACAGCAGATCGGCGGGGGGCAGGTGCCAGCTCGCGCGATCGGCGGCGACGCTCGCGCCCTGATCGCGCAGCACGCCCACGAAGGCGCGGTCGCCGAAATCGAACGCGCCGGGGCGGCCAAGCTCGCCCAGGATCACGTCGATCATCCGGTCGATCGTCGCGCCATGACGCTCGGCGGCGGCGGTGCTCATGAAGCCCGCGGCGATCGCGGCGCGCCGCGCGGCATCGCGATCCCCGGCCAAGCCCGCCCCGAGCAACGCGCGGTAGCCCTCGCGCACCGCCGGGGGCACCGCGCGCGCCGCGCCGAAGTCGAGCAGTACCAGCCGGCCGGTTTCGCCCTGGAATCGATAGTTGGCGAAATTGGGATCGGTCTGCATCAGGCCGAAGTCGAACAGTTCGCGCAGCACCAGCGCGATCAGCGCGCGCATGGTCTGGTCGCGCACCGCCTGGGGCGCTTCGGCGAGGGTTTCGATGCTCACCCCGTCGACGAAGCTCATCGCCAGCACGCGCTCTGTGGTGAACTCGGGATCGGGGCGCGGCACCAGATAGGCGGGATCGTCGCCGAGCAGATCGGCATAAGCGGTCATCTGCGCCGCCTCGCGCGCGTAATCGGCCTCCTCGTGCAGCTGGCGCTTGGCCTCGGCGAGCAGCGGCGCGATGTCGAGCTCGCGCGGCAGCAGGCCGGAGACGCGCAGCAGCGTCGCGACATTGTCCACATCGGCGTCGATGCTCTCGCGCACCCCCGGATATTGCACCTTGATCGCGAGCGTCCGCCCGTCGCGGGTCACGGCCTTGTGGACCTGGCCGATCGAGGCGGCGGCGATCGGGCTCGCGCCGAAATGCGCGAAACGCTGGCGCCAGTCGCGCCCCCATTCGGCCGCCAGCACGCGCTGGAGCTGCGCCGGCGGCATCTGGTGCGCGCGCTCGCGCAGCTTGGCGAGCAGTTGCGCGAGTTCGGGCGGGAGCAGATCGCCCGCGTCCATCGACACCATCTGCCCCAGCTTCATCGCCGCCCCGCGCAGCTGCGAGAGTTGATCGGCGACGCGGCCGACATTGCCGGGGGTAAGCAGGAGCTCGCGCAGTTTCGGGCGCTCGCCCTCCGCCAGCCGGCGCGCGCCTTCGGCGAGCACACCGCCCGCGACCCCGCCCGCGAGCCGCCCGAACACGCCCAGCCGGGCGATCCGCCCACTTGGCACCGCCTTGCTCCGCCACTCCTCGCTCAAGCCCGCATCTCCTTCGCGGTTGGATATGGGGAGCACCCGCGCGCGCGCCAACGCGCGCTAGCGAACTTGGGCCGCCGCCCCCTTCGCGCTTGCATCCCCGGCCCAACCGGCCTAGAGCGCTGCCCCTCGGTCGGGACGTAGCGCAGCCTGGTAGCGCATCACACTGGGGGTGTGGGGGTCGCAGGTTCGAATCCTGTCGTCCCGACCAATTTACTCGCTGATCGCCTTTGCTTTCCCCTGCGCATCCGCCGCGATCGCCGCCGGGGTGAAGGGCAGCCGCACCCATTTCTTCGCCGAATAGAGCCGGGTCTGGTCGCCATAGTGCGGCGAGGCGGGATCGGTCGATTGCGAATAGCTGAGCACCGCGTCGGCGACCGGGCCGGCCTCGTCGAAGCTCACCACCTGGATATAGCTCGATCCGTGGAACGGCACGAGGCCGCCGGCGACCGGGCGCGCCTGCTGGACGTTGAGCACGCCCAACTGCCCCGGCCCGCCGTGCACCGCGATACGATCCGCCCCGCGCACCGCGAACTGCACCTCGCCCCAGCGCGCATCGAGCGCGATGCCTTGCTTGGCCAGCTGGTCGGCCGCCTTGGCGAGCGCCGCGCGCAGCTTCGCCGGGTCGCCGCGGAAATCGCGCGGGGTGTTCACCGGATCGGCGGCGTCGAACGGCGTTCCCCAGGCGCCGGGCAGCCGCTCGACCAGCGGCCAATAGTTGAGGAACAGCGCCGCGCCGCGGCTGTCGGCGTTGAAGCGCCCGTCCCAGCGGGCGAGCGCCGCGCACGGTACCGCCACCGCCGCATCGCCCGCGCAGGCGGCGAGCGTTGCCTTCAGCCCCAGATCGGCGGCGAGCGCCTTGTTCGCGAACACCATTTGCGTGGCGATCGCATTGTCGATCTTGGCGCCGCCCAACCCGTCGGCGCCGGCGAGCCGCGCCTCGGTCTCGATCAGGCCGGAGCGGGTGCGCAGCGTCCGCTCGGTGCCCCAGGCGCCCAGGATCGGCGAGAGCCGCTTGTACGGCGCGCGCGCGTTGCTCAGCCAATAGCTGTCATTCGAATTGACGACATAATCGCGCCGTTCCCAGATCGCCTGGTCGCTGGCGGGCATCAGGCCGGGGCGCGGGGTGCCGGCGACCTTGTCCCAATCGCACGCCGAACGCCCGCCATCGAGCAGGATGAAGCGCGCCGCGACCGCCCCCGAACGCGGCGTGGCGCACGCCACCGCCTTGTCGCCCGAGACATTGGGCACCGGCGTCACATCGGCATGGAGCGCGCCGCCCGCGCGATCGGCGGCGATGGTGTTCACCCACGGAATACCAAGCGTGGAGGAGACCGCCGCCTTCACTTCGGCGACCGAGCGCGCCTTGCCGATCGCCATCCAGGCGGCGAGCGACGCATCGTTATCGGCATTGGCGTCGCGCACCGCATAGGCGCGCTCGGCGGTCCAGCCGAGGCCAAGCAGCGGAATGGTGAGCACCGCGCCATAACGACTCTGGTACACGGTGCGCGTCACCGGTCCCGCCTCGGTCGGCACGGTAATGGCGCGGGGGCGCATCGCCTCGGGTTTGCCATCGACCAGATAGCTGGTCGCATTGCCCGGCACCAAGGGCAGCTCGAACACCGTGAAATGCTGCGCGGCGGTGACGGTATGGGTCCAGGCGATGTCCTTGTTGAACCCCAAAGCGACGAGCGGCGTGCCGGCGAGGCCCACCCCCATCACGTCGATCTCGCCAGGGATGGTGACGTGCATCTGCCAGAAGCGCGACGGCCCCTCCCACGGGAAATGCGGGTTGCCTATCACCAGGCCACGCCCGTTCACGGTCGCCTCGCCGCCGAACGCCCAGCCGTTCGAGCCAAAGCTGCGCTCGCGCGGATCAGCAAGCGGCGGCAGCGCGGCGGAGGTCGCCTTGCCCGGGGGCGCGGCGTTGACGATATAGGGCGCGAGCGCGAGGCTGCTCGCCAGCAGCAGCTGCTTTTGCGAGACGCGCAGCATGTCGTCCATCGTGATCGGCTTCAGCCAGGGCTTGCCCCGGCATGCCTCGGGCGCCTGCGCGCCGACTTCACGCAGGCGACGGTTATAGCCCGCGACATAGCCCGCGAGCAGCGCCTGCTCCTTGGCCGGGCGCCTGGCCCAGCGCGCGCGCAGCGTCGGGAGGTCGATCTGGCTGCGGAAGAACACGTCGCTGGAGAGATTGTCGATTTCCTGGAAGCCCAGCACCGCTTTGTTCTTCGCGCCGAAATAGCGGCTGCGCTCGCCCGCCACCGCGACGAATTCCTCGGCGAGGAGACAAAGATTATCCTCGGCATAGGCATAGCCGACGCCGTAACCTGCCCCGCCCCAATTCGCGGCCTTGATGTGCGGAATGCCATAGCTGGTGCGCACGATGCTGGCCGCGAAGCGCGGCTTCGCCTCGGCCACGCCGGCCGCGAGCGCCATGATCGCGAAGCCCAAACCCAGATGCCGCATAGCCTGCTCCCCCGCTTTTGGCGCGCAAGCTGAACCCTCCGCCCGCGATCGACAAGAGCCATTGTAAGAGCGGGGGGGCATCGGGCCGGCCATGCCCCGGCATAGCCTGAACAGCGCGGGGCGCTGTTCACCCGGTGCTGGCCGGTACCACGAAATGCGCGACAAGCGCATTTCCAAACAGGCGCTCAGCGATAGGCGACGCGCCACATCAGCGCCGCCACCCCGGCGCCGATCAGGGCGAAGCCGATGCTCGTCGCCGCCGCGCTCAGCCAGCGCATCCCCCAGGTCGCGGCATCGGCGGGGGGCGCGGCGCCAAGGCCGAAGCCATAGGTCTGCGCGCCGAGGAACAGGATGAAGCCGATGAGCGCGCCGGTTGCCGCTGCCGTCCCCAGTCCGCGCCGGCCGGACAGGTGCAGCGCGAGCCAGATCGGCGCGGCGAGCGCGGTGATCCCGGCGGCCGAGAACAGCGCGCCGAGCAGCACGCTGGCGGCGATGCCGAGCAGCCCCGCTCCGCCAAGCGCGGCAAAGAAGCCCCAGATCAGCCCGCTCGCCGCGCCACCGATCCCCAGCGCCGCGCCGGCGCGCGCCAGATTCGTCTCCAGTCCCCCGCGCTGCATCGCTCCCTCCGCCGCGAGGGATAGCAAGGCGGTGGGCAAGCTCAAGCGCTTGCTGCGCCTCGGCCCGCACGGCAAGCTGCGACGATGACCGACGCGCTCCCCCCGCCGCCCCCCGCCGCCATCGTCGCCTTCACCGGCGCGAAGCTTGGCGTGCGCCAGGCCCGGGGGGTCGCTGACCGCCGCACCGGGCGGACGACGCGGGCGACGGACCCGGTACGCGTCGCTTCGGTCTCGAAGCTGGCGGTGGCGGTGGCTGTCATGCGCCTGGTCGAGGCAGGGAAGCTCGAGCTCGACGCCGATGTCGCGCGCTATCTCGGCTGGCGGCTGCGCAACCCGGCCTTCCCTGACGTGCCGGTGACGCTGCGCCAGCTGCTGTCGCACACCGCCGGGGTCCGCGACGCGGCGGGCTATGCGCTGCCGCTCGACGCCGATCTCGCCGCGCATCTCGCGCAGCCGGGGGCGTGGGACACGACACACGGCGCGGGCTATTTCGCCTATGCCAATCTCAACTTCCCGCTGATCGCCGCCGCGATGGAAGGCGCGACCGGGGAGCGGTTCGATCGGCTGATGGCGCGCCTCATCTTCCGCCCCTTGCGGATCGACGCCTGTTTCAACTGGACGACCTGCTCGCGCGAAACAACGGCGCGCGCGGTGGTGCTCTACCGCGCGAGCGGCGACGTGGCGCGCGATGACGATGCCGGGCGCGGCTGCCCCGGCACCCCGGCGAGCGACGGCGGCTGCGATCTCGCGCGCTACCGCCTGGCGCATAGCAGCGCCTTCTTCTCGCCCCAGGGTGGCATGCGGATCAGCGCGGTCGATCTGGCGCGGCTGGGCTCGGTGCTGGTGAAGCCCGGACTGCTCAGCGCCAGCAGCCTCGCCGCGATGACGCGTCCGGCGTGGCGCTTCGATGGCACCAATGGCGACAGCGAGGGCGGCTTCTATTGCGGCTATGGCCTGGGGGTGATGCTGCTCGCGCTGCCGGGCCGCCCGGCGACGTGCGCCGACGATCCCTTCGGCGACGGCCGCCCGCGCGTCGGCCACGCGGGCGAGGCCTATGGCCTGCGCTCGGGGCTGTGGCTCGATCCCGAGACCAAGCAGGGGGTGGCGTTCTACGTCACCGCCGTGGCGGACGACGCGCCCCGGGGCCGCTCGGCCTTCACCGCGGCGGAGGAGGCGATGATCGGCACGCTCAAATAGAGCGTGGGCACCTTGGCTTGCGCTTCCTCCACTCAAGGGGAGGGGGTTCTCCGTGTCACCTCTTCCGGGGGTCGCCCTTAGGCCAGCAATTTCTCCCGCGCGATCTTTTCCCGCCACACCAAGGGCGCGAGCTGGTGGACGTTGTTCCCTTCAGCGTCCACCGCCACCGTCACCGGGAAATCCTGCACCTCGAACTCGTAGATCGCCTCCATGCCGAGGTCCGCGAAGCCGACGACGCGGCTCCCCTTGATCGCGCGGGCGACGAGATAGGCCGCCCCGCCGACCGCCATCAGATAGGCGCTGCGGTGATCGCGGATCGCCTCCACCGCCGCCGGGCCGCGCTCGGCCTTGCCGACCATCGCGAGCAAGCCCTGTTCGAGCATCATCCGGGTGAACTTGTCCATCCGCGTCGCCGTCGTCGGCCCCGCCGGCCCCACCACTTCCTCGCCCACCGGATCGACCGGGCCGACATAATAGATCACCCGGCCCCGGAACTCGACCGGGAGCGGCTCGCCCTTGTCGAGCATGTCCTTGATCCGCTTGTGCGCCGCGTCGCGCCCGGTGAGCATCTTGCCATTGAGCAGCAGCCGGTCGCCCTGCTTCCAGCTTTGCACCACCTCGGGGGTGAGCGTGTCGAGGTCGACGCGCTTGGCGGCGCTGTCGGGCTGCCAGTTCACCCGCGGCCATTCCTCGAGCTTGGGCGCCTCCAGATAGGCCGGCCCCGATCCATCGAGCGTGAAATGCGCGTGGCGAGTGGCGGCGCAATTGGGGATCATCGCGACGGGCTTGGACGCGGCATGGGTCGGCCAATCGAGGATCTTCACGTCGAGAATGGTGGAAAGCCCCCCCAGCCCCTGCGCGCCGATGCCAAGCGCGTTCACCTTGTCGAACAGTTCGATCCGCAGCGCCTCGATGTCGTTCTGCGGGCCGCGCGTCTTGAGCTGGGCCATGTCGATCGGTCCCATCAGGCTCTGCTTCGCCAGCAGTACCGCCTTTTCCGCGGTGCCGCCGATGCCGATGCCGAGCATCCCCGGCGGGCACCAGCCCGCGCCCATTTGCGGCACCATCTCCAGCACCCAGTCGACGATCGAGTCGCTGGGGTTCATCATCTTGAACTTGCTCTTGTTCTCGCTGCCGCCGCCCTTCGCCGCGACATCGACCGAAACGGTCGCCCCCGGCACCATCTCCACGTGCAGCACGCTCGGCGTATTGTCCCTGGTGTTGCGCCGGGTGAAGGCGGGATCGGCGAGGATCGAGGCGCGCAGCTTGTTCTCGGGGTGGAGATAGGCGCGGCGCACGCCTTCGTCGACGACCTCTTGCAGCGAACGATCGCCCTCCAGCCGGCAATCCTGGCCCCATTTGACAAACACGGTCACGATGCCGGTGTCCTGGCAGATCGGCCGGTGCCCTTCGGCGCACATCCGCGAATTGGTGAGGATCTGCGCGATCGCGTCCTTCGCCGCCGGGCTCTGCTCGGCCTCGTACGCAGCACCAAGCGCGCGGATATAGTCCATGGGGTGGAAATAGCTGATGAATTGCAGCGCGTCGGCGACGCTCTCGATCACATCGGCGGCGCGGATCGTAACGGTCATGGCTGGCCTCGCTGGTCGTCTGTCGCGCGATCCCTAGGCGGAGCGCGCGGCACCGGGCAATCAGCAAATTCTTAAGCCGCCCAGTCTATCGAGTTCATAACCCAACTTAAGAGTCCCATGCCGCGCGATAATGCCCCCCCTTCGCCGAACCAATCGTTGCTGGCGGCGCTTGGCCTGGTGCCCGGGCGCGACCCGCTCAACGCGCTCGATTTCGCGCCGGCGGTGCGCCAGACGGTCACCGCCTGGCCGATGGCGCTGATTACGCACGTCTGCATCGCAGCGATGACGATGTTCGGTGGCACCAAGCCGCTCGGCGCCAATTTGCCGGTGCTGCTCTCGGTTGCGCTGGTCGTGACCAGCGTCGCCGCGCTAGTGGCACAGCGTCTGGCCCGGTTGACGCCGATCCTGCAGATCAGACTGGCGATGGTTTACGCAACGGCGCTGGGCGGGCTGCTCACGCTGCTGCTCTGGACCGGCGGGCAGCACAGCCTCGCGCCGTATCGGATCGCCTGCACGATCGCCGGCCTTGGGGCCCTGGGCGGCACCGCGATCGCCCTCAGCTCGCTGCGCGCGCCGCTGCTGATGGCTGCCGGCGCGGTCGTGCTCGCGCTCGCGTTGCTCGGCGTACGCGGCATCCCGCTCGCGATCAGCACCGCCTATCTGATGTGCCTGGTGATCGCGACGATCCGGCTCGCCCGACTCGATCTCCGCCGCAATCAGGAGGAGCGGCGCGAAATGCGCAGCGGCCGGCTCGCGCTCAGCCTGGTGCGCGAGTTCGAAAGCCAGGGTACCGGCTGGTTCTGGCAGACCGATCGTGACGGCAATCTCGTCTACCTGTCCGAAAAAGTAGCCGGCGCGGTGGCGGCGTCCGGCGAGAGCGCGTTGGGCCAGCCGCTCAACGCCGTGTTTCAGATGGACAGCGCCTCGCCCGGAACCGAGCGGACGCTGAGCTTCCACCTGTCCTCGCGCACCGGCTTTTCGGATTATACCATCCGCCCCGCGATCAAGGGGATGACCGATCGCTGGTGGTCAATCTCCGGCCGGCCGGTGGTCGACGAACATGGGCGCTTCCACGGCTTCATCGGATCGGGCGCCGATCTGACCGAAAAGCGCCGCGCCGAGGCGGAGATCACCCGGCTGGCGCTGTTCGACGGGCTGCCCGGGCTCGCCAACCGCCAGCGGATGCGCGCCTCGCTCGATCAGACGCTCAACCAGCCGCCAACCGCGCCTTACCGCCCGACCACCTTGTTCCTGCTCGATCTCGATCGCTTCAAGGCGGTGAACGATACGCTTGGCCACCAGGTGGGCGACGATCTGCTGAAGCAGGTCGCGCAGCGGCTGCTGCGCGCCGTGGGCGATGCCGGCCTTGTCGGGCGGCTCGGCGGCGACGAGTTCCAGGTGATCCTGCCGGGCGAGAACGACATCACGCGACTCTCCGATCTGGGGCGCGAAATCATCGCGTCGCTGTCGCAACCTTATTCGATCGGCGGCCAGTCGATCTCGATCGGCTGCTCGATCGGCGTCGCGATTGCACCGGGCGACGGGCGTGACAGCGAGACTTTGGTGCGCAACGCCGATCTCGCGCTTTACGCCGCCAAGGCCGATGGCCGCGGCGTCCACCGTTTCTACCGCGAGGAGCTGCTCCACGGCGCCAAGAACCGCAAGCAGCTGGAGGACGATCTCCGCCACGCGCTGGTAAAGGACGAGCTGCATCTGGTGTATCAGCCGGTGGTCTGCACCGAGAATGCGCGGCTGGTGGGGTTCGAGGCGCTGGTGCGCTGGGAGCATCCCGAGCGCGGCGCGATCAGCCCGGCCGATTTCATCCCGGTCGCCGAGGAATGCGGGCTGATCGAATCGATCGGCGAATGGGTGCTGCGCACCGCCTGCCTGGAGGCAGCGCGCTGGCCGAACGAGGTGCGGGTCGGCGTCAACGTCTCGCCGATCCAGTTCGCCAACCGCCAGCTGCCCGCGATCGTCGCCAATGCGATCGCCAAGGCGGGCATCGCGCCGCAGCGGCTCGAACTGGAAATCACCGAAAGCGTGTTCCTGAGCGACAGCACCCAGACCGACGTGATGTTCAAGGCGCTGAAGGGCCTGGGGGTAAGGCTGGCGCTCGACGATTTCGGCACCGGCTATTCCTCGCTCGGCTATCTGAAGTCGGCGCCGTTCGACAAGATCAAGATCGACCAGAGCTTCGTTCGCGGCGCCGCGATCACCGGCAACCGCAATGCCGCGATCGTCCGCGCGATCGTCGCGCTCGCGGGCTCGCTCGGGATGGAGACGACCGCCGAAGGCGTGGAGACGCAGGACGAGATCGAGCTGATCCGCACCCTGGGGTGCAGCCATATCCAGGGCTATGTCTATGGCAAGCCGGCGCGCGCCGAGCAGGTGGCGCAGCTGCTGGAGGAGGGCGCGGGCTTCGCCAAGCCGCTCGGCTATCGGATGAGCCGGCCGTCGCGCACCGCGATCATGCGCCAGGCAGTGGTCGATATCGGCGGCACGCGCGGCGAGGTGCGGCTGCGCAACATCTCGCCACTCGGCGCGCAACTCGACGGGCTCGCCTTCAACGGCGACGCGCGCGGGACGCAGCTGCTGATCGAGATCATCGACGGCGAGCCCCTCGCCGCGACGGTACGCTGGGCGCGCGACGGCAAGTGCGGGGTCGAGTTCGCCGAACGCTTCGACATGGAACGGTTGAGCGTCGAGCCCGCTCGGCTGCGCAAGGCGAGCTGAGCCGGACCGTTCGTCGCAGAAAGGGCAGCGGTACTGCCACTAACTTTTCCACAAGATTTTGCGGCCGGCGCAACCGCGCCGAAAATTTTTCCGTTCCACCTGTGTTCCCTTGCATTTTCGGAAAGTCCGTTGGGTCCGCGCGTCGCGGCGCAGCGGGCCTGTCAATCGACACTTGGCGCGCCGACGAACCGAGTCTTCCCAGCGACGAACCGAGTCCTTAAATCGCCATCAACGCTCTTGCGTTTCAAACCCGATTGGCCACAAAATATAGTGGTTGGTTCAGGGGGCTGACCCAAAAGCTGGTATATCCGGCCGCGCGATCCCATATCGCCGCGACAGCCTTGCTGCGCCCGGGGGATGGCGATGGACACTTTTTGTTCTCATCGCCAAGAGGCATGATAGGATCGCGACCGGGCCGCCCGAGTCGCCAGTGCGAGGAAGGTCGAGCGATGGATTTTCGGGATGACGACAGGATCATGACCAGCGACACCGCGCTTGCCGCCGACACGCCCGCCCCTGCCGAAGCCAAGGCCAAGGCCAAGCCCGACAGCAAGCACGTCGCCCCGCGCCCCTATGCGCTGGAGGTCGATCACGGCCGCGACGCGCTGCTCACCGATTTCGGCAAGGAAACGCTGAAGGACCGCTATCTGCTGCCGGGCGAAAGCTTCCAGGATCTGTTCGTCCGCGTCGCCTCGGCCTATGCCGATGATGCCGCCCACGCGCAGCGGCTGTACGACTATATCTCGAAGCTGTGGTTCATGCCGGCGACGCCGGTGCTCTCGAACGGCGGCACCGGGCGCGGGCTGCCGATTTCCTGCTATCTCAACTCGGTGCCCGACAGCCTGGAAGGCATTGTCGATACCTGGAACGAGAATGTCTGGCTCGCCTCGCGCGGCGGCGGCATCGGCACCTATTGGGGCGGGGTGCGCGGCATCGGCGAGCCGGTTGGCCTGAACGGCAAGACCAGCGGCATCATCCCCTTCGTCCGCGTGATGGACTCGCTCACGCTCGCGATCAGCCAGGGCTCGCTGCGGCGCGGCTCGGCTGCTTGCTACTTGGACATTTCGCACCCGGAGATCGAGGAGTTCCTCGAAATCCGCAAACCCTCGGGCGATTTCAACCGCAAGGCCTTGAACCTGCACCACGGCGTGCTGATCCCCGACGCCTTCATGGAAGCGGTGCGCGACGGGCGCGCGTGGCAGCTCGTCAGCCCCAAGGATGGCTCGGTGCGCGGGGAAGTCGACGCGCGGACCTTGTTCCAGAAGCTGGTCGAGACGCGGCTGGCGACCGGCGAGCCGTACATCATCTTCGCCGATCACGTGAACCAGGCGATGCCCAAGCATCACCGCGACCTGGGGCTGAAGGTATCGACCTCCAACCTGTGCTCGGAAATCACGCTGCCGACGGGGCGCGATCATCTCGGCAATGATCGCACCGCGGTGTGCTGCCTCTCGTCGCTCAACCTCGAAACCTGGGACGAGTGGCAGGGCGACAAGCGCTTCATCGAGGATGTGATGCGCTTCCTCGACAATGTGCTGCAGGATTATATCGACCGCGCCGAGCCCGGCATGGCGCGCGCGGCCTATTCGGCGGCGCGCGAGCGCTCGGTCGGCCTGGGCGTGATGGGCTATCACAGCTTCCTCCAGGCGCGCGGTCTGCCGTTCGAGGGCGCGATGGCCAAGCAGTGGAACCTGCGCATCTTCCGCCACATCCGCGAGCAGGTCGATCAGGCCTCGATGCAGCTCGCGGTCGAGCGCGGCCCCTGCCCCGACGCCGCCGACATGGGGGTGATGGAGCGGTTCAGCTGCAAGATGGCGATCGCGCCCACCGCGTCGATCAGCATCATCTGCGGCGGCACGAGCGCCTGCATCGAGCCGATCCCCGCGAACATCTATACCCACAAGACGCTGTCGGGCAGCTTCGTGGTGCGCAACCCCTATCTGGAAAAGCTGCTGAGCGAGAAGGCGAAGAACAGCGACGGCGTGTGGAGCTCGATCCTCGAGCGCGGCGGCTCGGTCCAGCATCTCGACTTCCTGAGCCAGGAAGAGAAGGATGTGTACAAGACGAGCTTCGAGATCGACCAGCGCTGGCTGATCGAGCTCGCCGCCGATCGCACGCCCTATATCGACCAGTCGCAGTCGCTGAACCTGTTCATCCCGGCGGACGTGGAGAAGTGGGATCTGCTGATGCTCCACTTCCGCGCCTGGGAGCTGGGGGTGAAGTCGCTTTATTATCTGCGCTCGAAATCGATCCAGCGCGCGAGCTTCGCCGGCGGGGTGGAGGCGGACAACACCCCCGAACTGAAAAAGATCGAGCTGCCGAACACGGATTATGACGAGTGTCTGGCATGCCAGTAACGCGCCGCGTCACCGATCCCGGGGCAATCCACCGCCAGCTCGGTTACGGCGGAATCCGGTGGCATTCCCGCCGCCATGCCCCGACCGCGACCAATTGCGACAAATGATGGCTTGCCCCACCATCCTCCGCTCCACCACTGTTGCTAATAATTCGCAACAGCAAAAGGATGGTTTCGATGCGCAAATGGCACCGTTGGCTCTCGGTGATTTTTGGCATGATCATGCTTTGGATCGCGGTTACCGGCGTGCTCAGCCAGGCGGCGGCGCTGTGGCCGAGCGGTGCGCCGGCGCGCGCGACGCCGCCTGCGGGCTTTGTCTGCCCGGAGATGATGATCTGTCGGCCAAAACCCGCGCCGGGCAGCATGCGCGGGCTGGTCGGCGTGCTACACCATCTCCATTCGGGCGAAAGCTTCGGCCCGGTCGGGACGATGCTGTCGATCCTTGGCGGGTTCGCGCTGATCTTCTTCGCGATATCGGGGCTCTGGCTCTACGTGCAGATGTGGCTGAACCGCAGCCGACGCGGCGTCGCGCCGCGCTGGTTCTGGAGATAGCGGGTCAGCCGCGCGCGATGCGGATGATCGGCACCGCCCCCGCCGTCGCGATCGGGCCCAGGCCCGGCTCGGGAACCGGGGCGACGAGGACGGGCAAGTGGAAGCTCCTCCCCTTCCAGGGGAGGAGCCGGGTCGCGCCTTGCATCTCCACGGACCCCATCCTCCCCTCGCGCGCTTTTCTATCGGCACTTTCGCCGATGGGAGATGCGTGATGACCAAGCCTGCCCGCTTCGCTTTCGTCCTGCTGCTCGCGACCAGCCTCGCCGCCTGCGCGCGCGCGGTGCCGGGGACGGTGCAGCCCGGCGCGCCCGGTTTCGTGAGCGGGCTGTGGCACGGCTTCATCTTCCCGGTCGCGTGGGTGCTCTCGCTGTTCCTGCCCGGGGTCGCGGTCTATGCCGTGCCCAATGCCGGCGGCTGGTATGATTTCGGCTATTTCCTGGGGATCGTCTTCCTGGGCGTCGGCGCGCGCGGGGGCACGCGGGTGGTGTACCGCACCCGCGTGGTCCGACGGTGAAGCGGATGGAGGCGGGAATCATGGCGCTCGTCGCGCTCGCCACCGGGGGTGCGGCCGCCTATACGCTCACCCGCCCGGCGGCGGACGAGCCCGCCATCTATCGCCGCCGCATCGCAGGCACGATGTTGACGGCCGGCGCGGTGGTGCTGGCTTTTTATGCTTATACGCTTTGGTCCTGGGGGGCCGGGCAATAATCTTTGTTAGTGGAGCAGAACATGTCCCTCCTCTCGGCTCGCAAGACCTACAAGCCCTTCGAATATCCCTGGGCCTATGATTTCTGGAAACGCCAGCAGCAGATCCACTGGATGCCCGAGGAAGTACCGCTCGGCGAGGATTGCCGCGATTGGGCGCAGAAGCTCTCGGCGCATGAGCGCAACCTGCTGACGCAGATCTTCCGCTTCTTCACCCAGGCCGATGTCGAGGTGCAGGATTGCTACCACGACAAATATGGCCGGGTGTTCAAGCCGACCGAGATCAAGATGATGCTCACCGCCTTCAGCAATATGGAGACGGTGCATATCGCCGCCTATTCGCACCTGCTCGACACGATCGGGATGCCCGAGACCGAATATTCGGCCTTCCTCGATTATGCCGAGATGAAGGACAAGCATGATTATCTGCAGCAGTTCGGCGTCGATACCGATGAGGATATCGCCAAGACGCTGGCGATGTTCGGCGGCTTCACCGAAGGGCTGCAGTTGTTCGCGAGCTTCGCGATGCTGATGAACTTCCCGCGCTTCAACAAGATGAAGGGCATGGGGCAGATCGTGTCGTGGTCGGTCCGCGACGAAAGCCTGCACTGCGAAGGCATCGTCCGCCTATTCCACGAATTCGTCCGCGAGCGCGACTGCCTCACCAAGGCGGTGAAAGACGATATCGCCGATGTCTGCCAGACCACGGTGCGGCTGGAGGATGCGTTCATCGACCTCGCCTTTGAACAAGGCCCGGTGACGGGGATGACGCCCAAGGAAATCAAGAAGTACATCCGCTACATCGCCGATTGGCGGTTGGGGCAGCTCGGCATGAAGCCGATCTACATGATAGACGAACACCCGCTGCCCTGGCTCGCGCCGCTGCTCAACGGGGTGGAGCACGCCAATTTCTTCGAGCAGCGCGCGACCGAATATTCCAAGGGCGCGACGCGCGGCAATTGGGGCGAGGTGTGGGACAGCTTCGACAAGCGTCAGCGCGCCAAGCTCGGCAAGGCCGAGATCGCGAACGAGGACGGCGAGGCGGACATGTTCGCGCAAGCCGGCGTGGCGGCGGAGTAAACATCGAAGCGCGACGGAACGGCGGGATAGCGCCGTTCCCCGAGCCGTTGCTGGATAAGGCGGTCGGCAACCAAGTCCGCAACGGCGCGCGGTTCGCCGCCACCCTCGACTGAGTGGCGGCGGATCACCGCGCCGTGCACACGCGGGAACGGCGGGACGGTCGGTGCCGGTCCGCCGCGCCAATCACACCCGGTCCAGCATCTTCCCCTTGTTCTGCCCGCTGAACAGGCCGAGGAACGCCTCGGGCATTTCGCCGAGCCCGTTCACCACGGTTTCCTCGCGGTGGAGCTGCCCCGCCTGCAACCAGCCGGCCATGTCGCGGTAGAATTCACCCGCGCGGCTCATGAAATCGCTGACGATGAAGCCCTTGATCGTCAGCCGCGCGCCGATCACCCGCGCCAGATAGCGCAGCTCGGTCGGCTTGCCATCGTTATAGATGTCGATCATCCCGCAGATCGCGAAGCGCGCGCGCTCCTTGGCCACCGCGAGCGCGGCGTCGAGATGCTCGGCGCCGACATTGTCGAAATAGACGTCGATCCCCTCGGGCGCGGCGGCGGCGAGCGCCTTCACCAGCGACCCTTCGGCCTTGTAGTCGATCACCGCGTCGGCGCCCAGCGCCTTCACCCAGGCGCACTTGTCCGCGCCGCCGGCCGAGCCGATCACGCGCATCCCCTTGGCCCTGGCGATCTGCACCACGGTCGAGCCGACCGCGCCAGCGGCGGCCGAGACGAATACTGTGTCCCCGCTCTGCGCGCCCGCGACTTCGAGCAGGCCGAAATAGGCGGTCATCCCCGGCATCCCCAATTGGCCGAGATACGCCTGGGGTTCGACCGGCAGATCGGGCAGTTTCTGCACATGCGCGCCGGGCAGCACCGCTTCGTCGCGCCAGCCATCCATGTGAAGCACCAGCGTTCCCACCGGCACATTGGGATCGGCGCTTTCCACTACCTCGCCCACCGCGCCGCCCTGCATCGGCTGGCCAAGCTGGAAGGGTGGGGTGTAGCTCTTCACATCGTTCATACGCCCGCGCATATAGGGATCGACCGACAGCCAGCGATTGGCGATCCGCACCTGCCCCGCCTCCAACGGCCCGCCGAGCAGCTCGACCAGTTCGAAATTTTCCGCCGTCGGGGTGCCGATCGGTCGCGATTTAAGCGTCCACGCCTGCGCCATCTTTTCCTCTCCAGATCTCGATACGGGCGCGACACTAGCCCCGGCGGCGCCGAAGGCAACCAGGTCGCCACAAAAACAAAGCCCCGTCCCCACAAGGGGGTACGGGGCCGAAAGCGTCGCTTGGATTGTCGATCAGCTGTGCTGATCCTCTTGTTCCTCGCGCCAGGCGGCGATCGCTTCTTGCGCGGTCTTGCGAATCGCAACCTTCTCGCCCACCGCTTCGATCCAGCGCGAGGGGATCGAGTGGTGCTTGCCGCCGGCGTTGCTGTCGCTTTTCGTCAGCAGGATGCGGTCGCCGAGCACATGATCGACCGTGCCGACATGCTCGCCATCGGAACCCACGACTTCCATATGCTCGCGCACCTGGCGCAGCGACGCGCGCTGGCCCTGGCGCTCGGTGCGCCAATTCTCGAACTCGCTGTGGAACCGCTGGCGGTTTTCGCGGCGATATTCGTCGTAATCGCGATCGATCGACTCGATCTGCTGGCGGCGCCAGCTGCCATAATCATCTTCGTCCGATCCGCGCCTCCAGCCCGATCCGGCGCCGATCCACTCGCCGTTCTGGAAGGTCGGCCCGCGCTGGTTCGAATAGCCGCGGATGCCGCCGGGATAGCGTTCCTCGCCATCGTCGCGGCCGGAACGATCGCCACCACCCCAGTTCTGGCCGCCGCCACCCTCGCGCTCGTCATAACGCTGGTCAAGTTCACGGCGGCGCTGGGCGCGCTCGTCGCCCATCCAGCTGCGCACTTCATCACCGGCGCGCGCGATGAAGCCGCGATCTTCATAGTCGTAATCGCTCGCCGGATAGCCATAGCCACCCTGCTGACTGCCGCGGCGGCTGGTGTCGCCGCCGCGCTGATCATGGCCGTAAGCGCCTTCCGAATGGCCCTGGTCACGCTGACCATAGGGGCCGTAGCCGCTGCCTTCGTGATGTTCCTGCTGGCTGAAACGCTGTCCCTGCCCGCCATAATTGCCCGACCCGCCGAAATTGCCGCGTGGCTGGCCCTGGGTGTAGTTGCGATCCTGATAGCCTTGGCCGCGTTCGCTCTGCCCGGCGCGATAGCCTTGGCCCTGCTGACCGGAAGCCTCGCCACCCTGATAGCCGCGCCCGCCATGGTCGCCATAGCCGCGCTCCTGGCCGAATCCGCCCTCGCGCCGCTGCCCGCCGGGCCAATCCCCGCGTCCCTGGCGGCTGGCGCCATATTCACGCGCGGTGGCGTCGTCGTGACGCGGTGTTCGCGTTCCGCCGCGCTGGCCGTCCTGCGTCAGATAGCTGCCGGTGCTTTCCTCATTGGGATTATAGCGGTTGTCGCCCATCGCCGTTCCTTTCGCCGAGCTTGCTCGCAAGGCGCGCCGCTTGCCCGGCGCATGCGGCTGGCGCCATGCTCTGACGGACCAACGGGGGATGGCTTTGCCCGTTCCGCTGCGGCGCCCACGCCTTGTCGCAACGCCCGCGCGGCTGGCCGTAAGCGTTCCGATTAGCGGCGGATCGAAAGGCGTTGCATCACGGCGCGGCGCCCGCTAAAGGCACGCGCTCCGGCGATGTGGGGCTGTAGCTCAGTTGGGAGAGCGCTGCAATCGCACTGCAGAGGTCGGGGGTTCGAATCCCCCTAGCTCCACCACTTTTTACGCCGGCCTATCCCTGACGCACCGTTTCGGCCGCGGTCTGTCCTGTCCTACACGGTGGACTTAGCGTAACATTCGCAGCCTGCACTTCGATTGCGGGAGAGGGGGATGTTCGACGCATTCGGCGTTCAGCGGCGGCTGGTCGATCGCGGGCAAGCGATCCCGGTCGATGGCGATTTCGGCCCCAAAAGCTACGCGGCGCTGCTCGCTTGGGTAGCGGCGAAGCCCGGCCCGAGCGCGCTGATGTTGAGCTTCGGCACCGCCTGCGCGCGCTATTTCCCGCAAAACGCGATCACCAGCGCTTTGCGCATCGCCCACAATATCGCGCAGGCGGCGGTCGAGACTTGGAACTTTTCGCGGACGAGCGAGAATCTGAATTACAGCCCCGCCGGCCTGATCGCGACGTTCGGGCCGCAAAGGATCAGCTCGGCCGATGCCGAGCGGCTGGGTCGGCACCCGGGCGAGCTGACCGTCCCGATCGATCGGCAGGCGGCGATCGCCAATCTGGTCTATGGTGGCGTTTACGGCCGGCTGAACCTGGGCAACACCGCCCCCGCCGATGGCTGGACCTACCGCGGGCGCGGCTGGAAACAGCTGACCGGGCGCGCCAACTACGCCAGGATCGCGGCCATCACGCGGCTGCCGGTAGTGGCTCAGCCCGATCTGCTGCTGGATCCCGACACGGGGTTGCGCGCGGGCTGCCTGTTCTGGACCGCGAATGGCTGCAACGCCTTCGCCGATGCCGACGACATCATAGGCCTTACCCGGAAGGTGAATGGCGGCTTGAACGGCCTTACCGAGCGCCAGGCGGCGCTGGCCCGGGCGAAGCTGGCGTTACTCCCTTAGGCTTGCATCCCCACCGCCGCGAGCCGCGCCTGCGCGTGGGCGAGCGTGGCGAGCAGGCGGCGCTCCTCGGCGCGAGTGGCGGCGAGTTGGGCGCGTGCCTCGCCCAGTTCCATCGCCCGCGTCGCGATCCGTGCGTCGAGCGCCGCGTTGGCGCGCTTCAGCTCGGCGATGCGCCGGCCGCGCGCGATCACGCGCTCGATCCGAGCAGCGAGTTCGGTGAAGGCGAAGGGTTTGGCGATATGATCGTCGGCACCGGCGCCCAGCGCCTCGACCGCGGCCTGGCTGTCGCCGCGGGCGGTCATCATGATCACGGGCAGATCGGCCGTCGCGCGCGCGGCCCGGATTTCGCTTAGCAGCTCGATCCCGGTCATTTCGGGCATCACCATATCGATCAGCACCAGATCGAAACCACGCCCGGCGATCAGATCGAGCGCCTCGCGCCCCGTATCGCTGAGCGCGACGAGATAGCCGAGCGCGCTCAACCGCCGGCCGAGCACGCCCAATTGGGTGCGGCTGTCATCCACCGCCAGAATGCTGTGCTGCGCGAGAATCGGTGTGTCGCCCATCATGGTTCCTTGCGCGCCAAGCGTACACCCCGCTCGGTCACGAACGCGTTAACCGGCGCTCGCCTTGCGGCGGGGGCGGAATTACGCCAGCACCGGAGTTGATGGGGTGGGACGCGATCGTCATCGGTGGCGGGCATAACGGGCTGGTCTGCTCCTGGTATCTGGCGCGCGCCGGCAAGCGCGTGCTGGTGCTCGAGCGGCGCGGCGTGGTGGGCGGCGCGGCGGTGACCGAGGAATTCGTCCCCGGCTTCCGCAACTCCACCGCGAGCTACACGCTCGGCCTGCTCGATCCCGCGATCCAGCGCGACATGGCGCTTGGCCGCCACGGGCTGCGGGTGGTGAGCCGGCCATACGCCAATTTCCTGCCGACCGAGGATGGCCGGTATCTGCTGATGGGCGGCGGGCAGAGCGCGGCGGCGGTCGCGCGCTTTTCGCCCCGCGATGCCGCGGCGCTGCCCGATTATGAGCGGCGGCTGGGCGCGGTGGCCGAGGTACTGCGACTGCTCGCCGATCGCGCGCCGCCGGCAGCCGATCCGGCCGGGCTGTGGCGCGCGCTCGATCAGGGGCGGCGGTTGCTGGGGCTGGGCGCCGAGGTGAAGCGCGACGCGATCGACCTGTTCACCCGCAGCGCGCGCGAGGTGCTGGCGGGCTTTTTCGAAAGCGCGCCCGTCCAGGCGGTGTTCGGGTTCGACGCGGTGGTCGGCCATTATGCCGGGCCGTCGACACCGGGGAGCGCCTATGTGCTGCTCCACCACGTCTTCGGCGAAGTGAACGGGGTCAAGGGCGCCTGGGGCCATGCCATCGGCGGCATGGGCGCGGTGACACAGGCGATGGCGCGGGCGTGCGAAGTGGCGGGGGTGACGATCCGCTGCGACGCGCCGGTCGCGCGGGTGCTCGCCGAGCATGGGCGAGTCGCCGGGGTCGAACTCGTTAATGGCGAGCGCATCGCCGCGCGCGCGGTCGCCGCCAACGTCCACCCGCGCACGCTGCTGCTCGACATGCTCGATCCCGGCCTGCTCGAACCCGGCCTGCGCGCGCGGATCGGCCAGCATGTCAGCGGTTCGGGCACGTTCCGGATGAACGTCGCGCTCAGCGGACTGCCGCGCTTCGCCGCGCTGCCCGAACCCGGAGAGCATTTGAAGAGCGGCATCATCCTCGCGCCGAGCCTCGATTACATGGACCGCGCGTTCGACGACGCCCGTGCCCAAGGCTGGTCGCGCGCGCCGATCGTCGAGATGCTGATCCCGAGCCTGGTCGATGACAGTCTCGCCCCGCCCGGCTGCCATGTCGCGAGCCTGTTCGCACAGCATTTCGATCCCGCGCTCGACTGGAGCGACGACGCCCGCGCTGCCGCCGCCGACGCGGTATTGGCGACGGTCGAACGCTTCGCCCCCGGTTTCCGGGCGTTGATCGTCGGGCGGATGGCGCTCAGCCCCGCCGATCTCCACGCCCGTTTCGGGCTGGTGGGCGGCGACATCTTCCACGGGCGCATGTCGCTCGATCAGCTCTGGGCGGCGCGCCCGGTCTATGGGCTGGGCAGCTACCGGATGCCGGTGAAGGGGCTGTGGCTGTGCGGCTCGGGCGCGCATCCCGGCGGCGGGGTGACGGGGCGACCGGGGCGCAACGCCGCGCGGGCGATGCTCGCGGGGTAATTACGACCTTCAGGCCGCGCCGCGCAGCTGGCGCCAAGCGGCGGCGATCTCGGCCATGTTCGCCGCGACTTCCTGGAAGGGCCGCGGATCGAGGCTGAGGCTCGCGTCGAGGATCTGCTTGCGCGCGCCGCGATAGACCCCGGCGAGCGTCTTGGCGACCGGGCCGCCACGCTCGAAATCGAGCCCAGCCTCGAGCGCGAACAGGATCGCGACCGCGCGCGCGATCTTCTCGCTCTTCACCGCCAGATTGCCCGCCCGGATCGCCGCCGCCGCCGCCGCGAGCGCGCGGCCCAGCTCTTCGTAGAGCAGATCGACCAGGCCATGCGCGTCCGCGGTCGCGGTGCGCCCGGCCATATCGACCTGGCGATAGGTCGCCTCCGGATTGCGACCGAGCCGGGGGGCGAGACCGCTCATCGACCGCCCCCGTTCCAGGCGTCAATCTGCTGCGTCAGGAAGTTCTGCGCCGACCGATAGGCCGAAACCCGCGCGTCGGTGCCGGCGAACTGCCGCGTCAGCCGGGTCCGCATCGTCTCGGCCTCGTCCCTGGCCTTTTGCTGCTGCTTGTCGAGGCTCACCTTGCTCGCTGTGTAACGTGCCTGGCTCGCTCCCAGCCCGCCGACAGTGCTCGTCGCGCGATCGGCGAGCGCCTGAAACGCCGCCGCCAGCCCGCCCCGGGTCGAGGTGGCGCCGTCCTGGAACATCGCTTCCACCGCCTGCGCATTGTTGCGCAGCGCGCTGTCGAGCTGATCGGTCTTCACGGTCAGCGTGCCGTCGCGATTGGTCGCGACCCCGATCTCGGCGAGCGTGGTCGGCGCGCCCCCGGTCGTGCTGGTCCAGAGCGGCACCTGGGTCAGCCGCCCCAGCCCGCCCTTCAGGTCGCGCGCGGCATAGTCTGCCTTCAGCGCGCCGTTCTGCGGATCGGTCTGCTCGGTGATCTGGCCGATGACCTGGTTATAGGTATCGACGAAATCGAGCACCGCCTGGCGCAGCGCGCTGGTCGGCGGGGTGTTGCCAAGCGAAACGGTGGTGCCGGGCGCGGCGCTCACCAGATCGAGCCGGACCCCGGCGATGAGATCGCTGATCGTGTTGCTCGCGCGCTTGAAGCTCAACCCGTCGACGACGACCTCGGCATCCTGCGCGCCGGTGCCGATCCGCGCCGGGCTACCGACATCGACCGCGAGCTGATCGAGCCCCGCGTCCTGGCTCGTAAGCTGAAACGCCTGGGTCGCGCCGGTCTGCCCTTTCAGCGCGAGGCGGAAACCGCTGCCATCGGCGACGACATTGGCGGTCACCCCGGCATTGGCGGCGTTAATCGCCTTGGCGATGCCGTCGAGGCTGTTGTTGCTGGTATTGATGGTGATGTTGACCGGGCTCGCGCCGGAATTGGCGGTGAAGCTGGTGAGCGCGCCGTTCGCGTTGGTCGCGGTGCCGAGCGTCAGCGTGAGGGTCCCGGTGCCGATCGCGGCGGTACGATCGGCGAATACGGGACTCGCGCTCGCCTGCGCCTGGGCGACCGAGCGCACCTCGACCTGCGCCGAAAAGCCGTTGAGCCGCGCGAACGGCAGCGCGGCCGCGCGCACGACATTTGCGTTGGAGCTGCTCGGCTGCGTGACGAGCGTGCCGCCCTTGGTGAGCGATTTGAGCGAACTGGCGAACTGGCCGATGATGCTCTTGAGATTGCTGGCGGCGGAAATCTGCGCGGTCAGCGCCTCGCTCTTGGCGGTAAGCTGCTGATTCTTGGCGGCGAATTGCGCGTCGACCAGGCTGCCGACGAGCGAGGCATAGTCAATCCCCGATCCCGCGCCCAGCGAGCTGAGGATTTGCGACGTGCTCGAAGCGTTCGTCGTGCCGGTGCTCGTCGTGTTGGTGACCATGCCGCCCTTTCCTGAAACCAGGAACGACCGGTAGCGAAAAAGCTTTAGCGGTTTGCGATCGGGCGAAGCGGCCGAAATACCGCATTTTCCCCATGTTTAACGCCGCCTTTACCAATTTCGTCAACTGATGCGCGCAACCGGGGGGAAAGCATGACCGTTATCCGCGCGCACGACATCGCCACCTTGCTCGATCAGGCGCCCGCTTCTGTTCGCGTCCTGTCGCTCGACTGTTTCGATACCTTGCTGTGGCGCAACGTCCACGCGCCAATCGACGTGTTCGCCGATCTGCCGATCACCGGCGGCGGGGTGGAGCCACGCGTGCGCGCCGAACGCTATGCGCGCCACTTCCGACGCCAGGCGGACGGGTTCGACGAGGTCTCGATCGAGGCGATCCATGCCGTGCTGCAACCGCACGAAGAGGGCCGCGCCGCCTCGGTCGCCGCCGAACTCGCCGCTGAAGCGCGGCATTGCTACCCGTTCGCGCCAACAGTCGCCTTGATCGAGGCGGCGCGGGCGCGCGGGCTGCGGGTGATCATCGTCTCCGACACCTATCTCGCCGAACCGCAATTGCGTGGCCTGATCGCGACCGTTGCCGGGGCTGGGGTGGCGGACGCGATCGAGCGCATTTTCTGCTCCAGCGAATATGGAGTCGCCAAGGCGCAGGGGCTGTTCGAGCATGTGCTGAAGGCGCTCGACCTGCCGGGCGAGGCGATCCTGCACATGGGCGATAATCCGGTCGCCGACGCGCAGGCGCCGGCGAAGTTCGGCATCCATGCCGTCCATTTCGAACAATTCGCGCCGGGCGTGCAGCAGCAACTGCGGCTCGAGGCGGCGGCGGCGACCCTGATCGAGCCGCGCACCCGGGTCAGCGTGCCCGCGCTCCAGCCGCACCGTCCGGCGCTGTCGCTGGGGCATGATAGCCAGGATAGCGCGACGGCGCTGGGGCATGACGTGCTCGGCCCGATCATGCTCGGCTTCGTCAAATGGGTGCGCGACGAGATCGAGGCGCTCGCCCGAGAGACCGGGCGCACCGTTCGCCCGGTGTTCGTGCTGCGCGATGGCCATCTGCCCGCGCGCGCTTTCGAGGCAGCGGGCTTTGGCGAAGCGATGACGATCGAGCTGAGCCGCTTCACCGCGCGCCGCGCGAGCTTCGTCGACGAAGCAGCGGTGCACGCTTATCTGAACCGCGAGGATACGCCGCTCAACAAGGTGGTCGGCCGCCAGCTGCTGCTGGAGGACGACGAGATCAAGCGCCTGCCGCCTCACCCCAAGGCGTTCCGCGCCAAGCTGGTGGAGCCGCAATGGCTGCGCAAGATCGTCAGCCGCAGCAGGCAGTTCGCCGGCCGCCTCGCCAAGCATGTCGCGCAGCAAAGCGGCATCCAGCCGGGCGAGCAGCTGATGCTGGTCGATCTCGGCTATCAGGGCACTGTGCAGGACATGGCGGCACCCGTGCTCGCCGAGCGGCTCGGCGTCGGCGTCAGCGGACGCTACCTGCTGCTGCGCGAGTCCGAACCGACGCGGCACGACAAGCGCGGCCTGCTCGATAATCGCCATTATGACGGCCGCGTGCTGGGCGCGCTGATCCGGCAGATCGCGGTGGTCGAGCAGCTGGTGACCGTGGCGCAAGGCTCGGTGATCGACTATCACGCCAACGGCAAGCCGATCCGCAAGGCCGCCGACATCAAGGGGCGGCAGAGCACGATCCGCGACACCGCGCAGGCGGGCGCGCTCGCCTTCATCGCGCATCACGACACCGGCAAGGCGCGGCCCGCCCAATCCGACGGTGGCGATGCCGAACGACGGATGGTGGCGAGCGTGCTGGCGCGACTGCTGCTGCTGCCGCGCTCGGCGGAGGTGGCGCTGCTCGAAGCGTTCGACCACGACGTCAACCTCGGCACCGAATATACCACCAAGCTGATCGATCGCACGGCCGCGACCGAGGGTCTGCGCCAGCGCGGGCTGACCTATCTCGCCGGGATCGAGCGCATGTATCCGGCGGGCGAGATTCAGGAACATGGTCTGCCCTTCGCGCTCAGTATCGCGGCGATCGGCACGCTGGGGCTCGATTTCCGCCAATCCGATTTCGAGGCGAACGCCTTCTCGGTGCCGGTGCTGATCGCCGACGCCAAGGCGCAGCTGATGATCAGCGCCGAAGCCGTACCGACGCATGAGGGATTTTACCGAATGAGCCTGCCGATCAACCCCGGTGCCTATGCAATCGGCGTGCAGCTGGGCGCGATCGCCGAGCTGGTCCAGGTCGAGGCGGTGTCGATCGAGGCGGTCGACGATTTCGTCAAGGCGCGCGAACGGCGCCGCCCGGTGCAGCCGCTGCTCGACGGGCTGGAGCGGCTCGCCGAGGGAATTTACCGCGCGACGCCCGCCGCGCTGCTGTTCGTGCCCCCAGCCGAGCAGGGTCCAAGCGGCGACCCGCGCCTGTTGACAGTAACCTTCCGCCCGATCGTGCGCCGCGCCGCCGGCGCCGTGATCGCCGGCGCCAACCAGAAGGCGGCGTGATGCCCGATCTGCTGATCCATTCGATGGCCGAATTCGCCGATATCATCCTCGGCGCGCTTGATCTGGCCGAAGCGACGACCCTCGCCGAAATCGGCGCCGAATATGGCGGGATGAGCGCGCTGCTCGCCGATCATGTCGCCGCGCGGGGCGGCACGCTGGTGTCGATCGACCCCGCGCCCAAGCCTGAATTCGCCGATTGGCTCGCCGAACGCCCGCAGGTGACGCATTTGCCGCTGCCAAGCCTGGAGGCGATCCCGACGCTCGCGGGTATCGACGCCTGGCTGATCGACGGCGACCATAACTGGTACACCGTCTATCACGAGCTGCGCGCGATCGACGCGATCGCCAAGCGCGACGGCAAGCCGTTGCTCGCTTTCCTGCACGACATCCATTGGCCGGTCGGACGGCGCGACATGTATTACGCCCCCGATCGCATCCCGGCCGAATATCTCCACGAGCATAGCTATGAAGGCGGCACCGTGCCGCACGAGCCGTTCCTGCGTCGGAACCGTGGCTTTCGCGGCATGGGCCATTATGCGCTCGCCCTGCACGAAGGCGGCCCTCGCAACGGCGTGCTGACCGCGGTCGAGGATTTCCTGGCCGAGGAATTGGAGGCGGGACGCGAACTCGGCTTCTGCGAAGTGCCCGGCGTGTTCGGGCTCGGCATCCTGTTCGCCTTCGACGCGCCGTGGAGCGCGGCGCTCGCCGATCTGGTGGTGCCATGGCACCAGAATAAATTGTTGCAATCGCTGGAGGCGAACCGGCTCGCCAACTATCTGAAAGTGATCGAGTATCAGGATCGCGACGCCGCCTGATCGGCGCTCGCGCGCTGCTGGGCGTTGACCGCGCCGTTGCCAGCCCCACGCCCCGCGCCGGGCCCACGTATTTGCGGCGTCGCCAATCCACTGAGCGCGCGGCCCGCTTGAGCCCGCGCGCCTGTCCAGCCGATCGCGCCGTACGGGCTTAAGCCGCGCCGCGTCCGCTGAGCCACGCGAAAAAGCGTGGCACCGGCCCGTGGCGCGCCATCCACTGCGAATAGGCCTGATAGGCGGGATCTTGGCCGAGATGCGCCTCCTCGGTCCGCGCGCGCCAATAATAGATACCGGCCACCACCGCCATCAGGATCGTCGCCCGCGCCGCGTCGACCATGTTGCCGGTCGACAGGAACGGCAGCGTCGAGCACCACCAGAACAGGTTCTTGGAGAGATAGGCCGGATGGCGCGACCAGGCATAGGGGCCATGGGTCAGCACCCCGCGATGGGTGAGGTTGGAAAAACGCAGCCCGAACGCCAGCGTCGCCCAAGCATAGATGCCGGTGAGCGCCACCAGCAGGACGCCGTTGAGCGCGAGCAGCACGGGTTGTCCCGCGAGCCAGTGAGTCCAGTCGGCGGTGCCGGGGTGATAGTCGAGCGGCGCCCCCGGCCCCATCAGCACGAAGGGCGGATAGCAGATCAGCGCCGCGGTCCACCCCGCCGCGTAAGGATTGGCGCTCCTGATGTGCGAATCGAGCGGACGCAGCGTCAGCACATAGCCGACGGTCGCGAACGCCACGTCGATCACGAACATGAAGGTGATCAGCCAATTGGCGAGCTTCACCGGATCGGCCATGACCGCGCGCCAATCGGCGCGGATGAAGTCACCGAACCCCGGCGGGACGATCGCCAGCATGAAGGCGAGGAAAAAGCCTTTGACCGCCCAGGCGCGCAGATGCGCGTTAATCGCGGGCCAATCGGCCGGCGCGCTGTTCATCAGCCAGGCGCCGAGCGCATGGGCGCTGTCCTTGGGCTCGATCAGCTTGCGGTCGATCCAGAAGATATAGGGGATGGCGCCCAGGAACACGAACGGCGCGGCATAGCCCAGCACCAGCATCGAAAAGGCGTAATTGCCCTGCCAGTAGAAGCGCAGCGTGCCATAGACGATGGCGATGCCGACCCAGGTGACCCACAGCCCGGCGAGCTTCGTTAGGCTCACATCGAACGTCTCGCGCCAATCGCGGTTCAGCGACCAGTCGATGCCGGTCGACGGGCTGCGCTGGACCTTGTCGACGAACACCGACCAGGCAACCATCGGCAGCCCGCAGAACACCAGGTTCATCAGCGCCGAATAAGGCCCGTCCATGTCGAACCAGCGGGCGATGGCGATCCACAGCAACACCCCGGCAAGCCCGGCGAAGCCGACTCCGCTCGAGACCGCCGAGGGCGGGCGTTGTTCCTGCGCGGCGCGCGCCAGGGCGGGATCGTGCAACATGGTGAAAAACCTAGCCCGGCAATGGTAAGCAAGCCGTCAATGCCGCCCACGACTTGCCCCGGCGCGCGCGACCCGGTATCGGCCGGGGTTCGCGCGGGTATAGCACAAGGGTAGTGCAGCAGCCTTCCAAGCTGAATATACGGGTTCGAGTCCCGTTACCCGCTCCACCTTCCTCCCGCCGTATCGAACTTTTTCGGCGGTTGCCTTGAAGCGGGCGGCGCTCTACCCGCCCGGCTTCGCGTTAACGAATTGGGGATCGCGTTCATGGCAGGGATGACGCTGGTCGAAGCGCGCGCGGCGATCGTGCAGGTCGGGCGCTGGCTCGACGGCAAGGGCTGGGCGCCGGCGACCGCGGGCAATTATTCGCTCCGCCTGGCCGACGGGCGGATCGCGATCACCGTCTCGGGCCGCCACAAGGGCCGGCTGACCGAGGCCGATGTGATGACCGTCGATCTCGACGGCAATCCGCTCGACGCCAAGCGCCCCTCGGCGGAGACGGTGTTGCACTGCGCGCTTTACCGCCAGTTTCCGGACGTGAACGCGGTGCTCCACAGCCATTCGCCGCACGCGGTGGGCCTCAGCCGCGCGCTGCCGGGCGATCATTACCGGCTGGCAGGGCACGAGATGCTGAAGGTCCTCCCAGGCATCGCGACGCACGAAGCCGAAGCGGTGCTGCCGATCGTCGACAACAGCCAGGATATGGAGGCGCTCGCCGGCGCGATCATGCCACGACTGGTGCCGGGGACGACACCCGCCTATCTTATCCGCGCGCACGGCCTTTATGGCTGGGGCGCCGATCTGGCGGAGGCCGAAGGCGTGATCGAAGCGATCGAATGGATGATCTCCACCGAACTCGCGCAGCTGCAATTCGCGCGGCATCTGGGGCTGAAATGAGCCGGCTGCGCGTTTTCGCCGAGGACGCGCCAGACGCGCCCTTGCTCGATACCGATGAGGAAGCCGCGATCGTCGCGGCGCTCGCGCCGGTCGGGGTGCGCTTCGAACGCTGGCCGTTGCGCGACCTGGCGGGGGGCGCGGACGCCCTTACCGCCTATGCGCCCGAGATCGAGCGGCTGAAGGCCGAGGGCGGCTATCAGTCGGTCGATACCGTCGCGATGATCCCCGATCATCCGGCGCGCGCCGAACTGCGCACCAAATTCCTCGACGAGCACACCCATGCCGAAGACGAGGTGCGCTTCTTCGTCGAGGGCGAGGGGCTGTTCACGCTCCACGCCAAGGGGCACGTGTTCGCGATGCTGTGCACCGCGGGCGATCTGATCGCGGTGCCGGCGGGGATGAAGCATTGGTTCGACATGGGACCAAGCCCGCGCTTCACCGCGATCCGCCTTTTCCTCAACCCCGATGGCTGGATCGCGCGCTTCACCGGCGACACGATCGCCAGCCGCTTCCCGCGCCACGAACCCGCGTGATCCAGGCGATCCTGACCGATATCGAGGGCACGACCTCGAGCATCGATTTCGTGGCGCAGGTGCTGTTCCCCTATGCCCGTGAACGGCTGCCTGACTATTGCGTGGCGCACGCCGAGGCGGTCGCGCCAATCCTCGCGGAAGTCGCGGCGAGCGCACCCGCCGATCCAATCGAAACGCTGCTTCGCTGGATCGACGAGGACAGGAAGGCGACGCCGCTCAAGGAGTTGCAAGGGCTGATCTGGGCCGATGGCTATGCGAGCGGGGCTTTCACCGGCCATGTCTATGCCGACGCGGTGAGGGGTCTACGGCGCTGGCACGCGGGTGGCCTGAAGCTCTATATCTTCTCCTCGGGCTCGGTCGCGGCACAGAAGTTGCTGTTCGGGCATAGCGATGCTGGCGACCTGACGCCGCTGTTCAGCGGCTATTTCGATACCAAGACCGGGCCGAAGCGCGAGGCGGCTTCCTACGCCGCGATCGCTGCGGCGATCGGCGTGGCGCCCGACGCGGTGCTGTTCCTCTCCGACACGCCGGAAGAGGTTGGCGCCGCCCGCGCGGCGGGAATGCGGGCGTTGCGGGTGGATCGCAGTCACGGCGCCGGCGATGTCGTGGACTTCGATGGGGTGGATGCGTGGATAATCAGTCCGACCGCTCTCCCGCCGTCACCCCGGGCTTGACCAGGGGTCTCGCTTCTTCTTCTTGGCCCGTAAGGGAGCGGGACCCCGGCTCAAGGCCGGGGTGACGGGAGAGAAGAGAGACATATGAAACTAGGCGGCGAATGGCATCGCTCGATCACCCGCACCGCTGATGGCGCGGGGGTGCGTATCCTCGACCAACGGCTGCTGCCCTGGGAGGTGCGCTGGTTCGAACTGCGCTCGGCCGCCACCGCCGAGCAGGCGATCCGCGAGATGTGGACGCGCGGCGCGCCCCTCATCGGCGCGACCGCGGCCTATGGCCTGGCGATGGCGCTCGCGGCGGGCGACGAACTCGACGCGGCTTATGCCCGGCTGCTCGCCGCGCGGCCGACGGCCGTGAACCTGAAATGGGCGCTCGATCGGATCGTGGAGGCGGTGCGCAACCTGCCGCTCGACCAGCGCGTCACCGCCGCCTTCACGCGCGCCGATGCGATCGCGGACGAGGATGTCGCGCTCAACCAGGCAATCGGGCGGCACGGGCTGGAGCTGCTCCGGGCGCTCCACGCCAGGGCACCCGATCGGCCGGTGAACGTGCTGATGCACTGCAACCCCGGCTGGCTGGCGACGGTCGATTACGGCACCGCCACCGCGCCGCTTTACCTCGCGCATGACGAAGGGCTGCCGGTGCATGTGTGGGTCGATGAGACGCGCCCGCGCAACCAGGGTGCCTTGCTCACCGCGTTCGAGCTTGCCGGGCACGGCGTGCCGCATACCGTGATTACCGACAATGCCGGCGGCCATCTGATGATGCAGGGCCAGGTGGACGCGGTGATGGTCGGCACCGATCGCGTGACCGCGAATGGCGATGTCTGCAACAAGATCGGCACGTATCTGAAGGCGCTGGCGGCGGCGGACAATGACGTGCCTTTCTACGTCGCGCTGCCCTATACGACCTTCGACCCCGCGACCGCGACGGGCCGCGACGTGCCGATCGAGGAACGCTCGGGCGACGAAGTGGTGTTCGCCCCCGCCGAGGGTGGCGCGGCCCGGCTCACTTTGTCGGGCGCGGCGAACCCGGCGTTCGACGTGACCCCCGCGCGGCTGGTGACAGCTTACATCACCGAGCGCGGGGTCGTGGATAAAGACGGGCTCGCGGCGCTGGCGAGCGCGCCGGAGTCGGCATAACCCTCGTTAAACGGCCGGCCGCCGCGCATACCAGCCATAGGCCGCGATCAGCGCGTAGCACAGAGCGGGCAGCGCCATCGCGACGCGCAGGTTGGATTGGTCCGCCAGCCAGCCGGTGAGCGGCGGGATCACCGCGCCGCCGACGATCGCGGTGGCGATGATGCCCGACCCTTCCGCCGCGCGCTTGCCCAGCCCCTCGCTCGCCAGGCTGAAGATCGTCGGGAACATGATCGAGTTCATCAGCCCGATCGCGAGCAGGCTCCAGCCCGAGATCGCACCGAAGCTGTGGGTGGAGACGAACAGCAACGTGATCGCCCCCAGCGCGACCCCGCCCAGCACCTTGCCCGGCGACACCAGACGCAGCAGCCCGGCGCCCAGGATGCGGCCGACCATCGCTCCGCCCCAATAATAGCCGACATGCTTGCCCGCCTCGAGCTGCGACAGCCCCATCACGCTCGACTGTTCGAGATAGTTCACGATCAGCGAGCCGATCGCGACCTCGGCGCCGACATAAAGGAAGATGCACGCCGCGCCGAAGCCGAAGCGTGGGCGGCGGAGCAGATCGAACCCGCCGAACAGCCGCGCATTGGCATCCGTGCCGGTGCCGGCGGGCAGCCGGTTACGCCGCGTCCACACCACCGCTGCCACCACGAGCAGCGCGGCGGCTAGGCCGAGATAGGTGTTCACCACCGTCTGCGTTTCGGCGGTGCGATAGGCGCTGAGCGCGGCGCCCGAGAGCGTCGCGGGATCGACCTTGCTCAGACTGCCCAGGATCAGCGCCGAGCCGACGATCGGGAAGATGGTGGTGCCGATCGAGTTGAACGCCTGCGCGAAGGTCAGGCGGCTGTGCGCGCTGCGCGGCGGGCCGAGCAGCGAGATCAGCGGGTTGGCGACCACCTGCACCATCGTCACGCCGGCGGCGAGCACGAACAGCGCGCCCAGGAACACTGGGAACAGTCCGGATTGGGAGGCGGGCACGAACAGCAGGCACCCCGCCATCATCGCCAGCAACCCAAAGCTCGCGGTGCGCAGATAGCCAAAGCGCGACACCACTGCGGCGGCGGGCAACGAGAACACCAGGTAGGCCATGAAATAGGCCGATTGCACCAGCAGCGCCTGGCCATAGCTGAGCGTGAACAGGTCCTTCAACTTGGGGATGATGACATCGTTCAGGCTGGTGATGCCGCCGAAGATGAAGAACAGCGCGAAGACGAAGAATTGCAGGTCGGGCGCGTTCACGCCCTCGCTCTCGGTCGTCGGCTGGCTGGGGGCGAGCGCCATGATTATCTCTCCAAAGCGGCAAGTTGTTCGTGGTGCGGCGCGAAGTGGCGCGCGCTTTTCGCCAGCATGGCGTCGATTCGCGCCATGTCAAAGCCTTGGCCGCGCGGCTCGATACGATCGGGGAACACGCCATAACCGGCGAGCAGGCAATGCCAGCTGACCGCCGAATAATAACGGTTGAGCCCCAGCCGATCGATTTCCGCCGCGAGATCGGCACCCGTGTACCAGAAGTGAAGCAGCCGCCGCAGCGTATCCGACGCGGCCTGATTGGCGGCGTTGTCGCGCCAATACTGGGTGTCGGTGCGGCGGTTCACCCGGTAGTGGCAGACGATGTAATCGCGTATCCCCTCGTAACGCGCATTCGTCCGCGCGTTGAAATCGTCGCGGTGCTTGGGGGTGAAACCGCCCGCTTCATACGCCGCGATGAAGCCCTCGACGGTCGCCTGGACGATATGCAGCGCGGTCGCCTCGAGCGGTTCGATGAACCCCTGCGACAGGCCGACGGTCAGGCAATTGGCGGTCCAGCTATTCTCGACCCGGCCGACCTTCATCTTCAGGTGGCGCGCGGGCGGATCGTCCGGCCCCAGCCCCAGATGCGCGCGCAGTTCGGCCTCCGCCGCCGCCGCGTCGATGTAGCGCGACGAATAGACATAGCCATTGCCGGTGCGGTTGGTGAGCGGGATCGCCCAGCACCAGCCGGCGGAAAGCGCGGTCGCGCGCGTCTGCGGGGCGATCGCCTGCCCGGCGCGGGGCGTGGGCATCACCACCGCGCTGTCGTTGAACAGATTGTCGGCGAAGGGGCGGAACTTCACCCCCAGCGCTTCCTGCGCGATCACCGAGCGGAAGCCGCTGGAGTCGACGAACAGATCGGCCTTGATCGCCTGCCGATCCTCAGTGACGAGCGCGGCCACCTGCCCTTCGGCGCTCACCCGCACCTCGGTCACCTTCAGCGGCAGATGCGCGACCCCGCGCGCGACGGCATGATCGCGCAGCACCGCGCCGACCAAATAAGCGTCGAAATGATAGCCGTAGCTTATCTCGAAGGGGAAATCCTCGGCCGGGTGCGGGCCGCGCGCTTCGGCGGCGAGCCGCGCGGGCAGATAGAAGCGATCAGGGTGCGCCACGAAATCCACGCCGCCCCGCCGCGCCGCGCAGTGGCTGAAAAAGGCGTCGTTGGTGTGGAGATCGAGGTCGCTGGGAAAGGGATGAAAATAGCTTTCGCACCCCGAGCGCTCGGACCAGCCGTGAAAGGCGATGCCGGTCTTATAAGTCGCGTTCGCGCGCGGCATCCAATCACGCTCGGCGAGTCCGATACGATCGAAAAACGCCTTGAGCTGCGGGGTCGAGCCCTCGCCGACCCCGATGATGCCAATTTCGGGGCTTTCGATCACGCTAACGCGCGCCTGCGGCCAGGCGGTGGCGAAGAGATTGGCCGCCATCCACCCCGCCGTCCCGCCGCCCAGCACGACGATCCGCATCAGGCCGGCGCCTTCAGCAGCCAGGCAAAAATGTCCGGTAGGCGGTCCGCCCAGCTATTCTCCTCATGCGCGGCGCCGGGATAGACCTTGGTCTCGAAGTCATCCCCCGGACGCCAGCCGATCGCGATCAGCCGCGCATCGGCGCGGCTCTGCCAGGGGCCGTAATATTGATCCAGCGTCTGGTCGCCATGATCGAACCAGATCCGCCGGCCATTGGGCGCGCCGAGCTTGTCGGCGAGGAACTTGTCCCACACGTCGCCGAGCCCTGGCGTCTCCGCGCCGATGCGATCGGGCGCGACCAGCGGCCAATGCGTCGAAACGCATGCCGCCGCGCCGAACACGTTCGGATAGCGCGCGATCGCCGCGAGCGAGATCAGCCCGCCCATGCTCGATCCCGCGACCATCGTGTTGGGCGCGTCCTTCAGCGTGCGATAACGCCGGTCGATCAAGGGTTTCAGCTCGCTCACCAGGAAGCGCAGATAGCCGTCCGAATAGACCGGCCGCCCCGCGAAGCGATCCGCCTCGGCGCGCAGATTGGCGGGCAGCGCCGCATAGATATCCTGCGGGAAATATTGTGCGGCGCGCGCCTTTTGGTGCCACACGCCAACGATGATCGCGCCCTTGGTCTCGCCGTTGCCGATCAGCTTGAGCATCGCTTTGTCGGCGGCCCAGACCTTGTTGTAGCCGGACAGATTGGGGAAAAACAGATTCTGCCCGTCATGCATGTAGATCACGGGGTAACGCGCCCTACCCTTGGCATAGCCCGGAGGCAGCCAGATCGTGACATGCGCCGGTTCGGGCAAGTTCTTCGAAACAAGACGCGGCAGCTCGACGAACTGGCCCCGCGCCGGGGCCGCGGACGCCGAGGACGCCCCCAGCAAGAGCGCCAGCAGCAGGACGAGCGCCCGCGTCACTTCTTCCCCTGCGCGACGAAGCGGATCGCCTGCCCGCCCCCGGACGCGAGCTTCAACGACAGGCGATCGGCGCTCGTCACCCGGCGCTGCTCGATCACGATCGAATGGCGCTTCTCGGTCTCGTAGGTCGCGTCATCGCCATCGCGGTAGATTTGCGCGAGATAGGTTTTGCCGGGGGTTAGGAAATCGAGCGCTACGTCGAGCGTGCGCGCCTGCTCGTCGGTGATCGCGCCGAGATACCAATTCTCCCCGCCACGCTCCTTGCGCACGATGGTCGTGAAATCGCCCGGCTCGCCATTGAGCATCCGGGTTTCCTCCCAGTCGGTCGGCACGTCCTTGATGAACTGGAACGCGCCCATGTGCTTGGCGTAGTTTTCGGGCGTGTCCGCCGCCATCACCACCGGCGAGTAGAGCACGACGTAGAGCGCCAACTGCTTGGCCTCGGTCGACAGAATGGGGCTGTCCCCCTGGCCCGTCAGGCTCAGCACGCCGGGGGTGAAGTCCATCGGCCCTTCGAGCATCCGGGTGAAGACAAGATTCGCCTCATGCTCGGGCGGGTTCTTGGCGCCCCAGGCGTTGTATTCCATCCCGCGCGACCCCTCACGCCCCACCCAATTGGGATAGGTGCGCTGAAGGCCGGTGCCCTTGATCGGCTCATGGCTGTCGATCGCGACATGATATTTGGCGGCCGCCTGCAGCACGCGGAGGTGGTGATTGCTCATCCACTGGCTCTCATGCCACTCGCGCAGCTTCGTGCCATCGGGATCGACGCGCTCGATCTGGGCGGCATCGGTGACATAGCCGGTCTTGACCACCATTTCGTCATGATCTGCGGCGAATTTGAAGGCGGCGTCGAACTGGCTTTCATAATGGCTGGCGGCGCCACCCGTTTCGTGATGGCCGATCAGCCGCACGCCCTTGGCCTTGCCATAAGCGGCGAGCGCGTCAGCGTCGAAATCCTCGGTCGGCTGGGCGAAGTTCATGTCGTTGCCATTGCCGAACCAGTCGCCGTCCCACCCGACATTCCAGCCTTCGACCAGCACGTTGGGAATTTTGTTGGCGGCGGCGAAGTCGATGTAATGCTTTACATTGGCGGTGGTGGCGCCGTGCTTGGGGCCGCGCGCCCAGGTCCAGTCGCCCTTGATCATGTTCCACCAGACGCCGGCGAACTTGCCGGGCTTGAACCAGCTCATGTCGCCGAGCTTGTTGGGCTCGTTCAGATTGAGCATCAGGTGGCTCATATAGATGCCCGGCGCATCGTCCGAGAGGATCAGCGTGCGCCACGGGGTGCTCCACGGGCCCGTCTTGGTCACCTTGGCACGCCCAGCGCCTGGGGTAAGCGCGGCGCGCAGCGTGTTGCCCTCGGTCCGCGCGACCGCCATGCCCGAATAATCGACCAGCGCTGCCTCGTGCAGCGCGGCATAGCTGCCATCGGCGAACTTGATCGTGACGGGCGTATCGGCGGTGCCCACCGCGGAAAGAGCGGTCTTGTTGTAGAGATATTCCTCGCGGTTCCAGAGGAAGGCCGGCTTCCACCAGGCGGTGCCGTCTTGCGCGAAGGCGAACTCAGTCAGCTCGTCGGCGATATTCGCCGCTTTCAGGTTCGGCTGATCGGGAAATTCATAGCGGAAGCCGACGCCGTCATCATAGAGCCGGAACGTCACGTCCATCACCCGCGCGAGCGCGGTCGTCTCCCGGAAATGGACCTTCAGCTCGCGGTAATTGTTGCGGATGCGGCGCCATTCGCCCCAGGGCTGCTCCCACGTCTCGTCGAAGTCGCGTGTTTCGGCCGAAACGAAGCCCAGCGAGCGCTCGATCTTGCGCGCATCGGTCAACAGGAAGCCGAGCCGCGACGGCGCGACGATCGGCGTGCCCCGCCGGCTGACCGTGTAGCTCACACGGCCATCGCCATCGAGGAACAGCGCAACCTTCACCGTACCGCCCGGCGAACTCGCCTCGGCGACGGGCTTGTCCTGCGCAAACGCCGGCGCCGCGGCAAAGATCGCGACGAGAATGACGAGTTTCTTCAGCATTACCTGTCCTTTCACCGCGCCACCGCGACATAGCCGGCATGAGCGCCCAACCGTTGAAGCCCCGCCCCGTTCACCTCGTCGAGCAGCGTCCAAGCCCCATCAGGCCGCCAGTCAATCGGTTCGTCGCCCAGGTTGAACACGCACAGCAAGCGTTCGCCCGGCACCGCGCGTTCGAAGGCGAGCAGCGCGCCCTGCGCCGCGATCACGCGCATCTCTCCCAGCAGCAGCGCATCGCTCGCCTGGCGCAGCGCGACCAGCCGGCGGGTGAGGTGGAGCATCGATTCCGAGTCCGCCTCCTGCGCCGCCACCGACAGCCCGGGATGATCCGCCCCCAACGGCAGCCAAGGCTTGCTACACGAGAAGCCCGCAAAAGGCGCCGCAGTCGTCCAGGGGAGCGGCGTGCGTGCGCCGTCGCGGCCCAGCGTCAACGGCCAGTTCGTGATCGCCTCGGGATCCTGGAGATCGTCATAGCTGATGTCCACTTGCGTCAGGCCGAGTTCGTCACCCTGATAGATGAACACGTCGCCGCGCAAGCACAGGAGCAGCAGCATCGCCAGCCGGGCATAGGCCGGGCGATCCTGGGGCGCGGCCCAGCGCGAGATCGCGCGGGGCGCGTCGTGATTGGAAAAGGCCCAGCTCGGCCAGCCGATGCCGGGCCGATCGGGCCAGCGCTCCACCGTCTCGCGTACCAGCGCCGGGGTGAGCCGTGGAGCGTAAAGGAAATCGAAGCTGTAGGCCGAGTTGAAATGGCGATCGTCGGCGGTGAACGCCTTCATCTCGCGGTCGCTATCCGCCCCGCCGACCTCGGCCACCGAGAAGGTCGCGCCATAGCTGTCGAGCAGTTCGCGCAATCGGCGGATGAAATCGGGAATATTCTCGTGGCTTTGGTTGTACTTGTGGAGCTGAAAATCGAATGGGCGGGTGCGCGGGCTGTTGGAGGGCGGCGCCGGCGGGTTATCGCGCAGCAGCGGATCGTGCATCGCGAAGTTGATCGCGTCGACGCGGAACCCATCCACCCCGCGATCGAGCCAGAAGCGCGCGACGTCGAGCAGCGCCAGCTGCACCGCCTCGCTATGGCAGTTGAGCTGCGGCTGGCTGCTCAGGAAATTGTGCATGTAATATTGGCCGCGCCGCGCGTCCCAGGTCCAGGCGGGGCCGCCGAACACCGATTGCCAGTTGTTGGGCGGCCCGCCGTCGGGCTTGGCGTCGGCCCACACGTACCAATCGGCCTTCGCGTTGCCCCGGCTCGATCGGCTCTCGCCGAACCAGGCGTGCGCGTCCGAGGTATGGGCATAAACCTGGTCGATGATGACCTTCAGCCCCAGCGCATGGGCGCGTTCGACCAGCGCGTCGAAATCGGCGAGCGTGCCGAAGATCGGATCGACCCCGCGATAATCGGACACGTCATAGCCGAAGTCCTTCATCGGCGAGGGGAAGAAGGGCGACAGCCACACCGCGTCCACGCCGAGCGAGGCGACATGATCGAGCCGCGCGGTGATACCGGGCAGATCGCCGATCCCGTCGCCGTTCGAATCGGCGAAGCTGCGCGGATAGATCTGGTAGATCGTCGCCCCCTGCCACCAGGGGCGCGCGATGCGGGGCGCGACACGATGGGGCATGAGCTGGTTCATTTGGTCTCCGCGAGGCAGATCACATAATCGAGCGGGGCGAGGGTGACACGCACGCTGCCAGGCGCGCCGGGCGCGGCGCACCGTCCGTGAAGCGCGCCGAAGCCGGTGATCGCGGGATCGATCGCGACCGCCGCTTCCACCGGGCTTTGCGAGGTGTTGAAGGCGAGGAACAGCGTCTCCCCGCTCGCCGGATCGCGCCGGGTGGCGGCGAACAGCCCGGGCGTCTTGCTGTCGGCGTTCACCACCGTCAGCCCCCGGCGGAGCGCCGGATGCGCTTTCCGCAGCTTGGTGAGCGCGGCGATCTCGGTGAACAGCGGGTGGCTCGTGTCGAAGCGCGGGGTGGCGGTGCTCGCATCGGTGCCGAGCAAGCGGTTGTCGTTATAGCTCGCGACCTGGCTGCCGAACATATCCTCGCGCGCGTCCTGATCGCCGCCGTCGCCGTTGAAGCCCTGCTCATCGCCATAATAGAGCACCGGCGTGCCGCGCAGCGTGAGCAGCAGCGCATGGCCCAGCCGCACGCGCGCGAGCAGTTCGGCGTCGCTCATGTCGCGGCGGCGTTGGCGGAGCAGCGTCACGAAACGGCCATTGTCGTGGTTGCCGAGGAAGGTCGGCAAGGACAGCGCCGCCCGCGGGCCACCCTGATAAAGCGCATCGTCGGCGAACAGCCGGGTCAGGCTGTCGGTGCCCTTTTCGGCGCTGAGCGCGCCCACCATCGTCCAGGTGAAGGCGAAGTCGAGCGGTTGATAGCGATCGGTCGCGTTGTAGCGGGCGAGCGTCGCGGTATCGGGATCGCCGACCATAACCTCCCCGAAAATATGGAAATTTGGAATACCCCGCGCCTTGGCGCGCGCCTGCATCGCGGGCACGAACGCCTGCCAGAATTCGCGGTTTACGTGCTTCGAGGTGTCGATGCGGAAGCCGTCGATGCCGTAGCGGTCGATCCAGGCGCCATAAGTTTCGATGAAGCCCTTCAGCACTTCGGGCCGTTCGGTCGCGACATCGTCGAGCCCGACAAAGTCACCATAAGTAGAGCTTTCACCCTCGAAGGTCGAATTGCCCCGATTATGGTAATTGCGGATGTCGTTCAGCCATTCGGGCGCCTTGGCGTGCTCATCGCCCTTGGCGAGATAGGGCGTGTAGGCAAAGCCCATATCATTGAGTTTGGCGAAGTTTTCTCGCGTCTGCACCGCATCGCCGGCGAAACCCGGGTTGATCGCCGCGCCGCCAACACCGCCGCGCCGCTGGTACGGATAGTCGGCGATACTGCGATAAGCGCAGCCGCTGCACTCCCGATACTGGATCACATCGGCGGTGTGATTGATGACGATATCGAAATACACCTTCATCCCACGCGCATGTGCCGCGTCCACCAACGCCTTATACTCGGCATCGGTGCCCAGATGCGGGTCGACATGGGTGAAATCGGTGATCCAATAGCCATGATAACCCGCTGATTCCTGGCCCAAACCGCCCTGAACGGGCTTGTTCTTGAGCACCGGGGTCAGCCAGATCGCGGTCGCGCCCAGCGCCTGGATGTAATCGAGCCGGCGGATCACGCCCTTCAGATCGCCGCCGTGAAAAAAGCCTTTGCTCGCAGGATCATAGCCGGTGTTGAGCCGGTCGCCCGACAGCCCGCCGCGATCGTTCGCGGGATCGGCGTTGTCGAAGCGATCGGGCAGCAGGAAATAGACGATTTCGTCTTCGGGCGGGCGCGCGCGATAGTCCTGTGCGCACGCCGGGGCAGCGCCGAGCAACGCCGCGACAAGCAGGAGCGGTCTCATCATGCTGCAATCACCTCCTGGGGCAATGCGGGGCAGTGCCGGGCAATGAAATCCGCGTGCGATGGCAACGCGGCGGCAACGCGCTCGGCATGGGCGCGCGCATCCCCGAGGAAGCGGGCGAAATCGGCCGCCGGCAGCGCGTCGGCGAGCGGCGAATAGCCCGCCGGCGTCACCCCCTGCCCGATCAGCACCTGCAGCCAGCCGAGTTCGGTGAACAACTCCTCATGCTCGCGCGTGATCCGGCCGTTGGCGCGGAACAGGGCAAGCTTGTGGGCGAGGCTGTCGGGAATGCGCATCTCCCGGCAATCGGCCCAGAAGGGTTCGGGGCGGCCATTGGCGTGGTAGTGGAGGATCAGGAAATCGCGGATCGCGCGCCATTCGAAATCGGATTGGCGGTTGAACTCGGCGATGTCGGCCGGGTCGAAGCCGGCGCGCGGGAAAAGATGCAGCAGCCGGGCGATGCCGGCCTGGATCAGATGGATGCTGGTCGATTCGAGCGGCTCCATGAACCCCGCCGCCAGCCCCAAGGCGACGCAGTTCTTCACCCACATCGCGCGGCGCTTGCCGGTGGTGAAGCGCAAGGGGCGCGGCTCGGCGAGCGGCGCGCCGTCGAGCCCGTCGAGCAGGATAGCGGCGGCCTGATCATCGCTTAGATGCGCGCTCGAATAGACGATGCCGTTGCCGGTGCGGTGCTGGAGCGGGATGCGCCACTGCCAGCCCGCCGCGCGTGCCGTCGCGCGGGTGAAGGGGGTTAGCGGCTCGACCCGCGCGCACGGCACCGCGAGCGCCCGGTCGCAGGGCAGCCAGTGGGTCCAATCCTCATAGCCCGCGTGGAGCGCCTGCTCGATCACCAGCCCGCGAAAGCCCGAGCAATCGATGAACAGCTCGCCACCCACCGCGCGGCCATCGTCGAGCGTCACCCCGGCGACGAAGCCGTCGTCGCGCAGGCGCACCGCGCCGATCCGCCCCTCGATCCGCACCACGCCCGCCGCCTCGGCATGGCGGCGCAGGAACGCGGCGTAAAGCCCCGCGTCGAAATGGAAGGCATAGTCATAGCCCGCCGCCGGCTGGCCCGGGCGATCGGCGGGCGGCTGGAAGGCGTTGCGCGCCGCGGCCCGCGCGCCGGCGCTATAGTCCCACAGGCCGCTCGCCCCGCCCTCGGCGCGGTGACGCAGCCAGTAATGATGGAAAGGCAACAGCCCCAGCGGCCAGCCGACCGCGCCGAACGCATGGATATAACGCTGGTCGGGCGCGCCCCAGCCGACGAACTCGATGCCGAGCTTGAAACTCGCCTGGGTCTGGCGGACGAAATCGGGCTCGGCGATGCCCAGCCCCTGGTTGAACAGCTTGATCTGCGGGATGGTCGCTTCGCCGACGCCGACGGTGCCGATCGCCTCGGACTCGATCAGCGTCACGCGCGCCTGGTGGCCGAGGAAGCGCGCCAGCGCCGCCGCCGCCATCCAGCCCGCCGTGCCGCCGCCGATGATCACGATCTCGCGGAGGGGCGCCTCGGGCATGGCTTACTCGCTTACACAAAAAATGGCCCGCCCGGACGATGCCGGGCGGGCGGGGTCGATCAGTAGCGCCAGGTGAAGCCGGCCAGGAAGCGCCGGCCATAGGTCTGGAAATCGATCACGTTGAACGGCAGCCCGGAATCCTGCGTCCGCAGCGGGGTGTCCGCCAGGTTCTGGCCCTGGATGTAGAAAGACAGGCCCTTCAGGAAACCGTCGTTGAAATCATAGCCGATCTGCGCGTCGTAGATCGTCTCGCCGAGCACGCGGCGGCGGGTACGGTTCGCGCCGAAGCCCGACAGTTCGCCGACGAAGCTCGAACGATAGCGGATGCTGCCGCGAGCGTTAAAGCCCCACTTCTCGAAGAACACCGAACCGTTGCCGACCACCTTCGAGAAGCCCGGCAGGTCTTCCGCCGGCGCGCCAGGCGTCGGGCGGATGCTGGTTTCGGTGTACGATCCGCCGCCGGTGATGCCGAAGCCCGACAGACCCGACCAGATCACGTCGAACGGCAGCGTGCCCGCGAGTTCGACGCCATAGATGTTGCCGCCCTGGCCGTTGATCGGCGCGTTGACGAAACCCTGGAAGATCGGGGTGAAGGGCAGGTTCTGCGGTACCGGGAAGCCGGTGAAATCGAACGGGATATCGGCGTTGTAGATGTAGCTCTTCAGGTCCTTGTAGAAACCCTGAACCGCGACATAGCCCTTGGTGCCGAAGTATTTTTCAACCGTCACATCGACGGCGTTGGCACGCCACGGACGCAGATTGGGGTTGCCCGAACCGCCCGACACGACCCGCGAGTTGTTATCGACGCCGAACGACAAGGTCGCGCGGAGATCGTCAAGACGCGGACGGATGATTTCACGCGCGGCGCCAACGCGGAACACCCAGTCGCTCGGCAGGCGCAGCGACAGGTTGAGGCTCGGCAGGAAGTCGACATAGTCGCTGCTCGCGTTGCGGAAACGCGCACCGATGTTCGGCGAACCATTGGCGTTGGTGCCGAGGAAAATCGCCGTCGCGCCGGTCGAGTTCTGATCGGTGACGATCAGCTGGCCGCCGATATTGCCGGTCAGCGTGCCGATGCCGAGCTGCGACTTGATGTTCGCCTGGATATAGCCGGTCAGCAGCTTTTCCTGCACGTTGAACGCCTTGACGACGACGTCGCCATAGGGGTTCGGCACGCGGGTATAGATGCCCGCGTTGAGCAGCTGCAGCGGATCATAGCTGATCACCGGGCCGAGGCCGAACTGCAGGTTGCTCGTCCCCTGGCGGAACTGCGCGGGCACCTGAATGCTCGTCAGCCCGTTGGTGTTCGCCGTCAGGCCCAGGAACGATTCGTCGGGCCGCAGATTCTTGCTGCGATCGGTATAGTTCAGGCCGACGACAACGCTGCTGATGAAGTTGGTGTCCAGCTCCTTGGCGACTTCCACCCGGTATTGGCCGAGCTGATCCTTGATGATGCGGTTGTTGTAGTAACCGTCCTGCCCGCCCAGGATCTGCTGGCCGGTCACCGCGATCTGGTTGCCACCCCAGCCTTGCGGGCTGGTGAGCAGGATCGTGTTGTAATCGCCATAGTTCAGCGTCGGGCGGAAGGTGGTGCCGGTGGTGGTGCTGGTGAAGCCGATCGTATCGGTCGCGCCATTGCCCAGGCCGCGGCCGGTGCCCGAATAGGTTTCCAGCACGAGCTCGTTGCGATCGGTGCGCGAATAGCTGATGTCGAGGGTGGCGGTCCAACCGTCCTTGCCCTCATATTTCAGGTTGTAGCCGAACGCGTAGAGGTTGGCGCGGCGCTGGAACGGATCGTTGCGGACGACGCCCTTCACGTTGGAGAAGGTGCCGCTGGTGATCACCCCGCCCTGGGTGGTGCCGACCTGCAGCCGCACATCGTTGGGGCCGGTGCCGATGGCGAAGCCCAGCGGCAGTTCGACGCCGCGCTTGATCTGCAGTTCCTTGAAGTCCGAATAGAAGCCGTCGATCGTCGCGGTCAGCTCGGGGATCGGGCGCCACTGGACGGTGCCCTGGACGCCGAACCGCTCGAGCGTGCCCGAGGTGTTGTACGACTTCGACCCGCCGATCACGCTGCCCTGCGGGCGGCCGGCATAGCCCCAGGCGTTGAACTCGCGGTTCTGATAGGGCTCGTTGTTATACGCCGCCGACAGCACCACGCCGAGCGTGTTGTCGAAGAACTGGTCGACATAGGCGCCATTGACGCGGTAGCCGAACTCGTTGGTTCGGGCATTGAGAACGCCATTGTCGACATAGGTGCCGCGCGCGCCGAGCGCGATGATGCGCTTGCCGCTATCCAGCGGGCGGATGGTGCGCAGGTCGACCGTGCCCGACAGACCCTGGCCGACGATGTTCGCCTGCGGGGTCTTATAGACCAGCACCTGGTTGATGATTTCCGACGGATATTGATCGAACTCGACGGCGCGGTTGTCGCCGGTCGAGGTCTGCTCGCGGCCGTTGAGCAACGTGGTCGAGAAGTCGGGCGCGAGACCGCGGATCGAGATCGAGGCGGCGCGGCCCGAAATACGCTGCGAGGTGACACCCGGCAGGCGGGCGATCGATTCACCGATCGAGGCGTCGGGCAAGCGGCCAATGTCTTCCGCCGACACCGATTCGATGATCTGATCGCGGTTCTTCTTCGCGCCGATCGCGGTTTGCAGCGAGTTGCGATAGCCCATGACGATCACGTCGCCGCTGGTGTCTTCCGCGTCCGCGCGCTTTTCCTGCGCGCCATCGACCCCCTGCGGTGCCGCGGCGGCCGCGCCGGCGGCAGCGGCATTGGTTTGCGCGTAGGCCGCGCCACCGCCGAGCAGCGCGATGCCGAGAGCCACGCTGCTGGCGCCGAGCGTCAGGCCGCGGCGACGAGTGATACCGATCATCAACCCCTCCCAAAGTCCCGCCCGCGGCTGTCGCCGGTGGTCGGGAAAACAAACACGGGCACCCTGTGCGCCCACCCCTTTTCTAGGGCTGCAATTCTCCGCCTTTGCCCGTGGCTTGTGAATAGCCGCACATACGTATTCACAACGGCGCTTTTGTAGCGCAGCAAGGCGCGCTAGGATGGCGGCGAAACGGGTGAAGGCGGATGTTGCGTAACGAGACGGGCGGCCAGGGCGCGCGCGAGGCGAAGGAGCGGCCGACGTCGTTCGACATCGCCCAGCTCGCCGGCGTCTCGCAGCCCACCGTCAGCCGCGCGCTTTCGGGCAATCCCTCGGTCAGCGAGGCGACGCGCAAGCGGATCGAGGCGATCGCCCGCCAGCTGAACTACAAGGTCGACAAGAACGCCTCCTCGCTCCGCCGCCGTGAATCCAAGACGCTGGCGCTGCTGTTCTTCGAGGACCCGACCCCCGATCAATCGCTGATCAACCCCTTCTTCCTGTCGATGCTCGGCTCGCTGACGCGGACTTGTGCCTTGCGCGGCTATGATCTGCTCACCTCGTTCCAGCAATTGTCGAGCGACTGGCACGTCGATTACGAGGACAGCCGCCGCGCCGACGGCATCATCCTGCTCGGCTATGGCGATTTCGAGGAATATCGCGTCCGGCTCGATCAGCTGATCGCGCAGGGCACGCATTTCGTGCGCTGGGGATCGGCCCAGCCGGGGGCGCCGGGCACGGTGATCGGCTGCGACAATATCGGCAGCGGCGCGGCGGCGGCCGAGCATCTGATCGCGCTCGGCCGGCGCCGGCTCGGCTTTATCGGCCAGGCGAACAATCATTATCCCGAATTCTTCGATCGCTATCGCGGCGCGTGCGAGGCGCAGCGCGCCGCCGGGATCGAGCCCAATCCGGCGCTGCAGGTCGACGCGCTCAACACCCAGGCGGCGGGCTATGAGGCGGTGCAGGAGCTGGTGCGCCGCCAGGTCGATCTCGACGCGCTGTTCTGCGCGAGCGACACGATCGCGATCGGCGCGCTCACCGCCCTTCAGGAGCTGGGGCTGACGGTGCCGGGCGATGTCGCGGTGATCGGGTTCGACGATATTCCCGCCGCCAGCCTCACCCACCCGCCGCTCACCACGGTCGCGCAGAATTATCTGCTCGCGGGGGAGACCTTGGTCGACACGCTGCTGCGGCTGATCCGGGGCGAGGCGGTCGCGAGCGTGACGTTGCCGGGCAAGCTGATCGTGCGGCGCTCGACGGCCGGCTGATCCCACCCTCCGCAAAAACCGATTGCGCGCCCCCGCCGCCACTGTCACTTTCCCAATGGGGAGAGTGAGCGTGAGAGACATCGCCAATAGCCGGCCGCGCCAATCGGCCTGGGGCCTGTGGAACATCAGCTTCGGCTTCTTCGGCATCCAGATCGGCTTCGCGCTGCAAAACGCGAATATGAGCCGCATCTTCCAGACGCTGGGCAGCAGCGCCGAAAGCCTGCCGGGGCTATGGGTCGCGGCGCCGCTCACCGGGCTGCTGATCCAGCCGATCATCGGCCATTATTCGGACCGCACCTGGCTCGGGCGCCTCGGGCGGCGGCGGCCCTATTTCCTGAGCGGCGCGGTGCTCGCCACGCTCGCCTTGCTGGTGATGCCGCTCGCGCCGCTGGTCGGCCCGGCGCTGGTGCCGGCGAGCCTCGCGCTGGGGCAGGCGCTGTTCTTCTCGGCGTTGATGCTGTGGCTGCTCGACGGCGCGCTCAACGTGTCGATGGAGCCGTTCCGCGCGTTCATCGGCGACATGCTGCCCAAGGAGCAGCACGCGGCGGGCTATGCGGTGCAGACCGCGTTCATCGGCGCCGGCGCGGTGGTCGGCTCGATCTTCCCGAAACTGCTCGAAAGCTGGGGCGTCGCCAACCATGCGGCACCCGGCGTGGTGCCCGATACGGTGCGCTATGCCTTCTGGTTCGGCGGCGCGGCGCTGTTCGTCGCGGTGCTATGGACGGTGCTGACGACGCGCGAATACAGCCCCGAGGAGCTGCGCCGCTATGGCACGGGGAGCGGCGAGGAGAACGGCGAAACAGTGCGACTGCTCGCCGAGCGTTCGCCGCTGCGCAGCCTCGCCTGGGTCGCGCTCGGCAGCGGGGTGATCGCGCTGGTGGCGGGCTATGGGCTGCAGCGCGAAATGTACCTGCTCGGCGCGCTGCTGATCGCCTATGGCATCGCCAGCATCATCGCGATCAGCGGCGCGCGCGCGGGCCGGCCGCCGCGGCTGCTCGGCCATATCGTCGGCGATTTTTCGGGGATGCCGCCGGTGATGAAGCGGCTGGCGCTCGTCCAGTTCTTCAGCTGGTCGGCGCTGTTCATCATGTGGATCTACACGACCCCGGTGGTCGCGGCGCGGGTGTTCGGCGCGGCGGACCCCGCGAGCCCCGCTTTCCAGGCGGCGGGCAATTGGGTCGATGTGCTGTTCGCGACCTATAACGGCGTCGCGGCAGTCGTCGCGCTCACGCTGCTCCCCTGGCTCGCCCGGCGGATCGGCGCCGCGCGCACCCATGTGATCGCCCTGCTGTGCGGCGCGGCGGGCTATGCGAGCTTCTTCCTGCTCACCGACCAATATCAGCTGATCGGCGCCGAAATCGGCATCGGCATCGCCTGGGCGTCGATCCTGGCGATGCCCTATGCGATCCTGGCTTCATCGCTGCCGCAGGCGAAGCTTGGGGTTTACATGGGGCTGTTCAACGTCTTCATCGTCGTGCCGCAGCTGATCGTCTCGACGGTGATGGGATCGGTGATGGCCGCCTTCTTTCCGGGCGAACCGCTCTACACCATGGCGTTCGCCGCGGTGGTGATGGCGCTCGCCGCGCTCGCGATGCTGCGGGTGGAGGCGCCGCGCGCGGGCTGAGCGCGCATAGGCTGTCTGAGCGAGCGATCGGCGCGATTGCACAAGAATTCCTCCCCCATCGAGGAGAGGAGCGGCCCGGCGTATGTCGCTATGATTTCATGCCCGGTGCTTGAACAAGCTCGGCACGAGCGGCGTGTCTCGAACAAACCCTAGACTGACTTGTCATCAAGGCGGCTCATGAGCCCCTCCCCTTCAGGGGAGGGGTTGGGGTGGGGGATGTCCAAGAGGCGGCATCGCATAGCTGCGCCCCCACCCCCTACCCCTCCCCTAAAGGGGAGGGGCTTGAGCCTGGTCGCTTACAAGCCGCGCTACCGATCGCGCAGATAATAGCGGTCCAGCGCCTTCAGCTCGGCGTCGAGCTGATAGACGATCGGCTGGCCGGTCGGGATTTCCAGGCTGGTGATCTCCTCGTCCGAAATGCCCGACAAATGCTTCACCAGCGCGCGCAGCGAATTGCCGTGGGCGGAGATCAGCACCCGCTCGCCCGCCTGCAGCGCGGGGGCGATCCGCGCCTCCCAATAAGGCAGCACCCGCGCGATCGTGTCCTTCAGGCTCTCGGTCGCGGGCACGGCGATGCCCGCATAGCGGCGATCGGCGGCGAGATCATAGGGCGAGCCCGGCTCCATCGCCGGCGGCGGCACATCGAAGCTGCGGCGCCAGATCTTCACCTGGTCGTCGCCATGCCTGGCGGCGGTCTCGGCCTTGTTCAGCCCGGTCAGCCCGCCATAATGGCGCTCGTTCAGCCGCCAGTCCTTCTCGACCGGCAGCCACAGCCGGCCCATCGCCTCCAGCGCCAGATTGAGCGTCTTGATCGCGCGCGTCTGGAGCGAGGTGAAGCAGCGGTCGAAATCGACGCCCTTCGCCGCGAGCAGTTCGCCCGCCGCGCGTGCCTCCGCGATGCCTTGCTCGGTCAGGTCGACATCCCACCAGCCGGTGAAGCGGTTCTCCAGGTTCCAGGCGGACTGGCCGTGGCGGATCAGAACGAGTTGCGGCATTCGGGTCTCCGGTTGAAGCTCATACCGTCACCTGCTCGCCCAGCTCGAGCACCTTGCCCGGCGGGATGCGCAGGAAATCGGTCGGATCGCTGGCGTTGCGCTGCAGGAACATGAAGATACGGTCCTGCCACAGCGGCATCCCCTCCTCGGCGGAGGCCTTCAGCGTGTTGCGGCCGATGAAATAGCTGGTGCGCCCCGCCGGCACGCCGGGCACCTCCGGCGCGAGTTCCGCCCGGCCGAGATCGTGCGGCACGTCGGGGCTTTCCATGAAGCCATAGTTCAGCACGACGCTGGTGAAGTTATCGTCCAGCCGCTGCAGCTTATAGCGTTCCTCGGGCTCGACCACCGGGCGGTCGAGCGTGCGCACGCTGACGATCAGGTTGCGCTGGTGAAGCACCTTGTTGTGCTTGAGATTGTGGAGCAGCGCGCCGGGGGTGTTCGCCGGATTGGCGGTGAGGAACACGGCCGTCCCCTCCACGCGCTCGGGCGGGCGCTTGGCGAGCGCGGCGGCGAGATCGGCGAGCGGGATCGCCTGGCGCGCCTCGAACGTGCCGACGATGGCGCGCCCCCGCATCCAGGTGCTGATCATCAGCCCGATCACCCCGGCGATCACCAGCGGCACCCAGCCGCCCTCGATCACGCGCAGGATGTTGGCGCCGAAGAACACGCAGTCGAGCGCGAGGAACGGCACGATCAGCGCCAGCGCCGCCGGCCGCCCCCAGCCCCAATGATGGCGCACGACGATATAGGCGAGGCACGAGGTGACGACCATCGTCCCGGTGACGGCGATGCCATAGGCCGCCGCCATCGCCGAGCTGTTGCGGAACGCCGCGACCAGCACCAGGATGCCGACCAGCAACAGCCAGTTGATCGACGGCAGGTAAATCTGCCCCGAATGCTCGGCCGAGGTCTGGCGGATGCGCAGCCGCGGGAACAGGCCGAGCTGGATCGCCTGTTGCGTCAGCGAATAGGCGCCGGTGATCACCGCCTGGCTCGCGATCACCGTGGCGAGCGCGGCCAGGATGATGATCGGCAGCCGGATCGCCGGCGGGATCATCAGGAAGAACCAGTCCTGATTGGCGAAGGGCTGGCCGCTCGCCTGCGCCGCTTCCAGCGCTGCCAGCGCGAAGGCGCCCTGCCCCAGATAGTTGCAGGCGAGCGCCGGCAGCACCAGCGCGAACCAGCCGAGCTGGATCGGCGCCCGCCCGAAATGGCCCATGTCGGCGGTCAGCGCCTCGGCGCCGGTCACGGTCAGGAACACCGCGCCCAGCACGAACAGCCCGGTGACGCCATGATCGATCAGGAACAGCACGCCATAATGCGGCGAGACGACGCGCAGGATCGCGGGCTCGTCGAACACATGGATCAGCCCCATCGCCGCGAGCACCAGGAACCACAAGGCGCAGACCGGGCCGAACAGCTTGGCGACGCGTTCGGTGCCGCGCGACTGGATCAGGAACAGCCCGACCAATATGCCCATCGTCAGGCCGATGATCAGCTCTTCGGGGAACAGCCCCTCCGCGCCGGGGATCGTCTTCAACCCCTCGACCGCCGACAGCACCGACAGCGCGGGGGTGATGATCGCGTCGCCATAGAAGAGCGAGGCGCCGGTCGCCCCCAGCACCAGCGCGACGCGCGAGCGCTGCCCGGTCGCCGCGCCCAGGGCGCGCCGGGCGAGCGCGGTGAGCGCGAGCACCCCGCCCTCGCCCTGATTGTCGGCGCGGGTCAGGAACAGCACATATTTGCAGGTGACGACGAGGATCAGCGCCCACAGCGCGAGGCTGAGCACGCCCAGGATCTCGTTGGCGCTGATGCCGTCTTCCGCCGATTGGGCGAGCGCCTCGCGAAACGCATAAAGCGGGCTGGTGCCGATATCGCCGAACACCACGCCGATCGCCGCGAGCGTGAGCGGCAGCGTCGCCCATTGCAGGCGATCGGCTCCTGCGGGCCTGAGCGGGCTGGTCATCGACGCTGCCTCATAAGTGGGGCGCGCTTTACGCCGATGGCGGTGCGGCGCAACATTTTTCGCGTGGGCGCCCGGCGCTCTTGCCAGGGGCCGGGCGGGAGCGGCATAGCGGGGGCATGGTTCGCTTTTCGTTCGCCGGGGAGGAGTTCGCCGCGTGCCGCGAGGGCACGCTGTGGTGGCCGGCGCGGCGCGCGTTGCTGGTCGCCGATCTGCACTTCGAGAAAGCGAGCTGGTTCGCCGCGCGCGGCCAGTTCCTGCCGCCTTATGACAGCCTGGCGACGCTCGCCGCGCTGGAGGCGCTGGTCCGCCGGATGGAGCCAGCCGAAATCTGGTGCCTGGGGGACAGTTTCCACGATTCGGCGGGCGGCGGGCGGCTATGCGACGCGGCGCGGGGGCGGCTCGCCACGATGATGGCCGCGTCCCGCTGGACGTGGATCACCGGCAACCACGATCCCGCGCCCTGCCCCAGCCTGGGCGGCGTGCGCGTGGCCGAGGCGGTGCTGGGCGGCATCGTGTTGCGCCACGCCGCGGAAGCGGACGAAGCGCGGCCCGAAATCTCCGGCCATTATCATCCGAAATTGCGGCTCACCTTACGCGGGCGATCGGTCGCGCGGCGCTGCTTCGTGGCGGGCGCGCGCAAGCTGCTGCTGCCGGCGTTCGGCGCGCTGACCGGCGGGCTCGACGCCGACCATCCGGAGATCATCCGCGCGGTGGGCGCGGGCGCCGAAGCGCTGGTGCCGCTCGACGACCGGCTGCTCCGTTTCGCGCTGGCGGCGTGACGGGCGCTATGCGCTCTGCACCAGGCGGCGATAGCGCCCCGGCGAAAGGCCCGTGTCGCGGGTGAAGGCGGCGGTGAAATGTGCCTGGTTGGCGAAGCCGCAGCGCAGCGCGACTTCCGCGATCGGTATCCCGCCTTCTCCCAGCAATCGGTTGGCGAGCGCGATGCGGCGCCGGCGGAGAAATTGATAGGGGGTGTCCCCGGTCGCGGTCTTGAACGTCCGCGCGAAATGATAAACCGAAAGCCCGGCGACGCCGGCGAGATCGTCCAGGCAGATCGGCTCGGCGATGCGTGATTCGATATAGTCGGTCACCCGTTCCAGCTTGGCGCGGGTCAGCGTGATGCGGTCGCGCGCCTCGTCCTCGCGGCCAACGAAGGTCGCCACCAACGTCTCCGAGATCGCCCCCACCAGCCCTTCGACCAGCAGCGACGAGCCGAAGCCGGGGCTGCGCAGTTCCTGCTCGATCAATCCCATCAGCCACGCCACGCGGCGATCGCGCTCGCCCAGGATCGGGCGCAGCTCGGCACCGGGGCGATCGTCGCCCGCGCCTTGCAGCACGCCGGGGCGGACATAGAGTTGCAGCGCCTGGCTATCGGCCGGAAACTCCAGATGCGTATCCAGCCCGTCGGGGATGAACGCGATCATCTCGCGATGCTGCCAGCCCCGGTTGGTGCGGCTCCCCGCCCGGATTTCCAGCCAGCCCTCGCCGCCGCGATTGACCAGCAGCGCGTCCCACCGCTCGCTATCGACCTGCGAGGTGGCGACCACCGTGCCGGGGGTGGCGACGCCGAGATGGCGAATCGCGCGCACATGGGGCAGCGGCGATTCGAGCAGCCGCACCTGCGGTGGCGCCGACCAGCCGATACGATCATACATCGCATCGCCGCTTGCCGCGCTGAACGCGGGCTTCGGGCCGGCCGTGCTCGACACCTTATAAATCGCTCCTATGCATGATCGTTATGGGCGGCGATGATAATCGGCGGGAGGCATCGAAACTATCGCGCTAATGTTCTTATGGCGCGTGCTTGCGATGAAAACGCACGTTTCTGAAAAAAACGCGGCACGCCCGGCACGGTCAGCGAACGCGCGGACCGCCGAACGGCAGCGGCGGCGGCGGACGCCGGTCGCGGCGCGGCAGCTGCGCCTGATAGGCGTGGCCGCAATGCTCGACGCAATAGGGGAAGCCGGGGTTCACCTTGTCGCCGCAGAAATGGAAGTCCGGCTCGCCCGGGTGGCCGATCGGCCATTTGCAGATGCGGTCGTTCAGATCGAGCAGGCTCGTCTTGCCGGCGATTTCCGGGCTCGGCTTGGCGGGCACCAGCCGGCGCGGCGGCGCGGGCGGGATCGGCGCCTGCTGCTCGCCCGGCGCCTGCCGGACGAACCCGCCGGGGCCGACCGAACGCAGCACGGGTTCGCGCGGTTCGCGCGGTTCCTCGGGCGCGGGCCCGTCGGGCGCCGTTGCGCGGACCGGCTCGGCGGGGCGCGGCGCGGGCTTGGGGG
>LWDJ01000038.1 GCA_002083435.1 Proteobacteria bacterium SG_bin6 | reverse complement strand
ACGCTCTTCCGATCTCCGCGTCCGCCGCCAGCCGCGCGACAAGGCCGCGCCGCTCCTCGGCCAGCCGCAGCCGTTCGGCGGACAAAGCGGCGGCGGCGTAGCGGCGCAGCAACTCCGCCCGCAGTGCCCGCGCGACGCGGCCGGCATCGGCCTCGGCAAGCGCGACGGTTTGCGCGGCGGCACCCCGCCGGGCCAGGCGCCGCCCGCCGGTCAGCAAAGGCTGCTGGAGGCTGGCGGTAAGCTCGGCGGAATCGAAACTGCGCGCGGCCCCGCCGCCGCCGAAATTCTCGGCCGATAATGACAGGCTCGGGTTGGGCAGCGCTCCCGCCTGGCGCGCCGCCGCTTCGGCGCCTTCGATCGCGGCTTGGGCCGCCTGCGCCTCGCCCGCACGGGCGAGCACCAGCCGCTCGGCCTCGTCAAAGGGGATCGCCTGCGCTCGCGCCGCGCCGGGCAGCAGCAGCGCGACGACGAGCGCGGGCTCAATGCCCCGCATGGCGCGCCGCCCCCGCCGCCTGGGCGGTGAACAACAGCGTCGCGCTCCCACCCGGAAGTCGGACGCTGACATTGGCGCGCCAGTCGCCGCTCAGCGCCACCGGCGCGACCAGCCGGTTGCCGCTCGCCGGCGCGAAGTTGGCCGTGCTGATCCGTCCGCCCACCAGGATCTTGGCGGTCGCGCTCGTGCCGGCGGCGGGCACCGGCGCCTCGTCCTTGGCGCGCATCAGGTAAAGCTCGGTCTGTTTGCCCGCGGGGACGAGCTCGACGTGATAGGCGCCCCAGTGCAGTCGCAGCCCGCCATGCGGGCCGATCGCGGGCGCGTGAGCGGCGGCGGGCGCGGCGACCAGAAGGGCGGCAAGCGGCAGAGTCCAAGTCTTCATCTCAAGCATTCCCCTTCAAAAAGCATCGGCTTTGGCGTTGGCGAGCCGATCGAGCGCGGGGCGCGCGAAGCGGCGGAACAACAACGGCGTGATCACCGCATCGAGCAGGGTCGAGCTGAACAGCCCGCCGAGGATCGTGAGCGCGACGGGGTGGAGGATTTCCTTGCCCGGCGCCTCCGCCCCCACCACGAGCGGCAGCAGCGCGAGGCCCGCCGACAGCGCGGTCATCAGCACCGGCGCCACCCGATCGAGCGCGCCCTCCGTCAGCGTCGCCTCGTCGAACGCCCGGCCTTCGTGCAGGATCAGGTTGAGCCAGTGGCTGATCTTCAGAATGCCGTTGCGCGTCGCGATGCCGGCGAGCGTCACGAAGCCGACCATCGACGCGACCGATAGCGGTTGTCCCGCGAGCGCGAGCGCCGCCACCGAGCCGACCAGCGCCAGCGGCACCGAGCCGATGATGATCAGCGCCAGCACCGGCGAGCGGTAGCGGCTGGCGAGCAGCGCGAAGATCAGCGCGAGCGACACCAGGCTCAGCAGGCCGATCGTGCGCGCCGCCGCGCGCTCGGCCTCGAAATTGCCCTCAAGCGCGACGCTGACGCCGGGCGGCGGCTTGAGCGCGGCAATCTCGCGCTCGATCGCGGCGACGATCGCCTGTTGCGATTGCCGTCCATTGGTGTTGGCAAGCAGCGCGAGCCGCCGCCGGCCATTTTCGCGGACATATTGGTTGGGCGCCGCGACTTCGACGATGTCGGCGAGCGCGGCGAGCTGCACCGGGCCGCCGGGCGTATCGATCGGCAACTGCGCGAGCGCGGCGGGGGCGCGCGCGGCCTCGTCCAGCCGCACCACAACGTCATAGCGCCGCAGCCCGTCGATCACCTGGCCCAGCGTCTTGCCGGCGGTCAGATCGGCGAAGGCGTCCGCGACGCGCGCGGGCGCGAGGCCATAGGCGCTCGCCGCCTCGGGACGGACGCGGACGTCGAACTGGGGCACGCGGGTGATGCGCTCGATCTGCACGTCGCTCAGCCCCGGCAGGGCGCGGAGTCGGCCTTCGAGCGCGCTCGCTGCCTGGCGCAGCGCGTCCAAGTCTTCGCCATAGAATTTCACCGCGATCTCGGCGCGCACGCCCGAAATCAGATGCTCCAGCCGGTGACCGATCGGCTGGCCGACATTGACTGAACCCGGCAGCGGCGCGAGCGCGGCGCGGATATCGGCGGCGACATCATGCTTGTCGCGGGTGCTGCCGCGGCGCAGCTGCACGTCGTATTCGCCGTAATGGACGCCTTCGGCATGTTCATCCAGCTCGCCGCGCCCGGTGCGCCGGCCGACGCTCGCGACGTCGGGCACCTGGCGCAGCAGCCGCTCGCCGATCGCGCCGAGATGGGCTGACTCGGTAAGCGAGATGCCGGGCTGGAACTGAAGATTGACCGTGAAGCTGCCCTCGTTGAACGGCGGCAGGAACGCGCGGGGCAGCATTAGCGCGCCACCCAGCCCCGAAGCGAACAACGCGGCGGCAGTCGCGTAGATCAGCCGCTCGCGGTGCCACGCCCAGCCAAGCAACCGCCCATAGCCGGCTTTTGCCACGCGGACGAGCGGACTCTCCCGCCCCGCGCGCCGCAGCGTCGCGGGAAGCAACAGGCTCGCGAGTACCGGCGTGATGGTGATCGCGACGATCAGACTCGTCAGGATCGAAATGACATAGGCAAGCCCCAGGGGACGGAACAGCTGCCCCTCGATCCCGCCGAGCGCGAAGAGCGGCACGAACACCAGGATGATGATCGCGGTCGCATAGACGATGCCGGAGCGCACTTCCTGGCTGGCCTCGGCGATAACGCCCAGCACCGGGCGCGGGGTGGCGAGCGCTCGGTTCTCGCGCAGGCGGCGGACGATATTCTCGACATCGACCACCGCGTCATCGACCAGTTCACCGATCGCGATCGCGATGCCGCCCAGTGTCATGGTGTTGATGCCGATCCCGAACAGCGCGAAGATGATCGCGGTCGCCAGCACCGACAGCGGAATCGCGAGCAGCGAAATCGCCGTCGCGCGCCCGCTCAGCAGGAAAGCGAACAGCACCACCGCCACCACCAGCAGCGCCTCGACCAGCACCTGGCGGACATTCGCGACCGAGGTCTCGACGAAATCGGCCTGGCGGAACTGCACCTGATCGACCCGCACCCCCGGCGGCGCGGTGCGCTGCGTTTCCCGCAGCACCGCCTCGATCCGGCGTGTGAGCGCGATCGTATCGATATGCGGCTGCTTGGCGATCGACAGGATCACCGCCGGCGCGCCGTTATACCCGCCATCGCCACGCCGGGGGCGCGCGCCGAGCGTCACATCGGCGAGCTGATCGAGCCGCAGCGTGCCACCTGGCGACGCGACGGGCACCGCCGCGAGCCGGGCAATATCGGTGGTGCGCGTCACCGCGCGCAGCGGCAGTTCGCGCGCACCCTGGTCGACGAAGCCGCCGCCGGCGTTGCTTGCGAACCCGCTGACGGCGGCTTCGACCGTGGCGAGCGTCACGCCTTGCGCGCGCATGTCCTGCGGGCGCGGGCTGACGAGATATTGCCGCTGCGCCCCGCCGATCGGCACGACCTGCGCGACACCGGGAATGGCGAGCAGCTTGGGCCGCAGCGTGAAATCGGCAAGCTCGCGCAGCCGCATCGGCTCCGCGCCCGTCACCGCGACGAGCATCACCTCACCCATGATCGAGCTGATCGGCGCCAGGCGTGGCTCGGCACCGCTCGGCAGCGTGCCGGCGAGCGTCGCCAGCCGCTCGCTTACCTGCTGCCGACTGGCGAGCACATCCACCCCGAAGTCGAAATCGACATAGACGATCGACAGCCCCGCGACCGAAGACGAGCGCAGCCGCAGCGTGCCGGGCAAGCCGCCGAGCGCCGCCTCGACCGGGATGGTGACGAGGCTTTCGGTCTCCTCAGCGGCGAGCCCGGGAACTTCGGTCATCACCGTCACCGTCGTGCGGTTCAGATCGGGGAAAACATCGACCGGCAGCCGGTTGGCGGCGACCAGCCCGCCCAGACTGAGCGCCGCCGCCAGGGCGAGCACGAGCAGCCGGTTGGCGAGGCTGAAGCCGACGATCGCGCGGAACATCAGCGCACCTGAGCGATCAGGCTGGCGCCGCGCACCACCACCCGCTCGCCCGCCGCCAGCCCCCCTTCGACCAGCACGGCGTTCCCCGCCGGCACGGTGCGCACCGGGCGCGGCGCGTAAGTGAGCGGGCTTGTCTTGACCCAGACGATATCGCCGCCCTCGCGCACGACTGCCTCGGGGGGCAGCACGATGCCCCGCCGCGCGGGGCGATCAGCGAAGGTGACGGCCAGACCGACGACCGCGCCACTGCGCAGGCCGCTCCCTGCCGGCAGCGCGAATTGCAGCGTCTCCGCGCCCCCGGCGACACTCGGCGATCGCCCGACGAGCCGTAGCGCCGCACCGCGCTCGGCAAGCGTTGCCTTCGCAACCGCCTGTCCGGTCTCGCTCGGCAAGTTCACCGCCTCGACCAGAGGCGAGGCGCTGCCCTCGATCTCGATCACCACCGCGCCGGGCGCCGCGATCTCGCCGACGCCCGCGCGGATGGCGCGGATACGGCCGGCGATCGGGGCGCGCAGCACCTCGGCGTTCGCCACCGGGCGTGCCGCCGCCGCGCGCTGCCGCCGTAGGCCGTCAAGCGTCAGCCGGGCGCGATTGATCTCGGCGCGCGCGACCACGCCGTCGAGCTGGCTCAGCCGCTGATAATCGGCATTGGCGAGCGCGATTTCGCGGTCGAGCGCGGCCAGGCTGCTCGCCGCCGCCTGCGCCTAGGCGGCATCGAGCGTCGGCACGATCCGCGCCAGCGCCTCGCCCGCGCGAACCTCGGCGCCCAGCCGGGGAAAGGCGCCGCCGATCGGGAGCACGCGCCCGCCAATGGCGGTTGCGACGCGCGCATTTTGCGCGGGATCGGCAATCACCCGACCAGTCAGGCCCACCGCCGCCCGGGCCGTGCTCGGCGCCGCAGGCCAGGTGCGGATTTCGAGCAGATGCTGGGTCGGCTTGGGCAGCAGCACGCTGCCGTCGCCGCGCCGCTCAGGCCGATCGCCCGAGGCGATCGGCGCTGCCTCGTCATGCGGTTCGTCACCATGCGCGATCGCACGCGGGCCGATGAGGAACGCGAGCAGCAGCGCGACTGCGACCGGCCGCCGCCGCGCCGCCCGCCAGCCGAGCGCGGCGAGCAGGATCGCGCCGAGCACGGTGCCGCCCCCGATCAACGCCGCGCGCCAGTCAAAACCATGCACCTCTTCCCCGGTCTCGGCGGCGGGGGCCGCGACTTCGACATTGAGCAGCGTGGGGCCGCGATGTCCCTCGATCGCCAGCCCGATCGGCGTCGGGCCGGTGAGCGGCGCGGGCAGATCGAGCGTGAAGTCCCCGGGGGCCAGCGGACGCATCGGCAGGTCGCGCCCGGCGATCGTCGCCGTTACCCGCGCGCCATTGGCCGGCGCATTGCTCGCCCAGTCGTCGAGCCAAAGTTTCAGGTGCCGACCGTCGCTCTGCGCGACGACCTCATAGCGTCCATCTTCGGCGGTCGCGGGCAGCGGACCCGCGGCGGCGCTTACCGCCGGCGCGCCATGATCCTCGCCCTCATGCGCGAGCGCCGCGCCCGTCGCCAGCGCCAACGCCAGCACCGCCGCCGCGCCGAAACGCGGGCCGGCCGGCCAAATCCTGTTTGTCATTCGCCTTATCCCGATTGCGGCGCCTGGGCGCCGGGCACACTGATCCCGCGATCAGGCGAAATCGGGCGGCGCGGCGGGAAGCGGCGAGGGCGTGGAGAGGAGCGGGCTGCTCGGCATTACCGTCCAGATCGGACGAGCAAAGGCGACGCTTCCGAGCATCGGGGTCGAGGTCAAGGCGAGCGCGGCGAAATGGCAGCCATCCGCACATCCGCCGGAGCAATCGCCTGGACAATCGCAGTCATGCGCGCATTTGTGGCGGTGCCGATTCACCTCGGCAATGGTGACACCCCCATGCTCAGCCAGCGCGACCGATTGCGCTCGCGCGCTGGCGCGGTGATGCGCGTTACCATGGCCATGCGCGGTTGCGGGCGCCGCCCAGAAGGCGACACCCATCAGCACCAATATGGCCAAGAACCAGCGCACGCCGCGATTCCTCGAAACTACGGGCCGAAGAATCTACCGACTCGCACGCAATCTCGCAAGCCGCGCCCGGCGCGCAACACCGTGCCGCGCCGGGCGTTTTCTCGCTTTAAAGGGATGTGACATGGCGAGCGCGACGTCCAAAACTGCCGAACTCTACCGCATGGTGATGCCGGACCATATCTGCCCCTATGGCCTGAAAGCGCGCCATTTGCTGCGCCAGCGCGGTTTCACGGTGAACGACCATTGGCTGACGACACGCGCACAAACCGATGTGTTCAAGGCCGCGCACCATGTCAGCACCACGCCGCAGATCTTCATCGGCGGCGAGCGGGTAGGCGGTTATGACGATCTGCGCCGCCGGCTAGGCATCGCCGTCGATGCGCCGGGCGCGACCAGCTATCGCCCCGTCATCGCCGTCTTCGTGATGACCGCGCTGATGGCGCTCGCCGCGAGCATGGCGGCGTTCGGCACGCCCTTCACTCCGCGCGCGGCTAGTTGGTTCATCGCCTTCAGCATGTGCGTGCTCGCGCTGCTCAAGCTGCAGGACGTCGAGCGCTTCTCGACGATGTTCCTTAACTATGATCTGCTCGCGCGCCGCTGGGTGCCCTATGGCTATATCTACCCTTTCGCGGAGGCGCTCGCGGGCGTGCTGATGACGGCGGACGTGCTTCCCTGGCTTTCGGTGCCGGTAGCGTTGTTCATCGGCGGGGTCGGCGCGGGGTCAGTGTTCAAGGCGGTCTACCTCGACCGACGCGAGCTTAGATGCGCCTGTGTCGGCGGCGCATCGAACGTGCCGCTGGGGTTCGTGTCGCTTACAGAGAATTTGATGATGATCGCGATGGCGCTATGGATGGGCGCGCGCTGGCTCTTTTAAATCGGCGCGGGCCGGCGCAGAACCACCGCGTCGAGGTTGCCCAACGCCTGGAGATGCCGATGCTCTATCTGCTGATCAAGGCGATTATCTCGGCCGTCGTTATCGTGGTGGCATCCGAGCTTGCCAAGCGCAGCCCCGGCCTGGGGGCGCTGATTGCCTCGCTCCCGCTCGTCTCGGTGTTTGGCATGATCTGGCTGTGGCGGGACACGCATTCCTCCGCCCGGCTGAGCGCCCATGCGGGCGCAACCCTCTGGTACGTATTGCCCTCGTTGCCGATGTTCCTGCTGATCCCGGCGATGCTCGATCGCGGGATGCCGTTCTGGCTGGCGCTCGCGGCCGGATGTACGCTGACCATCATCCTCTATGTGGCGATGACCGCGGTCGGACCGCGATTTGGCTTGCCGATCTGAAGACGGCAGCGCGGCGACGCACCGGATCAAGCTGCCACTGCGCGAGCGCGGACCACTTAGCAATCGCCGAACTCGATCGATCAGGGTGATCGAACGGTAACCGGGCGGCAGCTTTCGAGCCGGGGTGGGACGAGTGCTAATGGCCGGGATTAGGGCGCTCTGCCGACGGGCAGCTCCTGCCAAAAGCGGCCCACCAGTTCTTGGGCCGGTTGCGCAATGGCAGGTTTCGGTAGAGGCCTGGCTGTAGAGGACGTTCAACGGAGGATCAGTCAGGGGCAGCAGTCGACCCTAGAGCGGTCGTAGCCGTCCGAAGTCGCCGATCCCGTGAGCGGACATTCTGAACTTGGTTCTGACACCTTAAAGCCATTGAGAAGGCGCGCGGTCGCGACTGCGACGAAACCGACCGGTTGTGACACAATCATGTGTAGTGCAACGCTTGGTAAGATGACGGGGTGAGTGCGTAGGCCCGCCGGAACGCTCGGCCTAACCGGTCAAGTGACCCGAACCCAGCCTTCAAAGCGACGCGCTTGGGCGTCTGCCCGGCCTCCAGAAGACTGCGGCGCCTTACGACGGCGATGCGCATGCCGTTGGCAAGCGTCGTTACCTTGGGCTCGTCCTCCGTGCTCAATGTGGCGCCGTCGCTCGTGCTGGCCGCTGCCGATGCAGTGGCTATAGTCGCAGCTGATGTCGGCTCGCTTGGCGCTGAGCCATTCGCAAGGACACCGGCTAGCAGAAGAGCGATGATCATTTTTTTCTCCGCGGTCTGGTGCGAACAGTGCAGCTGCCATCATGGTTGAAGACTATACGTGCCCATCATCGAAGCTCGCGACATAGCCGCGCATTGCCCATAAATAGCCTGGATAATTCCGGACCTGCTCGGCACGACCGAGCGTCACGGACAGAGCGTGGTCGTTTCGCCGCTTGACGTGATGGGGTGGACGGCCCCCGCACCCA
>LWDJ01000037.1 GCA_002083435.1 Proteobacteria bacterium SG_bin6 | reverse complement strand
AAAGCATGGCCGTGCGCACCGACGATGGCCGCAGTGTCGCCTTCGACACAAAAGACTATGCTCATTTCGATCATGGCTACGCCGCGACGATCCACAAGGCGCAGGGCATGACAGTGGACCGCACACATGTGCTGGCAACGCCGGGGATGGACTGCCACGGGGCCTATGTCGCGATGTCCCGCCACCGGGATGGCCTTGCTTTGCATTATGGGCGCGACGACTTCGCCGACCAGTCGAAACTGGTCCGCACCCTCAGCCGCGAGCGCGGCAAGGATATGGCGAGCGACTACAAGCCCGAGCAGCAGTTTGCCGAACGGCGCGGCATCAATTTCCGCGAACGCATCGTGGAGATCGCCCGGCTATTTCCGGAACGGGCGAAATCGATCTTCGCTGGCTTCCGTCCGCAGGCCAACCGGCTCGAACCCCTGCCGACCGATCAGGCTGGCCTGTCCGACCAGCGCCGAGCGGTCGAACGCTATGCGCGCGCCGCCAACGACATCGGGCAGATGCGCGAACAGGGATTGCCGGTCCTGCCACATCAGCGCGACGCGCTGGAGAAGGCTGGAAAGGCGCTCGACGCGATCCGGCCCAATGGCGCAGCCGACCTCGCCAGCGCTTTGCAGCGCCAGCCCTCGCTGGCCCGTGAGGCCGCAGATGGCCGCAGCCTAGGCGCGATCCGGGCCATGCAGATCGAGGCCGAAATCCGCGTCGATCCAGCGCAGCGCGCCGACCGCTTTGTCAACGACTGGCAGCGGCTGGGGCGGCTTCGGGAAACGATGCAGCAGCGCGGCGACACGAACGGAGCACGCCAGATCTCCAGCCGCATGACGGACATGGCGAAGGGCCTGGAGCGCGATGCGCAGGTGGACTCGCTGTTGCGCAATCGTACCCGCGATCTTGGCATCAATTCAGAACTCGGTCGCGATCTGGCCCGCGACCTAGCCGCTTCCGTGTCGATGGAGCGCAGCCGGTCAATCGGCATGGGCCTGTAGGAGAAATGCGATGGATACCGATACGGATGACGTGGAACTGACCCTGGACCTTGAGCCGGAGCCGGAACCCGACCCGGCCACCCCGGATACCGCTGGCGATCCCGCCGCCGAGGCGTTTGCCCGCCTTGAGGGCGAGATGGCCCTGATGCGCCGTGCGGTTCAGCACCTGGCCGCCGAGCGCGCAGACATTGTCATTCCCGACTATGGCCCGACCCTCACCGACATGGCCAAGCGGATGGGCGCGATTGGCGAGAGCCTGAAGTGCATGGCCGGTCATCCGGCGATGCAGATGACCCCCGACAGCGTCGGCAATCGGATTGCCGCCGCAGCAGAAGCGGCGCGGCGCAGCGATCAGGACAGAATCAGCCACGCCCGGACCGACTTGAACCACGCCGCCCAGGAGATGCGCAGCGTCACCGCCCACGCACGCACCGCCGCCGAGCAGCGGCAGCAGCTCTACCAAGTAGGGGGCGGAGCCTTGCTGGCAGGCATCCTGCTATGCTCTTTCCTCCCAGGCACCGTTGCCCGTGCCATGCCCGAAAGCTGGCACTGGCCAGAGCGCATGGCAGCGCGGCTGGTGGGAGCAGCCTCACGCTGGGATGCAGGCGCGCGGCTGATGCAAAGCGACGGCCCTGAGGCATGGAGTGCTTTGGTACAAGCTGCCGACATCCAGCGCGACAATCGCGATGCCATTGACGCTTGCCGAAAGGCTGCCGAAACCTCGCGTCAACCAGTGCGATGCACAGTCAAGATTCGTCCTGTGTCGCAGCCAAAGAGCAGATGATGGTATCAGCGAGGTTGGGTTGGCGTCCCAGAGAGGGCCGACGAGGATCACCACGACCCACGCAAAATGTGGGAATCAATGTGGGATCGCTTTTTCAGAAACTCCACTTTATCGTGTTAAAATAACACGATAAAGTGGTTGACTGGTGCCCAGAAGAGGACTCGAACCTCCACGCCCTTGCGAGCGCCAGCACCTGAAGCTGGTGCGTCTACCAATTCCGCCATCTGGGCACGGGGTAGGCCGCGCCCTCTAATGAAAGCGTTGGCGGCTTGTCAAGCGCTGCCGCGATCGGCCCCTGCCGCCGGCGCGCTTGCCCCCAAGCGGCGGGCGCGGCATGGAGCGCGCGAAGGTTTGATCGAGCAAGAGGCTGACGATGCAGGGCAAGCTGGTGACGCTGATCGGCGGCGGCGGGTTTCTGGGGCGCTATGTCGCCCAGGAGTTGCTGCGGCGCGAGGCGCGGTTGCGAATCACGCAGCGTGATCCCAAGGAAGCCTATTTCATCCGCCCGCTAGGTGGACTGGGGCAGACCCAGTTCGTCGCCGCCGACATCCGCCGCTCTGAAACAATCGCCCGGGCGATCGAGGGGAGCGACGCGGTCGTCAACCTGGTCGGGGTACTGAACGGCGATTTCCAGGAGTTCCACGTCGCCGGCCCCGGCAATCTCGCGCGCGCCTGCGCCGAGGCAGGGGTACCTGCGCTGGTGCATGTTTCCGCGATCGGCGCCGATCCGCGCTCGACATCGGCCTATGGCCGCTCGAAGGGCGAGGGCGAAGCGGCGGTCCGCGGGGGCTTTCCGGCGGCGACCATCCTCCGCCCCTCGATCGTGTTCGGGCGCGAGGATCAGTTCGTCAACCGCTTCGCCGGGATGATCGCCGGCGCGCCGGTGGTGCCGATCGTTCGCGCCGGGGTGAAGTTCCAGCCGGTTTATGTCGCCGACGTCGCCGAAGCGGTGGCGCGCGTGCTGGCCGAACCCGGCCTTGCAGCGAAGACCTTTGAACTGGGCGGCCCCGATGTGGTCACCATGGGCGGCTTGCAGCGCTGGATCGCCAAGGCGATCGGCGCCAGCCCGCAATTCATCGAACTGCCCGATGCGGTGTCGGCGATGATCGCGCGCGCGGGCTTCCTGCCGGGCGCGCCGATCACTTGGGACCAATGGCTGATGCTCCAGCGCGACAACGTCGTCGCGCCGGGGGCAGAGGGGCTGGCGGCGTTGGGGGTGATGCCGACCCCGCTTGAAACCGTCGCACCCGGCTGGCTGGTGCGCTTCCGCCGCCACGGGCGGTTCACGCCCGTGCAGGCGTAGCCGCACGCCGCTAAGAACAAAACCAGGGGCTTAAGGGGAAATTGCGTGCCCGAATTGCTGACCATCATCATCCTCGGCATCGTCGAGGGGGTTACCGAATTTCTCCCCGTTTCCTCGACCGGGCATTTGATCCTCGCCAGCCGCTTCCTGGGCTATGACCCGGCCTATTGGGAGCTGTTCAACATCGCCATCCAGCCCGGGGCGATCCTGGCCATTGTCGCGCTCTATTGGCGCACCTGCCTGACCGTGCTGGGCGGCATGGTGCGCGGCGAGGCCGGCGCATGGCGCTTCGTGCGCAATGTGGCGGTCGCGTTCCTGCCGGCGGCCGCGCTCGGCGTGGTGCTGCACGATCGAATCGAGGCGCTGCTGGGGAGCGCAGAGACGGCCGCTTGGGCGCTGCTGGTCGGCGGGCTCGCGATCCTGGCGGTGGAGCGGGTGGCGAAAGAAGGATCGGTGCGCGGCATCGCCGAAATCCCGCTCGGCACCGCCGCGGGGATTGGCGCGATCCAGTGCCTGGCGCTGATCCCCGGGGTGAGCCGTTCGGCCTCGACGATCCTGGGCGGGCTGCTGCTGGGCGTCGAGCGGCGGACGGCGGCCGAGTTCAGCTTCTTCCTGGGGCTGCCGACGCTGACCGGGGCAACGCTCTACCAACTCTACAAGCACCGCGACGCGCTGGCGAGCGGGCAGGGCGTGGGGCTGGGCGGCATCGCGATCGGCGCGGCGGTATCGTTCGTCGTCGCGGTGGTGGTGGTGAGGTGGTTCATCGGCATCGTCGGCAAGCGCGGCTTCGCGCCGTTCGCCTGGTATCGCATCGCCCTCGGCGGCGGGGCGTTGATCTGGCTGCCTGCCAGATAGGACCATGTCGGACCTTTATTTCTACCGGCAATGGGCTTGCCTGGCGAAGGCAAGGCGAAGCGAAGTATAACCGCGCCGAGAAAAGGCAGCATTACTGACATAAAGCAACTTTCTTGCGTGACTCTGCGGCGTCAGGCGCCTAAAACTGCGCCATGCTTGACTTCGTAACCCGTTCGCAGGCTTATCCACCTAAGCGCCCCGCCGATGCCCGCGCGCGCGACTTTCGCGAGATCGCCGCCCCCTTCGTGCCCGAACAAGGCGCCGAACAGGCGGCGCGCTGCTCGCAATGCGGGGTGCCTTATTGCGCGGTGCATTGCCCGCTCCACAACCATATCCCCGATTGGCTCCGCCTTGCCGCCGAGGGCCGACTGCGCGAGGCGTTCGAGCTGTCCAACGCCACCTCGACCATGCCTGAAATCTGTGGCCGCATCTGCCCGCAGGACCGGCTATGCGAGGGCAATTGCGTGATCGAGTTTTCGGGCCACGGCGCGGTGACGATCGGCGCGGTGGAGAAATACATCACGGACACCGCCTGGGCCGAGGGCTGGGTGACGCCACTGGAACCTGGCCCCGCGACCGGCCGCTCGATCGGGGTCATCGGCGCCGGCCCTGCTGGGCTAACGGCCGCCGAATATCTGCGCGAGGCGGGCCATGAGGTGCATGTCTATGACCGGCACGACCGCGCTGGCGGGCTGCTCACCTATGGCATCCCCGGTTTCAAGCTGGAAAAGCCGGTCGTCGTCCGCCGCCTTGAGCGGCTCGCGGCGGGCGGCATCGTGTTCCACCAGGGGTTCGAGGTTGGTCGCGACGCCGATCTCGCGGCCTTACGCGCGCGCCACGATGCGCTGCTGATCGCGACCGGCGTCTATCGTCCCAAGCCGATCGACCTGCCCGGCGCCGAGCGCGAAGGCGTCGTCGCCGCGCTCGATTATCTGATCGCGTCGAACCGCGCCGATTTCGGCACCCCGCTGCCGCCCGCGTTCGACGCGGCGGGTAAGCGGGTGGTGGTGATCGGCGGCGGCGACACGGCGATGGATTGCGTTCGTACCGCGGTGCGCCAGGGCGCGGCCTCGGTGCAATGCCTCTACCGCCGCGATCGCGCCAACATGCCCGGCAGCCAGCGCGAGGTGGCGAACGCGGAGGAAGAGGGCGTCGAATTCATCTGGCTGTCCGCGCCGACCGCGTTCGAGGGCGATCCGGTGCGCGCGGTGCGAGCGCGGGCGATGCGGCTCGGCAGCCCCGACGCGAGCGGCCGCCGCCGGCCCGAGCCAGTGCCCGAGGGCGATTTCACGCTTGAAGCCGATCTGGTGATCCAGGCGCTCGGCTTCGATCCCGAGGATCTGCCGCTGGCGTTCGGCGCGGCCGAGCTGCGCGTCACCCGCTGGGGCACGCTGATCGTGGAACCCGCGACGATGGTGACGAGCCTGCCCGGCGTATTCGCCGCCGGCGACATCGTCCGCGGCGCGAGCCTCGTCGTCTGGGCGATCCGCGATGGGCGCGATGTGGCGGCGAAGATGCACGCTTGGCTCGCCGCGCAAACGACTAAAAGGGTGGCCGCATGATGATGCTTGTCGCGATCGCCGCGCTGGCGCAGGCGGCGCCCGCGTTACCGCCCGATACGCCGCCGCGCGCTGCGACGGTCGCGCCTTCGGCCACCGGAGTCGAGGAGGCGCGACGCTTGCTGAAGGCGATCAACATCGAGGCGCAATATGATCAGGCCTTTGCACGGCTGATTCCGCTGGCCACCAAGCAGGCCTTCGACTCGATCAAGGACAGCACCAAGGTTCCGCTCAAGGTTCGGACCTTTCTGAACGAGCCGGGCAATCTCGACCGCGCGCAACGCGACTTCGCCGACCGGTTGAGCAAAGGATTTCGGCGACGTTATCCCACGCTGATTGACGAGGCCGCGCGCGCTTATGCCCAGGCCTTCACCCCGCAAGAGCTCGAATCGCTCAGCGCCTTTTACGAAAGCACGCTGGGCAAGAAGACGCTCACCGTATTGCCCGAGCTGCAGAACAAGATGTTCGTGGTCGGCGGCAGGCTGGGCGTGGAGGTTGGCCAGGAAGCGATGGTGCAAACGCTGGAGGCACTGCTGCCGGACGAAAAGGTGACCAGCTAATGACCGACCCCCGCACCCATCTCGCCACGCACGGCATGTACCGCCCCGAGTTTGAGAGCGATGCCTGCGGTGTCGGCTTGGTCGCCTCGGTCGAGGGCAAGCCGAGCCGAAGGGTGGTGCAAGCAGCGATCGAGGCGCTGCGTGCGGTGTGGCACCGCGGCGCGGTCGACGCCGATGGCAAGACCGGGGATGGTGCCGGGCTCCATCTCGATCTGCCGCGCGCCTTTTTTGAGGAAGCGATACTGCTTTCGGGGCACAAGCCACTCCCCGGTCGGCTCGCGGTCGGCATGGTGTTCCTGCCGCGCACCGATCTCGCCGCGCAGGAGGCGTGCCGGACGATCGTCGAATCGGCGATAATCGAGGCGGGCTATACGATTTACGGCTGGCGGCAGGTGCCGGTCGATGTCGCGGTGATCGGCACCAAGGCGCAAGCGACGCGCCCGGAAATCGAGCAGATCATGATCGCCGGGCCCGATCCGGCCGCGATGAGCGCCGCCGCCTTCGAAAAAGCGCTCTATGTCGTTCGCCGGCGGATCGAAAAGCGTGTGATCGCGGCGCAGATCCAGGGCTTCTACATCTGCTCGCTGTCGTGCCGTTCGATCATCTACAAGGGGCTGTTCCTGGCCGAGAGCCTCTCGGTCTTCTACCCCGATCTGCGCGACGCCCGGTTCGAAAGCCGGGTCGCGATTTTCCATCAGCGTTATTCGACCAACACGTTCCCGCAATGGTGGCTCGCTCAGCCCTTCCGGTGCCTCGCTCATAATGGCGAGATCAACACGGTGCGCGGCAACAAGAACTGGATGCTGAGCCACGAGATCAAGATGGCCGCGACCGGCTTTGGCGCCGATGCCGAGGACATCAAGCCGATCATCCCGGCCGGCGCGAGCGATACCGCCGCGCTCGATGCGGTGTTCGAGGCGATTTGCCGTTCGGGGCGTGACGCGCCCACCGCCAAGCTGATGCTCGTGCCCGAAGCCTGGGGCGAGGACAGCGAAATGCCTCCGGCGCACCACGCCATGTATCAGTATCTGGCCAGCGTGATGGAGCCCTGGGACGGCCCGGCGGCGCTGGCGATGACCGACGGCCGTTGGGCGGTGGCGGGGGTCGATCGCAACGCTTTGCGCCCCTTGCGCTATTCACGTACCGCCGATGGGTTGCTCGTGGTCGGCTCCGAAGCCGGCATGGTGGTGCTTCCCGAGACGAGCATCGTCGAAAAGGGCCGGCTCGGTCCCGGGCAGATGATCGCGGTCGATCTGGAGGAGGGCTGCTTCTACGCCGACCGCGCGATTAAGGATCGCGTCGCGAGCGAGGTTGATTATGCGGCGATGGTCGCGGGTTTTCTCACCGCCGCCGATCTTCCGCCAGCGCCCGCCGATCTGCTGCCGGGCTATGACCGCGCCGCGCTGATCCGTCGCCAGATCGCCGCCGGGCAGACACTGGAGGAAATGGAGCTGATCCTTGCGCCCATGGTCGAAACGGGCAAGGAGGCCGTCGGCTCCATGGGGGATGATACCCCGCTTGCCGTCATCTCCAATAATTCGCGCTCAATCAGCCAGTTTTTTCGCCAGAATTTCAGCCAGGTTACCAACCCGCCGATCGATCCGTTGCGCGAGCGCCGGGTGATGACGCTGAAGACGCGCTTCGGCAATCTGGCAAACGTGCTCGACCCTGCTCACGCGCAGAGCCGGGTGCTGGTGCTCGACTCGCCCGTGCTCTCCAGCGCCGGCTGGGCGCAGCTGAAGGCGCATTTCGGCGCGCAGGCTGCCGAGATTGACTGCACCTTCGCCGCCGGCGCCGGACCGGAGGCGTTGCGCGCCGCCATCCAGCGCATCCGCCAGGAAGCCGAGCAGGCGGTGCGCGCCGGGCGTGGTGAACTGTTCCTGACCGACGAAGCCGCTGGCCCCGATCGGGTCGCGGTCGCCGGGGTGCTGGCGGCGGCCGCCGTCCATACGCATCTCGTCCGCAAGGGGCTGCGCGCTTATGCCAGCATCAACGTCCGCGCCGCGGAATGCCTCGATACCCATTATCACGCGGTACTGATCGGCGTCGGCGCGACGACGGTGAACGCCTATCTGGCCGAAGCCGCGATCGCCGACCGCCACGCGCGCGCCCTGCTGCCCGGGATGAGCCTGGACGAAGCGCTTGCCCGCTACCGCCACGCGCTCGACGAGGGGCTGCTCAAGATCATGAGCAAGATGGGGATCGCGGTGATCTCCAGCTATCGCGGTGGCTATAATTTCGAGGCGGTGGGCTTGAGCCGATCGCTGGTCAATGATCTCTTCCCCGGCATGCCCGCCAAGATTTCGGGTGAGGGCTATAAGTCGCTCCATCTTTCGGCACGGATGCGGCATGAGGCGGCCTATCGCGCCCCCGCCGGCACTTTGCCGATCGGCGGCTATTATCGCCAGCGCATGGGGGGCGAGGCCCATGCCTATTCGGCGCCGCTGATGCACGCGCTGCAGACGGCGGTCGCGCGCGACAGCTATTCAACCTATCTGCAATTCGCGCGCGGCGTGGCGGATCTGCCGCCGATCTACCTGCGCGATCTGCTGCAACTCAACCAGCCCGAACAGGGCGTGCCGGTCGAGCAGGTCGAGGCGATCACCGCGATCCGCAAGCGCTTCGTCACACCCGGCATGAGCCTGGGCGCGCTCAGCCCCGAGGCGCATGAAACGCTCGCCATCGCGATGAACCGCATCGGCGCCAAGGCGGTGTCGGGCGAGGGCGGCGAGGATCCCAGCCGCTACACCCCTTATGAAAATGGCGACAACGCCAATTCGGTGATCAAACAGGTCGCGAGCGGGCGATTCGGGGTGACGGCGGAATATCTCTCCGCCTGCGAGGAGATTGAGATCAAGGTGGCGCAGGGCGCCAAGCCCGGCGAGGGTGGGCAGCTCCCCGGCTTCAAGGTGACCGAGCTGATCGCAAAGTTGCGCCACGCAACTCCGGGGGTGACGCTCATCTCGCCGCCGCCGCACCATGATATCTATTCGATCGAGGATCTGGCGCAGCTCATCTACGATCTGAAGCAGGTGAATCCCCGCGCGCGGGTGTGCGTGAAGCTGGTGTCGTCCGCCGGCATCGGCACCGTCGCCGCCGGGGTGGCGAAGGCCCATGCCGATGTCATCCTGATTTCGGGCCATGTCGGCGGCACCGGCGCCAGCCCGCAATCGAGCATCAAATATGCCGGAACCCCTTGGGAAATGGGTCTGTCCGAAGTCAATCAGGTGCTCACGCTCAATGGCCTGCGCCACCGGGTGAAGCTGCGCGTCGATGGGGGCCTGCGCACCGGGCGCGACATCGTGATCGCGGCGATCCTGGGCGCCGAGGAATTCGGCATCGGCACGCTCAGCCTGGTCGCGATGGGCTGCATCATGGTGCGGCAATGCCATTCGAACACCTGCCCGGTGGGGGTGTGCACCCAGGACGAGCGCCTGCGCGAGAAATTCGGCGGCAGCCCGGAAAAGGTGATCAACCTGATGACCTTCATCGCCGAGGAAGTGCGCGACATTCTCGCGCGCTTGGGCTGCAAGAGCCTGGACGAGGTCATCGGCCGCACCGAACTCCTCCGCCAGGTGTCGCGCGGGGCCGAGCATCTCGACGATCTCGACCTGAACCCCATCCTCGCCAAGGTCGATGCGCGCGACGATGAGCGCCGCTTCGCTTTGCCGACTTTCCGCAACGAAGTGCCCGACAGCCTCGACGCGCAGATTCTGCAGGATGCCGCCCCCGTGTTCAGCCGGGGTGAGAAGATGCAGCTCACCTATAGCGTGCGCAACACCCACCGCGCGGTCGGCACGCGGCTGTCGGGCGAAATCACCCGCACTTTCGGGATGAAGAAGCTCGCGCCCGGGCATGTCCATGTCCGGCTGCGCGGTTCAGCGGGGCAGTCACTCGGCGCGTTCCTGTGCCAGGGGATCACGCTCGAAGTGTTCGGCGACGCCAATGACTATGTCGGCAAGGGGCTGTCGGGCGGCACGATCATCGTGCGCCCGGTGGTAAGCTCGCCGCTCGCGAGCCAGGAGAATACGATCCTGGGCAACACCGTGCTCTATGGCGCGACGAGCGGCCGGCTGTTCGCAGCCGGCCAGGCCGGCGAGCGCTTCGCGGTCCGCAATTCGGGCGCCGAGGTGGTGGTCGAAGGCTGTGGCGCCAATGGCTGCGAGTATATGACCGGGGGCACGGCGGTGGTGCTGGGCACGGTCGGCGCGAATTTCGGCGCCGGCATGTCGGGCGGAATGGCATTCGTCTACGATCCGGACGGCGGCTTCCCCACGCGCGCCAATGGTGAGACGATCGTCTGGCAGCGGTTGGCCTCTACCCACTGGGAAGGCGTGCTGCGCGAGCTGATCGCTACCCATGCCGGGGCGACCGACAGTAAATGGGCGGCGCGGCTGATCGAAGAGTGGCCGCAGGTGATTGGTGATTTCTGGCAGGTGGTGCCTAAGGAAATGCTCGCGCGACTGCCGGCGCCGCTTAGTGATCAGCCGGAGCCGATGGCGGCGGAATAGCGCTGAGGGCCGCTTCATATTGTAGAGTCGCATTAGCGAGCAAAGCCGCCTTCCCGCACGCCCCGCCTTCGCTTATCGATGACGTCATGTGGCAGCTTCATCAATTTCCGCTTTGTCCCTTCTCGCGCAAGGTCCGGCTGCTGCTGGGCGAGAAAGGGGTCGGCTACGAGCTGAAGCGCGAATCGCCCTGGGTGCGCAGTGACGAGTTCGTTCAGCTCAACCCCGCCGCGCAGACCCCGGTGATGGTCGATCGCGAGCGCAACATCACGCTGATCGATTCGCTGGCGATCTGCGAATATCTGGAGGAAACGGTCGACAAGACCGCGTTGATCAACGGCACCGCCACCAATCGTGCTGAAACACGGCGGCTGGTGGCCTGGTTCGATCAGCTATTCTTCCGCGACATCACCGCGCCCCTGCTCCACGAGCGGATGATCAAGCGCATCGTCCACCGCACCACCCCCGACGCGCGCGCGCTGCGTGAGGCGATGAAGGCAGCGGTCGCGCATCTCGATTATGTCGATTATCTGCTCGATCACGGCACCTGGATCGGCGGATCGACGATGACCCTCGCCGATCTCGCCGCCGCCGCGCAGATTTCGGTCGCCGATTATCTCGGCGGGATCGACTGGAAGAACCACGAACAGACAGCACGCTGGTATCGCGGGTTCAAGAGCCGGCCAAGCTTCCGGCCGCTATTGTCCGAGCGGATGGAGGGTATCCCGCCCCCCAGCCATTATGACAATGTCGATTTCTGATGCATCTGGTGCCCGATCCCGCCGCGCCGCCCGCGCATGAGATGGGGTTCGACGATTGGCTCCGTATCGATATCCGCGTGGGCACGATCGTCGAGGCCCACTCGTTCCCCGAGGCGCGCAAGCCCGCCTATAAGCTGCTCATCGACTTCGGACCCGTGATTGGCCGGCGCAAAAGTTCCGCGCAAATCACCGAGCACTATGCGCTCGAAGCATTGCCAGGGATGCAGGTGGCCGCCGTCGTCAATTTTCCGCCGCGCCAGATCGGCAAGTTCATGTCGGAAGTGCTGACGCTCGGTTTTCCCGACGCTGGTGGCAAGGTGGTGCTTGTCCAGCCGAGCAAGCCTGTGCCCGATGGTGGGCGGTTGTTCTGATCGTCAGGCGCGGCGCGCGATCCAGCCCGCCGCCCAGCCGAGCAGGACCGACAGCGCGACCGCCGTCAGCCCGTACACGAACGAGCGGCGCTCTGCCTGGCGCGCGACGAAGCGCTCGAACCCGGTCTTGCGAATGTCGAGATCGCGGACCGCCACCGCCAGCACCCGGCCGCGCCGCAGCAGGAAGGTCTCGGCGGTGAAGCGCCCCACCGGCACTCGCGCGGGGATCGCGATGCGGGCGCGGTAAAGCACACCGTCGGTGATTTCCACCGCGCCGGGCGCCTCGTAATAGAGTCCTGCACGCTGGCGCAGATCGACCAGCCCGCGCGCGAAGCGATCGCGCGCCTCGCTTTCCCCGCCGCTCGCCGGCGACAGCTGCAGGCTGTCGAGCCCCAGTTCGTAAATCGCTCGGCTGCGTTCATCGAGCAGGCTGGCGATCGGCTTGGACGAGGCGATCGCGTAGAAGCTTGGTGCCGAGAGATAGCGCATCGATGCGGCGTTGACCCAGATGCCCGCGATTTTCTGCTTCTCGCGCACCAGGATCGGCTGCACCGGCCCCTTCACCACCACGACGATATCAGCGTCGCGCTCCGCCGGCACCCGCCCGCCGGGATAGAGGATCGCGCCGAACAACAGAAGGTCGGCACCGGTAAAGCTGTACTTGATGTCGATCTGACGCTGCGAGACGTCGGGCACCAACACAGGCTTCGGCGCGGGCGCCTGCGCCATCAGGACCGGCGCGGCAAGCCAGGCATAACGCCTCACCGTGCCAGCTCGACCGAGTAAATCTCGTCGGGGCGGAAGCCCAGCCCCAGCGCGACGCGGATCGCGAGTGTCAGCACGATCAGCGCTAGGATCAGTCGCAGATATTCAGGCTTCACCTTGCTCGCGAAGCGCGCGCCCAGCTGCGCGCCGATCACCGATCCGATCAGCAGCAGCGTGGCGAGCACCAGATCGACCGCCTTGGTGGTGAGCGCATGAACCAGCGTCGCCGCCGCGGTGACGAACAGCGTCTGGAACAGCGAGGTGCCGACTACGACCGTCGCCCCCATGCCGAGCAGATAGAGCATCGCCGGCACCAGGATGAACCCCCCGCCCACCCCCAGCAGAATCGTCAGGATGCCGACGAAGAAGCCGAGCAGCAGCGGCGCGAGCGGCGAGATATAGAGGCCGCTCGCGTAGAAGCGCGTCCGCAATGGGAGGGCTGCGACGAGCGGATGGTGGCGCCGTTTCCGAGCGGGCAGCGGCCGACCGGTGCGGAGCGCGACAATCGACTGGATGGACTCGCGCGCCATGGTGACGCCGATAAAGCCAAGCATCAGCACATAGAGGATCGCGATCACCGTATCGCTCTGGCCATTGGCTTGAAGCAGGCGGAACAGCACCGCGCCGACCAATGATCCGAGCACCCCGCCCGCGACCATCACCAGCCCCATCTTCACGTCCACCCCGCGTCGCCGCCAATGCGCGAACACGCCCGAGACGCTCGCGCCCGTCACCTGGGTCGCGGCGGAGGCGGCGGCGACGGTCGGCGGGATGCCGTAGATGATCAGGAGAGGGGTGGTCAGGAACCCGCCGCCCACGCCGAACATCCCCGACAACAGGCCTACCCCGCCACCCAGCAGGATGATCAGCAGCGCGTTCACGCTGAGATTGGCGATGGGAAGGTACAGATCCATGTGGTCGCCACCCTAGCCAGCGGCGGCCGCCAAGGCACCTAGAAATCGGTGCCGATCGCAAGCGCGGGGCCCGAACCGGGCGCCGCGCCGCCGGCGACGCGCGCGCGCCAGTCCAGCGTCAGCCGCGCCGAGCGGGAGCCCAGCGGCACCTTCAGTCCCACGGTCGGACCGAGATCGAGCCGCTCGGTCCCCGTCTGCGCCGCCCCCCACGCTCCGACCCCCACGCCGACCGTGACCTTGCCACGGCGCACGACCGGCGCCTCGATGCGTGCCGCGCCGTCGGCATAATAGACGCCGCGATCGCGCCCGATCACCCCGGCCTGGCCATATGCCTCAAGGCGGAAACCGCGCAGCGCGGTCGGGCCGATCCCGCCGACGACGCCCAACGCCGGGCCGCCGCCCGCGCCGTCGATGGCGATGCGCTGCTCGGTGACGACGCGTAGCTGCGGCGCGACCCGCCATTCAAACCCGAGCGCCGCTTCGCTCCCTGGTCCTTGCAGCGGCGCCGCGACCCGGCCGATGAGCGCGATGCGGTCCCCGACATGATAAGCGATCCGAGCGCCCGCCTGGCTGCCGCCCAATTGTCCGCCCTGCAGCCCCGCGCCGAGCCCCGCGCCGCCGCGCGCGATCAGCCACGCCGAACCAGACCAGGGCGCGGTGCCCGGCCGCAGGGCGGGGTCGCGCGCGGGTGTCGCCGGAAGTCCCTGTGGCAGTGCCGGCGGGGCGGGATCGAAGCGGGTCAGCGCGAGCAGCGCTACCGCGACGCGGCGTGGATCGACGCCTGGACGCGCCGGCCGTGGTTCGGGCGGCGGCATCACCAGGGGCGCGGCCCTCATG
>LWDJ01000036.1:5000-104367 GCA_002083435.1 Proteobacteria bacterium SG_bin6 | reverse complement strand
GCGTCTCTACCGCATCTGCCCGGCCACGTCCGGGTGTGGCAGTGGAGGCGAAACGTCATGGATCTCATTGGCCTAATCGTGTGGCTCGTGGTCGGCGGTGTTGTTGGCTGGCTGGCGAGCTTGGTGATGCGCACCGACGCCCAGCAGGGTTTGGTGTTGAACATCGTCGTCGGCATTATCGGCGCGTTCATCGGCGGGCTGCTGTTCCGCGGTTCGATCAATGACGGGATTACCGTCTATTCATTCATTACTTCGTTGGTCGGTGCGATCATTCTGCTCGCGCTGGTCAATCTCGTGCGGCGCGGCGCTGTACGCTAGACCGTCGAAAATTGCTCCCGATGGTGATGGGCCGGCCTCGGTGCCGGCCCGTTTTTATTGGAGGAGGAAGCGCACCGAAAGCGTCGCGCCGACCTCGCTCTCGCCAGCGCGAATTTCGGTATCCGCCTTGGCCTGAACCCGCGCGAGCCCGTAAGCGACGGGCATCGGCGGCGACAGCAACGGCCCGCCTTCGCTGATCGACACGATCCGCGCCACCCGCAGCCCCGCTGCCCTTGCATAAAGCTCGGCCCGTGCCCGCGCGCGCGCCACCGCGTCGCGCCGTGCCTCGTCGAGCACCGCTTCGGGGTCGCCGAAGCCCAGCGTTGGCCCCTCGATCTGATTGGCGCCCGCCGCCACCAGCGCGTCGAGCGCGGCGCCACTGCGCGCGATGTCGCGGAACCGCACGCTGACCGTGCTCGTCGCTTGATAGCCGGTGATCGCTGGCGGCTGATTGTCGGCATAGCGATATTGCGGCTGGAGCGAGACGCGCGTGGTCTGCACGTCGCCACGGGCGATCCCGGCGCGATCGAGCGCGGCGAGCACGCCTTGCATCCGCGTCGCCTGGGCCTGCATCGCCACCGCCGCCGTCGCCGCCCGCGCGACCACGCCCGCGCTCAGCTGCGCCTGGTCGGGCTCGCGACGTACCTTGCCTTCGGCCTGCACGTCGAGCAGCGTCCCTTCCGGGAGCACGCTGCCCGGCGGCAGTTGCGCTCCCGCCGCCGCCGGTGCCGCCGCCATCGCCATCGCCCAAATCAACCCACGCATTCGCTGCTCCTCGATTGTCCGGGCGATTCGGCCCGTGGACGATTCTGCCGGAGCGAGGATCGCTCCAAGCTGAACGGTTCGCCGCCGGACCCTTGTCGCTTGGGAAAGCGCAATGTTTCAAGCAACATGCCGAAAAGCTTGCAAAAAGTACCGAAATCCGCAAGGGCAGCCGGCCACGGCGACAGGCCTTGAGGCAGGTGACATAATAGTCTAATACAGCAAGACATCGCGCGTCGTGCGCTGCGATGGCGCTGGAAGGGCGTGGTGATGAATTACGAGCCGGGCAGATTGATGGACGCACAGCTATTGACCGACCAGGTGCCGGCGAAGCGCTCGCGCGCGATGTGGTACATCCTTGCCGTGGCCGCCGTCGCGGCGGTCGCGCTGCTGTGGTGGTTCACCAGCCACAGCCGCCCGGTTGACGCACCCGCCGCCCCCCAGGCGCCGAGCGTCACGGTGATCGTGCCCGGCCGCCAGCAGGTTGCGCGCGAAGTGACCGCGACCGGCACGCTCGCGGCGCGCGTCGACATGCCGGTCGGCGTGGTCGGCGAAGGCGGTTTGGTCGATGCGGTGCTCGTCCAGCCGGGCGACTGGGTGCGCGCCGGCCAGGTGCTCGCGACGATCAATCGCTCGGTGCAGGTGCAGACCCAGGCGCAGCTCGCGGCGAGCATTTCGGTCGCTCAAGCCGATGCCCGGCTGGCGCAATCGGAGCTTGATCGCGCGCAGACATTGGTCGCGCGCGGCTTCATCTCGAAGGCCGATCTCGATCGCCGGACGGCGACGCGCGACGCCGCACTCGCGCGGGTGAAAGTGGCCGAGGCGCAACTGGGCGAGACCCGCGCGCGCACCGCGCGGTTGGCGATCCGCGCTCCGGCGGCCGGGCTGGTGCTGACCCGCGCGGTCGAGCCCGGCCAGGTGGTCGGTCCCGCCTCGGGCACCTTGTTCCGCCTTGCCAAGGGCGGTGAGCTCGAACTGCGCGCGGCATTGGCCGAGGGCGATCTCGCCCAGCTGAAGGTCGGCGCGACCGCCGAGGTGACGCCGGTCGGCGCCTCGCGCAGCTTCGCGGGTCGGATCTGGCAGGTATCGCCCGTGATCGATCCGCAGAGCCGGCTCGGCACCGCGCGGATCGCGCTCGGCTATGATCCGATGCTCCGTCCCGGCGGCTTCGCCGGCGCGACGATCGTCGCCGGCAACGCCAGCGCGCCGCTGCTGCCGCAAAGCGCGGTACAAAGCGACGACAAGGGTAACTATGTGTACGTCGTCGGCGCGGACAACAAGGTCGAGCGCCGCGCGATCAAGGTTGGCGTGGTATCCGACGCCGGGGTCGCGATCACCCAGGGGCTGGCGGGCGACGAGCGCGTCGTCGCTTCGGCGGGTGCGTTCCTCAACCCGGGGCAGAAGGTGATCCCGGTCGCGGCCAAGCCCGCGCGCTAGAGTTTCGAGCAAGGATTGGCAGCATGGGTTTCCGCAACATCTCGGCCTGGTCGATCCGCAACCCGGTGCCGCCGCTGGTGCTGTTCGTGGCGCTGCTCATCGCCGGGCTCGTCAGCTTCTCGCGGATGACCGTCGCGGACAATCCCGACATCGATTTCCCGGCGGCGTTTATCGAGATCAGCCAGCCGGGCGCGGCGCCCACCGAGCTCGAGAACCAGGTGACGCGCAAGGTCGAGACTGCCGTGCGTAACATCAACGGCATCGAGGACGTGAATTCCTCGATCGGCGAAGGGTTCAGCCGCACCTTCGTGACCTTCAAGATCGGCACTCCGGTCGATCGCGCGGTGAACGACGTGCGCAACGCCGTCGCCCAGATTCGCGGCGAGCTGCCCGACGGCATCCTCGAGCCGCAGGTCACCCGCGTCGACGCCGGCAATGATTCGCTCGCTTTCTTCTCCGCCGAGGGCACCGACCTGACGCTCGAGCAGCTCAGCTGGTATGTCGACGATACCGTCTCCAAGAAGCTGCGCTCGATCAGCGGCCTGGCCGAAGTGAAGCGCACCGGCGGCGTCAGCCGCGAGATCCGGGTGATCCTCGATCCGCTGAAGCTGCAATCGCTGGGGCTGACCGCGGTGCAGGTGAACCAGCAGCTGCGCGCGATGAACCTGAATGCGGCGGGTGGTCGCGCCGAGATCGCGGGGTCCGAACAATCGGTGCGCGTGCTCGCCAATGCCCGCAGCGCGGCGACGCTCGCCGATACCGAGATCGCGGTCGGCAATGGCCGCCGGGTGAAATTGTCCGACATCGCCGATGTGAAGGATCTCTACGGCGAACAGCGCGCGCTGGCGCTGATGAACGGCCATCAGGTGCTCGCTTTCGACATCAAGCGCGCCAAGGGCGCGTCGGACCTGTCGGTGTTCAAGGAAGCGACCAAGGCGCTGCGCGAGCTTGAAAAGGTGAACCCCAAGGTCAAGTTCACCGAGCTGTGGACCTCGGCGCACCAGACCGAGACGCAATATCATTCGGCGATCGAGGCGATGATCGAGGGCGCGGTGCTCGCGGTGCTCGTCGTGCTGCTCTTCCTGCGCGATTGGCGCGCGACGGTGATCTCGTCGATCGCGATTCCGCTGTCGGCGATCCCGGCCTTCTGGTTCATGGACCTTATTGGTTTCACGCTGAACTTCCTCAGCCTGCTTGCGCTCAGCCTGGTCGCGGGCGTGCTGGTGGATGACGCGATCGTCGAGATCGAGAATATCGTGCGCCACATGCGGATGGGCAAAACTGCCTATCAGGCAGCGATCGACGCCGCCGACGAGATTGGTCTGGCGGTGCTCGCCACCACCATGTCGATCGTCGCAGTGTTCCTGCCGGTCGCGCTGATGCCGGGGATTTCGGGGCAGTTCTTCAAGAATTTCGGGCTCACCGTCGTGATCGCCGTGTTGCTCAGTCTGGGTGTCGCGCGGATGATCACGCCGATGATCGCCGCCTATTTCCTGAAGGCGAAGGGCCATGCCGAACATGGCGAAGGCTTCCTGATGGACGGCTATATGGTCGCGCTGCGCTGGACGATGCGCCACCGCTGGAAGACGGTGGGCATCGGCGGCCTGTCGTTCGTCGTGATGATCGGCCTGTTCATGGGCGTGCCAGGGCTGTTGAACCCGATCCCGACCGCGTTCCAGCCCAAGCTCAACAATGATTTCAGCCAGATCCAGATCACGATGGCGCCGGGTACCACCGTCGAGCAGACGCGGCGCACCGCCGAACAGGCGCTGGCGGCGGTGCAGTCGGCGCCCGAGGTGCGATCGGCGTTCATCAGCGTTGATCCGGCGAGCGCGGGCATCTTCCTCACGCTAAGCCGCGACCGCACGCGCACCTCGACCGAGTTCGAGCGTGCCTATGCGCCGAAACTGGCGGCGATCCCCGATGCCCGGGTGTTCTTCCAGTCACAGGGCGGCGGCGGATCGTCGGGGCGTGACATCACCATCACGCTCGGCGGCAGCGACCCAGCGCTGCTGACGCAAAGCGCCAACCGGCTGGTCGAGGAAATGGCCGAGATCCCCGAACTGCGCGCGCCGCGCGTGGTGGGCGATCTTCAGCGCCCCGAGATCACGATCAAGCCGCGGCTCGATCTCGCCGCCGATCTGGGGGTGAGCACCGCCGCGCTCAGCCAGTCGATCCGGATCGCGACGCTGGGTGATATCGACCAGAACACGGCCAAATTCTCGCTGTCGGACCGCCAGATTCCGATCCGTGTCGCGCTGAGCGAGAATTCCCGCCGCAATCTGTCGACGATCGAAAATCTGCCGGTGCCCACCGCGACGGGGGGCTCGGTGCCGCTCAAATCGGTCGCCGAGATCAGCTTTGGCGCGGGGCCGACGCTGATCCAGCGCGCCAACCTGACGCGGCGTATCACGATCGGCGCCGATCTGGCGCCCGGCAAGGTGACGGGCGACGCGATGCCCAAGATCCAGGCGCTGCCCGCGATCAAGAATCTGCCGGTGGGCGTCACCCAGCTGAAACTGGGCGAGGCGAAGTGGCAGGCCGAGCTGATCATGAATTTCGTGATCGCGGTGATCTCGGGCATCCTGCTCGTGTTCGCGGTGCTGGTGCTGCTCTACAAGCGGCTGATGCCGCCGATGGTGAACCTGGCGTCGCTGCTGCTGGCGCCGCTGGGCTCGGCGATCGCGCTGCGCTTCACCGGCGACGCGGTGTCGATGCCGGTGTTCATCGGGCTGCTGATGCTGTTCGGCATCGTCGCCAAGAACTCGATCCTGCTGATCGACTTCGCGCTGGAAGAAATGGCGAAGGGGGTCGATCGCACCGCCGCGATCCTCGACGCGGGGCACAAGCGCGCCCAGCCGATCGTGATGACCACGGTCGCGATGGTCGCGGGCATGGTGCCGGTGGCGCTCTCGCTCACCGGCGATGGCAGCTGGCGCGCGCCGATGGGCGTCACGGTGATCGGCGGCCTGTCGCTGTCGACGCTTCTCACCCTGCTGATCGTGCCCGCTGGCTTCTCGCTCGCGGTTGGGCTGGAGGGCTGGATCGCGCCGCGCCTGTCGCGCCGGCTGCTCACTTACCAGCCGGGTGACGATGGCAGCAGCGTCGTCGGCGGCCCGGCCGATCCCCGCCCGATCGACTATCGCGGCGGCGGCGCGATCCAGCCGGCCGAATAGGCTCTTGAACAATCCCCGGCTTCGGGGATTGTTACGCGGTAATGCCCGCCGCCGATCGACCCGTCCGCCTCCCGCCCCCGCCGGGACTTGTGCGGATGCGCCTGGTCGCCACCGCGCTGCTGGTGTTGATGGCGGCGGTGTTCCTCACCTGCCGCTGGCTGGGGCCGGTGCATCCCGCGATCGGCTTCGTCCGCGCCTTCGCCGAAGCGGCGATGGTCGGCGGGCTCGCCGATTGGTTCGCGGTGACGGCGCTGTTCCGTCACCCACTCGGTCTGCCGATACCGCACACCGCGATCGTGCCGCGCAACAAGGACCGGATCGGCGACACGCTCGCCAATTTCCTCCGTTCGAACTTCCTGGTGCCGGCGGTAGTCGCGCGGCGGATGCGGCGCGCGGATGTGGCGGGCGCGCTCGGCCGCTGGCTGGCGCAGCCCGAGACGCGCGACAGCCGGCTGCGCGCGGGCGCGGGGCGGCTGTTCGGCGATCTGCTTGAAGCGCTCGATCAGCAGCGGCTGGGCGGCATGGTGAAGGCCACGATCGGCAACCGCCTGCGCGCGCTCGATATCGCGCCGCTGATCGGCCAGGCCCTGGCGGCGGCGATCGCCAACGATCGGCATCTGCCGCTGATCAATGGCATCGTCCATTGGTCGGGCCGCACGCTGGAGGCGAACGAGGCGCTGATCCGGGGCGTGGTGCATGAACGCGCCGGATCGCTGATGCGCTGGACCGGGCTCGACGAGACGCTCGCCAACAAGATCATCGACGGGTTGCAGCAACTGTTGGTGCAGATGGGCGAGGACCGCGGCCACCCGATGCGCGCCAAGATCGAGGAAGCGCTCGGCCAGCTGGCGCATGATCTTCAGCACAGGCCCGAAATGCAGGCGCGGGTCGATCGGCTGAAGCTGGAGATCATCGAGAATCCGGCGATGCAGGCCTGGCTCGACGGCTTGTGGGAAAGCGGCCGCCACGCGCTGCTGCGGTTCGCGCGCGCGCCGGGCGGGGTGCGACGCGGGCGGCTGGGCGAGGCGTTGCGTCAGCTCGGCGAGACGCTGCAGCGCGAGCCGAAACTGGCGGCGGCGGTCAACCGCTTCACCCGCCGCGCGGCGGTGGGCTTCGCCGCCGATTATGGCGACGGCGTCGTGCGGCTGGTATCGGAGACAGTGCGCGGCTGGGATACCCAGACAGTGACGCAGCGGCTGGAGAACGCGGTCGGGCGCGATCTGCAGTATATCCGCATCAACGGCACCATCGTCGGCGGGCTGGTCGGGGTGGCGCTGCACGCGCTCGACGTGGCGCTGTGAGGGGGCTCGGCTCAGCGCCAGTCGAAGACCGGCCAGCCGCGCGCCGCCGCCAGCCGCCGCAGCCGGCGATCGGGATTCACCGCGAAGCCTTCGTCGGCCCAGGCGAGGCTGGGCGCGTCGGACACATGGTCCGAATAAAAGCGGACCGTGGCGGCTTCCCGCGCGATGCTCTGGCCCGCGAGCCAATCGCCGATCATCCGCAGCTTGGCGGGGCCATAGCAATTCTCGCCCACCAGCAAAGGGCGCCAGCCGGCGTCGTCACGCGCTGCCTCGGTCGCGATCACCGCGTCGAACCCCAGCCGCTCCGCGATCGCTTCCGCGTAATAGCCGAACGAGGCGGTCGCGAGCACCAGCCGATAGCCCGCCGCGCGATCGGCGGCGATCTGGGCGAGTGCGCCGGGGCGCAGCTTCACCTGGGCCGCGAAACGCTCTGCCAGCCGCAGCCGCGCCGCATCGGGCAAGGCGCGCCCGATCAGCAGCCGCTGCGCCCGCGCCTTCACCCCCGCGCGGTTCACGACACCGAGCTTGTAGGCCGCACCCCAGCCGCCGGCGACCGGCAGCAGCGCCAGCCGCCACGGCGCGCGGGCGCGCGCGGCGGCGATCAGGAACGGCGTCCAGGTCGGCGCCGCGGTGATCGTCTTGTCCATGTCGTAAATCGCGATCTTGTGCATCGCACCGAATTTGGCGCGGTTCGGCTTGCCGATCCAGACGCTTTCGCCCAAACAGGGCGCGCATGAACGCCAGGGCCGACTTTCGACATGAAAATGACGGCGGCGCCGAAGTGCTTCGCTTCACCGGCCGGCTATCGCTGTCGTGCCTGGGCGATTTTCCCGAGCGGCTGCGCAGCTTTCAGGGCCGGGTCGATCGGCTCGATCTGTCGAGCATCGATCGCATCGATACCGTCGGCGCCTGGCTGATCCACCGCTTCGCGATCGAGCATGAGGCCCGGATCGAAGGGCTGTCGCCCGAGGCGCATAACCTGCTCGATCAGGTCGCCGCCGCCGACCGTCAGATGGCGGTGCGCCCGCCGCGCGATTCGAGCCTGGTGCGTGTGGTCGCCGAAGTTGGCGCGGCGACGCTGCGGTTTCTCCATACGATGCGCGGGTTGCTCGGCTTCTTCGGGGCGACGGTGATCGCCTTCCTCACCGTGCTGCGCCACCCGCGGCGCTTCCGCTTCAACGCGACCGTCCACCGCTTCGAGGTAGTCGGCGTCTCCGCGCTGCCGATCATCGGGCTGATGAGCTTCCTGATCGGGGTGGTGATCGCGCAGCAGGGATCGGTGCAGCTGCGCCAGTTCGGGGCGGAGATCTTCACGATCAATCTGGTCGGCCGGATCACTTTCCGCGAGCTGGGCGTGCTGATGACCGCGATCATGGTCGCGGGCCGCTCCGGCTCGGCCTTCGCCGCGCAATTGGGCACGATGAAGCTGACCGAGGAGATCGACGCGATGCGCACGATCGGGGTCTCGCCGATGGAGGCGCTGGTGCTGCCGCGCGTGCTGGCGGCGGTGCTGATGATGATCCTGCTCGGCTTTTACGCGTCGATGTGCGCGATCGTCGGCGGCGGCCTGTTGTGCTGGGCCGCGCTCGATATTCCGCCGCCCACCTTCATCCAGCGGCTGCGCGAGGTGGTGCCGATCACCGATGTCTATGTCGGGATGCTCAAGGCGCCGGTGTTCGGCGCGATCATCGCGATCGCCGGCTGTTTCCAGGGGATGCAGGTGGAAAGCGACGCCGAACAGGTCGGCAGCCGCACCACCTCCGCCGTGGTGCAGGCGATCTTCATGGTGATCGTGCTCGACGCGTTCTTCGCGGTGTTCTTCACCTGGATCGGGTGGATCTGATGGCCGAGCCGATCATCAGGGTGCGTGGCCTGCGCAACAGTTTCGGCGAGCAGGTGGTGCACGAGAATCTCGATCTCGACGTGCGGCGGGGCGAGATTCTGGGCGTGGTCGGCGGATCGGGCACCGGCAAATCGGTGCTGATGCGCTCGGTGATCGGGCTGCAGACCCCCGATGCGGGCGAAGTCCATGTGTTCGGCGAGGATACCGTGGGGCGCGACGAGTTCGATACCGCCGCGTTCCGCCGCCGCTGGGGGGTGCTGTTCCAGGGCGGCGCGCTGTTCTCGACGCTGACGGTCGCCGAGAATGTGCAGGTGCCGCTGCGCGAATTCTACCCCGGGCTCGACCAGGGGCTGCTCGACGAGATCGCGAGCTACAAGGTGACGATGACCGGGCTCCCCGCCGAAGCCGGCCCCAAATATCCGTCCGAACTTTCAGGGGGCATGAGGAAGCGCGCCGGGCTCGCCCGCGCGCTCGCGCTCGACCCCGAATTGCTGTTCCTCGATGAGCCGACCGCCGGGCTCGACCCGATCGGCGCCGCCGCGTTCGACGAGCTGACCCGCGCGCTCCAGCAGACCTTGGGGCTCACCGTGTTCCTGATCACCCATGATCTCGATACGCTCTACGCGATCTGCGACCGCGTCGCCGTGCTGGCCGACAAACGGGTGATCGCGGTCGGGACGATTCCTGAGCTGCTCGCGCTCGACCATCCGTGGATTCAGGAATATTTCAACGGCCCACGCGGCCGCGCCGCTACCGCCACCGTCGACCGACAGATTGAACGACAGGGAACCGCCTGAATGGAAACCCGCTCCAACCACGTCCTGGTGGGCGCGGTCGTGCTGATCCTGCTGCTGATGCTGGCGCTGTTCTTCGTCTGGTTGGCGCGGCTCGGCAGCTCGGCCGATCGTGAGTATGACATCTTCTTCAAGCAATCGGTCACCGGCATCGCCAAGGGATCGAACGTTTCCTATTCGGGCGTTCCCTCCGGCCAGGTGAAGGACATCGCGCTGTGGAAGGAGGACCCGGAATATGTCCGCGTCCGGATCAGCGTGAAGCCCGACGTGCCGGTGATCGAGGGCACCACCGCGACGATCCAGGGCGTGGGCTTCACCGGCGTCAGCGAGATCCTGCTCGATGGGGGCAAGAAAGGCGCGCCGCCGCTCAGCTGCGACAAGACCGCGCCGCGCAGCGATTGCCCGTTCGGCGTGCCGGTGATCCCAACGCGTCAGAGCGGGTTCGGCGCGCTGCTCTCCTCGGCGCCGCAATTGCTTGAACGGCTGTCGACGCTCGCCCAGCGGCTGACCGAGGTGCTCGACGACAAGAACCAGCAATCGATCGCCGGCATCCTGGCGAACACCAACCGGCTCACCAAGGCGCTCGCCGATCAATCGCCGCAGATCGGGCAGACGCTCGCCGAGACGCGCGCGACGCTCCAGAAGGTGGGCGTCGCCGCCGAGCAGATCGGCGCGCTGGCGGAGACGACCAACGGCATCGCCAAGGAAGATCTGAAACCCGCCGCCGCCAAACTCGCCAAGACGGTCGAGGCGGCGCAGAAGACCTTCGACACCCTCAACGAGACGCTCGCCGAGGCGAAACCGGGGGTACAGGCGTTCAGCAAGCAGACCATTCCCGAAATCGGCCAGCTGGTGCGCGATTTGCGGATCATGTCGGCCGCGCTCACCAACGTCGCCGAGAAGATCGACCAGGGCGGCGCGGGCGCGCTGCTCGGCCAGCCCCGCCTGCCCGATTACAAGCCCAAGAAATGAGGCCGATGATGCGCTCGCCAGCTTACCTTGCCATCCCGCTCGCGTTCGCCGCTCCGCTCGGCGGCTGCATCAGCTTCGCGCCGAACCCGCCCGAGGCGCTGCTGACGCTGAACGCCGCCAATCCGGTCGGCGCCGGGCAGGAGGCCGATTCGGCCAACGCCAAGACGATCACCGTGCTGGTGCCCGCCACCCCCGCCGCGATCGCGACCAACCGTGTCGCGGTGCAGACCGGCGCGACCTCGCTGGCTTATGTGAAGGGCGGCTATTGGAGCGAGGCGCCCGCGCGGCTGTTCGCGCGGCTGCTCGCCGATACCGTGACGGCGCGCACCGGCCGGGTGGTGCTCTCCAACGCGCAAAGCTTCGCCGATCCGGGCGCGCGGTTGTCGGGCGAGCTGCGCAACTTCACCGTCGATTCAGCACGTGGCGAGGCGATCGTGACCTATGACGCGACGCTGATGCGCGACGGCGCGAAGACGTTCGACAAGCGCCGCTTCGAAGCGCGCGCGCCCTTGGGCGGAGGCGTGACGCCGGGCAGCGCCGCGAGCGCGCTCAACCGCGCGGCGAATGACGTGGCGGTGCAGGTCGCGGATTGGGTGGGGCGGTAGGGCCGGCGCCCGGACTTCGGACCCACCCGTTCAAAAGGCAGCGACACATCCCTCGAAGAAAGCCCCTCCCTGGAAGGGAGGGGTTTGGGGTGGGTCGAAGCAGAGCGCGCGTAACTTAAAACGGGCCCCTCAGTTCGGCAGCGCGCCCGCTTCCACTTTCTCCACCCAATAAGGGAAGAAGCTCGGCTCACGGGTCGACCAGCCAGCGGCGGTCGCGGCGGCTTCGCTGATCGATTGGAGCAGCCGGCGGCGCATGTCCGGGTGGAGATGCGGCAGCGCGGCGGCGGCGCAGAAGGCGGCGGGAAGCCAGGGGCGGACCGCGGCACCCAGTAGCCGCTCGTAAAGAAAGCGATAGGCCGAAAAGCTCGTCAGCCGCCCTTGGCCAAGATCGAACGCCGAGAGCGTGACGAGCTGGCCGAGAAAGGCGTCAACCCGGTCGATCCCGGCATCGTCGGGCACCGTCGCGCGCAGGTCCGGCAGGCGTTCGTACAGGCGATATTGCGCGCGGATGCTCGCCGCCTCCACCACGTCGCGCGACCAGCGGTTGAGCGCGTCGTCGCGTTCGAGCCCGACATCGAGCGAGCGGCGGACATAACGCTGCGTCGCCGCGGCGAACGTCGCGAATTCCTTCATTTCGGCGAGCGCCATTGCGCCGGCGGCGGGCTTCATGCGCGAACTCATCGTCCTGGTTCCTGTCTCCTCTGGCTGCTCGAGATTGCGCCGTTGATGGTTAACGCAGGGATAACGCTCACCCTCGTAACTTTCCGGAAGCAATCATATCGCGCCGCACAATGCAATTAGATTACGTACGCAGCGCAAGCAAAAGTTACATTGTAACTTCTGTAACTAACTGAACTTCGGCTGTATCAGCTGCCGCGCTGATTGCCGCTGCTGTCCTCCGGCGGCAGCGGTGGCAGGTGCGTGCGCGGCTGGGTGATCGAGGGGGGATCGGAGGCGTCCATCGTCTCGTCGAGCGCCTCGTCGAGCCGCGCGTCCTGCGAGCGGGGCTGTTCGGCGACGCGGCCGGCGACGTCCGGGTCCTGGCCGGCGCGCTGGGCGGGGTCGCCTTCCTTCTCGGCGGCGGGATCGGGGGGCGGGGCGACCGCCATCGCGTCGAGCGCCTCCTGCGGCGCGAGCTGGTCCTTGTCGGGCACGGGTTTCTCTCCTTGCGGCTGTCCCGCCTCAACGAGCGGCCCGCCTACCGCGTTCCGCCAGCGAGGCGCGCCGTGGCGGCGCCCGAAAATACCCGGCACAAAAAAGCCCGGCGGGGTCTTCCCCGCCGGGCCATTTCCTGGCGTGTCTCGCGCGGCTTAGCTGTCGCGGCTGCCGAACAGGCGCAGGATGTAGAGGAACATGTTGATGAAATCGAGGTAGAGGTTCAGCGCCGACATGATCACGGCGCGCCCCTCATACTCGCTGCCCGCGACTTCGGCGTAGAGCGCCTTGATCCGCTGCGTGTCATAGGCGGTGAGGCCCGCGAAGATCAGCACGCCAACCGCCGAGATCACCAGCGAGAACGGCCCCGACTGGACGAACAGGTTGATCAGGCTCGCCACGATCAGGCCGACCAGGCCCATGATCAGGAAGGTGCCCATCGCCGACAGGTCCTTCTTGGTGGTATAGCCCCACAGGCTGAGGCCCGCGAAGCCCGCCGCGGTCGCGAAGAACGCCTGCGCGATCGAGAGCGGCGAATAGACCAGGAAGATCGTCGACAACGACAGGCCCATCGCGATCGCGAAGCCCCAGAACAGCGCCTGCAGCGTCGCCGTGCTCATCCGCGCCTGACCGAAGCTCATCGCGAAGATGATGCCGAGCGGGGCGAAGGTGATCACCCATTTCAGGATGCCGCCCGCCACGAACACCTGCGCCGCCGCGCCGCTCAGCACGAAGCCCAGCGCCACGATCGCGGTGAGCAGCACGCCCGAGACCATGTAGTTGTAGACCGACAGCATATAGGACCGCAGCCCGGCGTCATACGCGGCACCGCGCAGACCCGCGCGCGCCGCGAAAGCGGAGCCCGCCCGGGGATCAGACCAGTTTGCCATTACCAACTCCTTTGCCCGGATAAACAGACTGTCCGGATGCCTGTGAATATTGCCCCTTCCTTGGGCGCTTTCAAGCAAAACCGGTGCACGCGAAAGTCGCGCCTTCGATAAATCGGGACGCTTTTTCGAAGCGTTAACGCCAGATGAACGCCGGAGCCCGGTGGACAGCGCCGGCCGGCCACGGCAGGAATTCACCAATGCACCGGCTTTTCATCGCCTTACGCCCGCCGCCCGCGATCCGCGCGCGGCTGATCGCGCTGATGGGCGGCATTCCTGGCGCGCGCTGGCAGCGCGAGGCGCAGCTGCACCTGACGCTGCGCTATATCGGCGAGGTCGATGCGCGGGTAGCGGACGAGGTGGTGCTGGCACTGGGCCAGGTGCATGGCCTTGCGCCGTCGGTCGCGCTCGCCGGCGTCGGACGATTCGGCGGCGCACGGGCGGGCGACGCGCTGTGGGCGGGGATGGCGCCCGCCGCCCCGCTCACGCTGCTTCACAAGAAGCTCGATCAGGCGCTGGCGCGGATCGGCCTGCCGCACGAAGGCCGCGCCTACCACCCGCACATCACCCTCGCCCGGCTGCCGCGGCGCACGCCGGCGCCGCCGATCGACGCGTTCCTCGCGCGCCATGCCGCCCTGGCAAGCGCGCCGTTCACGATGGACGCGATGCTGCTCTACGAAAGCCATCTCGGCCAGGAAGGCGCGGATTATGAGGCGATCGGCCGCTGGCCGCTGGACTTGTGAGGTGATCGGCCGCTGGCCGCTCGACGCGGCAGGCCCCGCTTGCTAGCCTTGGGATAAGCCAAAAAAGGGGAGCGGGATGGACGAAGACGCGCGCACGCCGGGCTATGCCTGGTACGGCCTGGCGATATTGGTCGCGGTCTACATCCTGAACTTCATCGATCGCCAGCTGATCTCGATCCTCGCCGAAGACATCAAGCGCGATCTGGGAATGCGCGACGAGGATTTGGGCTTCCTCTATGGCACCGCCTTCGGGGTGTTCTACGCGCTGTTCGGCATTCCGCTCGGGCGGCTGGCGGATAATTGGCACCGGGTGCGGCTGCTCGCGAGCGGACTTGCCCTGTGGTCGGCGATGACGATGGTCTCGGGGCTCGCGCGCGGCGGGGCGATGCTGGCGGCGGCGCGGGTGGGGGTGGGCGTCGGCGAGGCGAGCGCAGCCCCTTCCGCCTATTCGCTGATTTCGGACTGGTTCCCCAAGCGGCTGCGCGCGACCGCGCTCGCGATCTATTCGGCCGGGCTCTACATTGGCGGCGGGGTGTCGCTGGGGATCGGCGCGCTGATCGTCCAGCGCTGGAACGCGGCCTATCCGGTCGACCCGCCGTTCGGGCTGCATGGCTGGCAGGCGGCGTTCCTGATCGTCGGCGCGCCAGGACTGCTGCTCGCGCTCGTCGTGATGAGCTTGCGCGAGCCACCGCGCCCGGCGCCCCGCACGGCGGCGCCGTTCGCCGGCTTCTTCGGTGAGTTGCTGACGATCCTGCCGCCGCTCACCCTGCTTGGCGCCGCCCGCCGGGGCCCGCGCGCGCTTGCCGGCAACCTTGCCGCGGTCGCGCTGCTGGTCGGGTTCGTCTATGCGGCGACCCGGCTGGGGGAGCCGGCCGCGCAGTGGAGCGCGTGGGGGCTCGGCGTCTACGCCGTCTTCTCCTGGGCCAGCGCCCTGCGCGCGCGCGATCCGGAGGCATTCCGGCTCATCGTCGCCAACCCTGCCTTTGTCACTTTGCTGGTCGCCTATGGGCTCAACGCGTTCCTCAGCTATTCCACCAGCCTGTGGCTTCCCCCCTATGCCGAGCGCGTGCTGGGCGAGGCGAAGACCACCGCCGGGCTCATCATCGGCGCGACGGGGGCGCTGGGCGGCTTCCTGGGCACGACGATCGGCGGCGCGGTCGCGGACCGGCTGCGGCGGCGGCATCCGGCGGGGCGGGTGATGGTGGTGATCTTCGGCGCGATCGCCCCGCTGCCGTTCATCGTCACCGCCTTCACCACCCACAGCCCCGCGATCTTCTACGCGATGGTGCTGCCGATGACGGCGCTCGGCAGTTGCGCGCTGGGCGCGGCGGGGGCGACGACGCAGGACCTGGTGCTGCCCCGGATGCGCGGCACCGCCACCGCCACCTTCCTGATCGGCACGACGCTGCTCGGCCTCGCGCTCGGTCCCTATCTCGCCGGGCGGCTTTCAAGCGCGAGCGGCAGCCTGTCGGTGGGCGTGCTGAGCCTGCTGGTGACGGTGCCGATCGCGCTGGGGGCGGCGATCGCCGCGTTCCGCCTGGTGCCGATCCATGAGCAGCGGCTCGCCGACCTGCACCGTATGAGTACCGTAAATTAACGGGTTTCGTGCCACCGTCGCAACGATGACGGACCGCAATTCCCTTTCGATGCACCCCGCGCCGAGCGATGGCGCCGAGCATCGGCGCGCGTCGCGGCTGGCGGTGCGCATCCCGGCGCGGATGACGACCAGCGCCGCCTGGTCGGTGGTGTGCCGCGTCGCCGATCTTTCGGCGCTGGGGGTGCGGATCGAGACCACGACCCCGCTCAGCCCCGGGCGGGCGGTGTTGATCACGCTCCCCGGCGCGCGGCCACGCGAAGCGGCGGTCGCCTGGAGCGACGGCAACCAATCGGGCTGCTATTTCGCCGAACCGCTCGCCGCCGACAGCCTCGCGAGCCTGGTCGCGCGCTTCGCCGAGCCCGAGCCGCCGTCGGTCCATCTCGTCGTTCTCGACTGAGCGTTACTCCGCCCGCGCCGGTGCCGGCTCGTCGAGCGGGATCGGCACGCGTTTGCTCTTGTCGGGCTTGGGGGTCGCGGCCTTCACCAGTGCCTTGCCGAGCGCGAGCGCCATCGGGATGATCGGCAACCCGCCGCCGCACCCGCCCGAGGTCGCGGCGCACGGCGTGTTCATCGCCGCGAGCGCGCCGTGGCCGGTGAGATCGGGGTTGCTCGGCCGGGGCCGGCTGGCGTCGATCTCCTGGGGATAAGGGAGTTTCTGGCTGGGCAGCGCGTTGCCGCACACCACCACTTCGCCCTCCGCCGGGCCGGGCCGGCAGGGTTCGCCCGGCACCGGCACCAGGATCGAGAAGCGTTCGGGCGGGGGCGCCGCCTTCATCGTCGTCACCGGCGTCGCGGCCTGGGCCAGGAGGAGCAGCAGCATGAAATCAGGCTCGCACGGGCGGCGACCGCCGGCAAGCCGTCGTTCAGCCGCGCGGCGCGATTCCCAGCCGGCGCAGCTCGATCGCCGGGCAGCGGTCCATCACCACTTTCAGCCCGGCGGCCTCCGCGCGGGCGGCGGCGGCTTGGTCGATCACGCCCAGCTGCATCCACACCGCTTTCGCGCCGACCTCGATCGCTTCATCGACCACCGCACCCGCGGCGGCCGAGTTGCGGAAGATGTCGACGAGGTCGATCGGATCGCCGAGCTGCGCCAGTTCGCGGAACACGAACTCGCCGTGGATATGCTCGCCGGTGATCGCGGGGTTCACCGGGATCACGCGGTAGCCCTGCGCCTGGAGCGTCGCCATCACCGCGTAGCTCGGGCGGTCGGGCTTGTCCGACGCGCCGACCATCGCGACCGTGCGGACGCTTTCGAGCAGCTCGCGAATCTCGGCATCGGTGGTGAGCGGCATCGGCGTTATCCCGGTTGCGCGGCGAGCCAGGCTTGCACCTGCTCGGCCAGGGTTGCGAACGCCGTAGCCTCGGCCCCGTTCCCGGCGGCGGGCGGCGTGCCGGCGTCGGAGGCTTCACGGATCGCCATCGCCAGCGGCAGCCGGGCGAGGAGCGCGATGCCGAGCGCTTCCGCCGCCGCCGCCGCCCCGCCGCGCCCGAACGGATCGGAGACCGCGCCGCAGGTCGGGCATTGATAGCCCGCCATGTTCTCGACGAGGCCGATGATCGGCACCTCGGCCTTCTCGAACAGCGCGATCGCGCGGCGTGCGTCGAGCCAGGCCAAGTCTTGCGGGGTGGAGACGATCACCACCCCGTCGGGCTTGTGGCGCTGCACCATCGTCAGCTGCACGTCGCCCGTGCCCGGGGGCAGATCGAGGATCAGCGTGTCGACCCCCGCCCAATCGGCCTCGACCAGCTGGAGCAGCGCGCCCGCCGCCATCGGCCCGCGCCAGGCGATCGCGCTGTCGGCGGCGGCGAGCTGCCCCATCGACAGCAGCGCCACGCCATAAGGCGTCGCGACCGGCAACAACTGCTTGTCGCGCGCCTGCGCCCGCACCCCTTCCACCCCAAGGATGCGGGGTTGCGAGGGGCCATAGATGTCGGCGTCGACCATGCCGACCCGCGCCCCGCGCCGCGCCAGCGCCACCGCGAGATTGGCGGCGACGGTCGATTTGCCGACCCCGCCCTTGCCGCTCGCCACCGCGATCAACCGCCGCCGGCGGCGCTCGGCGGTGCGGGCGATCATCACCGCGCTTACCCCCGGCAGCGCTTCGGCCGCCGCCTTCAGCCGCGCTTCGAGTGCGTCGGCTTGCTCGGTCGCGAGCCCGCCCACTTCGAGCACGATCCGCGCGCGCCCCTCGGTCAGCCGCCCGGTCGCGCGCGGCTGGGTGGCGAGCAATTGCTGCAAAACGTCCATGCCGCGGCTGATAGGACGCTGCCGCACGCTTGCCACTGTTTTTCTTGCGTAGGGCACCTATAAAGACGGGTATGACGACCTCTCCGGCCTGGTGGCGGCGCCTTCTCTTCTTCATGAGCGACAAGAACAGCCCCTGGGGTGGGGGCGGCGGTGGCGATGACGGCAACCGCAATCCCTGGGCGGTGCCTCCGGGCGGCCGGCCGCGCCCGGGCGCGCCGAAGCCGACCGCGCTCGACGAGTTCCTGCGCCGCGCGCGCGGTCCGCAGGGGCCGGGCGGGGGCGGCGGCGGCTTTGGCGGGCTGCCGGGCGGCGCGCAGGCGCGCAACCTGTGGCTCGCCGGCATCGCGCTGGTGGTGGTGCTGTGGATGGGGCTTACCAGCATCCATGTGATCGGCCCGCAACAGCGCGGGGTGGTGACAGTTCTGGGCCGCTATGCCGATACGCTGCCCTCGGGCATCGGCGTCACTTGGCCCGCGCCCTTCGCCGCTGTGCAGAAGATCGACGTCGAAAGCGTGCGCACGATCGGCTTTCCCGGCAATGGCGGGAGCGAGAATCTGGTGCTGACCGGCGATCAGAACATCGTCGACCTGAGCTACACCGTCTCGTGGAACGTCACCAACCCCCAGGATTATGTGTTCGAGATCAAGGATCCCGAGGAAACCGTGCGCGCCGTCGCCGAAGCCTCGATGCGCGCGGTGATGGCGACCGTCACGCTCGACCAGGCGATCGCCGGCGGCAAGGCGGCGATCGCGGCGCGGACCCAGCAGCTGATGCAGAGCCTGCTCAACCAATATCATGCCGGCATCCAGGTGCAGGGCGTCGATATCGGCCGGGTCGATCCGCCGTCCAAGGTGCGCGATGCGTTCAAGGAAGTGAGCGCGGCGCAGCAGGAAGCGCAGTCGAACATGAACAACGCGCGCGGCTATGCCCAGCAGGTTATCGCCCGGGCCGAGGGCGCGGCGCGCGAGTTCGATCTCGCTTACGAACAATATCGCCTCGCGCCCGAAGTGACGCGGCGGCGGATGTATTACGAGACGCTGGAGCAGGTGCTCGGCCGCGCCGACAAGACCGTGGTCGGCACGCCGCAGGGGGTGCAGCCTTATTTGCCGCTGCCGGTGACGCCGCGCACCCCGCCGCCCGCCGACGAGGCGACCGTTACCAGCAGCGCGCGCGCGGGAGGCGGCCAATGACCAATTTCTGGCGCTCGCCGATCGCGCTCGTCGTCGCGGCCTTGCTGGTGCTGATCCTGATCGGATCATCGTTCGTCGTCGTGCGCGAGACGCAGCAGGCGGTGATCCTGCGCTTTGAAAAGCCGGTGCGCACGATCAACAGCTGGCGCGCGAACGAGCAATTGGGGCGGACCGAGGCCGGCCCGGTGTTCAAGGTGCCGTTCATCGACAAGGTGGTGCTGGTCGACAAGCGCGTGCTCGATGTCGATCTGTCGAACCAGCCGGTGCTTTCGACCGAGCAATATCCGCTCGAGGTCGATGCCTTCGCCCGGTTCCGCATCGTCAAGCCGCTCACCGCCGTGGTCTCGACCGGCAGCGCCGGCAATACCGAGCAGATCGTCGCCGACCGGCTGCGCCCGCTGCTCGCCTCCGCTTTGCGCAACGAACTCGGCAAGCGGCCGTTCGCCGCGCTGCTCAGCCCCGAGCGCGACGCGGTGATGGACAATATCCAGGCCGGGCTGCAGCGCCGCGCGAGCAGCTATGGCGTCGAGATCGTCGACGTGCGCATCCGCCACGCCGATCTGCCCGATGGCAGCCCGCTGGAAAGCGCGCTCACCCGCATGGCCTCGGCGCGCCAGCAACAGGCGACGACGATCCGTGCCGAGGGGCAGAAGCAGGCGCAGATCATCCGCGCGCAGGCCGATGCCGATGCTTCCCGCATTTATGCCGAAAGCTTTGGCAAGGACCCGGAATTCTACGATTTCTACCGTGCTATGCAGTCCTACCGGACGACGTTCACGCAAGGCCAGACCCAGGTGGTACTGACGCCGGGGGATGCGTATCTGCGGCAGTTCGGCGGGCGCGCTGGCGGTGCCGCACGGTGAGTCGCGACAAAATTATTCAAAAAGCGTTCAGACTGGTTGGGCGACAAGCCGCCCCAAATCGTGGATAGGAAGGGACCGAAAGTGCGTTACGCATATGCGATCACGGGCGCTTTACTGCTGGCGGGGACCACCGCGTCGCTTGCGCTGAACCCGCCGGCGCAAACCGCGCAGAACGCGCCCGAGGCGATGGCGCAGATCGCGCCGCGCGCCGGCGCGCCGGTGAGCTTCGCCGATCTGGTCGCGCGGCTGCAGCCGGCGGTGGTCAACATTTCGACCAAACAGTCGATCAAGGTGCCGCAGCAGGCAAATCCGTTCCAGGGCACGCCGTTCCAGGATTTCTTCAACCAGTTCGGCGGCGGCCAGGGCGGCGGCCAGGGCGGCGCGCCGGTCACCCGCCAGGCGCAGTCGCTCGGCTCGGGCTTCATCATCTCGGCCGATGGCTATGTGGTGACGAACAACCACGTCGTCGCCCCCGGCGCGCGCGGCGCGACGGTCGATTCGATCACCGTGACGCTCACCGACGGCAAGGAATATCCGGCGAAGCTGATCGGCCGCGATCAGGATTCCGACCTCGCGCTGCTCAAGATCGAGGGCGGCACCTTCCCGTTCGTGCGCTTCGGCGATTCGACCCGGGCGCGCGTCGGCGACTGGATCGTCGCGATCGGCAACCCGTTCGGCATCGGCTCGACGGTGACGGCGGGCATCATCTCGGCGCTCCACCGCACCACCGGCCTTGGGCTCTATGATCGCTTCATCCAGACCGACGCCTCGATCAACCAGGGCAATTCGGGCGGGCCGATGTTCGACCTGCGCGGCGAGGTGATCGGGATCAACTCGCAGATCCTCAGCCCCTCGGGCGGGAATATCGGCATCGGCTTCGCGATCCCCGCCGAACAGGCGCGGCCGATCATCGACACGCTGATGAAAGGCCAGGCGGTGAAGCGCGGCTATCTGGGCGTCGGCCCGCAGCCGATCGACGAGGATCTCGCCAGCGCGCTCGGCGTGGCGAAGAACCACGGCGAGATCATCCGCAGCGTCGAGCCCGATACCCCCGCCGGCCGCGCCGGGGTCCGCGTCGGCGACGTGGTGCTGAAGGTCAACGGCCAGGACGTGACGAACGAACAGTCGCTCACCTATCTCGTCGGACAGACCAAGCCGGGCGACGCGATCCGGCTCGACATTCTGCGCGATGGCAAGCCGACCGCGCTGACGGTGACCGCGGGCACCCGCCCCTCGCCGCAGGAACTGGCGGCACAGGCGGGCGACGGCGACGACGACAGCGCCATGCCCGACAGCGGCCAGGGCCAGGGCGACCAGGCGATGAGCAACTCGGTCGGCCTCACCGTCACCGAGCTGACGCCGCAGATCCAGCGCGCGCTGGGGCTCGACTCGACCGCTAAGGGCGTGGTGATCACCACCGTCGATCCCTCGAGCGACGCGGCGCAAAAGGGGCTGAAGCGCGGCGACCTGATCGTCGCCGCAAACCGCCAGCCGACCACGACCGTCGCGGCGCTCGCCCAGGTGGTGGCGCAGGCGCGGGCGCAGGGCCGCGATTCGCTGCTGCTGTTCGTCCAGCGCGGGCGGACGCCGGGCCTGTTCGTCGCGATCCGACTGAAGAAGTAACGGCCGGCTGCAGAACGAGCCACGAAACGCCGCCCGCGATCGCCACGCGGGCGGCGTTTTCCGTTCAGGCCTCGACCAGCGCGGGCGCGGCCGCGGCGCCGGACATCACGAACGCGCTGATGTCGCGAATCCCGACCAGCCGCCCCTGGCCACCCCAGGTCGCCTCGGGCACTTCATGCAGGAAGCACCACACCCGCGCCTGGTTGGCGGGCGATACCTCGCTCCCCTCGGCCTCCAGCACCAGCCGCGTCGCCGCCTTCACCAGCGCGTCGCGCTGATCGAGCGTCGCCGGGCCGTGCAGCTTGCGCGTGCCCTGCGGCACCGAGAAGACGATCTTGTAGATATTCTGCGCCGCCGGCTTGCCGCCGACGAAGATCGCGCCCGCCGGCAGCGGGTGAAAGAACGCCCAGCTGATCGTGCGCGACACGGGATTGTCCGGCGCGCCCTCCATCTCCAGCAGCAGCGCGGTGAGCGCCTCGCCAAGCCGCGCCTGCGCCTCCGGGCTGAAAGCGCCTTGCGGGTGATACACGTCGATCATCGGCATCGTCTGTCTCCTCGAAATAGGGGGCGACTCGAAGTTCCCTGGATGAACTCAGCACGGCGAGCTGGATTTCGTCAAGGAACTTAGCTACGCCTGCCGCGTCATGGCCCGCACCTCGTTCGCCGATTTCGCCTGCTCGGTCGCCCGCACGATGGAGGTGGTGGGGGAGTGGTGGACGCCGCTGATCCTGCGCGACATCTTCCTGGGGCTGAACCGGTTCGACGCGATCGCCGCCGATCTCGGCATCCCGCGCAAGGTGCTCGCCGAGCGGCTGGCGAAGCTGGTCGAGCATGGCGTGCTCACCCGTGTCGCCTATCGCGAGACGGGGCGCACCCGCCACGAATATCGCCTGACCGAGAAGGGCGCCGATTTCCTCACCACGCTCGTCGCGCTGATGGACTGGGGCGATCGCTGGCAGCCGCTCGCCGAGGGGCCACCGACGCGCGCCGAGCACCGCGATTGCGGCGGGCGGGTGACGGCGCGGCTCGTCTGCACCGAATGCGGGGCGATGCCCGCGCCGCAGGAGGTGATCGCCACCGCCGGCCCTGGCGTCGCCGCGCACAAGGGCACCGCCGTCCTCGGCCGGCTCGCCCGGCGCGGCTGATTTCGCTTTCGCCCCGCCCCTCGCCCCGCTTATCCTGCGGCGAGACACGGGAGGCGGGCATGGGCGAGACGGTGTTCATCGGGGCGGCGAGCGGCGACGCCAACCCCCAGGCGATCGAGCTGAAGCGCGCCAATCGCCACGGCTTGATCGCGGGCGCCACCGGCACCGGCAAGACGGTGACGGTGCAGGGCATGATCGAGGGCTTCTCCGCCGCCGGCATCCCCTGCTTCGTGGCGGACGTGAAGGGCGATCTCGCGGGGCTGTCGATGCCCGGAAGCCCCACCGCCAAGCCCCATGCCGCCTTCACCGCGCGCGCGGCGGAGATTGGCGACAGCGGCTGGGCCTATCGCGCGGTGCCGGTGCAGTTGTGGGACTTGTATGGCGAACAGGGCCATCCGATCCGCACCACGATTTCCGAAATGGGGCCGCTGCTGCTCGCGCGGCTGCTCGGCCTGAACGAAACGCAGGAAGGCGTGCTGACGATCGCCTTTCACCTCGCCGATCAGGAAGGGCTGCTCCTGCTCGATCTCGATGATCTGCAGGCGCTGCTCGCGCACTGCGCTGAGCGCGCGGCGGAGCTGACCACGACCTATGGCAATGTCAGCAAGCAATCGGTCGGCACGATCCAGCGCGCGCTGCTGCAGCTCCGCTCGCAGGGTGGCGAGCATTTCTTCGGCGAGCCGGCGCTCGACCTTGGTGACTTTCTGACGCTGGACGATGGCGGCGCGGGCATCGTCAACATCCTCGCCGCCGACAAGCTGATGGCCTCGCCCAAGCTCTACGCCACCTTCCTGCTGTGGCTGATGAGCGAGCTGTTCGAAACGCTTCCCGAGGTCGGCGATCCGGACAAGCCCAAGCTCGCCTTCTTCTTCGACGAGGCGCATCTGCTGTTCGACGACGCGCCCGAGGCGCTGCTCGAAAAGATCGAGCAGGTGGTGCGGCTGATCCGCTCCAAGGGAGTCGGCGTCTATTTCATCACCCAGAACCCGATCGACATTCCCGACAAGGTGGCGGGCCAGCTCGGCAACCGCGTGCAGCACGCGCTGCGCGCGTTCACCCCGCGCGATCAGGCGGCGGTAAAGGCGGCGGCGACGACCTTCCGGCCCAACCCGGCGGTCGATGTCGCCAGCGCGATCACCGAGCTGAAGGTGGGCGAGGCGCTGGTCTCGCTGTTGATGGCCGATGGCGCGCCCTCGCCGGTCGAGCGCGTACTGATCTGCCCGCCGGCCTCGCGCGTCGGCCCGATCACGCCCGAGGAGCGCCGCGTGCTGATCGAGACCGACGCGGTCGGCGCGAAATACGACACGCTGGTCGATCGCGACTCGGCCGAGGAAATTCTCGCCGCCAAGGCGCAGGAGGCGCAGGCGGCGGCGGAGGCCAAGGCGGCGGACGAAGCGCAAAAGGCCGAAGCGGTGCGCGCGAAGGAGGAAGCGCGCGCCGCCAAGGAGCAGGCGCGCGCCGCGCAGAATTCGGTGTGGAACAAGGTCGCGACCTCCGCCGCGCGCACCGCGACGAGCACGATCACGCGCCAGGTCGCGAACGAATTCGCCAAGCAAGTGCTCGGCACCGGTACCCGCCGGGGCGGCAGCTCGGGCGGGATGCTCGGCCAGGTGGTGCGCGGGGTACTCGGCGGGCTGTTCCGGGGTTAGGCCGTTCCAGCCAAATCGGTGAGGGCCTGCCCCTCCAGCCGCCACAAGCGCCACTCGCTCTGCTCGACAGCCCCCAGCCGGGCATAGAAGCGCTGTGCGGCGACATTCTCGGTCAGCACCTGCCAGTCCATCCAGGCGCATCCGCGCGCCACCGCTTCCGCCGCCAGCGCGCGCATCAGCGCTTCGCCCACGCCGGCACCGCGCGCGGACCGTGCGACATACAGGTCTTCCAGGTACAGCACCGGCTGACCGAGCCAGAAATGATAGGTGAGGAACCACAGCGCCACGCCGCCAACCCCCGCCGCGTCGGCGGCAACGAATGCCGCACAGCGCGCGCCATCGCCGAACAGCGCCTGGTGCAGGCTCGCCGCGCTGCCGCGCACCCATTGCGCCTGATCATTCTCGCTGGCGAAGGCGGTGACCAGCGCATGAATGGCCGGCACGTCCGCCGGGGTCGCGGGGCGGACGATCATCGCCGCGCGAGCGCCGTGAGCGCGTCGCCGGTCACGCGGCAGATGCGCCACTCGTCCATCATCTCCGCCCCCATCGCGCGGTAGAAGTCGATCGCGGGCCGATTCCAGTCGAGCACCGCCCATTCGAACCGCGCGCAGCCGCGCGCAACCGCGATCTCGGCGAGCCGCTTGAGCAGCGCCTTGCCGATGCCCGCCCCCCGCGCCTCGGGCTGGACGTAAAGATCCTCCAGATACAGCCCGCGCCGCCCGGTCCAGGTCGAGAAATTATGGAAGAACAGCGCCAGGCCAACCGCGCGACCCTCTTGTTCCGCGATCAGCGCCTCGGCCGCCGGCTTGGGGCCGAACAGCGCCTCCGCCAGCTGCGCCTCGCTCGCCGCGACCTGATCGGCGGCGTGCTCATACTCGGCGAGTTCGCGCACCAGCGCGAGCAGGGTGGGGACATCGGCGGGTTCGGCGAAACGGATCATGCGGCTTCCTTGCGTAGCGCGACGAGGCACCCGGCGATGATCAACGCCGCGCCGCCGATGGTAAAGAGCGAAACGCGCTCATCGAACAGCACCGCGCCGAGCAGCGCCGCCCACAGGAACGCGCTATATTCGCTCAGCGAAAGCAGCCCGGCGCCCGCGCGCGCATAGGCCCAGGCGAGCAGCATGGCCGATCCACTCCCGAGCAGGGCCGCGCCCAGGATCAGCGGCAGATCGCCGCGCGCCGGCAGCGTCGCGATCCCAAGCGCGCCGCCGCGCGCCGCGTCGATCCCGGCGCCGAGGCTGAGCAGCACCGCGAAGACGAGCCCGGTGAACAGCGTCACCTCCACCGCCGAGGCGGCCTGTGCCTGGCGCCGCAGCGCGATCAGGCTGAGCGCGTAGCACAAGGCCGCGCCGAGCAGCGCGAGCGTCGCCAGCGGATCGCCGCGCGCCCCGGGTTCGAGGCCGGCGATCACGATCACCCCGCCCGCGGCGATGCCGGCGCCGGTCAGCGCCCGCGCGCGCAGCGGCTCGCCCAGGAACAGCCGCGCGAGGAACAGCGCCATGATCGGAATGGGAAAGGTAAGCGCCACCGCCTGCGCCATCGGCACCCGCGCCAGCCCCCAGAAGAACAGCAGCCCCGAAAGCGTCGCCGGCAGCCCGCGCTGGAGGTGGAGCGCCAGCACCCGCCGCGCCGGCCACCGCCCCCCGCGCGCGACGAACAGCGGCGCGACCAGCAATACTCCGGCGACCGAGCGCCACCACAAGGCGGGATAGGCGCCATGCGCCAGCGCCAGCGCCTTCATCGCCACATCCATCAGCGAGTAGGTACCGATCCCGATGGTGGCGACAAGGAAAGCGAAGCGGGGCGAGGTCACGGCGGCCTTGGTGGCGCGGGGGCGGCGCGCGAGCAAGAGGCGCGCGCGCATCACGCACCCCCGGAAGCGTGTTGTAGCAATCGCTACAAATAATTAGGCTCGCCCCATGGACGCGGGGACCTTGTCCGCGACCCAGGCGCTGTTCTGGCTGGGGGTGGCGGTGTTGATGGCGCACGAACTCGACGCCGTGCGCGCGCGCGAATGGCGCCTGCTCTACGTGCTCCGCCGCCTGCCGGAGGAGTCCGCCCGCGCCGCGTTCATCGTGTTGCACGTGCCGTTGGTGATGGCCATGATCTGGCTTGGCGGCTTTCCCGACCCGGCGGTTCGCACACCCTTTCAAGCCGCGCTCGATCTTTTCCTGATCGTCCATGCCGGGCTGCACAAGCGGCTGGAACATCACCCATTTTCCGATTTCGACGGCGCCCTGTCGCGCGCGCTGATCATCGGCGCGGCGCTGGCCGGCGCGCTGCATCTGGTGTTGCTCGGGTTGTTCTAGCCCTATGAGCGGCGGTTGGAGAAGGGCGGCGCTAAGGGCGCACCCGCCGCCCCGCCTGGAACACCGCCGCCACCCGGCCGAGCGCGGTGGCATCCTGCGTCGGATCACCCGTCACCGCCACCAGATCGGCGATCAGCCCCGGCTTCACGCCGCCGATGCGATCGGCGAGGCCGAGGATCGCGGCGTTGCCCGAGGTCGCCGCGATCAGCGCGCGCGGCAGGCCCAGGCCCCAGTCCGCCATCAGCGCGATCTCGCGGGCATTCTCGCCATGTTTGAACACCCCGGTATCGCCGCCGACACACAGCGTGACGCCCGAGCGCAGCGCGGCGGCATAGCTCGCGCGCTTCGGCTGCAGCGTCGCGTCGCTCGCCTTGGTGTAGCGGGTGATGGCGTCGCTCGCCGCGAGCGTCGGGCAGAAGGCGATGCCCCTGGCCTTCATCGCGGCGAATTCGGTCGCCGTCCCGTCATTGCCATGCTCGATCGTGTCGGCACCGGCGGCGATCGCGCGGCGCATCCCTTCGGGGGTGCTGGCGTGCATCGCCACCTTGCGCCCGGCGTCGTGCGCCGTCCGCACCGCCTGCGCCAATTCATCGGCGGAGAAAGTCGGCCGGCTCGGCTCGCTGGGGCGCCAGCGATAATCGGCGTAGAGCTTGATCCAGTCCGCGCCCGCGCCGATCTGGCGCCGCACCGCCGCGATCAGCTCGGGGCCGCTCGCTTCCTCGGCGCCCTGCGGCACCGCGCCGTTGAACCCCTTGGGACCGTAGGAACCCGTCGCGACCAGCGCGCGGCTGGCGATCAGCAGCCTCGGGCCGGGCACGATGCCTTGCTCGATTGCCGCTTTCAGCCCGGCATCGGCCTCGCCCGCGCCTTCGGTGCCCAGGTCGCGCACGGTGGTGAACCCCGCCGCCAGCGTCGCCCGCGCCGCCGCCACCGCGCGCGCGGTGCGCAGCGCGAGCGGTTCCTTCGCCACCTGATCGTTCCAGGGCGTCTCGTCATAGGGGTGGAGGAACAGATGGACGTGGAGGTCGATCAGGCCGGGCATCAGCGTCGTGCCGGGCAGCGTCACCACCTCGGCGCCCGCGGGGGCGGTGACATCGGGGCCGGCGGCGACGATCCGGTCGCCCTGGATCAGCACTTTCCAGCCGGGATGCGCCTCGGGCGCGGTGCCATCGAACACCCGATCGGGCACGATCAGCACCGGCGCCTGCGCACGGGCCGCGCCTTGGCCGAGGATGACGAGCAGCAGCAACAGCAACGGACGGAGCATGGGCAGGTGATGCGCCCGGGGCGCCGGGCGCCGCAAGCTAATTCGGTTCACCGGATGCCGTGCTCGGCGTCACCGGCTGGCCGGCGCGGAACTGGTCGCCCCAGGCACGCATCCCCAAGAGGAGCGGCTCCAGCGTGCGGCCAAGCGGGGTGAGGGCATATTCGACGCGCGGCGGCACCTGTGCATGGACGGTGCGGCTGACGATGCCGTCGCGCTCCAGTTCGCGCAGCTGCAGCGTCATCATGCGCGGCGTCGCGGCGGGGGTCAGCCGGCACAGCGCGTTGAACCGCAGCGTGCCGCCAAGCAGGTGGAACAGGATCACCGGCTTCCACACGCCGCCGATGACGGACAAGGTCACCTCCACGGCGCACCCGGTGCGCCGCGCCGACCGATCCCGCTTAGTCACCACGCTATCATCCACGATAGTACCCGCGCGATTTGTGCGTACTTGTCGCCGCCATCCTATCACCGGTAATCCGGGGCACGACAACCGGCATTGCCCGCAGCGAAAGGCCGCCGATGACCAAGCCCGTGCCGACCGGCATCTCCCTGCCCAATGTTTCCCTGCCCAATGTTTCCCTGTCCAGCGTTTCGCTTATCGCCGCATCCTGTCTCGCGGCCCCCGCCATCGCCCAGTCATCGGCTGATCGCATCGCCGCGCCGGGTGGCGAGGTCGTCATCACCGACGCGAAGGCGCGCGCGGCCTATGAGAAGTGGCATTATGCGCCGGCACGGCGGGCGGGCGATTATGTCTATGTCTCGGGCGTAGTGATCGCGCGGGCGTCGACCGGCCCCTACACGGTTGACAGTTTCAAGGCGGCGGCACGATCGGGCTTCGCGCGCATCCGCGCGCAGCTCGCCGCCTTCGGGCTGAGCTTCGACGATGTGGTGATGGTCAACAGCTTCCACGACTGGACCGCGCCCGAATTCGGCGGCGACCGGCTGGCGCAGTTCCAGGCGTTCGGCGCGGTGAAGGACGAGTTCATGACCGGGGTCCACCCCGCCTGGACCGCGGTCGGCACCAGCGGCCTGATCAGCCCCGAAGGCATCGTCGAAGTGCAGATGATCGCCTATGCCCCGCGAAAGCGGCGGGCGAAGCGCTGATCGGGCGGCCGCCCGACGCTCGCTTCCATCATGGCGCGAACGTCCCGCGCTCCCCAGGAGCGAGCCAGTGGACGCGTCCGGCGATCGGGCTGGCGGCGAAGGCGGCGCGCGCCGCCTCTACCGGCTCGGCGAAATGCGCCCAGCCGTCGAAGTGGAGCGGCACCACGGTGCGTGCCTGCAGCGCTCGCGCCAGTTCGATCGCCTCGGCCGCGTTGAGCGAGAAATGCATCCCCGGCAGCGGATCGAGCGCGACATGCCCCAGATGGAGCAAGGCGAGCCCGACCGGCGCGAAGCGCGCGGCGACCGCGTCGGTGCCGGCGAAGGGCACGGTATCGCCCGAGATGTAGACCGGCAGATCGTGCGGCCCGCCGGTCAGCACGAAGCCGGTGACCGGTCCGGTCGCCGCCTGGGTCCCGTCCGGGCCATGCTGGGCGGGCGCCGCGGTCACGGTCAACATGTCGCCGTCCGGGCCGGTCAGCACCATCTCTTCCCACTCGGCGAGGCCGCGGGCGTTCGCGCCGAGCCGGCTGGCGCTGTCATGCGTCGTCAGTACGCGCGGCACCTGCGCCAGGAAGGCGCGGCCGCCATGATCGAGATTGTCGCCATGCTGCTCGTGGCTCAGCAGCACTGCGTCGATCCGCCCGAGCGCCGCCGGGTCGATCGCGCGCGGGCTGCGTTTCTCCAGCCGCACCGGGCCGTGTTCGAACACCGTGCCGGCGGGATCGAACAACGGATCGGTCAACAGGCGCAGCGATCCGATCTCGATCAGCGTCATGGCGGTGTCGTAATAAGTTACATGCATTGCGGCGGCAGCGGGCATTGCGGCATCCTTTCGGCCAAGGTGATGCCTCCGCCGGGGTGCCGCCGAACAGGATCAACAAATTACGACCGGACCGCCTGATGCGCGACCTCCCCAAACGCCCCCCGCTCGATCCCTGCCCGATCGAAGAAGTGATCGCGGTGGTCGGCGGCAAATGGAAAGCGCGCATCCTGCTGTTCCTCGCGGCGGGTCCGGTCGCGCTCGCGGGGTTGCGCGCGCATCTGCCGCGCGCCGCCAAGCCGGTGCTGCTCAAGCAGCTCGCCGCGCTCGAGGCCGATGGCCTGGTCGAGAGCATGGCGATCGCGCGCGGGCAGGCGCAGGTGCGCGAATACCGGCTGAGCGCGGACGGGAAAGCGCTGGTCGAGCATCTCGCGCTGCTGCTCCCCTGGGCGCTGCCGCGGCTGCGCGCGCGGGGGGAAGATTGGACGGCGCCAGACGTGCCGGGGCAAACGACCGGGCTGCTGATCCCCGCCTAGCGCAGCCGCATCGTGTCTCCCTCAATGCTCACGCTCGCCAGCTGCCGCAAATAGCTGTGGCCGAGCAGCGAGACGCTCGCCCCTTCCAGCACCACGCCCGGCACCGCGGTCGCGCGTTTGCCGTCGAGCGTGATCTCGTCGATCGTCACCACCTGCCCCATCACCGGCCCGCCGGCGCCCTGGCCGACCATTTGGAACTGCGCGCGATCGAAGCGCACCCCCGCGCGCTCGGCATCCTCCACGGTCAGCGCGACGGTGTCGGCGCCGGTATCGACGACGAAGCGCACCGGCATCTGGTTGACGTCCGCCACCGCTAGGAAATGCCCGGCATCACTGCGCGCGAGCACGGTTTCGCGCGGCATGTCGCTGTCCCGGGGCGTCCCGGCGGGGATCGGCGTTGCCCCGGCCGGGCTCGGCGTTGCCCCGGCGGGGCTCGGCGCTGCCCCGGCGGGCACGGATTTGCGCGGCGCGGGCATCACCGCACCGATCACCACCCCCATCGCAATGATCACGATCGCCGTGTTCCGCATGGGCGCGAGCCTAGCCGCGCCTGCGTTCAGCCCGCGTGAAGCCGCGTGGTTAACGCCTATTCGGCCGCCACCGCCGGCACTTCCGCCGCTTCCAACTCGGCCGCCTTCTTCTCGACGAGCTGGACGATATGCTCGATCATATCCTCGCTCTCGACCGTGTGGTCGGTAACCCCCGACAAATAAACCATATGTTTGCCGTTACCGCCACCGGTGAGGCCGATATCGGTCTCGCGCGCTTCGCCGGGGCCGTTCACCACGCAGCCAAGCACCGAAAGCGACATCGGCACACGGATATGCTGCAGCCGCTCCTCGAGCGTCTGCACGGTGCGGATCACGTCGAAGCCCTGGCGCGCGCAGCTCGGGCAGCTGACGACGCGCACGCCCCGGTTGCGGATGCCGAGCGCCTTCAGGATCTCGAAACCGACGCGCACCTCGTCCTCCGGCTCAGCCGAAAGCGAGACGCGGATCGTGTCGCCGATCCCGAACCACAGCAGCGAGCCAATGCCGATCGCCGACTTGACGGTACCGCCGACAAACCCGCCCGCCTCGGTGATGCCCAGGTGCAGCGGGCAATCGACGGCTTCCGCGAGCTGCTGATAGGCCGCGACCGCGAGGAAGATGTCGCTCGCCTTCACCGCCACCTTGAATTCGTGGAAATCATTGTCTTGCAACAGCTTGATATGATCGAGCGCGGATTCGACCAGCGCCTCCGGGCAGGGTTCGCCATATTTTTCGAGCAAATCCTTCTCGAGGCTGCCGGCGTTCACGCCGATACGGATCGCGCAGCCATTGGCCTTGGCGGCGTTGACCACTTCCTTCACCCGGTCCGCCGAGCCGATATTGCCGGGGTTGATCCGCAGGCACGCCGCGCCCGCGTCCGCCGCTTCCAGCGCGCGCTTATAGTGGAAGTGGATGTCGGCCACGATCGGCACCCGCGCCGCGCGGGTGATCTGGCGGAAAGCGGTGGTCGATTCGACGTCCGGGCAGGAAACGCGAATGATGTCGGCGCCGGCTTCCTCGCAGCGGCGGATCTGGTCGATCGTCGCGCGCGCGTCGCTGGTGGGGGTGTTGGTCATCGTCTGGACGGTCACGGGGGCGTCGCCGCCGACGGGCACATTGCCCACCATGATCTGGCGGCACTTGCGGCGCTGAATATCGCGCCAGGGGCGAACGGACATGAAACCCTCGATCTCGGCTGGATGTTGGCGCGCGATATAGCGTTGCATTGGCGCCGCGTCGATACGATAGCGCCTGTACCGGGTGGCGCGATCATGGCGCGAGGCTGATTTGAACCGACATTATGGCATGGACTGGCTGCGTGTCGGCGCTTTCGGCCTGCTTATCTTCTATCATATCGGCATGGTGTTCGTGCCCTGGAACTTCCATGCCAAAGCACCGGTGACGGTCGACTGGATCAAGCTGCCGATGCAGGCGGTGAACGCTTGGCGCCTGTCGCTGCTGTTCGTTGTTTCTGGCTATGCCAGCCGCGCGATCTTCGCACGCCAACCGGCGGCGCCGCGCTTCCTGTGGGGGCGCACCAAAAGACTGATCCCGCCGCTGTTGTTTGGTGTCGCGGTGATCGTGCCGCTTCAGCCGTGGTTCGAGCTGGTGGGCAAGCAGGGTTACCCGGCGAGCTTCTGGCATTTCTACAGGCATGATTACTGGAGCTGGTCGGTCATTCGCGGACTCATCCTGCCGACCTGGAACCATTTGTGGTTCATCGGCTATCTGTGGGTCTATACGCTAGTCTTGGCGCTGGGGCTGGTGATGCTGCCAGCGCGCGCGCGACGGTTCCTGGCGCGGGCAGCGGACCTCGTGCTCGCCGGGCCGTTGCTGCTGCTGGTGCCGATCGCGCTGCTGGCCGCCAACTGGGCGTGGGAATTCCCGGGTATTGGCGAAACCCATGCGCTGATCGACGATTGGAGCGCCCACCGCGTTTATTTCACGATGTTCCTGTTCGGCTTCGCGCTGCGCGATCGTGTGAACTTGTGGGATGGTATTCGGCGTTGGTGGCGGCTTGGCGCGGTACTGGCGATTTCCGGCTTCGCGGTGATCGCCATTGCCGAGATCACCCACCCCACCGGCACCCCGATGGGGCGGCGGCTGTGGTTCTGGTTCGGTGTAGCGCGCTGTTTTCAGAGCTGGGGCGCGATCATCGCACTGCTCGGGATCGCGGACCGGTATCTCAACCGCGATGCCCCGGGACGAGCGATGCTCACCGAGGCGGTGTTTCCCTTCTACATCATTCACCAAACCATCATTGTCGCGCTGGCCTGGCCGTTATTCTGGGCAGGCTTCGCCGATTGGGCGGCGTTCCTGCTGCTGGTCGCCGCGACGATGACGGGTTGCTGGTTGTTCTATTGGATCGGGCGCGAGATTACGCCGCTGCGCCCGCTGATCGGGCTGCGCGCGCGGCGCGCGGGTTGAGGGGAGGGCGCACATGTGGTCGCTGATGGTGCATGGCGGCGCGGGGATTTTGCGCCGCGAGGATTTCCCCGCCGGCCAGGCCGAAGGGGCACGCGCTGGTTTGCGCTCGGCGCTGGCGGCGGGCGCGGCGGTGCTCGCGGGCGGCGGCGCGGCGCTCGACGCGGTGGAAGCGGCGGTGCGGGTGCTCGAGGACGATCCGCACTTCAACGCCGGGCGCGGCGCGGTGCTGAGCTATGACGGTTGCGTGAGCCTCGACGCCGCGATCATGGACGGACGCGCGCGGGCGGCGGGTGCCGTGGCGGGGGTGAGCGCCGCGAAGAACCCGGTCAGCCTCGCGCGTCGGGTGATGACCGCGACGCCGCATGTGCTGCTGAGCGGCGCGGGCGCCGATCAGTTCGCGCGCGATCAGGAGGTCGAGTGCGCTGGGCAGGAATGGTTCGCTACCCCCGAACGCCGCCGTCAGCTCGAGGAGTTGCGCGCAAAGGTCGATGGTTGGTTCGACGCCGAGATGAAATATGGCACGGTCGGCGCGGTGGCGCGCGACGCGGCGGGCCATGTCGCGGCGGCGACCTCGACTGGCGGGGTGATGGGCAAGCGCTGGGGCCGGATCGGCGACACGCCACTGATCGGCGCGGGCACCTTCGCCGACGATCGCGCCTGCGCCGTCTCGGCGACCGGATCGGGCGAGTATTTCATCCGCGCGAACGTGGCGGCGGAAATCGCGGCGCGGGTACGGCTGACGGGGGCGGGAATTGGCGCGGCCGCCGACGCGGTGCTCGCCGAGGTTCGCGCTCTGGGTGGCACCGGCGGCGTGATCATCGCCGCGCCGAGCGGGGACACCGCGTGGCGCTTCGTCACGCCGGGGATGTTCCGGGGCTGCGTCAGCGAGGGTGACGAAGCGCGGATGGCGATTTTTGGGGATGAGGGGTGAGCGCTATATCTAAACCAAGTCTGTCACCCCGGCCTTGAGCCGGGGTCTCGCTTCTACTTCTCGCGCAACGCAGCAGCGGGACCCCAGGTCAAGCCCGGGCTGACGACACCGGCCCTCTCAATTCGACCAATAGACATATTCCTGCCCCGGCTTCCACGGCGCGTTGAGCGGCACGTCGATCCGCACGGGCGCCTCGACCAGCGCGGGCCAGAGCGGCTTCTTGGCTTCGCGGTCGTGCGCGGCGATCAGCTCACGCAGCGCGGCGACGCGCGCCGGATGGGCGCTCGCCAGGTTGCGGCGCTCGGTCGGGTCGTGCGCCAGATCATAGAGCCACGCCTTGTTCGGTCGCGCGGCGATTTGCAGCTTCCAGTCGCCCGCGCGCACGGCCTTGGTCTCGCCCGAGCGCCAGAACAGCGTGCGCGGCGAGGCGGGCGCCGGCGCGAGCAGGCTCGTGCCGTCAAGCGGGCGATCGGTCGGTAGCGCCAGCCCGGCGGCGGCGGCGGCGGTCGCAAAAATGTCGAGATGATGCGCCGGCCCCGGCAAGCGAGTCCCCGGTACGATGCGACCGGGCCAGCGCAGGAAGAAGGGCACGCGCAGGCCGCCTTCGAAATAGGTCGCCTTATAGCCCCGGAACGGCGCGTTCGAATCGGGGATACCGGTATACCAGGCGGCACCATTGTCGCTGGTGAAGATGACGAGGGTGTTGTCGTCGAGCCCCTGTTCCTTCAGCGTCGACAGCACCCGCCCGATCCCGCTATCGAGCTGACGGATCATCGCGCCATAGACCCGCTGCACCGGATCCTTGATTCGGGCCAGGGCGTCATAATCGGCGCGCGTCGCCTGAAGTGGGGTGTGCGGCGCGTTGTACGCCAAATAGAGGAAAAAGGGACGGTTGCGATTGGCCTTGATCGCCGCCACCGCCTGGTCGGTGAAGTAATCGGTCAGATGTCCCTTGGGCGCGAAGCGCTGGCCGCCATTCCATTGCACCGCATAAGGCAGGTTGGGCCATAAATAACGGTCGATCGGATCCCACGGTAATTTGGCGTTGACGATGCCGGGCGTGTCCTCGGGCGCGTACATCCCGCCACCTGCCAGGAAGCCGAGAGATTCATCGAACCCTTGCGCGCGCGGCTGAAGCTGCTTGGCCTCGCCCAGATGCCATTTGCCGATCTGCATGGTGTGATAGCCGGCGTCCTTCAGCAGCTCGGCGAGGGTGCGTTCGGATGGGGGCACGCCCATTTGCGGGTAATCGATCAGCCCCTGGGTGCGCTCTTCGTGGAACAGCACCGGCGGGCGGCCATCGGCGGGGCGCTCGCCCCGGCTGACGGCGCGCGCGAAGCCGACGGGCACCGCGGTGAATTCGAACCCGAAGCGCGTCGGATAGCGCCCGGTAAGGATCGCGGCGCGTGATGGGCTGCAAGTGGCGTTGGCGGCATAGCCGATCGCGAAACTGGCGCCCTCACGCGCGATCGAATCGATCGCCGGGGTTGGCACCGCGCCATGCGCCACGCCGCCGCCATAGAAGCTGATGTCGTTATGGCCCAGGTCGTCGGCAAGGATCAGCACGATGTTTGGCGGCCGGTGGCCGACGGAGGGTTGCTTGGGGCCGGCCGACCAGGTGACCGGATGATTGGCCGCGATGGGGTCGCGCCAGCGGCTGATGATGCCCGGCAGATACAGCTTGTACCGTTGATAGGCGCCATATCCAAGCAGCGCCGCCAGCACCGTAAATCCCAGCACGATCCAGCGCTTGCGCATCGGCCTGCTCCTTATCCGCCGCAACTTGCCAAACGGCAGGCCGAATGCAAATAGTTTGTCGATGGCGTTAGCCGTTGCGTGACGCGCCAAGGGCTTGCGCGGCGGCGCGGGCCGGGACAAGGGGGGGCACATGGCGGATCTGGCGGAAGCGACGCGTATCATAGCGGCGGGACAGGCATGGCTGCCGGGCAAGCGGGTGAAGTTCGATTTCGGCGATACCGGCGTGATCCTGCTCGACGGCGTCGGCGAAGCGGTGAGCAACGAAGATGCCGATGCCGACACGACGGTCCGGATCAGCTTCGATAACTTCAAGAAGCTCGCCAAGGGGGAGCTGAACGCCACCACCGCCTTCATGATGGGCAAGCTGAAGGTGGCGGGCGACATGGGCGTCGCGATGCAGCTGCAACAGGTGACCAGCAAGCTGAAGCTCGCTTGAGGCGGGCGCTGGCGTCGCCGGGCGCGGCGTGTATGGTGCGCGTGATTTGGTGAGCTACCGGGGCATCGCTTGAACCGCATTCTGATCGGCTTGGCCGGCATCGTCGTTATTTTGCTGATCGCGGTCGCTTTTTCCGCCAACCGGCGCGCGATCCGGCTGCGGGTGGTGGGTGCCGCCTTCGCCTTGCAAGCCGGGCTTGCGGTGCTGGTGCTGTATGTGCCGGCGGGCAAGGCGGCGATCGAGGGCATGGCAACAGGCGTATCGGCGCTGCTCGGCTATGCGGGCGAGGGCACCAAGCTCATCTTCGGCAATCTCGCGTCCGATCCGACTTTTGGTTCGGCTTTCGCCTTTTCGGCGCTGCCGGTGATCATCTTCTTCGCCGCGCTGGTGTCCGTGCTCTATCATATCGGCATCATGCAGTTGCTGATCCGCTGGATTGGCGGCGCGATCGAACGGATCGTCGGCGTGTCCCGGGTCGAAGCGCTGTGCGCCGCCGCGAATATCTTCGTTGGCCAGTCCGAGGCCCCCTTGGTGATCGCGCCTTATCTGCCCGGCCTGCGGCCGCAACAGTTGTTCGCGGTGATGTCGGTCGGGATGGCGGGGGTCGCGGGGACGATCCTGGCTGCTTATGCCGCGCTGCTTGGACCCGGCTATCTGCCCTATCTTCTCGCCGCGTCGTTCATGGCCGCGCCGGGCGGGTTGCTGATGGCGAAGATCATCATGCCCGACACCGCCGATGGCGGCGACGCCGATGTCATGCCGATCGAGGCCGAGCCCGAGATCGAACGCGCCGCCAACATCATCATGGCGGCGGCGAATGGCGCGCAGACAGGCGTTCGCATCGCGGTCGCGGTGGGGGCGATGGTGCTTGCCTTCGTCTCGCTGATCGCGCTCGCCAATGGGCTGTTGGGCGCGGTTGGCGGCTTGGTCGGTTTTCCTGCCCTCACCTTTCAGGCGATGCTCGGTTGGGCGCTGTCGCCGCTGATGTTGCTGCTCAACATCCCTACCGGCGAAACTGCGACGGCGGGGGGGTTGCTCGGGACCAAGGTGGTGCTGAACGAATTCGTGGCCTTCATCGAACTCGGCAAGCTCGAGACGCTGAGCGCCCATAGCAAGGCGGTGATCACCTTTGCGCTGTGCGGCTTCGCCAACTTCCTGTCGATCGCGATCCAGATCGCCTCGACGGGCAGCCTGGCGCCCAACCAACGCCCGGTCATCGCCCGATTAGGGCTTCGCGCGCTGTTGGCGGGGAGCCTTGCCAATCTGATGTCGGCGGCGTTGGCGGGGTTGCTGATCCCCTGAAAAAAACCGCTTGAAGCTGACGCAACGTCAACCGCTACATTGCGGGCATGACGACGATCGACATTGCCGAAATCGCCCGCACCACCGGCCTCTCCGCCCGAGCGTTGCGTTTCTATGAGGCGCGCGGGCTGGTGCGTCCGTTGCGCACGCATAGCGGGCGGCGGGTTTACGGCGCGGGCGAGCTGGAGCGGCTACACCAGCTGATCACCCTCAAGCGCGCGGGGTTGAGCCTCGCGCAGATCAAGGCGCTGTTCGATCGGCGGCCGATCGACCTCGCCGCGCTGCTCCGCCTGCAGTTGGAAGCCGTCGAGGCCGAGGCTGCAGCACTGGGCGAGCGGCGTGCGATCCTCGTCAAAACTTTGTCCCGCATCGATCGCGGCGAGCCGATCGACGCTGCGACCCTGTGCTCGCTGATCCGATCGGGAGACAAGATCATGTCCGAAGAAGCCGCCAAGTGGAAAACCGTTACCGACCGTTACATGAGCGAGGAGGCCAGGGCCGATTTCGCTGCCAAACAGGCCGAGATGGGCGAGGCTTTTGGTGAAACCCATGCCGAAACCGCCGCCAAATGGAAGGATCTGGGCAGCCGGATCAAGGCGGCGATGCCAATGGACCCGGCGAGCGAGCAGGCCCAGGCGTTCCTGCGCGAATGGGGCGCCTTGCTCGAACCCTTCGCGCGGGTCGCGACGCCGGCGATGATGGAGGGTTCGCGGCAGCTCTATGCGAATATGGATAAATGGGAAGGCGAGGCCGATCCGGGGTTCGACCACCAGGTATTCCAGTTCATCCAGCAGGCGGCGGCGATCGCCAAGGCCAAGGGGGCGAACCCGCTGCCTTCGGCCTGAGGCGCGCCCCAGGGTCCGTTCGGGCCGGTGGTGCGCTACCGGCTCGAACGGCACGCGGCAATGCGCCACGCTGGCTTAGGGCGTCTCGCCGAGCGCCTCGGCGGCGATCGCGTCATCTTGCGCGGCGGTGCCGCCCGAAACGCCGATCGCGCCGACGATGCGTCCGTTGGCGGTGATCGGGCGCCCGCCGGCCACCGCGATTACACCGGGCAACGACAGCGCGCCGGGGCCGTTGGCCAAACCTTGCGCGAAAACCGCTGTCGTTCGGCGAAAGCGCGCGGCGGTCGCGGCCTTGCCCTGGGCAATCATTGTCGAGGCATATTGGGTGTCATCGAGCCGTGCGAAGGCGACGAGGTTGCCATCAGGCTCGACCACCGCGACCGCCATCCGAAACCCCTTGGCGCGGGCGGCGGCGAGCGCGCGATCAAGCAGCCGCTGTGCTTCCGCAAGCGGGATCGGCGCGCCATAGGGAGCGACAGGGGCGGGCGAGGGCGGCGCGGCCTGTGGCGCCAGGGCCGGCGGCGCGGCGAGGCCTAGCGCGAGGGGAAGTAGGCCAATCATCGCGTCGGCACCGGTTCGGCGCCCGAATAATCGTAGAAGCCGCGCCCCGTCTTGCGGCCCAGCCAGCCTGCCTCGACATATTTCACCAGCAGCGGTGCGGGGCGGAATTTGGGATCGCCGGTGCCGATGAACAGAACGCGGGTGATCTCCAGGCAGGTGTCCAGCCCGATGAAATCGGCGAGCGTTAGCGGCCCCATCGGGTGGTTGAGCCCCAGCCGGCAGGCAGTGTCGATGTCGCGGATGCTCGCCACGCCCTCGCCGAGCGCGAAGCACGCTTCGTTGAGCATCGGCATGAGCACGCGGTTGACGATAAAGCCCGGCGCGTCGTTCGCGTGGACAATCTCCTTGCCGAGCGTCTTGCCATAGGCTTCGACTGCGGCGACGGTCGCGTCGCTGGTCGCGAGGCCCCGGATCAGCTCGATCAGCCCCATCACCGGCACCGGATTGAAGAAATGGACGCCGATGAAGCGCGCCGCGTCGGGCGCGGCCTGGGCAAGGCGAGTGATCGGGATGGACGAGGTGTTCGAGGCGAGGATCGCCTCACCGCTTAGCACCTTGCCGACATTGTCGAAAATCCGGCGCTTGATCTCCTCGCGCTCGGTTGCGGCCTCGATCACCAGATCGCATTCGGCCATCGCGTCGGCGCTGGCGACGGGCTCGATACGCCCGAGCGCCGCGTCGACCGCTGCTTGCTCGATCTTGCCCTTGGCGACGAGCCTGGCGAGCCCCTTGGCGATGCCATCCTGCCCCGCCTCGGCGCGCGCGTGATCGACGTCCGACAACAGCACGCGATAGCCCGCTTGCGCCGAGACCTGCGCGATTCCCGCCCCCATCTGCCCCGCGCCGATCACGCCAATCACCTGCATCGCCCAACTCCTTGTTCGTTTGCCGCGCGTCTAGAACCAAGCCGCGCGGAAGGGAACTAGGGAGCGGGCCGGGGCGCCTGTGCTTCGGCCAGAATCACCCCGAACAGCGCGTCTGGGTCGGTCCATTCAGCGATCGGCGTCCAGCCACCGGCGCGCAGCAGCAGCCGGGCATCGCGCGGGCCATATTTGTGGCTATTCTCGGTATGGATCGTCTCGCCGGCGGCCATTTCGAACGGGCGTCCTTCGATCTCGAAGCAAATGTCGCGTCCCGCGACCAAATGCATTTCGATCCGCGCGCGCGCGTCGTTCCAGCGGGCTTCATGCGCGAAGGCGTCGATGGGAAGCGTGCCGGCGAGCTCACGGTTGATCCGTTCGATCAGGTTCAGGTTAAAAGCGGCGGTGATCCCCTGCGCATCGTCATAGGCGGGGACCAGGATTTCCGGCGATTTCACCCAGTCCATCCCGATCAGCAGCATCGCGCCTTGCCCGAGCGAGGCGCGCATCGCCCGCAGCAGGTCGACCGAGGCGGCGGGCGCCATGTTGCCGATCGTTGAACCGGGGAAGAAGCCCAGCTTTGGCAGTGCGCTCACGCTGGCGGGCAGTGCGATCGGCTTGAGGAAGTCGCCTTCGATCGGAAGCGCCGGAAGCTCGGGAAACTGCGCGGCAAGCGAGCCGGCGCTTTCGCGCAGGAAATCGCCCGAAATGTCAATTGGCACGTAAGCCGAGGGCGCGACCGCGCGAAGCAGCAGCGGTGTCTTGGTCGAAGAGCCGGAACCGAATTCGATCACCGCTCGCCCGCGCCCCACCGCCGAGCCAATCGCGCCGCCTTCGGCCGCCAGGATCGCAGTTTCAGTACGGGTGGGATAATATTCGGGCAGCTCCGTAATCGCCTCGAACAGTTCGGAACCGCGCCGATCGTAGAACCAGCGCGCCGGGATCGCGCGCGGGCGGTCGGTGAAGCCGTTCAGCACGTCGGCGCGGAACTGCGGATCGGCCAGCGAGGCCTGGCCGTCTTCAATCTCGGGCTTCAGCATCACGATCTCCTGATAGCGCGCTTCAAACGTTCAAGTCGCGCGCCAGACGCAAGCCGGTGAATTGCCAGCGCTGATGGGGATAGAAGAAATTGCGGTAGCTGCGGCGCAGATGCCCGCGCGGGGTGGCGCAGGAGCCGCCGCGCAGCACAAACTGGCCGCTCATGAACTTGCCGTTATACTCCCCGACCGCGCCGGGCGCCGCCCGGAAGCCTGGATAGGGGCGAAACGCCGACCCGGTCCACTCCCAGACATCGCCAAACCACGCGGGGCGGCCCGGGCGCGGCTCCACCGCCTCAGCACGGTCGAGCTGGTTGCCACCGTCGGGATGCTGTTCCGCCGCCGCCTCCCATTCGGCCTCGGTTGGCAGACGCGCGCCCGCCCAGCTGGCATAGGCGTCCGCCTCATAGAGGCTGATGTGAGTGACCGGCGCAGCCGGGTCGATCGGGCGGCGACCATCGAGCCCGAAGCGAGTCCAGATCCCATCGTCCTGGCGCCAATAAAGCGGTGCGACGATAGCTTCCGCCTGCACCCAAGCCCAGCCGTCGGCGAGCCAGTGGCGCGGCTCGGAATAGCCGCCATCCGCGATGAACGCCGCCCATTCCCCATTGGTAATGGTTCGGTCGGCGATCGCATAGGGGTGCAACAGCACGGTGTGGCGCGGCCCTTCGGCGTCAAACGCGAAGCCCTGACCGTCATGCCCGATCTCGGCCATGCCGCCCGGTCGCTCGATCCAGCCGATCGGGCCCGGCATCGCCACGGGCACCTTGGGATCGCCGGTAAAAAGCGCGGGTTCGAGCGGGTTCTGCGCGAACAGGTGCAAGATGTCGGTCAGCAGCAGTTCCTGATGCTGCTCCTCATGATGGCAGCCAAGCTCGACCAGCGCGGCGATCTCGGGCGGCAGCCCGGGTAGCGCCGCGAGCACAGTCTTGGTCACCGCCGCCCGATAGGCGAGTACCTCGGCAAGCGCCGGGCGAGTGAGCATCCCGCGTCGGGGGCGGGCGTGGCGCGCGCCCTCTGCCTCGTAATAGCTGTTGAACAGGAAGGGGAAACGTGGATCGAACAGCGTGTAGCCCGGAACGTGATCGCGCAACACGAAGGTTTCGAAGAACCATGTGGTATGCGCCAGATGCCACTTCGCGGGCGACGCATCGTCCATCGACTGCACGGTCGCGTCGGCGTCCGACAGACCGGCCGCGAGCGTCTCGGTGAGCGCGCGGACGCGAGCGAAACGCGCAAGCAGCGGATCGGTCGCGACTTTAGTGCTGGTGGCGATCATCGGCATCGCTCCCTTCTTGCCGCCGCAGCCAGGGTCTGGCTTGCAGATTCCGAACCTTAAGGCTGGCGGGAGCCTCCGGGCACCCACAAAGGATCGGCGCCCGCATTGGCGGTGCGTGCCGCGACGAACAAATAATCGGACAATCGGTTCAGATAAATCAGCGCTTCAGGGTTCAGCGGTTCCGCGCGCGCGGCCGTCACCGCGGCGCGCTCCGCGCGACGCGCGATCGTGCGCGCCACATGAAGCGCGGCGGCGCCGGGGCTACCACCGGGCAAGATGAAGCTGGTGAGCGGCGGCAGATGTTCGTTCAGCGCGTCAATCGCCGTTTCGAGCCACGCAACCTGCGCCGCGACCATACGCAGCACCATGGGCCCAGGCACAAAATCATCGCCGGGCGTGGCAAGATCGGCGCCAAGGTCGAACAGGTCGTTCTGAATGCGCCGGAGTGTCGCTGCGATGTCCCCGGCGCCCAGCGCGACCACCGCGACGCCGATTGCCGCGTTCAGCTCGTCGACCTCGCCGATCGCGTGGAGCCGGGGCGAGTCCTTGGCGGCGCGGCTGCCGTCGACAAGCCCCGTGGTCCCGTCGTCGCCGGTACGCGTGTAGATTTTGTTGAGCTTGACCAGAGGGTCAGCTGCCCTTGCCGAAGAACAGCAGCAGCACCGTCGCGATCAGGATCGCGACCGCCTGGAAGAAGATACGGCCCTGCATCATCCGGTTCGACTTCATCGCCGAAACGCTCGGACCGCTGCCTTCCAAATCGGCCTTGGTGGTCTGCAGGAAGGTCACGATGCCACGGACCAGCATCGCGAGGGGGGCGATCATCGCCGCGATCAGCAACAGCCAAAGGAACACGATCATGCGGGCAAGATAGGCGGTTCGCCGGACTTTGCCAGCGTTATTTGCACGCGCAGCGCGTCGGCGAGCGCACGACCGTCCTCACGCCGGGCGCGGCGTTCGGCAAGGCTCGGCGCCCCGTCACGCTTGGCGAGGCGACGGCCGTCGGCGCCCACCAGCAACGGGTGGTGGCAATATATGGGGGTCGGCAGGTCGAGCAGCGCCTGGAGCAGGCGGTGGACATGCGTCGCCGTGAACAGGTCCGCGCCGCGAATGACGTGCGTCACTCCCTGCGCCGCATCATCGATCGTCGCGGCGAGATGATAGCTCGCCGGCGCATCCTTGCGCGCGAGCACGACGTCGCCGTGTGCCGCCGCATCGTTGGAGACAGGGCCGGCAAGGTCGTCGCTCCAGGCGAGCGGCCCCCCCGCCGCGACCGCAGCCGCCATGTCGAGCCGCCAGGCATGCGGCTCGCCGAGCCGGGCGGCGCGCGCATCGGCGCGCAGCCGACGGCAGGTTCCGGGATACGCGGCCGCGTCGCCGCCATGCGGCGCGGCTAGGCTCGCCGCGATTTCACGCGCTATGTCGGCGCGGGTACAGAAGCAGGGGTAGAGCAGACCGCACGCGCGCAAACGGTCGAGCGCGGCGGCATAGGCGTCGAGCCGCTGTGACTGAAAGCTCAACACGTCCCACGTCAGCCCCAGCCAGGTGAGATCGGCGAGGATGCCAGCGACATGCTCGGGCCGGCTGCGGGTGCCGTCGATGTCCTCGATCCGCAGCAGGAAGCGGCCACCCGCCGCGCGCGCGACGTCATGCGCCCACAGTGCCGAAAAAGCGTGGCCAAGATGCAGCGCGCCGGTCGGGCTGGGGGCGAAGCGGGTGGTCAGCAAGCGCAGCGGTTCCTATTTCGCGACTTCAGGCGTTGTCGGCGCAAGCCGCAAGCGGTGTCGGTAAAACGACGAAACCGGCCATTGACCGCGAGTCGCTGGCAATGTCATGATGACGTCATCCTCTTCGGCGAAAGGCGTCGGCGAAAGGGAAGAAGTATGTACCATCCCGATCTGATCCGGCATCCGGACAGTTGCCCGGCGCTGGTGCTGAACGCGGATTACACCCCGCTCAGCTACTACCCTTTGAGTGTGTGGCCGTGGCAGACGGCGATCAAGGCGGTTTTCCTCGATCGGGTCGATATCGTCGCCTATTACGAGCGGGAGGTGCGGAGCCCCAATCACCGGCTGAAGCTGCCCTCGGTGATCGCCCTCAAGCAATTCGTCAAACCCTCGCAGTTTCCGGCCTTCACGCGGTTCAACCTGTTCCTGCGCGACCGGTTCGAATGTCAATATTGCGGCTCCGGACGCGACTTGACCTTCGACCATGTGATCCCGCGCGCGCAACAGGGGCGGACGACGTGGGAAAACGTCGTGACCGCCTGCGCGCCGTGCAATCTGAAGAAGGGCGGACGGACGCCCAAGCAGGCGCACATGCCGCTGATCCACCCGCCCTTCCGTCCGACGAGCTGGCAGCTGCAGGAACATGGCCGGCGGTTCCCGCCAAATTACCTGCACGAGACGTGGCACGACTGGCTTTATTGGGACGTCGAGCTGGAGGCTTGAGGAGCGGTATAAAGCCCCTCACCCAACCCTCTCCCGCATGCGGGAGAGGGCTTTTGGTAACGATCGTGAGGAAATCATAGCCCTCTCCCGTTTACGGGAGAGGGTTGGGTGAGGGTTCTTCTTCTTCTCAATTCAACCCCAACACCCGCCGCGCGGCCTTCAAATGCGGCGCGTCGATCATCTTGCCGTCGAGCGCGAGCACCCCGGCACCGGGGTTCGCCTCGAACGCCGCGACCACCCGCCGTGCGTGATCGAACTCGGCTTCGCTTGGCGTGAAAGCGGTATTGATCACCGGAACCTGCGCGGGGTGGATCGCCATCATGCCCGTAAAGCCATCGCGCCGCCCGCGCGCGGCGTAAGCAGCGAGCGCATCGAGATCGCGGAAATCGGGGAAGACCGTTTCGATCGCGGCTACCCCGGCGGCATGGGCGCCGAACAACGTAAGCGAGCGCACCAGCTCATATGGCGGGGTCAAGCGCCCATCGGTCTCGCGCGAGGTCGCCGCGCCAATCGCGGCCGGCAGATCCTCCGCGCCCCAGGTGAGGCCGAGCAGCCGGTCGGCGGCGGCCGCATAGCTGCCCAGCTGGAAGATCGCGGCCGGTGTCTCGGTCGCGATCGGCAGGATCGGCACGCCCTCGGGCAGCCGCGCGACCGAAGCGGCGCCTTCGGCCTTTGGCAGCACCAGCCCATCCGGGCTTGCCGGCATGATCGCGGCGAGATCGGCCTCGAATAGCCCTGAATCGAGCGGGTTCACCCGCACCAGCCGCGCGCAGCCACATGGCTCGGCAAGGAAGGCTGCGATTGCTTTGCGCGCATGCGGCTTGCGCTCCAAGGAGACCGCGTCCTCCAGATCGAGGATGAGCGCGTCGGCGCCGGTCGTCGCGGCCTTGGCCATGCGATCGGGGCGGTCTCCGGGCACGAACAGTAACGAGCGCATGGGCATGGCAATCCTCCAGCCATGCGCGCTACCAGCCCACGTGGCCGTCGCCAACCAGACGTCTATGCTCTTGATACTTTATACCATCACGTGTAGCCGGACGGGAATCGAGGGATGTAAAAGGGTTTTTAGGTGAAACTGTCGTTGCTTGCGGGCGTCGCGCTCGCCGTATTCGCCGCGCCGGTTGCGGCGCAGGAACTCGCGGACACCTCGGTGGAAGGAACCAGTGCGGCCGGCGACGCGCAGCCCCGCGCCGCCGAACAGGGCAAGGAAGTGATCGTCTCCGCGCTCGTCGAACGTTCCGAGCGCGACGTGCTCTCGGGCACCACCGTCCTCACGGGAAGCGAGCTCAACCGCGCGACGCGCGCGACGATCGGCGAGACGCTCGCCCGCCAGCCCGGCGTGTCGGCGACCTCGTTCGGCCCCAACGCTTCACGCCCCATTCTGCGCGGCCTGCAGGGCGAGCGTATCCGGGTATTGACCGACGGCATCGGCGCGTTCGACGTGTCGAACACCTCGGTCGATCACGCGGTTGTCATCAACCCGCTGCTCGCCGAGCGGATCGAGGTGCTGCGTGGGCCGGCGGCGCTGCTCTATGGCTCGTCGGCGGCCGGCGGCGTGGTCGATGTGATCGATACGCGCATCCCGCGCCGGATCCCCGAGAACGGCGTCAGCGCCGATCTGATCGCGGGCTATGGCTCGGCGGCGACCGAGCGCTCGGTCTCGGGTCGGATCGACGTCAAGGCCGCGAGCCAGTTGGTCCTCACCGCCAATGCCAGCTATTTGGCGAGTGACGACATCCGCATCGGCGGCTTCGCGCTTACCCCGCAGCGCCGTGCCGAAGCGCTGGCGAGCGCGCGCTTGCCACAGCCCCCGGGCGCCGATCCGATCGACTTCGCCGCCAACGCCGCGATCCGCGGGACGCTGCCCAATACCGCGAGCCAGACCTGGACGGCGGGCGGTGGCGCGTCGATCATCACCGACAGTGGCCTGATCGGGATCGCCTACAGCCATTATGCCAGCCGCTACGGCCTGCCGCTGCGCTATGCGACGCTTCCGGGGCAGGAGCAGGAAGGGCCGCTGCTCGACATCGTCCAGAACCGTGTCGATCTGCGCGCCGAAATCGACGTAAAGGGTCCGGTGATCGAGCAGCTGCGCTTCCGTGCCGGCTATGCCCGCTATCGCCATTTCGAACTGGAGCCCGACGGTGCGATCGGCACCGCTTTCCGTAGCGCCGGGTTCGAAGGCCGGTTCGAGGCGGTGCAGGCGAAGCGCGGCGCATGGAGCGGCGCCTCTGGCGTACAATATTTCAACCGCGATTTCGATGTTGAGGGCGAAGAGGCATTTTTGCCGCGCAACAACAGCTCGCAGGTCGGCATTTTCACGCAGCAGCAGCTCGATCTCGGGCGCTGGAAGGTGGAGGGCGGCGCGCGCTACGAATGGACCAATGTCGCGAGCCGGGTGATTGCGGGCGACGAACGCTTCCCAGCGGGCAATCGCGCCTTCGGGGCGGTTTCGGCCTCGCTCGGCGCCTCTTACGCGTTGAACGACCAGGTGCGGATTGGGCTCAACGGTTCGCGCACCGAGCGCGCGCCCGCCGCCGAGGAGCTGTTCGCGCGCGGCCCGCACAAGGGCACGCAGGCGTTCGAGCTTGGCAACCCCAATTTCGCGCTCGAGAAGAGCTGGGCGCTGGAGGCGACGCTGCACGCGCATGGCGACGGCTACAGCTTCGATGCCTCGGCCTATTATAACTGGTTCGACAATTTCATCTACGAGAATCAGGTCGATCAGGCGCTGTGCGAAGCGGCCGCCGCGCCGAGCGGGCGCGATGTCGAGCTGCCCTGTTTCCAGCAATTCCAGCGCCGGGCGCGCTTCTATGGGTTCGAGGCGCAGGGCTCGCTGCGGGTGGCGCGGGTCAAGGGCTTCGACATCAATCTCGACGCGCTCGGCGATTATGTGCGCGCCAATGTCGACCAGGTCGGACCGGTGCCGCGCATCCCGGCGGGCCGTTTCCTGCTGGGTGCCGAAGCGCAAGGTGAGCGTGCGACCGGCCGGATCGAGTTGGAGCATGTCTTCCCGCAAAACCGCCTCGCCGCGTTCGAGACCCGCACCGCAGATTACACGCTGCTCAACGCCTCGTTCGAGTTCCGGCCGTTCGGCACGAGCCGCACGAGCATTCTGGTCAACGCGACCAATCTGCTCGATGCCGACGCGCGGCGCCATGCGAGCTTCATCAAGGATTTCGCCCCGCTCCCCGGGCGCGACGTGCGGGTAACGCTGCGTTACGGCTTTTAGGAGAGGGCGTCAGCCGCGTTCGGCCAGCGTCCGCTCCCAAGCCAGCGCATGGGCGACGATCGTGTCGAGATTGTCGAGCTTTGGGCGCCACGGCAGCCGCGCGAGGATCGCGCGGTTGTCGGCGACCAGCCCGTCGGGGTCGCCGGCGCGGCGGCCTTCCAGGCGCCGCTCGACCGTCACATTGGTCACCCGATCGACCGCGTCGAGCACTTCGAGCACCGAATAGCCGCGCCCATAACCACAGTTGAGCGTTAGATTCTCGCTCGGCGCTTCAGCGAGTGCGCGCAAGGCATGGACGTGCGCGTCGGCTAGGTCGCTGACATGGATATAGTCGCGAACGCCGGTACCGTCGGGCGTCGCGAAATCGGTGCCGAACACGCTCACGCCGTCGCGTTTGCCGGTTGCCGCTTCCACCGCGACCTTGATCAGGTGCGTGGCTCCCGCGGTCGATTGGCCCGAGCGACCCCGAGGATCGGCGCCCGCCACATTGAAATAGCGCAGCGCGCAATAGTTCATCGGATGCGCCGCCGCCACGTCGCGCAGCATCAGTTCGGTCATCAGCTTCGAAAGACCATAAGGGTTGATCGGTGCCTTGGGGCTGTCCTCGGCCACCGGCACCACTTCCGGAATGCCATAGGTCGCCGCGGTCGAGCTGAAGATGAAATGCTTCACCCCCGCCGTGACCGCGCTTTCGATCAGGCTGCGGCTCGCGGCGGTGTTGTTACGATAATATTTGAGCGGATCGCTCACCGATTCGGGCACCACCACCGATCCAGCGAAGTGCATGATCGCGGCGACGCTATGCTGGCGCAACAGATCGACTACCGCCGGGTCTTCCACCGCCATCGGCATGAAGGTCGCGCGGGGATCGACCGCCCAGGCAAAACCAGTGACGAGATTATCGATCACCACCACCCGGTACCCTGCGTCGCACAGCGCGAGCACCGCATGGCTGCCGATATAGCCAGCGCCCCCCGTAACCAGCACCGCCCCGTCCATCGTATCCCTTTCGATTTTGGCCCCTCGCTCCCTATCTTAGCGGGCGAGGAATTGAAGGAGCTTTTATGGGAACCGAAACCGCGACGCTCGCCGGAGGTTGCTTCTGGTGCACCGAGGCCGTGTTCAACGACGTGATCGGCGTCGAGAAGGTGGAAAGCGGCTATATCGGCGGGCACGTGCCGCATCCGACCTATCGCCAGGTGTGTGGTGGCGACACCGGCCATGCCGAAGCGATCCGCGTGACGTTCCATCCCGAGCAGGTGAGCTATGGCGATCTGCTCGACATTTTCTTCGCGACGCACGACCCGACCCAGCTCAACCGCCAGGGGAACGATGTCGGCACCCAGTATCGCTCGGCCATCTTCCCGCATTCCGACGCGCAACGCGCCGAGGCCAAGGCGGCGATCACGCGCGCGGCGGCCAATTGGCCCGCCCCGATCGTGACGACGATCGAGCCGCTGTCGGACTGGTATGTCGCCGAGGATTATCACCAGGAATATTGGCAGAGCGACGGTCAGCGTAACCCCTATTGTATCGCGGTGATCCCGCCCAAGCTCAACAAGCTGCGCAAGTCGTTCGCCGCGCGTTCGCGGGCGGCGCAGACGGTGGGGTGAGGCTCACTCAAGTTCGGGTTCATGTGGCGGCTCGTCGCGGCTTGAACCCGATCAAGCCGCCGCGCGCGCCAGCCGATCGTTGATCGCCGCCCCCAGCCCTTCGACCGGCACCGGCGCGACCGCGATCCGCGCCCGCGCGCTTGCATCGGCGCGGTGGAGGCAATCGAACAGTCGCGCCGCCGCTTCGGTCAGGTCGCCGCCGCGGGACAGGCTGTCGTCGCCGGCCACATCGCCGAAGCCGATCAGCCACTCGTCGCTCTCAGCGGACACCACGTTCAGCCGCAGCGGCTTGCCCGGCGCATAGTGGCTCGCGAGCTGGCCCGGCGCGATGACACCGCCGGGCGCGCTGCCGAGCGGCCTGCCGAGTACCGCTTCGATCGCCGTCTGGTCGATCGGCCCGGGGCGGAGCAGGCGCGGCGCGTCACCCGGCAGCACGATCGTCGACTCGAGCCCCGCCGGGGTCGGCCCGTCATCGAGCACCAGTGGGATGCGCCCGCCGAGCGAGGCCAGCACATGCGCCGCGCGGGTCGGGCTGATCCGTCCGCTCGCATTGGCTGAAGGTGCGGCGAGCGGTCGGGCTGTCGCCTTGAGCAACGCGCGCATCGCCCGGTGCGCGGGCACCCGCAGCGCGATCGTCGCCAGCCCGGCGGTGGCGAGGTTCGCGATCGGCGCCCCGGCGCGACGGGGTGCGACCAGCGTGAGCGGCCCTGGCCAGAAGGCAGCGGCGAGCGCGCGCGCGCCAGCGTCGAACACCCCGAGCGCCTCGGCCGCGCCCAGTTCGAGCACGTGGACGATCAACGGATTGAAGCTCGGTCGCCCCTTCGCCGCATAAATCCGCGCGACCGCCTCGCCCTGTGTCGCGTCGGCGGCCAACCCGTAAACCGTCTCGGTCGGCACCGCGACCGGCTGGCCCTCGGCGATCAGCGCCGCGGCGGTTTGGATCGCTGCCGGACCAAAAGCGAGACATTGGGTTTGGATTGGATGCGCCACGCGTCGGCGCTATAGCCCGCTCAAGACCTGCACAAGAGAGGATGCCCATGCCCTTCACCGCCGCCGTTGCCGATCAGCGCTTCGTGCTGGAGCATATCGCCGGAGTAGGCGCGCTTGCCGCGAGCGAGCGCTTCGCCGCCGCGACCCCCGATGTGGTTGAAGCGGTGCTCGAAGGGGCAGGGGAGTTCGCGGCGGGCGAATGGGCGCCGCTGTCGCGTGTCGGCGATACGGTGGGCGCGCGCTGGACGCCCGAGGGCGTGGTGATGCCCGAGGGGTATCGGGATGCGTACCAAGCCTATGTCGCGGGCGGCTGGGGGACGATCGGCGTGCCGGAGGCGTTCGGCGGCCAGGGCCTTCCCTTCCTGTTGCAGACGGCGGTGCTCGAAACGCTGGGCGCCGCCAATGTCGGCTTCGCGCTCGCCCCCACGCTCACCGTCGGCGCGATCGAGGCGCTGGCACACCACGGCAGCCCGGAGCAGCAGGCGCTCTACCTGCCGCATCTCGCGACTGGCGCCTGGACCGGCACGATGAACCTCACCGAGCCGCAGGCAGGTTCGGACGTGGGGGCGGTGCGCGCCAAGGCCGAGCCGCGAGGCGATGGCAGCTATGCGATTACGGGGCAGAAAATCTATATCAGCTTCGGCGATCACGACATGGCGGAAAATATCGTCCACCTCGTGCTCGCCCGCACCCCCGATGCGCCGGCAGGGACCAAGGGGCTGTCGCTGTTCCTCGTCCCCAAATACCGCCTCGATGCGGACGGGCGGCCGGGGGCGTTCAACGATGTCCGCGTCGTCTCGATCGAGCATAAGCTGGGGCTGCACGCCTCGCCCACTTGCGTGCTCTCCTTTGGCGATAATGGCGATTGCATCGGCACGCTGATCGGCCCCGAGTTCGGCGGGATGCGCTGCATGTTCACGATGATGAACAATGCCCGCCTTAATGTCGGCCTGCAGGGTGTGCAGATCGCCGAGCGCGCGACCCAGGCCGCCGTCGCCTACGCGCGGGAGCGGGTGCAAAGCGCGCGCGCCGGGCGAGGCGCGGCACCCGTCGCGATCATCGAGCATCCCGATGTCCGGCGGATGCTGATGCGCATGAAGGCGCAGACTCAGGCCGCGCGCGCGCTGGTGTATCTGGCGGCGGCGCAAGTCGATCGTGCGGCGTTGGGCGAGGCGGGCGCGCAGGCACGGCTCGACCTCCTGACTCCGCTCGCCAAGGCGCATGGCACCGACATCGGCTGTGAGGTGTCCAGCCTCGCGATCCAGGTGCATGGTGGCATGGGCTATATCGAGGAGACCGGCGTCGCCCAGCATTTCCGCGATGCGCGTATCACCCCGATTTACGAAGGCACTAACGGCATTCAGGCGGCCGATTTGGTGGGGCGCAAGCTAAGCATGGACAATGGGGGCGTTGTCCTGGGCATGATCGCCGAACTGCGGCAGGAGGTAGCGGACGCGGGGCTGGGCCGGCTGATCGAAGTTTGCGACCGGGTCGCCCACAGGCTTCTTACCGCCGATATCGAGGATAGGCTCGCGGCGAGCTATCCGTTCCTCACCATGCTCGCGACGGCGGTGTGCGGTTGGCTGATGGAGAAGCAGGGGCGTATCGCGGCTGGCGTCGAGGGTGACCCCGAATATCTGGCGATGAAGCGCGCCGTGTGCGATTTCTACGTCACGCAGATCGTCCCCGAGGCGCTGGGGCTGGAAGCGGCGGCGATGGCGAGCGCCGCGCAGCTTTATGCTCTGGCGCCAGAGGCGTTTGCGGCTTGATCGAGGCAGTGGCGGGCTGAGACCGGCACGGTAGGGCCGCCTTCACGCCGCCCGCGCCGTAAGCCCTTCGCGCGCGCCAGTCACCGCGATCGGCAGCGCGGAGCCGCAAAAGGCGCATTCTGCGGTTATCCGGCCGACATACCAATGATTGCCGCCGCAACCGGGGCAGCGATTAATTTCCTCGGCCCGGAAACTCGGGCGATAGCCGGTGCGTCCTAGGATGATCGGCGAATGCAGCATCGTCAGCTACTCCCATCGTCGGAGTGCAACCGCGACGAAGCGCCTTTTGTTCCCGATGAAATGCAGAAGGTCTATGCTGCCAATCAGGCGAGCGCCGATTCGCCGTCCAGCAACGCAGCCGCGCTCAACCCGAGCAGATCAATCTGCGCGCGCACCTGCGGCCAAACCTGCTCGACAAAATGCGCGCGTTCAACGGCGCGTAGCTTCTCGGCCGCACCGGGCAGCACGAACATGCCAACGCCGCGCCGCACCTCGACATAGCCATCGTCTTGAAAACGCTGGTAGGCCTTGGCGACGGTGAGCGGATTGGCGCCATATTCGGCGGCGAGCGCACGCACCGAGGGGAGCTGATCCCCCGCGCGGTAATCGCCGCGAAGCACCGCGGCGGCGATATGCTGCCGCAGCTTCACATAAACAGGGCTGTCTTCGTTGGTGAGCGCCGTCATGCTGCTTTAATACACTGCTCGCAGCGGGAGTCCAGCCCCGACTGCGTGCTACGTGCCCCAGGTTGAGACGACCGCCTCGATGGCGGGGCGCGGGCGTTCCTCTAGCGGGGCGCCGGTTGAGCCGATGAACACGAAGCCGGCGATCCGCGCCGGCGCCGGGGCGAAGGCGTCGCGCACCGCGTCGGAATAGGTCGGCCAGCCCGTCACCCAGCCGGCGACAAAGCCCATCGCATGCGCCGCGTGGAGCAGGTTCATGCACGCCGCCCCCGCCGATAATTCCTGCTCCCACAAGGGGATATGACTTTCGGGCTTGGGTTGGGAAAGCACCACCACCAGCGCGGGGGCCTGGGTCGCGAAAGCCTCCAGCGCGGCGATTTCGGTGGCGGCGGCCTGGGGCCGCTCGGCGCGATAGGCGGCGGTGATGACCGCGCTCAGCCCCGCCCGCGCCGTGCCGGGCACGACCGCGAAGCGCCAAGGGGCCAGTTTGCCATGGTCGGGCGTGCGCGCGGCAATCTCGAGCATCGCCGTGAGCTGTCGATCGCTCGGTCCCGGCGCAATCATGTCGCGCGGCCTTCCCGAACGGCGGGTGCGCAGCAGCGCGAGCGGCGTGGTGGTATCGTTCAACATCGCCCGCTCGCTTAGCGCTGCCCCCGCGCCATTTACAGCCCCACTTTTGCCGCTAGTGTCGCGCCCCAACCAAAAGCGACAATCAGTTTAGGAGCGTTTTTTCATATGAGCACCGCTGCCGAGGCCGCCCCACCGCGCGCCGGCAAGACCTGGTTCGGCCATCCCTCGCAACTTTTTTGGCTGTTCGGCACCGAAATGTGGGAGCGGTTCGGCTATTACGGGATGCGCGCGCTGCTCACCCTGTACCTCACCAAGCATTTCGTGCTGGGGGACCGTGCCTCGACCGGGCTTTATGGCGGCTATACCGCGCTGGTCTACCTCACCCCGCTCGTCGGCGGCCTCATCGCCGACCAGTATCTGGGATCGAAGCGGGCGGTGCGCTTCGGTGCGATCATGATGGCGATCGGCTATTTCACGCTCGCCTTTGGTGGCCAGCCGGCCAAGCCCTATCAGCTGATCGACGGCCAGCGTTATGACGTCGTCGTCGACAATTTCCGCGACACCCCCACCAGCGATCCGCGCGAGGCGCGCTTCCTGATCGTCGACGGGCAGAAGCTCGCGATGAAGGGCAATGACGACGGCAGCCTGTCGCTGATCGCGCCCGATGGGAAAGTCGCGCGGACCGTGCCCGCGGGCAAGTTCACCGAGCAGGCCGAGCGCAGCCCGTGGTTCGTCGCGATCCTGTTGATCGCGCTGTCGCTGATCTCGGTCGGCAACGGCTTCTTCAAGCCCAATATCTCGACGATGGTGGGGGAACTTTACGCGCAGGGCGACCGCCGCCGTGATGCCGGGTTCACCATCTTCTACATGGGGATCAACACCGGCTCGATCCTTGGCCAGTTCCTCTGCGCCTTCTTCGCCGATCGTTTCGGTTGGCCGCTGGGGCTCGGGCTCGCGGGCGTGGCGATGGTGCTCTCGTTCCTGATGATCAGCTTCCACGGCGGCCGGCTCGACGCAGTCGGCAACCCGCCGGCGGGGGTGCGCGACCGATCCTGGCTGATCTATGCGGGCGCCGTGATCGCGGTGCCGGTACTCTATTTCCTCTACACCAATTTGATGAGCGCGCCCAAGCCGGTCGAAGGCTCGGGCTTCCTCGGCTATGTGATGTCGCTGCCGCTGATGGGTAAGCTGTTGTTCGGCACGTTCCTCGTGTCGGTGCCGGGCATCCTGATCTGGTCCGCGACGGCGGGCGACAAGCGCGAATTCGAGATGATGCTCGCCGCGATGACGCTGATCGTGTTCAACGTGGTGTTCTGGACGCTGTTCGAGCAGGCCGGCTCGAGCCTCGCGCTGTTCGCCGATCGCAATACCGATCGCAGCGTGTTCGGCTGGTTCACCATGTCCGCGCCGCAGACGCAGAATTTCAATCCGATCTCGATCGTGCTGCTGGCGCCGCTGATGTCGGCGCTGTGGGGTGCGCTCGCCAAGCGCGGGCTGGAGCCTTCGATCCCGGTGAAGTTCGCCATCGCGCTGATGGGCGTGGGCGGCGGCTTCCTGTTCCTGGTGTGGGGCGCGAGCTTCGCCGGCCCGGATTACAAGGTGGGGCTGTGGTGGCTCGCCGGGCTGTACGTGATCCACTCGATCGCCGAGCTGTGCATCTCGCCCGTTGGCCTCAGCATGATCACCAAGCTGTCGATCGCCCGGATCGTGGGGATGATGATGGGCGTCTGGTTCCTCTCGATCTCGGTCGCGCAATATTTCGCCGGGGTCGTGGCGCAGATCGCGAGCGTCGAGACGGTGGGCGGGCAGGTGACCAATTTGAAGGTGAGCCTGGACGCTTATACCAGCACCTTCACCACCATCGCCTGGGTCGCGATCGCGTTGGGCGGGGTGTTGCTGCTGCTCTCCTTCCCGCTCAAGAAGTGGATGCACGGGGTGCAGTGAACGGCTGAGTGGGGAGGCGCGGATGGATGGCTATGGCGAATTGGCGCTGGCGACGGCGAGCTTCGTTGGCGGGCATCTGATCCTCTCCCACCCCTTGCGCGCGCCCTTGGTGAAGGCGCTGGGCGCGATCGGGTTTCAAATTCTCTACGCGGTGGCGGCCTTCGCCTCGCTGTGGTGGATTTCACGCGCCTGGAAAGCGGCGCCCGGTGCCGCGCCGCTATGGGCGGTGGGCGACGGCCTTTGGGCATTCGCGAGCGTGATCATGCTGATCGCGAGCGTGTTGTTGATGGGGTCGTTGATCGGCAATCCCGCCTTTCCGGCGCCCAACGTGAAGGCGCCGGCGCAAGCACGCGGCGTGTACGCGATCACCCGCCACCCGATGCTGTGGTCGTTCGCGCTTTGGGGGATCGCGCACATGCTGGTGTTCCCGATCCCCGCGCAATTCATCGTCGCGGGGGGCTTCACGGCGTTCGCGCTGATCGGCGCGGCGGCGCTCGATGCCAAGAAGGCGCGGTTGAACCCGGACCTCTGGCGGCCCTGGGTGGCGATGACGAGCTATTGGCCGTTCCAGGCGATCGTTCAGGGTCGCGCGCGCTTTGGCGGCTTTCGGCCACACGATCTGGCGGGCGGGCTGGTGATCTGGCTCGGGGCGACCTGGGCGCATCAGCCGGCGGCGGGGATCGCGGCGGGCATCTGGCGGTGGGTCGGCTGAACTCAGCGCCGCGCGGCGAAGAACGCCCTGAGCAACGCCGCCGCTTCACCCTCGCCGATGCCGGCATAAACTTCCGGCCGGTGGTGGCAGGTGGGCTGACCGAAGAACCGTGCCCCGTGCGCCACCGCGCCGCCCTTGGGATCGTCGGCGCCGTAATAGAGCCGGTCGATCCGGGCATGAGCGATGGCACCCGCGCACATCGCGCAGGGCTCCAGCGTCACCCACAGGTCGCATCCATCTAGCCGATCGCGCCCCAGCGCCCGGGCCGCGGCGCGAATCGCCAGGATCTCGGCATGGGCCGTCGGATCGTGCAGCGCGCGCGGGGCGTTGGCGGCGACCGCGATCAGCTGCCCGCCTCGCGTCACCACCGCGCCCACCGGCACTTCGCCCGCCTCGGCGGCCTGGGCGGCGGCGGCAAGCGCCCGGCGCATCGGTTCGGGAAGCGGGAACATCGCCTTGCTATGCCGTGGGGACGCGGTGGGCGCCAGCGCCCTGGGGAATCGGTTGACGTTTCGCCGATCCCAGCTTAAGGGGCGCGACTTTCCGGAGGATTTAAGTCGATGTCGCGCATTTGCGAGCTGACCGGCAAGGGTCGGCAAGTGGGGCACAATGTCTCCCACGCCAACAACAAGACCAAGCGTACCTTCCTGCCCAACCTGCAGAATGTCACGCTGATCTCGGACGCGCTGGGCACCAGCGTGCGGCTGCGCGTGTCGACGCATGGGCTGCGCTCGGTGGAGCATGTCGGCGGGCTGGATAACTGGCTGGTCAAGACCTCGGACGATCAGCTGTCGCTGCGCGCGCGCCGGCTGAAGCGCGAGGTGAAGAAGAAGCTGGCGCCGGTCGAAGCGGCGGCGTAACCCGCCGCAGGGGCGGCGGCAGCGCCGCCTCGTCGAGCCGGAATTCGAGCAGCAGGCTTTCCTCGAACCAATATTGGTTATCGTCGCTCGCGATCCACAGCTTGATCGCGTCTGGTTCGGGGACGACCGCGATCGCCTCGAAATTGTCGTGCCGTGCCGGCGCGGCGAAGCGCGCGATCGGGTAGCCCCGCGCGAGCGCGCCGGGCCGGATCGCGCCCTTGGGCAAGAGCGTGACGATCGCCGTGAACCCCTCGCCCAGATCGGCGCGCCGGTTGAGCAGCACCAGCCGGCCATCGGGCAGCTCGGCGATGTCGGTGGGCTTGTATCCTGCGGGCGGCAGATAGCGGAAGCGGAACCCTCGCCGGGGCGCGCGGACCGGGTCGGTCAGGAACACCACCCCCTCGCACCCCTCTCCGGGCGAAACCTCATTTTCGTCGATCGCGACGAAGCGGCCGCTTGCCAGGCGCGTGAAGGCCTCGGCGCCGCGATTCTCGTCCCACCGCGCCATCGCCGGCGGAGCAACATGTCCCTCGGCGCGCGCGAAGCCAGGGGCGTAGCGCCAGATTTCGTTCACCGTCTCGAACGACACCCACAAATGTCCGGCGGGGTCGCGGGTGAGCGCTTCGCTGTCGCGGTCCTCGCCGTGCCAGCCGCCATGAGGCAGCCTGGGCAGCGCGAAAACCGCGCCATCCCGCGCGTGGCCATCGGCATCGAGTCGGAAGCGCACGCCCTGGCCATTGTCGCTCAACAGAGTGAAGGCGTGGCCGTCGGTCAACATCGCGGAAAAACCGCCAAACTCGGGATCGCGGCTGGTGAGCTGGTAGCCGCGCTCGAACACCAGCGCGCCGAGTCGTCGCCGGGCGGGCGCCGCGGGGTAGAGCGCGACCGGCTGCAAGCTGAACGGCGTCCGCGGGTCGAGCAGCGGCGCCTGCTCAAACCCCATCCATTGCGGCACGAACATCACCAGCAGAATTACCGACCAAAACAGGCGCATGGCGCTCCTCATAGAGCCCCGCGCCCGCCTGCAAAGGCTGAACGCGGGATAACGAGCACATTCAGGCATCGCTCAAAGCGACTCGAGCAAAAGCACGGCATCGGTGGAAGGGAATCGGCTCTTGCCGCCGCAGCGTGTGGAGATGGACGATGTTGAAGAAGCTTTCCGCCGCCGGTGCAGCGCTCGCCCTCGGCATGAGCGCGGTGGTGCCCCTGACCGGTGCTTCGGCGCAATATTATGATGGCTATCGCGATTATCGTGGCTATCGCGGCGACGTCTATCGCGACAATTATCGCGGGTACGATCGCAACGGCTATTACAACAACGGTTACTATGATAACCGTTACAACGATCGGGTCTATCGCGACTACCGTAGCGATTATCGGTATAATTATCGCCGCTGCGATGGTACTGCGGGTACGGTGGTCGGCGCGATCGCCGGCGGTTTGCTCGGCAATGTCGTCGCCGGGCGTGGCGATCGCGGGCTCGGCACGGTGCTCGGCGCCGCTGGCGGCGCGCTCGCCGGTCGCTCGATCGACCGTAGCGATTGCCGCTCGCGTTATTGAGTCCCCGGCGTATCGGGGGAACGAGAGGGCCGGCGCCTCGTGCGTCGGCCCTCGAGCCGTTCAGTACATGTGTTGGCCGCCGTTGATGCTGAGCGTCGACCCGGTGACGAAGCCGCCCTCGTCGCAGCACAGGAAGGTCACCGCGCGCGCGATCTCGCTCGCCTGGCCCAGCCGGCCGACGGGAATCTTGGCGACGATCTTTTCCAGCACCTCGCCGGGCACCGCCGCCACCATGTCGGTATCGATATAGCCGGGCGCGATCGCGTTCACGGTCACGTTGAATTTGGCGCCTTCCTGCGCCAGCGCCTTGGTGAAGCCGTGGATGCCCGATTTGGCGGCGGCGTAGTTCACCTGGCCATATTGCCCCGCCTGGCCGTTGATCGAGCCGATGTTGACGATCCGCCCCCATTTGCGATCGCGCATCCCGGCGAACACCGCTTTCGCCATGTTGAAGCATCCGCCCAGATTGGTGTCGATCACCTCTTTCCAGGCCTGGTAGGTCATCTTCAGCATCGTGCCGTCGCGGGTGATGCCGGCGTTGTTGATGAGCGCATCGACCGGGCCGAGTTCCTCGACGACCTGCGCGACGCCCGCCTGGCACGCATCGAAATCGGCGACATCCCACTTATAGGCCTTGATCCCGGTCCGTTCGGTAAAGGCGCGCGCGCGCTCTTCATTGCCGGCATAATTGGCGGCGACGGTGAAGCCTGAATCCCGCAAGGCAAGGCTGATCGCCTCGCCAATTCCGCGCGTTCCACCCGTGACAATCGCGACGCGTGCCATCTTCCTCTCCTTATTCGCTGGTTACACCCAGCCTTGCAGTTCGCGGCGGATTAGCGCCTCGAGCATCTCCATACCAACGGAACGGTCGTTCAAACAGGGCAGGTAGGCGAAATCGGTGCCGCCAGCTTCCTCAAAGGTCTCGCGACCGCGAATCGCGACCTCCTCCAGCGTTTCGAGGCAGTCCGCCGAGAAACCGGGCGCGACGACGGCGATGCGCTTGACGCCCTTGGCGGGCAGCGCGGCGAGCGTCTCGTCGGTCGCGGGTTCGAGCCATTTCGCCGGGCCGAAGCGCGACTGGAAGGTGACGATCGCCTCGCGCCCCAGCGCCGCGCCCAGCAGTCGCGCGGTCTTCTGGCATTGGCAGTGATAGGGGTCGCCCAGTTCCAGCGTGCGCGCGGGCATCCCGTGGAAACTCACCAGCAGCGCCTGCGGATCGAAGGGAAGGCCCGCGAGCCCGCTGGCGATGTCGCGGGCGAGCGCATCGATGTGGAGCGGATCGTCATAATAGGGCGGCAGCGTGCGGATCGCCGGCTGCCATCGCATCGCGCGCAGCACCGCGAACGCCTTGTCATTGGCGGTCGCGGTCGTCGCCGCGCAATATTGCGGGTAGAGCGGCGCCAGCAGCAGCCGGTCGCAGCCCGCCTCGAACATCCGGCGCAGCACGTCGGGGATCGAGGGCTGGCCATAGCGCATCGCCCAATCGACGAGCGCCGCGTCCCCAAGCCGCGTTTGGAGCGCCGTCGCCTGGCGCCGGGTGATCGCGGCGAGCGGCGAGCCCTCGTCGCTCCAAACCGCGCGATACGCCTCGGCCGAGCGCTGCGGGCGGGTGTTGAGGATGAAGCCGCGCAGGATCGGCTGCCACAAGGGCGCGGGAATCTCGACAACCCGCCGGTCCGACAGGAATTCGCCCAGATAGCGACGCACCGATTTGGTGTCTGGCGCGTCGGGTGTCCCGAGGTTCACCAGCATCACCCCCACGCGGCGAGGCTTGACCGGCGGGTGATCGGGGGGGCGACTCATGCCGCCGCCGTAAAGGGCAAGCGCCGCAAACGGAAGCCCGCCGCCGCGTAGAGCGCGTTGGCGATCGCGGGGGCCACCACCGGCACCGCCAGCTCGCTCACGCCGCCCGGTTCGGCATCGGAGCGGATCAGTTCGACGGTGATGTCGGGCGTGTCGGCGAGGCGTGGCAGGCCCAGCGCCCCCAGCCGCGCCGGAGCGGGGCGCCCGCCTTCGACCCCGATCGGCGCGCCGAGCGCGGCCGCCATCCCGAACAACAGCCCGCCTTCGATCTGCTGGCGCACCAGTTCGGGGTTGATCTGCCGCCCGCAATCGACGGCGGCGACCAGCCGATCGACCCGGGGCACGCGCCCGTCCTCGAAATGGGCCTCGGCGAGCAGCGCGATATGGCTGCCGCGGAACGAGTGGCAGGCGATGCCCTGGCCCGATCCCGGTACACCGCCTTCCCAGCCGCCGAGCGCCGCTGCGGTCGACAGGCAGCGCACCAGCCGCGCCTCGCCGGTGATGCCCACGCGGAACGACAGCGGCTCGGAACTCGCGGCATGGGCCAGTTCGTCGAGGAAGCTTTCGGTGAAGAACGCGGTGTAACTGTGCGCGCCGCTCCGCCAATAGCCGGTGGGGAGACCGATCTCGACCGGGTGATGATCGAGCGCGAAGGCAGGAAAGCGATAATAGGGCACGGCCCCGGCGACCGCCGCCATGTCGCCCCCGCCCTGAAGCAGCAGCGCGGCGCGGGCGGCCGCATCGCCCCCGAGCAGGCGGTGGGCGAGCGCGGTGCCGCTCGGCGGGGTGGCAATCTTCGCGCGCCAGCCGAGGATCGTCCCGTTGCCGCCGAGCCGGGCGGTCATGCGCGCGGCGGCGGGCGGGCGAAACGGATCGCGGGCCAGTTCCTCGCGCCGCGACCAGGTGAGTTGCACCGGGCGTTTCGCCGCGCGGGCGAGCAGCGCCGCCTGCGCGGCGACGGTCGGCTCGATCCCCATGCCGAACGACCCGCCGACGAGCATCGGGTGCACCACCACCTGCGCCGCCGCGATGCCGAGCGCGGCGGCGGCGGCATCGCGCGCGAGCCCCGGCGCCAGCGTCGGCAGCCAGAGTTCGAGCCGCCCGGACTCGAACCGCGCGGTCGCGCTCTGGGTTTCGAGCGAGGCATGGGGCGCGGGGCCGACATGGTAATCGGCCTGGATCAGCGGTGCGCCCTTGAATACCGCCGCCACGTCTCCCCGCGCGGCGAGGCGCGTGCCCGGCGTTTCGAGCGCGCGGACGAGCGCCGAGTCGATGCCCTTGGCGCTCGGCACCGCGCCCCCTGCCGTGCGCGGGGCGAGCGCTTCGACCGCGCGGTGCGCGCCCCACCACGTCGTCGCGAGCGCGGCGATCCAGTCGCCCTGCTCGACCAGCATCAGGAAGCCCGGTGCCTTGGCCGCCGCGTCGCGGTTCAACCCCGTGATCCGCGCGCCCGGCGGCGCGCTCCAGGTGGCGGCGAACACCATGTCGGCCAGCCGGACGTCGCCCGCGAAATTGGCGGAGCCATCGACCTTCGCCGGCACGTCGAGCCGGGGCAGCGACTGTCCCGCCAGGCCGCCCGATTCCTCCGCGCGCAGCGGTAGTGTTTCGGGCAGCTTTTCCTTGACCGCCGCCGCAGCGAGCTCGGCGAAACGCGCGCGGCGGTTGCCGTGGGCAATGAAACCGTCCTCCGCCACGCATGCGCGCCAATCGACTCCCCAGCGCGCGGCGGCCGCCTTGCTCAACAGCACCCGCGCGGCGGCCCCCGCCCGGCGCAGCTCGTCCTCGAACGCGCGGACCGAGCTCGACCCGGCAGTGAGCATCAGCGCGGCGGGCGCGACATAGCGCTCGGCGAAGCCCGCCGCGCCCGTGTCGAACAGTCCTTCGAACAGCTCGGCCGCGCCCAGCCGGTTGGCGTAAAGCGGGTTGAGCGGCGCCGGCTCGACCGAGACGGTGCGCCAATCGGCGCCAAGCTCGTCCGCCAGGATCTGGGGCAGCGCGGTCCAGCTGCCCTGGCCATATTCGGCCTGCGGGATGGCGACCGCGACGTGCCCGTCCTCGCCGATCTTCACCCACGCGCCGAAGATCGTCTCCCCCGGCGCGGCGGTGAGGTTGGGGGCGTAAGTGCGCGGCCACACCCCCCAGGCGATCGCAAGACCCAGCCCCGCCCCCCCGGCGATGAGCAGGTTGCGCCGGTCGATCGAGATTGGTCGGGCCATGGCTCCAGCGTTTAAGCGGCCCCGGCGGGCAGGGAAAGAGCCCGTTTCCACCCTGAAGAGAGGAAGGCACTGCAACCTATTGCAAAGGTTTGCAATGTCCGACATCGTTCCCGGGATCGCGGGCAGGGGCCCGATTGCGTGAGAGGTGGCAGCGCATGACGCCGTTTCGCTGGACCCCCGCGCATGTCGCGGCGATCGCCGAGGGCGGCTATCCGGTCGCGCCGCGCTTCACCGCCGCCGCGGCGCCGCGCGTGGTGCCGAGCATCGACCTGTGGGACCATTGGCCCGCGCTCACCCCCGCCGGGGCGTTGGCGCCGATCGACGGCGGGCTGCTGGTGATCGCGCTGACCGCGCCGATCCTGCCCGATCCCGAGGCGCGCCATGCGGTCGCGCGGTTGCGGCTGTTTCACCGGACGGCAGCGGGCTGGCGCGACCTGGGCGCGCTCTTGCCGCCCGCGCTATCGCCGGGCAGCCGTGAATGGGCGGGCTCGGCGCTGCTCGATACCGCGCGGCGGCGGCTGACGTTGTATTTCACCGCCGCGGGCCGGCCGGGCGAAGCCGCGCCGGGGTTCGACCAGCGGCTGTTCGAATGCCACATCGCCCTGGGCGACGATCTCCGCCCGGTCGACTGGACCACGCCCGTCGAATGCGTCATCCCCGATGGCGAGGCCTATGAAACCGCGCTCGCGGGCGGCGGGGAGAGCGGAACGATCAAGGCGTTTCGCGATCCCTTCCATATGCGCGATCAGGGGAGCGAATGGCTGCTCTTCGCCGCATCGCGCGCGCGGGCAGAGAGCGCGTGGAACGGGCTGGTCGGCGCGGCGCGGCGCGACGGGAGCGGCTGGCGGCTCACCGCGCCCTGGATCGATGCCACCGGCGTCTCGAACGAGCTCGAACGCCCGCACGCCGTGGCTCATCAAGGGGCGCTCTATCTGTTCTGGTCGACCCAGCGTAAAGTCTTCGCACCCGAGCTGCGCCACGCGCCAACGGGGCTGTACGGGGTGGTTCGCGCGACCGGCGACACGCCGTGGCAGCCGGTCAACGGCCATGGCCTCGTCTTCGCCAACCCGCCTGAGGCGCCCGCCCAGGCCTATAGCTGGCAAGTCCTGCCCGACCTGAGCGTGTGGAGCTTCGCCGATCTGGTCGGGCTCGATCGCGCGGCGACGCCCGTCGGCGAAGCCTGCCGCGCCTTCGCCGGTGCCCCCGCCCCGGTGCTGCGCCTGCGGCTGGCGGGGGCGCACGCGGCGTTGGTGGATTGAAGCACCGAAAGGCCGTTCAGCCCCCCTGCAGTGCGACCAGCGCCTCGACCAGCTTGGCGTCGTCCCCCGGCTCGATCGGCGCTTTATAGACGCGGCGCATCTTGGCGACTTCGGCCGTCCAGGTCGCGCGGCTGAGCTTGGGCTGGGCGGTCAGGAACTCGCTCGAATGACAGCCGGTGCAGTTCTGCGTCACCAGCTCGAAGCGATCGGGCAAGCCAGGCGGATCGGCGGGATAGTCGATCGTTTTGTTCTTGAAGGTGACGCTCGCCGCCATGGCGAGCCCCGCCAGCGCCAGGATCAGCTTCATGCGACGCGCACCTCGACCTTTTCGACCGCGTTGTAGAGATAGCCGCCGGGGTTCCACACCGGCCGCATCGGCTGTACCCGCCCGTCGGCGGCGGAGCAGCGGACGTGGAGCGTCGCCGGACCCTGGGCGAAATCGATCGTCGCCTGCCAGCCGCGAAAGGCATAGCGCCCGGCATCGGTGCCGAGCGTCGCGGGTTGCCAGCTTGCCCCGCCGTCGCGGCTCAGCTCGACCTTGGCGACCGCGCTCGCGCCGCCAAAGGCGATGCCGCGCACGAGGCGTGGGCCGGGCGGCACGATCGCGCCGTCGCGTAGATTGGTGAAGAAGCTGCGCGGCGGCATCGTGTTGATCGGCACGCTCTCGAACTGGGTCGTGCCCGGTGGAACCCCGCCATCCACGGTTGCGGGGATGCGGTAGGCGGTCGCCATCCAGAAGTTATCGTCTTCTTTATCAAGCACTTCGATGCTCGACAGCGCCTTGATCCAATAGGTGGAGAACCAGCCCGGCACGACCAGCCGGATTGGATAGCCGTTGAGCATCGGCAGCGCGGCACCGTTCATCGCGAAGGCGATCATCACCTCGCCATCCAGCGCGTGATCCATGCCGAGCGACTTCAGGAAGCGCGGTGCGTCGGGCGGTGGCTCGTCCAGCCCGCCGAAGCGCACCGCCCGCGCGCCCGGCTTCACCCCCGCGCGTTCGAGCACCGCCTTCAGCGGCACCCCGGTCCAGCGCGCGCAGCCCATCGCGCCGTGCCCCCACTGCGCCCCGGCGACGCGCGGCCCCACGAAGCCGCGCGAATTGCCCGAACATTGGTTGACCGCCGTCAGCTCGATCCGGGGCAGCTTGAGCAGTTCGCCCAGCGTCAGCGCGAGCGGGCGGGAAATCGCGCCGCTCACCTTCAGCCGATAGTCGCGGGCGTTCACCGCCAGCGGAATGTCCTGGTAATGCCAGCGGACGTAGAAACGGTCGTTCGGGGTGAACAACCCGTCGTCGAACACCTCGAACGGAGTTTCGAGCAGCGGCGCGCGGGTGCGCTGGACGATCATCTCGCCCTTCTCCGAAAAGCCGCTGCCGAGCAGTCTCGTGCCGTTCCCAAACCCCAGCCGGACATCGCGGGCCAGCGCGGGGACGGCGAAAGCCCCGCTTATCCCCGCCAGGGCAGTCCGCCGACTAATCATGCGCGGCGAGCGGCGCGAACCGCGCGACCTGGCGCCCGACCAGCGCGAGCTGATCGAGCACCGCCGGGTCGCTCGCTCCGCCCGCCTCGTCGAACTTGGTGAGCTGGGTGTTGATCGCGGCGGCGAACGGCGTCGGCCAGCCGCGCAGCGCATGGACGATCGAGCGCAGCGCGGCGATGGTGCTGCCGGTCGCCTGCCAGCCATAAGCGGTGGCGATCAGCCCCACCGGCATGTCCGCCAGATAGGGCCGGGGATCGCGCGCGGTTTCCTCCAGCAGGTCGAGCGCGTTCTTCACCAGACCCGAGATCGAGCCGTGATAGCCCGGGCTCGCGATGATCACCGCCGAGGCGCGGCGCACCGCCGTGACGAAGCGCTGCTCGCACTCGGTGCGCTCATGCGCCTTGGGGTTGTAGAGCGGCAGCCGCGCGAGCGCCTCGCCGCCGAACAATTGGGTCTCGAAGCCGTCGCGCGCGGCGGCGTCGAGCGCGATCATCAGCGCGCGCTCGGTGGAGGAAACGCCCCCGATGGTGCCGCCAATGCCGACGACGAGCGGTTTGGGTTCGGTCATCGCTTGCTTCCTAGCGCAGATGGCGGGGGGATCGAAACCGCGAAACGCTCAGCGCGCGCGCAACCGCGCGACGGCCCGGTCGCGGCCGATCAGCGGGAGGAGCGCGGCCATGTCCGGCCCGTGATCGCGTCCGGTGAGCGCGCGGCGCAGCGGCAGGAACAGCGCCTTGCCCTTGCGCCCCGTCTCGGCCTTCAGCGCGTTGGTGAGCGCGTGCCACGGGTCCGCTGCCCAATCGAGCCCTGCGGCGACCGTGGCGGCGCGGGCGAGGAAATCGGCGTCCTCGGCCGCCGGGGGCGCGGCGATCGGGCCTTCGATCACCCCCCACCAATCGCCCGCCTCTTCGATCCGGGTCAGATTGGGGCGGATCGCTTCCCAGGCGTCCGCGCCCATTCCCGCCGGCAGGCGTTCCGCGACCGCCGCGAACGGCAGCTGATGGATGATGCGCGCGTTGAGCTGTGCCAGCTCGCCTTCGTCAAAGCGCGCCGGCGCCCGGCCGAAGCGGCTGAAATCGAACGCGGCGATCAGCGGCGCCATCTCGACGAAAGGCTCGACCGGGTCGCTCGTCCCCAGCCGCGCGAGCAGAGCCCGCACCGCCTGCGGCTCGATCCCCGCCTCTTGCAAAGCCTCCACGCCGAGCGAGCCGAGCCGCTTGGAAAGCTTGCCCTCCGCGCCGGTCAGCAGCGCGGCATGGGCGAAGGCGGGCGGGGCGGCGCCCATCGCCTGAAACATCTGGATTTGCAGCGCGGTGTTCGAGACATGATCCTCGCCGCGCACGACATGGGTGATGCCGAGTTCGACATCGTCGATCGCGGACGGGAGCATGTAGAGCCAGCTGCCATCGGCGCGGCGGATGACGGGATCGCTCATCGTCGCCGGCTCGAAATGCTGGGGGCCGCGGATCAGATCGTGCCATTCGACCGGCGCCGCGTGATCGAGCTTGAAGCGCCAATGCGGCTTCACCCCTTCCGCCTCCAGCTGGCCGCGCTCGGCGTCGGTCAGCTTCAGCGCGGCGCGGTCATAGACCGGGGGCAGGCCGCGCCCCAATAGCACCTTGCGCTTCAGATCGAGCTCGGCCTGGGTTTCATAAGCCGGATATATCCGCCCCGCCGCGACCAGCGCGTCGAACCGCGCCTGATAGCGATCGAACCGCGCCGATTGCCGCGCCTCCTCATCGGGCGCGAGCCCCAGCCAGGCAAGATCGGCGCGGATCGCCTCCACGAACCGCTCCTCGCTGCGCGCGGCATCGGTATCGTCGATCCGCAGCAGGAACGCCCCGCCCTGCGCCCGCGCGAACAGCCAGTTGAACAGGGCGGTACGGATATTGCCGATATGGAGCGTGCCGGTTGGCGAGGGCGCGAAACGGGTGATGACTTTCATGCGGCCTGCCTAGGTCTCGGTTGGTGCTACGGCAAGCGCGTCACCCCGGCTTGGGCCCATGCCTACGGGCGATCTCCTCCAGATCAAGCGCTTGCGCCGCGCTCAGAACACGGCGCGGCAGAATGTTCATCATGCGATCGGTCTGCAGGAAGACAAAGCCGTGCCCATCGGAAAACCAGCGATGAAGATCGGACCATTTCAACCGAATCTCGCCGTTGCTGGCGGTGAACTGGACGCCGACTTCATCCCAAGTGCATTCGATCGGGCCGGCCAATGCCCGGTTCTGCCGCATCATGGTACGTATCTGACGCGGAAAGGACCGCGTGACGATCCACGGAAGGACAGCGCATAGGGCGGCGAACAATATTAGCACCGCACCGTCGTTCAAGGCTTCGAGCGCGGTGGCGCCCGACAAAACCATCCTACTGGTGAAATCGGCAACCGCCAGGATCGCGCCAACGATGAACAGCCAAAAGGCCCATCGACGCAGAGGGTGGCTGGCGAACAGCGCCCGATTAGCCGCCAGATAATCTGCCTCCTGGGGCGTGAAGGTGACTGTGCCGGCCATTCCGTTGCCCACTCTTTTGTTCCAAGCCCGACAACCCTAAGAGGCGGGGGACAGCCGAACAAGGGAATGGGCTTGAAACTGCTGACCGGCAACTCCAACCTGCCGCTGGCGCGCGACGTGGCGCGGTATCTTGAAATTCCGCTCACCGAGGCGAGCGTGCGCCGCTTCGCCGACGAGGAAGTGTTCGTCGAGATTCAGGAGAATGTGCGCGGCGAGGACGTGTTCGTCCTGCAATCGACCGGCTATCCCGCGAACGACAATCTGATGGAGCTGCTGATCTGCATCGATGCGCTGAAGCGCGCCTCGGCCAAGCGGATCACGGCGGTCGTCCCCTATTTCGGCTATGCCCGGCAGGACCGCAAGCCGGGGCCGCGCACGCCGATTTCGGCCAAGCTTGTCGCCAATCTCATCACCGTCGCGGGCGCCGACCGGGTACTCTCGATCGATCTCCACGCCGGGCAGATCCAGGGCTTTTTCGATATCCCGACCGACAATCTCTATGCCGCGCCGGTGATGTCGGCCGATGTGCTGACGCGCTTTCCCGGGCGCAACCTGATGGTCGTCTCGCCCGATGTCGGCGGGGTGGTGCGCGCCCGTGCGCTCGCCAAGCGGCTGAACAACGCCCCGCTCGCGATCGTCGACAAGCGCCGCGAGCGCGCGGGCGAATCGGAAGTGATGAACATCATCGGCGACGTGACCGGGCGCTTCTGCATCCTGATCGACGATATCGTCGATTCGGCGGGCACTTTGTGCAACGCCGCCGCCGCGCTGAAGGCGGCGGGGGCCGAGGAAGTCGTCGCCTATTGCACCCACGGCGTGCTTTCGGGCGGGGCGGTGGCGCGGGTGGAAGGATCGGCGCTCACCGAACTCGTCATCACCGATACGATCGGCAGCCCGCCCGCGGTGAGCGAGGCCAAGCGCATCCGCCATCTGACGATCGCGCCGCTGCTGGGCGAAGCGATCCGCCGCATCGCGGATGAAACGAGCGTGTCGTCGCTGTTCGATTAGGGGCGTTCGGCGCCAGCCCGCGCCGCCACCCGACTCGCCCGGCACGCGCTCAAGGCAGCAGCACCGTATCCGCCGCCACCGGCAGCGTTTCGGGGTAATCGAGCGTATAGTGCAGCCCCCGGCTCTCCTTGCGGGCGAGCGCGCAGCGGACGATCAGATCGGCGCATTGCAGCAGGTTGCGCAGCTCGATCAGATCGGGCGTCACCCGGAAATGGCCGTAATAATCGCCGATTTCCTCGCTCAGCAGCTTGATCCGGTGCGCCGCGCGCTCCAGCCTTTTGGTCGTGCGGACGATGCCGACATAGTTCCACATGAAGCGCCGGATCTCGGTCCAGTTCTGCTTGATGACGACTTCCTCGTCCGAATCGGTCACCCGGCTCTCGTCCCAGGGGCGGATCGGCGGGGGCGGGGGCAGATCGGCCCAATGCGCGGCGATGTGCTTCGCCGCCGCCTCGCCGAACACGAAACATTCGAGCAGCGAATTGGAGGCGAGGCGATTGGCGCCGTGCAGCCCGCTGTCGCTGCACTCGCCCGCCGCGTAGAGCCCGGGCAGATCGGTGCGCCCGTCATGATCGACGATGATCCCGCCGCAGGTATAGTGCTGCGCGGGCACCACCGGGATCGGCTCGCGCGTCATGTCGATGCCCAGGCCGAGCAGCTTTTCGTGGATCGTCGGGAAATGGCCGCGGACGAAATCGGCGCCCTTGTGACTGATGTCGAGATGGACGTAATCGAGGCCGAGCCGCTTGATCTCATGATCGATCGCGCGCGCCACCACGTCGCGCGGGGCGAGTTCGGCGCGGGGGTCGACCTCGGGCATGAAGCGGTGGCCGGTGGTGGGCAGCTTCAGCCAGCCGCCCTCGCCGCGCACCGCCTCGGTGATCAGGAAGTTCTTGACGTCGAGATTGTAGAGGCAGGTCGGGTGGAACTGCATGAATTCCATGTTGGCGACGCGGCACCCGGCACGCCACGCCATCGCGATCCCGTCCCCGGTCGCGCCGCGCGGCGCCGTTGAGAACAGGTAGGTCCGCCCCGCGCCGCCCGTCGCCAGGATCGTCGCGCGCGCGGTGAACAGCTCGACGCGGCCCGTCTCGCGGTTGACGGCGTACACGCCCCACACATGCCCCGCGCCCGAATAGCGCTGCTCGTGCCGCCCGGTCGCGAGATCGATCGCGACGCGGTTGGGAACGAGAGTGATGTTGGGATGCGCCTCCGCCGCGCGCTGGAGCGCGACCTGCACCGCATAGCCCGTCGCGTCATTCACATGGACGATGCGGCGGTGCGAATGCCCGCCCTCGCGCGTCAGGTGGAGTGCGTTGCCGTCCTGGTTGAACGGCACGCCCAATTCGACCAGCCGGGCGATCGCGCGCGGCGCGCTTTCGACGACGAACTCCACGGTATCGCGGTGGTTGAGCCCCGCGCCCGCGACCATCGTATCCTCGACATGGCTGTCGAACGTGTCGCCCGGTTCGAGCACGGCGGCAATCCCGCCCTGCGCCCAGGCGGTCGAGCCATCGTCGATCCGGCTCTTGGCGAGCACGGTGACGCGGAAGCGATCGGCGAGGTTGAGCGCGGCGGTGAGGCCAGCGGCGCCCGAGCCGATGATGAGAATGTCGGGGGTGTGGGGGTCGGTGGTCAAAGCCTCTTTCCTTCAGGCTTGCGGCGGTTCACGCGCCGTCACTGGCGGGAAGGACGGTCGGCAGTGGCGTCTCCCGTTTGCCGCGCCGATCGCGCAGCCGATACTGGCTTTGATAAGCGCGGCGCTGCCGGGTCACTTCGTACAGGACGATGCCCGAGCTCGTGCCGAGATTGAGGCTCTCGATCATCCCGAACATCGGGATGCTCACGCACATCGTGCTGCGCGCGATCGCCTCGTCGCTGATGCCGACCGCCTCGCTGCCGAACCACACTGCGAGCTTGGTGAAGGCGGCGAAGTCGCCCTCGTGCAGATAGATGCTGTGCTTGCCCTTCACATGCGGCGAGGTGACGATCGAGGTGAAACGATTGCGCTCCAGATGATCGAAGCAGGCGGCGGTACTCGGAAAGCGACGCACGAAGGTCCATTTGACGGCTGATACCGACGTCTTGGAGATCGCGCGGTCGTGGCGCAGTTCCTCCCAATCGTCGGGCAAGGCGCCACGTGGATCGACGATGTACACCTTCTCGACCCCAAGCGCATTCACGTTGCGGATCACGGTGCCGATATTTTTGATGTCGGTCGGATTCTCGAGCACCGCGATCAAGTTCTTGCATCGGAACTGCTTGATCGCGTCCGCGCGCCGCCGCGCCGAGCTTTTAGGCGCCTGCGCCTGCGCCTCGGCGAGCGCAGTCGCCGACGGGTCTATCGCTTCCTCAACCATTCGCCGCCCGCGTCAGATTCAGGAACACATCCTCCAGATCCGCCTCGCGCGTGCTCACATCGACGATCCCCAGCCCCGCGGCCTGCACCGCCGCGAGCACCTGCCCCGCATTCACCCGGTCCTTGCGGTAGGTGATGTCCAGCTCGCGATCGCCCTTTAGTTCGATCTTCTCGAAGGCCGGGTTGGCCGGGGGAGTCGCAATGTCGCGGTCGACCGTCACCGCGACCATCTTCTCATGCGCCATGCCGACCAGCGCGCGCGTCGGTTCGTTGGCGATCAGCTTGCCGTGGTTGATGATGGCGATGCGCTCGCACAGCTCCTCGGCTTCTTCGAGATAGTGCGTCGTCAGCACCACCGTCACCCCGCCGCGGTTGAGCTCGCGGACATATTCCCAGAGCTGCTGGCGCAGCTGGATATCGACGCCCGCGGTCGGCTCGTCGAGCACCAGCACCGGCGGCGCGTGGACCATCGCCTTCGCGACCATCAGCCGCCGCTTCATGCCCCCCGAAAGCGTGCGCGAATAGGCGCGCGCCTTGTCCTCCAGATGCACCGCGCGCAGCAGCTCCATCGAGCGGCGCTCGGCCTTGGGCACGCCGTAGAGCCCGGCCTGGATCTCCAGCGTCTCGAACGGGGTGAAGAAGGGATCGAAGATGATCTCCTGGTTGACGATCCCGATCGAGGCCTTGGCGTTGCGGGGGTGGGCGTCGATGTCGAACCCCCAGATCGAGGCGCTGCCGCTGGTCTTGTTCACCAGCCCCGCCAGGATGTTGATCAGCGTCGATTTGCCCGCGCCGTTCGGCCCCAGCAGGCCATAGATCATGCCGCGCGGCACATCGAAGCTGACGTCGCTCAGCGCCTGTTTGCCGCCCGCATAGACTTTGGACAGGCCCTGGATCGAAATCGCTGCGTCGGCGGGAGCGTCGGTCATGCCCGCCGCTTAAGCCGCAAACGCGGTGCCGCCAATTATTTTTGTCCCCGCGGTGCCGGGGCGGGGCCATCCCCGATGAGCGCCGAAGGCCAGCCGACCCGGACCAGCAGGCCGTCCGGCCCGGCGATGCCGACTTCATACAGTCCCCATTCGCGGTGGCGCAGCACCCCGCCGGGCCGAATGATCAGATCGTCGACCCGCGCCGCGATCGCCTCCACCTCGGGCGTGCGGATGAAGACGCCGAACGGATTATGGTCCGCCGGCACCCGCCATGGCCCGCTCCCCGCCTGGATCAGATGCACTTCGCATCCCCAGCCGGTCATGATGATATACTCGTGCGATCCGCCGGTGATCGCGAACCCCATGCGCCGCCAGAACGGAAGCGCGCCTGGCAGATCATTGCTCGGGACGATCGCGAACGCGCCGACGGATGGTGTGGCCGACATGGGATGGCTTGCTCCTGCGTTGGCTTCGCGGTGAGGGGCGACCCGTCTCGCGTCGATCCGGGCGGCGCCAAAGTCAACTTGCCTCGGTCGCGCCATCATTGCTATCGCCGCGCGCATGAGCCTTCCGCCGCCCCAGATCACGCGCGTCACCGCGTCCCGCGTCAGCTGCGACGGCGCGCATGACGGTATCCCGACCGCGCTCGGCCATCCGCGCGTCTATCTGCAGATCGACGAGCATGGCTATGTCGATTGCGGCTATTGCGACCGGCGCTTCATTCTGGTGGGCGGGCCGGCCGATCTGCCAGACGGCGCGGCCGGCACGGATATCGCCTCGGGCGCGAGCCGTTAAGGTGGCACGGCGCCGGGCTTTGGCGCTGGCGCTGCTCGTCACGTTGACCGCGGCGGCACCGCAGAGGAGAAGTCCCGTGCACCACGCAACCGGCACGTTCGAGGTGAGCATCACCCCCGAGGCCCAGGCGCCCGCCACCGAGGGCGCGCTGCCGACCAGCCGGATGGGGCTGGTGAAGCATTTCTCGGGCGGGCTGACCGGCACCGCGCATGGCACGATGCTCGCCGCCGGCGCGCCCAAGCCGGGGTCGGCCGCCGCCTATGTCGCGATCGACCAGTTCCAGGGCAGCGTCGATGGCAAGGCGGGCGGCTTCGTGCTGCTCCACCAGGGCACGATGACCAAGGCGGGCGGCGGCGACCTGATCATCACCGTCGCGCCCGATACCGGCACCGGCGCGCTCGCGGGCATCGCCGGCACGCTCGCCATCACGGTGGAAGGCGGCGTCCACCATTATGATTTCGCCTATACGCTCCCCGAATAGACCGCGCGAGTTTACATCGCCGCCGCGCCCCCTACCTTGGTGGGATGACCGTTGATCCCCGCGCGTTCCTCTACGCCAGCCTCGACCCTCAAGAAGCCCAGCGCCTGACCGCCGCCGCGCTCGCCCGCGCCGATGATGGCGAGCTCTACCTGCAATATCGCAAGGCCGAGGCGTTCGGCTTCGACGATGGCCGGCTGAAGACCGCGAGCTATGATACGCACGCCGGTTTCGGCCTGCGGGCGGTCGCGGGCGAGACCACCGCCTTCGCCCATTCGAGCGAACTGACCCCCGCCGCGATCACCCGCGCCGCGCAGACGATGGCGCTGATCGACCCGAGCGCCGCCGCCAAGGCACCGCCGCCGGTCGGCACCAACCGCCATCTCTATACTGGCGGCGATCCGCTCGATCTGATGCCGTTCGCCGACAAGGTGGCGCTGTGCCAGACGATCGACGCCGCCGCGCGTGCGCGCGATCCGCGCGTGGCGCAGGTGTCGGTCTCGTTGTCGGGATCGTGGAGCGTGGTCGAGATCGTGCGCGCCGATGGGTTCGTCGCGACCGATGTGCGGCCGCTGGTGCGCCTGAACGTTTCGATCGTGGCCGAGCAGAACGGCCGGCGCGAGACCGGCAGCTTCGGGATTGGCGGGCGCTATCTCTATGATCGCATCACCAGCCCCGAGGTGTGGAGCCGCGCGATCGACGAGGCGCTGGCCCAGGCGCTGGTCAATCTGGAGTCGGTCGCCGCGCCCGCCGGCGAGATGACGGTGCTGCTCGGCCCCGGCTGGCCGGGCATCCTGCTCCACGAGGCGATCGGCCACGGGCTGGAGGGCGACTTCAACCGCAAGGGCACCAGCGCCTTTTCGGGGCGGATCGGCGAGCGGGTCGCGGCACCCGGGGTGACGGTGATCGACGACGGCTCGCTGCTCGATCGGCGCGGCTCACTCTCGATCGATGACGAGGGCACGCCCACCCAGGAAAACATCCTGATCGAGGACGGTATCCTCGCCGGCTATATGCAGGATCGGCTCAACGCCCGGCTGATGGGCGTGGCGCCCACCGGCAATGGCCGGCGCGAAAGCTTCGCCCATGCGCCGATGCCGCGCATGACCAACACGTTCATGCGCGCCGGCAAGGACGATCCGGCCGAGCTGCTGGCGCGCGTGAAGAACGGCATCTTCGCCAAGAGCTTCGGCGGCGGGCAGGTCGATATCGTGTCGGGCAAGTTCGTGTTTTCCTGCACCGAGGCCTATCGGGTGGAGAATGGCCGGCTCGGCGCCCCGATCAAGGGCGCGACGCTGATCGGCGACGGCCCGAGCGTGCTCACCCGCGTCGCCGGCATCGGCCACGACTTCGCGCTCGACGAGGGCGTCGGCATGTGCGGCAAGGGCGGGCAGAGCGTCCCGGCCGGCGTGGGCCAGCCGACGCTGTTGGTCGAAGGGCTGACGGTGGGCGGGACGGCGGTTTAAGCGGGCGCGCAAGGGCTGCGCGCGGCGCTAGGATTGAACGGCGAGATTGGGGTGGGGAGCGGTTATTGAGTGACGGGCTGTATCCGTCTAACCTTTGTTGTCATGGGGTACCCAGAACTACCATCGACTGTCTATGACTCAATTCAGCATTTTTGCGCCGACGGTGACGCACTTGCCTCTGCTGGCAGATATGAAGAAGCGATCGCCGAATATAATCGAGCGTGGGAGATCGTCCCCGAACCAAAAAGTCAGTGGAACGCGTCCACTTGGATATTGGCTGCAATCGGAGACGCAGCGTTTCTAGCAAACTACAAGACTACGGCAAAAGAGGCGTTGAATTATGCGATGATTTGTCCCGACGCGCTGGGCAATCCGTTCCTTCATCTTCGTTTGGGTCAGGTACTACTCGATTTGGGGGAGCATGATCGTGCTGCCGACGAACTGATGCGGGCTTATATGGGTCCTGGAGCGGACTTGTTTACCGCCGAAGATGAACGATACCTTTCCTTTCTCCGTACCAGAGCCACCCTGGACTGAACGGCAACAACTGCAGGCGGTTGCCGCCCGTCTGCATTTGTGGCGCCGGCGGCCTGTGGCGGACACGCTCAGCTCCCGCGCCATGTCCATGGTCGACTGTTTGGCCGGGAACGTCACCGGCACGCGGGGCGGGTTGGCGAGGGACATGATGCCAGGGTAAACCTCAAGGCACCTCAAGCCAAGCGAGACGCGTATGGCCGAATTCTTCCCCGCCCTCACCGACGACCACATCGCCTTCATCGCCCGCCAGCCGATGTTCTTCGTCGCGACCGCGGCGGCGGAGGGGCGGATCAATCTGTCGCCCAAGGGCTATGACGTGGTGCGCGTGCTCGCGCCTGATCGGCTGGCTTATCTCGATCTCGGCGGCTCGGGGAACGAAACCCAGGCGCATCTCGCCGCCGATGGGCGCATCACGCTGATGTTCTGCGCGTTCGACAATCCGGCGCTCATCCTGCGCGTCTATGGCCGGGGCGCGTTCATCATCGTGGGCGATCCCGGCTACGAGGCGCTCGCCGCGCACTTCCCCAAACTCCCCGGCGCGCGGCAGATTTTTGAGATCGCGATCGAAAGCGTCCAGACCAGTTGCGGCTGGGGCGTTCCCAAGATGACGCTCGACCAACCGCGCGAGACGCTCGTCAAATATCACTGCCAGGCCGATCCCGCCGAACGGCTCGCGCGGATTGCCGGGCGCACGCGCTCGATCGACGGGCTGCCGGTGCGGGTGCAAACGATCCTCCCCGGGTTCGACGCGTGAGCTTGGTCGAACTCGGGCGCTATTCCCGCAACGAGGCGCATATCATCGTCGGCGCGCTCGAGGCGGCGGGCATTCCGGCGGTCGCGTTCGATGGCGGCGCGTCGCTCGCCGATGGCAGCCAGTTCCTGATCCCGGTGCGGGTGATGGTCGATGACGAGGATCTCGCCGAGGCCGGCGCGCTGATCGGCCCTGCCTAAATTTCGGGCAGTTGTTCGCAGTTGCACAAAAACCGAGCGGCGGATGCAATGATCAATCGCCGTGACCCCATGAATTAAGGCTTCATTACCTCTGGCACGCCTTTTGCGATGCAACATTGCAGGGGGTCGGCCAATGAAGCTCATCATCGCGATCATCAAACCGTTCAAGCTCGATGAGGTGCGCGAGGCGCTCAACGCGCTGGGCGTGACCGGGATGACGGTGAGCGAGGTGCGCGGCTTCGGCCGGCAAAAGGGGCAGACCGAAATCTATCGCGGCGCCGAATATGAAACCTCGATGGTGCCCAAGGTGCAGCTGGAGATCGCCTGCGCCGACGATCTCGCGCCGCGCGTCGTCGAGACGATCCAGGCGGCGGCGCAAACCGGGCAGATCGGCGACGGCAAGATTTTCACCATGACCATCGATTCCGCCGTGCGCATCCGCACCGGCGAACAAGACGATCACGCGCTGTGACCAGAAGGGGGGAGACCGTGCGCATCCTGACTTATTCGTTCGCCGCCGGGCTCGCCGCGCTGGCGCTTGCCGATCCCGCGCTCGCCGCGCCCGCGTTGGTGAAGGCGCCCAGCGCCGAACAGGCGGCGGCGATGATCAACAAGGGCGACACCGCCTGGATGCTCGTCTCCTCGGCGTTGGTGCTGCTGATGTCGGTGCCGGGGCTCGCGCTCTTCTATGGCGGGCTGGTGCGCACCAAGAACATGCTCAGCGTGCTGATGCAGGTGTTCATGATCGTCAGCATCGCCGCGCTCGTGTGGGTATGCTGGGGCTATTCGCTCGCCTTCACCGGCGGCTCGCCCTATATCGGCGGCTTCGGCAAGGCATTCCTGATCGGGGTCACGGCGGCGAGCCCGGCGGCGACCTTCTCGAACAATGTCTATATCCCCGAACTCGCTTATTGCGCGTTCCAGATGACCTTCGCGTGCATCACCCCGGCGCTGATCGTGGGGGCGTTCGCCGAGCGGGTGAAGTTCACCCCGCTGATGCTGTTCGTCGTCGCCTGGCTGACGCTCGTCTATTTTCCGATCGCGCACATGGTCTGGTACTGGGCGGGACCGGACTTCCTGCCCGACGCGCAGAGCGATGCCGGCTATTTGTTCAACCTGGGCGCGCTCGATTTCGCCGGCGGCACGGTGGTCCATATCAACGCCGGGATCGCGGGGCTGGTCGGCTGCCTCGTCATCGGCCCGCGTCGCGGCTTCCTGAAGGACGCGATGCCGCCGCACTCGCTGACGATGACGATGATCGGCGCCTCGCTGCTGTGGGTGGGCTGGTTCGGCTTCAACGCTGGCTCCAACCTGGAGGCCAACGGCGTGACCGCGGTCGCCTTCATGAACACCTTTGTCGCGACGGCGGCGGCGGCGGTGAGCTGGGCGCTGTGCGACCAGGTGATGCACGGCAAGCCCTCGCTGCTCGGCGCGGTGACCGGGGCTGTCGCCGGCCTCGTCGCGATCACCCCGGCGAGCGGCTACGCCGCGCCGATGACCTCGCTGGTGCTGGGGCTGATCGTCTCGCCGATCTGCTTCATCTTCGTCAGCCGGGTGAAGAACGCGCTGAAATATGATGACTCGCTCGACGTGTTCGGCGTCCACTGCGTCGGCGGGATCGTCGGCGCGCTGGCGACGGCGGTGTGCGCCGATCCCAAGCTCGGCGGGCAGGGCTATTTCGATTACACGAAATTTCCCGCCGTCGCGGTGACGCCCGAAGCCTATTCGATCACCGAGCAACTGGTGAAGCAGGCGACGGCGGTCGGGATCACCCTCGTCTGGTCGGGGTTGATCTCGGCGGTGCTGTTCTTCGCGCTCAAGGCGACGCTGGGCCTGCGCCCGAGCGCCGATGTCGAAGCCGAGGGGCTCGACATCAACGAGCATGGCGAGCGCGCGTACAATTACTGATTTTGCGGAGGCTTGCCCTCTGACACGGTGTTCCTCCTGCGGAGCTACTAGGCCGGTACAGCGATGTACCGGCCTATTTTTGTGGCGTCGGCATCGCGCCGCAACAACTTGCACCAGCCATGTCATTATGATCTGCTCGTTCCGCTTTCGCACCGAAAGCTGAGGGAGGATCGTGATGAAGCTGATTCGCACCGCACTCGCCGCCGCGCTGCTCGCCGCCACTGGTTTCGCCGCCCCCGCGCTTGCCCAGCAGGCATCGGCGCCTCGCAATTATGAACTCGGCCCGGTCGTCGAAATCCGCACCGTGAAGGTCGAGCCCGGCCAGCTGAACAATTACATGGCGCTGCTCAACGGCGTCTGGCGCAAGCAGCAGGAGGAGCGCAAGAAAGCCGGCGAAGTGCTCGATTACGGCATCTATCAGCCGATGGCGGGCAATGACGGCGACGGCAATCTGCAGCTGGTCGTCGTGTACAAGAACGCGGCGGCGATGGACACCTCGCTCGATATTCTCGACAAGCGGCTGAACGCGCTGGCGGGCGGCCCCGAGGCGCAGGCGCGGGGGATCGTCGAGCGCAACAAGCTGCGCACCTTTGTCGGCACCTCGCTGCTGCGCGAACTGCGCTTCACCCAGCCGCCGCAATAAGCCGGCGACGGCGCGGCCGGCGGCGTGGGTCGCCGGTCGCGCCAGTTCGCCTTACGCTTGAGGGTCGGGCGCCATCGCCACCGCCAGCGCCTCGAACTCGGCGGGCGCGAACACGGTGATCCCGTGCGCGCGGAGCAGCGCGGTGGTGACGCCCATCCCTGCGTGGCGTTGTCCCGAAAAGCTGCCGTCATAAACGAAGCCCGAGCCGCAGGACGGGCTGCCATCGGTCAGCAGGGCGAGGCGGCAGCCTTCGCGACGCGCGAGATCGAGCGCGGCCTCGGCACCGGCGCGATAGGCGGCGGTCACGTCGCGTCCGTAGGGCTCGATGATCGCCGCTTGCCCGTCGAGCACCGCCGCGCCATCCGCGCCGTCGGCGATCTCGGCGGGCGGGCGCGGCGTCGGCAGGCCGGCGGCGACTTCCGGGCAAAAGCCGATCGCCCGCCCTTGCGCGACCCAGTCGGCGAGCCGCGCGCTATCGAACGCGCGGTGGCCGCCATCATAGCGCACCGGCCGCCCGAGCAGGCACGCGCTCACCAGCAGCCGGGGCGGCGCGGTCAAGCCGCGAGGTCCGCCGCGACGAATTCGGCGGCGCGCTCGCCGATCATGATCGACGGCGCGTTGGTGTTGCCGGAGACGAGCTTGGGCATGATCGAGGCGTCGGCGACATACAGCCCCCCCACCCCGCGTACCCGCAGCCTGGGATCGCACACCGCGCCGTCGTCCGACCCCATCCGCGCGGTACCGACCGGGTGGTAGATGGTGTCCGACCGGGCGCGGATCAGCGCCTCGATCGCGGCGTCGTCGTCCAGGTTCACGGGGTGACGGTCGCGGCCCCGATAATCGCTCATCGGCGGGGTTTCGAGGATGCGGTACATCGCCCGCACCCCCTTCTTCATCAGCGCGAGATCGCGCGGGTCGCTCAGGAATCGCGGGTCGATCAGCGGCATCGCCCGCGGATCGGCGCTCGCGAGCGTCACCCGCCCCTTGCTCTCGGGGCGCAGCACGCAGACATGGCCCGAATAGCCGTGCGCGCGCACCTTGACCCGGCCATGATCCTCGAGCGCGGCGATCACGAAATGGAGTTGAACGTCCGGGCAGGGCGCGTCCGGCTCCAGCTTCAGAAAGGCGCCGCTTTCGGCGTAGGGCGTCGTCATCACCCCTTCGCGCCGGCGGAACCACTGGACCATCGCCTTCAGCGCGTTGAGCGAACCGGCGAGGTTGGTGCCCAGGAAGCGCGGATCGTCGCATTCATAGGCGGCGACATAATCGAGATGATCCTGCAGATTCTCGCCCACCGCCGCGCGGTCGACCCGCACCGTGATGCCATGCTCGGCGAGATGCGCGGCGGGGCCGATGCCGGAGAGCATCAGCAGCTGCGGCGTGCCGAACACCCCCGCGCTCAGCACCACCGCGCGCCCGCGCAGCTCGGTTCGCTTGCCGCCGCGCAGATAGCTGACGCCCACCGCCCGGCCGCCGTCGAACAACAGCCGCTCGGCGGTGACGCCGGTGATCACGCGCAGCTTGTCATCACCCTGCTTCGGATCGAGATAGGCGCGCGCCGCGCTCCAGCGCTCGCCGCCCTTCTGCGTCACCTGATAGAGGCCGATGCCCTCCTGGCGTGCGCCGTTGAAATCATCGTTGCGCGGAATTTGCAGCGAGGCGCCGGCTTCGACAAAGGCGATCGAGCCCGGGTTGGGATGGCGCTGGTCGCTCACCCATAGCGGCCCCGCGCCGCCATGATAATCGTCGCCGCCGCGCTCATTATGCTCGGCGCGTTTGAAATAGGGGAGCACGTCGGCATAGGACCAGCCGGGGCAGCCCATCGCCGCCCAGTTATCATAATCCCAGGCGTTGCCGCGGATATAGATCATCGCGTTGATCGCCGAGGAGCCGCCCAGCCCCCGCCCGCGCGGCTGGAAGCCCCGCCGCCCGTTGAGCCCGGCCTGGGGGACGGTTTCATAGCGCCAGTTGGTCGCCCCGGTCTGCATCGCCAGCGCGCCGGGCATCCGCGTGCGCCAGCCCTGATTCTTGCCGCCCGCCTCGAGCAGGCAGACCTTATAGCCGCGCTCGACTAGCCGGCCGGCGACCGCGCTTCCGCCGGAGCCGCCGCCGATGACGATGATGTCGGCCTGTTCCACGCTAACTCTCCCTGTTCTTGGCCCTCGGCCCGGGTCTCCGCCCAGCGTTGTTTGATCATTTCGGATGTCTCGCGGCTGCCGTCATGGCTCCAGCCCGGCGGCATCAGCAGATAGCCGAGCTTGTTGCGCACCCCGGGCGCCGCCCACATATCCCGCGCGATCCCCACCCACTCGTGGAACGCCGCCCAGAGCAGGTTGAAGCTGCCCAGCTGCTTGACGATGCCGTAGCGGATCGCCTCGTCATCACGCTCGGGCTCAAAGGTGCCGAACAGCCGGTCCCAGACGATGAACACGCCCGCATAATTCTTGTCGAGATAGCGCGGGTTGGTCGCGTGGTGGACGCGGTGGTGGCTGGGCGTGTTCATCACCCCCTCGAACCAGGCGGGCATCCGCCCCACCGCCTCGGTATGGATCCAGAATTGATAGACGAGGTTCAGCCCCGCCACGAAGAACACCATCGCCGGCGGAAAGCCGATCAGGAACAGCGGCAGGCGGAAGAGGAAACCCGCGCTGAAGAACCCGGTCCAGGTCTGCCGCAGCGCGGTCGACAGGTTATAATGCTGCGAACTGTGGTGGATGACATGGCTCGCCCAGAACCAGCGCACCCGGTGCGCCGAGCGGTGGAAGACATAATAAGCCAGATCGTCGAGCACGAAGGCGACGGCGAACCAGTACCAGGCATAGCCGATGTCGAAGAGGCGATACTGGTGCACCCACATCGCCATGCCGAATACCAGCCCGCCCGAGAGGAAGCCGGCGATCGTGCTCCCCAGCCCGAGCGCGAGCGAGGTGAGCGTGTCGCTGGGCTCATAGCGCCGTCGGTCGCGCGTACGCCACACCAGCATCTCCGCCATGATTAGCAGGACGAAGCCGGGAATCGCGTAATCAACCGGATTGGGCAGTTCCATATAGCCTTACTTACACGGCTGTCAGCGCCGCACCAAGACGGTGCCGAACCGCGCGTCGCCGGTTTCGACGCGCGTTCCTTCCGCCGTTTGGCGCAGCTGGGCGGGCGTCACGCGGCGACCGGCGGGGTGGACGCCATGGCGCTTGAGGATGACGAAGCTGCCATCGGTTCCTTCGACCAGCGCCGCCGCGCCGTCGCTGGAGAGCGTCGCGCGCGCGGCGCGGAAACCCGCGAAGCTCGCCTCGGCCTCGGCGCGGGCCTGGTCCTCGCTCGCGATCCAGCCGCCGGCGCCAAAGCCCAGCCAGCGTGCGAGCCCGGCGAGCACCAGGATCGCGATCAGCGAGCCGACCAGCTTCAGGATCATGGCCGAAGCGACTGGAGCAGGCCGTAGACGGGCGACAGGTCATAGCCAGCCTTGGCCGCCGTTTCGGCCAGCCCCTCCGGATCGTCGCCCCGCGCGGCGCGGGTGAGCGCCCAGAGGAACGTGCTGCGCGTGCCCGATCGGCAGAAGGCGAGCACCGGCTGCCCCTGATCGATCACGGCGCCGAGCGCCTCGATCTGCGCGTGCGAGAAGCCCGCATGGGTCACCGGAATCTCGACGAAATCAAGTCCCGCCGCCTCCGCCGCCGCGCGCAGTTCGGCATTGGCCGGCTGGCCCCATTCCTCGCCATCCGGGCGGTTGCAGACGATGGTCTTCACGCCCTGCGCGGCGATGGCGGGGATGTCGGACGCGTCGATCTGCGGCGCGACGGCGAAATCGGGGGTGAGCGGTTGCATGGGTTGGAGGCTAGCCGGTGTGACGATGAGGATAAAGCAGTGATGCGAGGCAAGCTCCTCCCCTGTAAGGGGAGGGGGACCATTCGCGGCACGCGAATGGTGGAGGGGTATCGCCCTCGAACCGCCGGGGACACCCCTCCGTCAGCCGCCGACGCGGCTGCCACCTCCCCTTACAGGGGAGGCGCTTTGCCGTCGCGCTAACCCTCCCGGATCACCGCCAGGAAGGCATCGCCATAAGCCTCCATTTTCCGCGCCCCGATGCCGCTGATCTGCGCGAGCGCGGCGCGGTTCTGGGGCTTCAGCGCGGCCATTTCGCGCAGCACCGAATCGTGGAAGATCACATAGGGCGGCACCCCCGCCTCCTGCGCCAGCGCGCGCCGCTTGGCGCGAAGGGCGTCGAACAGCGGATCGTCCGGCATTGCCTCGGCGCGGCGGCGTTCGCGGCGCTTGGGCGGGGGCGGGGCGATGATCGCCACCGCCTCCTCGCCGCGCAGCACCGCGCGCGCGCTGCCGGCGAGCTGGAGCGCGCCATGCTCGCTGCTGGTGAGCACGCCGCGCGCCTGCAAAGCGCGGGCGAGCGGGCGCAGTAGTTTCGCCTGCTCACCCTCGACGATGCCGAACACCGACAGCGCATCATGGCCAAACTTCTCGATCCGTTCGTCGCGCGCACCGGTGAGCACTTTTTCCAAATGGCCGACGCCAAAGCTCTGCCCGGTGCGGTACACCGCGCTCAGCAATTTGCGGGCGAGTTCGGTCGCGTCGAGCACCGCCGGGCGGGCGAGGCAATTGTCGCAATTGCCGCAAAACGCTTCCGGCTGCTCGCCGAAATGCTTGAGCAGCACCGCGCGGCGGCACCCCGGCGTCTCGACCAGATTTTGCATCGCCTGAAGCTGGGCGCGGACCGTTTTCTGCCGATCGGGCTCGGCCTCGCTCACCCGGCGCCACCCTTGCGCGAAATCCTCGGCGCCCCAGAAGAGATGCGCGACGCTGGGGTCGCCATCGCGGCCCGCGCGGCCGGTTTCCTGATAATAGGCCTCGATCGATTTGGGCAAAGCCGCGTGCGCGACGAAGCGGACATCGGGCTTGTCGATGCCCATGCCGAAGGCGATCGTCGCGCAGATCACCATGTCTTCGCTCGCGACGAAATCGGCCTGGGCGCGGGCGCGGATCGCGGGATCGAGCCCGGCGTGATAGGCGCGCGTCGGCCGCCCGGTGCGCACCAATTGCTCGGCGAGCCGCTCGGTCGCGGCGCGGGTGGGGGCATAGACGATGCCGGGGCCGGGGTTCGCGCGCACCAGCTCGGCGAGCTGGCGGCCGATCGTCTCGCGCGGCGAAATCGCGTAGCGGATATTGGGCCGATCGAACCCCGCGACGATCAACCCCGCGCGCGGGATGCCGAGCTGTTCCAATATGTCGGCGCGGGTATGCGCGTCGGCGGTAGCGGTGAGCGCGAGGCGTGGGACTTCCGGAAAGCGATCGAGCAGCGGTTTCAGCAGCCGGTAATCGGGGCGGAAATCATGCCCCCATTCGCTGACGCAATGCGCCTCGTCGATCGCGAACAGCGCGAGCGGCGCCTGGCCCAGCAGCGCGCGAAACCCCTCGTTCGAGGCGCGTTCGGGCGCGACATAGAGCAGATCGAGCGCGCCCGAGCGGAAGCGCGCGACCGTCTCCGCCTGGTTGGTATCGACCGAGGTGAGCGTCGCCGCCCTGAGCCCGATCGCCTCCGCCGAGCGCAGCTGATCGTGCATCAAGGCGATGAGCGGCGAGACCACGACGCACGTTCCCGGCAGCGCCACCGCCGGCAGCTGATAGCAGAGCGACTTGCCCGCCCCCGTCGGCATCACCGCGAGCGTGCCCTCGCCACCGAGCACCCGGTCGATCACCTGGCGCTGGACGCCCCGGAAATCGGGAAAGCCAAACGTCTGGCGCAGAATGGCGAGCGGGTCGGTCACCCGCGCTCGCCTAGAGCGCATGGGCGGCAATTGGAACCCGTGCGCGGACAGGCCGAGCGCCGCGCCGTTGGTCGTTCCGGCGTAAAAACACTAGGCACCCCGCGGCTCGGCGCGGTAGCTGGCAGCGGGGAGGACGCCCGATGAGACGCTACCTGATTCTGGCCTGCCTGCCGCTGCTGATCGGCGCCAAGCCCGATCCGGCGTTCGTCGTGCGCGGCGACGGGGTGGTGCCCGCGCGGCTCGGCGGCGCGCCGGGCCGGCTGCTGCTCAGCCCCTGGGCGCCCGCCGCCCCCACGCTCAACCCCGATTACCGCACCCGCGCCGGTCTCCACGCCGGGCTGTTCGGGTTCAGCGTGAAGGCCGGCCCGGTGAAGGTGCGCGGCGATACCTCGGTCGCGCGGCTCGATTTCGAGGGGCTCAGCTATCGCCGGCGGGTGGTGTGGTTCGAACGCGATTATGCCCAGGGCGCCGACGCCGCGATCGGCCCCGGTGGTGTCCCAGCGCAGGTCGTCCGTTTCGAGCTGCGCCCGGCGCGCGGCGGCGAGCGGGTTACGACGCTGCCGCTGGTGCAGCAGGCGTTTCGCCCCAGCTATGCCCGGGTGATGCTTGGCAAGCGGCCGCTGATCCTGCTGTTCGATCCGCAGCACCCGCGCTCGCTCGCGACCGCCGGCGCCGGCGCCGCGCTCGCCGAATTCCTGGGCGGGACGTTGCAAGGCGCGCCCATCCCGGCCCATGTTGCGTTTGGCATCAATCGGCCGGCGCGTCTGTTGCGATTCGCCCGGCCGCTGGTGTTTGGCGGGATACAGCTCGACGAGGTGCTGGTGCGGATTTCGGACAATGGCTCGGTCGCCGGCATTCAGGACGCGGACGCCGATCCCGAGGAAGTGGTGGTGAGCGCCAAGCGCGAGGGCGAGCGGCGCGACGTGGTGATCATCGGCCGCGACGTGCTCGATCGCTGCGCCGCGATCACCTTCGACAAGCCCGCCAAGCAAATTCGCCTCGCTTGCGTGTGAAGACGCTCTGGCCGGTCCTCGCGCTGCTTGCAATGCCAGCCGGCGCGCAGTCGCCCGATAGCGCACGGTCGCTGATCGTGCCGATGACGCTCGCCGAACGCCCCGTGCGCGTGCGGATCGACCCCGCCGCCACCGCCCAGCTCACCTGCGACCCCAATCTCGTCAAGAAGCTGGGTCTCGCGACCGAACCAGGGCAAATCGACTTTGGCGGTGTGGTGAAGACCGTGCTCCAGGCGTGGGCGCCGGTGCGCGGCGGCGCGCGCGACGGGTGGCAATGGATCGTGTTCGCCGATCGCGACGGGCGGGACGGCGCCGAGTGCGAGATCGGCCCCGATGCCTTCGCCGATCGCGTGCTCGATTTCCCGCTGCGCCCCGCCGAGCCGGGCGAGCGCGAGGTCGCGCTGCCCTGGACGCCGGGCAAGGACGCCCGCCTCGCCGACTATAGCTTCGGGGCGCTGCCGCTTGGCGGCGAGATGCTGCGCGTGCGCTTCGATCCGCGCGCGGCGGAAAGCTTCGCGACCGCCGCCGCCGCGCGCATCATCGCCGCGAGCAATGGCGGGGAAATGAGCGGCGCCCGGCGCGACGTGATGATCGCTTACGGCGTCACCCGCCCGGTGCGCGAGCTGCGCCTGGCGACCCCGCTTTCGATCGGGCCGCTCGCGATCGATCATCTGCCGGTGCGGGTGCAGGATTGGGGGAGCACGGTGCGCATCCCCGAGGCCGGCAAGGCCGCCGAGCCCGAAGACGATGGCGGCGGCGAGGTGCAAGTGACCGCGCGCACCAAGCCGCGCCGGCTCTATTTCCTGCGGATCGGCCGCGACTGGCTCGATCGCTGCTCGCGGCTGACCTATGACGGGCCGCGCGGCGAAATCCGGCTCAGCTGTCGCTGACGGGCGGGGCGGGCGGCGTTTCTTCGGCGCGCTGCTCAGGAGCGGCGGCACGCGCCTGGGCCTTGCGCTTGCGCAGATTGTCGCGCAACGCCTGGGCGAGCCGCTGGGCGCGTTCCTGATCCATGCCGCCCGCCTAGGCGCGCCACGCGCTGCTTGACAAGGGGGGCAGGCGCGGACATAGGCGCGCTCTCCGCGGACCCGTCCGCATGCTGCCGTAGCTCAGTGGTAGAGCGCATCCTTGGTAAGGCTGAGGTCGTGAGTTCAATCCTCACCGGCAGCACCATTAACCCCTTAATAAATAGGATTTTTATTTGGCCCTCCGCGAGGCCTCGGAGCTGATTTCCAAATTTGGAAGCCTATTGGAAGCAGTTGGAGGGCAAAAAATGCGACGAACGGCGGCGTTTGAGTAGCCGGAGCCCGGTCGCCTGCGCCATTCAGCGGCTGCGTCGGACATACGAAACGCAGACCTGTCGGACCGGGCAGCAGACGATTCGCTGATGCTGGTAGCCACCCCCAGTCGGGCTTCGCCGGTGCGGCGGTTGCGCGCTGCGGCAAAGGCGGGACTTGAATAGTTGCCGCCGCAGCCCGAAGAACATCTATCCGGCTTAGTTGCTGGACGCTTCGGTCGGCGTTCTCTTGACGCGACCGCCCCGCCGTAGTCTCGCAAATCCTCGGTCGGAGGCGATGAACCGGGCGATCATCGGCGCGATCAGCTTGCCGGGTTCGGCGGGTTGGCCGGTCTCCTGCGCCAGCACCTCGGCGTAGGCGACCAGGTCGCGGTGGATCGCGGCGGGCAGGTCGACCACAAGTCGAACGGGACGTTCGTCGGTGATGGCGCCGAGTTTCAGCTTGGTCATGACTTAGTCCCGATACGGTTCGAGGATCAGGTCGCGGGTGACGATGACCCGTACCGGGAACCCAGGCCACACCGTGATCGTGGGCTGGACGTTCAGTGTCCCGCCGACCACCTGGCGGCCGGTCTGGCTGATGCTGTCGGAGGCGCCGCGCCGCAGCGCCTGGGCGAGATCGTTCCCCTCCGCCGCCAGCGTTGTCTCCGGAGCCGGTGGTCTGCAGCTGAGGCTACTGAGCGGACGGACCGAGTTGTGGTGCCGGCGCCATGCCTAAATCAGCACCTTTGCCTCTGCTCCGTCACCCCGATCCGGCGACAGGCGTCAGCCATTATCCCGCCCTGCGCGAGCACGATCTCCGCCTCACGCAGCTTCCCGATGATCGCCTCCGGCGTGTGCCGCTTCTTGCCCATTGCCAATCTCCCTCACAGTCCAGACTATCATGGTGGCTGGATCACGCTGAGGGGGCAGATCGCGCGGCTTCGCTTAAGCCGAGCGGTCCAGGTCGGCTCTCCCGACCTCCTGCACCGCATGGACTTGTCCCCACGCCATCAGGCTGGCCAGGACGGGCTCCAGCGTGCGGCCCCGTTCAGTGAGCGCATATTCCACGCGCGGCGGGACTTCGGCGAAGACCCGACGCGAAACCAGGCCGTCGGCTTCCAGTTCGCGCAGCTGTTGGGTCAGCGTGCGCTGCGTGATCCGGCACAGCAGCTTGCGCAGTTCGCCGAACCGCTTGGTGCCTTCGAGCAGGCGATAAAGAATCACGCCCTTCCATTTGCCGCCGATCAGATCGAGCGTCGCCTCCATCGGGCATGCGACGACATCGCCGGCGTCGTGACGCTGCTTCCGCATCTCCAATCGCTCCTATAGTATCCAAAGCATACCTATATGCGTGATTACTGCCTACTTTATCAAACGCGCTCAAGCAGCGACAGCGGCTGCGAAGGAGAAAATCCATGCCCGACTCCCTGTCGCCGATGATCGCCTGGCTGGTCTTGACGATCGTCTTCACCGGCCTGCTCTGGGTGCCTTATATTCTGGAACTGCTCGTCCATCACGGCCCGATCAACGCGCTGCGCGATCCTGACGGGGCGATCGTCCATGGCCACGCATGGGCCGTGCGGGCGAAGCGCGCGCACTATAACGCGGTCGAGAACCTCGTCCTGTTCGCGCCGCTCGTGCTGCTCGTCCACGCCCTCAAGCTCGAAACGCCGGCGACGGCCACGGCAGCCGGCGCGTATTTCTGGTTTCGCGTGGCCCATTATGGCGTCTACACGCTCGGCCTTCCCTTCATCCGGACGGTGCTGTTCCTCGCCGGCTTTGCATGCCAGGCGGTTCTGGCGTTGCGGCTTCTGGCTGTGCTTTAAGCCGGGGGGACGCAGGATAAAGCTCTATTACGCGCCGCCATCGCCCTTTGCGCGGAGGGTCCGCGTCCTCATCGCCGAAAAGCGTCTGGCAGGCATCGACCAAGAGGCCGTCAATCCCTTCGATCTGCCGCCAGCGCGGGTCGCGGCAAACCCGCTGAGCAAGGTGCCCGCGCTCGTTCGCGACGATGGCAGCGTGCTCTTTGACAGCGCCGTCATCTGCGAATTCCTCGATCAATTGGACAGCGAATCCCGGCTCATTCCGGCGCCTGGAACGGATCGCTGGACGGTGCTGCGGCGCCAGGCGCTGGCCGATGGGTTGATGGACACGACGCTGTCGCTGGCGATCGAAGTCAATTGCCGGTCGGAGAACGAGCAGTCGCCGCGGTGGATCGCGCGGCGGTGCACGACGATCCGGCGCACGGCCGATACGCTCGAGGCCGAGGTCGCCGATTTTCTCCGCCACGACGATGGACATCATGGGGAGAGACGCTGCGCCGCCGGCTTGGCCGGCTTTCTGGCGCTAGGTGCGGGCGCTTTGGCGGATATTGGCGGCGCAGACTGTGCCGCCAGCGCCGCCGTGGCGATGACGGCGACCCCGCGCAGGGCGGACGTGAGGATGGCCGTGGTGCGCATGGCAGGTCTCCCGTAACGAGGAGCCTGACCTGGTCGCGCCGGCCCAAGCCTACCATCGCAGCAGCGCTTACGGACGACAATTTAAGCCGTTGGCGAGGCGGCGCGGGCCACGTGCGCGATCGATGCACCAGCGGCGGCTCGTGGCCGCTGTTCGTGCACCGCCCTTCACCGACGAGCCCGCGCCCGAGCATTATCATTGGGCGCAGGGCGATGCCCCTGGCCCTATTCTCGCGGGGCGATCAGCAGCCGGCGGAGCAGGCGCAGCTGCCGACCCTAGCCCTCAGCCCTCAGCCCTCAGCCCTTCGCCTGAGCCGCGCGCTCGATCGCTTCCATCACGATCCGGCGCGCGTCGTCGGCGCCCGCCCAATGGCCGACGCGCACCCACTTCTTGGCCTCCAAGTCCTTGTAGTGGGTAAAGAAATGTTCGATCTGCTGCATGATGATCTCGGGCAGATCGCCATGCTCGTCGACTTTTGAATAATAAGGAAACACCCCGTCGGTCGGCACCGTCAGCAGCTTTTCGTCGCCGCCCGCTTCGTCTTCCAGGTGCAGCACCGCGATCGGGCGGACGCGCACCACGCAGCCCGGGATGAAGGGCGAGCGCGCGACGACCAGCGCGTCGAGCGGATCGCCATCGGGTGACAGCGTGTGCGGGATGAAGCCGTAATTCGCCGGATAGCGCATCGGCGTGTGCAGGATGCGATCGACGAACAGCGCGCCCGACTTCTTGTCGAACTCATATTTCACCGGCTCGCCGCCGACCGGCACTTCGATGATGCAGTTCAGGCTGTTCGGCGGATCGTCACCGACCGGCACCATATCGATACGCATGAAATGTCCCTAAGCTGAAAAAAGCTGTGCGCCCCTAGCGGGGCGCGAGCAGCCGGTCGAGTCCCGCCTCGCCCTGGGCGATTTTCTCGAGCCGCGGATAGCGCAGCCCGCCCTGATAGTCGATCCGCCGGTCGGTCAGCCGGTCGCCTTTCTTGGTCGTGACGACGATCGGCGTGCCGCTCTTGGCGGCGGTGATCGCTTCCTTCAGCCGGTCGGCGGAGAAGGCGAAGCCGTTCACGCTCTCGATCGAATCGCCCACGTCGATGCCGGCCTTGAAGGCGGGGCCGTTCCAGATCACGCTCGTCACGTCGCCGCTGCCGCTGACGGTGAGCCCGATCGAATAGGACAGGTTGCTGTTCTTTCCCGCCTTCTCGCCGGCCTTGAAGAAGGGAGTCGCCTCTTCGGTGAAGATCAGCCGATAGCCATTGCCCTCGAACCCCTTGAGCGGGGCGGGGGCGCCGACCGCGTCGAGCCGTTCGGTCAGCAGCTTGTGCCAGTCATAGGGCTGGATCGCGTTGAGCGTACTGACAACGTCCTCGAAGCGATAGGTCAGCTCACCCCAGTCGCCGTCGCGCACGCCGAAAAACGCGCGGGCGAAATCGTCGATCGACTTGGCGCCCTTCGATTCGCGGCGCAGGATCGCATCGACCTCCATCCACACCAGCAGGCCTTCGTTGTAATAATCCTCGGGCCGCTGCCAGTTGCGCCACGGTTCGGGGCGGCGCTGGCTGATGATCGGTTCGTTGGTGGTGTCGGCGAGCGGCCGCCACTGGCGACCATATTGAATATCGAGCGAGGCCATGATCGACGCATAGGCATCGAGCGTGTCCTGCTTGCTCACCAGCCCCGATCGCGCGCCGAGCACATAGCCCCAGAATTGGGTCTGGCCTTCATACACCCATAGCAGCGAGTTGCGCATCGGGGTGCGATAATCGGGGGTGTAGAGATCGGCGCCGCGGCGGAACTTGCCGTTCCAGCTATGGGTGAATTCGTGCGGCAGCAGGTTGCGCGCCGGGGTGCTCGTCGCCCAATCGGTGAAATAGCCGCTGCGCACCCCGTTTTCCGAGGAACGGTGATGCTCGAGGCCGATCCCGGCCATCTCGTCCGAAATCGCGAACAGGAATTCGTACGTGTCGTAATGCTGCGCGCCGAAGGTTTTGACGGCTTGCTCGGCGAGGCGGACATGCGCCGCCAGCTGATCGTCCTTCGCCGCCAGTTCCTTGTCGTTATCGGCGAAGATGTTGAGGTTGACGCGCGGGCTGAGCGGCACGCGCTTGTAATGCGCGCCGGCGAACACGGGCGAATCGACCAGGGTTTCGTAATCGGTGCGCTGGTAGCGATAGACCGCGCCCTCGCGCGTCGCGGGCAGGCCCGACGCGGCGGTCCAGCCTTCGGGATAGCGCGCGCGCGCCTCGATCGGGATCTGCCGGGTGAAATAGCCCGCCGGGTAGAGGCTCGTCAGGTTCCATTGCAGGTTGAGCAGCGCCGGGGTCATCACCACCCGGCCCTGGTTGCTTTCGGTCGGCGACAGATACTCGAACCGCGCCTCGATCGCTTTCACGCCGGCGGGGACGCGGACGTGGAAGGCGAACATGTCGACCGGATCGCGCTTCCACGCCAGGGTCTGCCCGCCCGCGGTGAAGCGCAGCCCGGCGAGCTTGTCGATCTGCCCGGTCGGCGAGTGATTGCCCGGCAGCCACTTGGGGAAGAGCAGCACCATGTCGCCGTTCGGATCGCGCGCGCCGGCGGCGACCGGGATCGTTTCGACCACGCGGAACACATTGCGATCGAGATCGGTCGCGTCGACCTCCAGCTTCAGCGTGCCCGGATAGGGCGTGTCACGCGCGGCCGGGATCGTCTCGACGATCGGCAGCGGCTGGGGCTTGGTGTTCTCCGCTAGCGCCGTCCCAGAGGCGAGCAGCAGCGCAGTGAGCGACAGCGTGCGAAACATGGTGATCCTCCCTTTTTCCATCGCTCTAGGCGGATGAGGGGCGGAAGGTCCACATCCTTCTTCCCCGGCGAAGGATGAAGAATGGGTGTCGTCGTCGGCTAGCCCCCCGATCCGCCGATCACGTTGATCGTGAACGCCAGCACCCCCAGGTTGAAGACGAACGCCGCGAGGCAATGCCCCGTCACCACCTGGCGCATGGTCGTATTGGTGATCGCGGTGTCGCTCGTCTGGAAGGTCATGCCGAGCGTGAAGGCGAAATAGATGAAGTCCCAATAGGTCGGCTCATCACACTCGGGAAAGCCCAACCCGCCCCGGTCGCCGCCATCCTTGTCGCCCTGATAATAGAGATTGGCGTAATGGAGCGCATAGACGACGTTCGAAAACAGCCAGGCGAGCGGCAGCGTCGCCAGCACCAGCGCGAGCGTCAGCGGCCGGGTGCGGCCGTGCATCTCGCTCGCCACCGCGACCAGGATCACCAGCGTCACGACGAAGGTGATCACCAGCAGCAGCGTGCGGTTGGCGTCATTGTCGCGCGCGGCGCGGCGCATCTGCTCGCTGGGATTGTCGAGCAGCGGATAGACGCTCGCCAGGAAGACGATCGCGGCGGCATCGAACGCGGTCAGCAGCCCGCGCGACCAGCCGAGCGGCGGCACCGCGGCGAAGGCTCCGAGCGCCAGCACCGCGCAGAAGACGATGAAGCGCAGCGGCGCGGCGCGGGTGACGAGGCGGTGGGCCATCGCCGCTTAATGCCCCAGCCGCGTGCCCGCTCCAACCGCCCCCTTCCCTAGGGGCCTCGCGTCTCTTATGGCGAGCCGCCTATGGCGCGCATCGAAACGCCGCGGCCGATCCGCGGCACCCAGGATATTTTCGGCGAGGATCAGCGCCGCTTCCATCGGGTGGTGGAGGCGTTCGATCATGTCCGCCGGCTTTACTGTTTCCAGCGGGTCGAGCTGCCGGTGTTCGAGGCGACGGCGGTGTTCAGCCGCTCGCTCGGCGAGACGACCGATGTCGTCTCGAAGGAAATGTACACGTTCGAGGATCGCGGCGGCGATTCGCTGACCTTGCGCCCCGAATTCACCGCCGGCATCGCGCGGGCCTATCTGACCGAGGGCTGGCAGCAATATGCGCCGCTGAAAGTGGTGAGCCACGGCCCCGTCTTCCGCTACGAACGCCCGCAAAAGGGGCGCTATCGCCAGTTCCACCAGATCGACGCCGAGGTGATCGGTGCTGCCGAGCCGCTCGCCGATGTCGAGCTGCTGGTGATGGCCGATCAGCTGCTGCGCGAGCTGGGGATCGAGGGGGTTGCCCTGCAGCTCAACACGCTGGGTGATGCGGAGACGCGCGACGCCTGGCGCGCGGCGCTGGTCGCGCATTTCGAGGCGCATCGCGGGGAATTGAGCGAGGACAGCCTCGCGCGGCTGGCGAAGAACCCGCTGCGCATCCTCGACTCGAAGGACCCGCGCGACCGGCCGATCGCCGATGCCGCGCCGGGGATCGATGATTTCCTGACGAGCGAGGCCGGCGCGTTTTTCGAGAGCGTGACCAAGGGGCTGGACGCGGCGGGCGTCGCTTGGACGCGCAACGCCCGGCTGGTGCGGGGGCTGGACTATTACCGCCACACCGCGTTCGAATTCGTGACCGACCGGCTCGGCGCACAGGGCACCGTGCTGGCAGGCGGCCGCTATGACGGGCTGATCGAGAGCCTGGGCGGCCCGAGCACGCCCGGCGTCGGCTGGGCGGCGGGGATTGAGCGGCTGGCGATGTTGTTGGGGGAGGTGGCGGTTACCTCAGTTGACGTCGTCATCGCGCTTGAAGACGACAGTGCCCTCGACAAGGCCCATTTGGTGCTCAAGCGGCTTCGTGACAGCGGTCTGGCGGCGGACATGGTGGCGACCGGAGCGCCTCGTAAGAGATACGACAAAGCGGTAAAGCTATCGCCAAAAGTATTGATCGCTTTTCAACCGGGTAGTCCACCGGTCTTCCGATCGGTGGGGTTTGAGGATTGGCGCGAGAGAGCAAGGTCTGTGCTCGTTGATGCGGGTATAATATGATCGCAACGGTTCTGCAGGCGCTAACCGCTTCCGACTATTCAAAGCTCCTCCCCCGGCGGGGGAGGTGGCAGCGCGAAGCGCTGACGGAGGGGGGTCCCCGGTCGCTCGGGGGCGGATACCCCTCCACCATGCTGCGCATGGTCCCCCTCCCCTTGCAGGGGAGGAGCTTTCAAGCCCTTCAAATCCTCCCCGTTCACGGGGAGGTGGCGGCGCGGAGCGCCGTCGGAGGGGGGCGCGCTACTTGCCCGCTCCCTCCACCATTCGCTTGCCGCGAATGGTTCCCCGCCCCACCAGTGGGGAGGACCGGTTGACCAGCATCTCCCCCGAACGGATCGCGCAGATCGCGGCGCGGCATGATGAGTTGCAGGCGCTGATGGCTTCGGGCGATCTGGCGGGGGAGCGCTTCGTCCAGGTCTCCAAGGAATATGCCGAGCTCGAACCCGTGGTCGGCGCGGCGAACGAAGTCCGCCGGCTGCGCGCCGAGCTGGAGGTGCTCACGCAACTGCTCGAGGGCGATGAGGAGCCCGACATCCGCGATATCGCCCGCGAGGAGATCGCCGCGATCAAGGCGCGTTTGCCAGAGGCCGAGCGTAACCTCGCGCTCGCGCTGCTGCCGCGCGACGCGGCGGACGAACGCGCGGCGATGCTCGAAATCCGCGCCGGCACCGGCGGTGACGAGGCGGCGCTGTTCGCGGGCGATCTGTTCCGCATGTATCAGCGCTATGCCGATGCGCGCGGCTGGCGGGTCGAGCTGATCTCGGCGAGCGTGGCCGAACTGGGCGGCTATAAGGAAGTGGTCGCCAGCGTCACCGGCCAGGGGGTGTTCGCGCGGCTGAAGTTCGAAAGCGGCGTCCACCGCGTCCAGCGCGTGCCGGCGACCGAGAGCGGCGGCCGCATCCACACCAGCGCCGCCACCGTCGCGGTGCTGCCCGAGGCCGAGGAAGTCGATGTCCAGATCGACGACAAGGATCTGCGGATCGACATCTACCGCTCGTCCGGCCCCGGCGGGCAGTCGGTCAACACCACCGACTCAGCGGTGCGGATCGTTCACTTGCCGACCGGACTCACCGTGATCCAGCAGGACGAAAAGTCGCAGCACAAGAACAAAGCCAAGGCGCTGAAGGTGCTGCGCACGCGCCTTTATGAGATGGAGCGCGAGCGGCTCCATGCCGAGCGCGCCGGCGCGCGCAAATCGATGGTCGGCTCGGGCGATCGTTCGGAGCGCATCCGCACCTATAATTTCCCGCAAGGCCGGGTGACCGACCACCGCATCAACCTGACGCTCCACCGCCTGCCCGAGATCATGGAGGGCGAGATGGAAGAACTGATCGGCGCGCTGATCGCCGAAGACGAGGCCGAGCGGCTGGCGTCGCTGGATGGGTGAGGAGCCCGGTAATAGCCCTCTCCCCTTTCAGGAGAGAGGGCTTATCCGCGCCGTCCTGAAGGACGCCGCCCGCGATCTCGCCGCCGTTTCCTCCACCCCCCGGCTTGATGCGGAGCTGCTGATGGCGCACGCGATCGGCGCCTCGCGCGAACAGCTGCTGCTGCGCCACCTCGACGATCCGGCGCCGCCCGGCTTCGACCCGCTGCTTGCGCGCCGGCGGGCGCACGAGCCCGTCGCCTATATCACCGGCTGCCGCGCCTTCTGGTCGATCGAGCTCGCGGTTGGCCCCGGCGTGCTGATCCCCCGGCCGGACAGCGAGACGCTGCTCGAGGCGGCGGTCGCGCATTTCGGCGCCGCCGGCCCGGCGCGCGTGCTCGATCTCGGCACCGGGCCGGGCACGCTGCTGCTCGCCGCGCTCGCGCAGTGGCCGGGGGCGACCGGGCTGGGCATCGACGCCTCCGCGACCGCGCTCGATTATGCGCGCGCCAATGCCGAGACGCTGGGGCTTGCCGAGCGCGCCACCTTCCGGCTGGGCGACTGGGCGGCGGGGGTGACCGAGCGCTTCGACCTGATCCTCGCCAACCCGCCTTATGTCGGCACGGGAGAGGTTTTGCCCGTCTCGGTAAGGGATTTCGAGCCCCCGGCGGCGCTTTACGCGGCACGGGCGGGGCTGGGCGCGTACCATGTGCTGCTCCCCCAGCTGCCCGCACGGCTGGCGTCCGGGGGCGTCGCGCTCGTCGAGATCGGCGCGAGCCAGGGCGCGGCGGTCAGCACGATCGCGGCGGAGGCTGGCCTGAAAGCATCAATTTTACAGGATCTTGGCCAAAGAGTCCGGGTCTTGCTCTGCCGTGGTTGAACCGGCGGTGACGAGGCCATATTTATACTTGGCGATTGGATGGCCACCCGCTATGGCTTGGCCCGGGGCCCGCGTTGATCTCAACTTGCTCAAGATAAGCGCGCTGCTGCCGCCTCCTTCGTCATCAGGCCGTTACCGTCGGGCGGCCCGCGCTTGCGCCGCCGCGCGCCAGCAGGCGAAGAGGGAAGCCCGCCGGAGCAACGCCAGGGTTCAAAGGCACGAGGATAAACTTGATCAATAATCGTCAGGCCGGCCGCCGTCGCGGTCGTGGCGGGCAGCGCTCGCAGGGTAATCCTGGGCGTCCCGACAACGGCAACCGCATCGACAATCGCGCGCGGGGCAATGCCGCGCAGCTTTTGGAGAAATACAAGAATCTGGCGCGCGAGGCGCAGATGCAGGGGGATCGGGTCAACACCGAATATTACCTGCAGTTCGCCGATCACTATTTCCGCGTGCTGGGTGAGAACCGCGCCCGCTTCGAGGATCAGCGCCGCAGCCGCGAAGACCAGTTCGACGGTGACGAGGACGAGGATTTCGAGGGCGAGGCGATGGCCGACGACCGGGTCGACGGCAATCGAGGCGAACAGCGCTACGGCAATGGTCGTGATGGGGGCCGCGATGGCGGGCGCGAGTCCGGCCGCGACGGCAACCGAGACCAGTATCGCGAGGATCGCCGCCCGCCACGGGATGAGCGCCGCTTCGCCGATACCCCCCGCGTGAGCAGCGAATCGCCCGCCGCGCCGGTCGAGGCGCAGGCGCCGCTGGCGGCGGAAGGCGAGGACGCGCCGCGCCGTCGCCGCAATCGCCGCGCGTCGCGTGCCGAGACTGGCGGCGAGGCCGCACAGCATGACGAGGCCGAAGCGCCCGCCGCGATCGAGGCGGATCGCCTGCCCCCCGCGCTGGGGGTCGGCGAGTCCGAGTCGGAGGCGGAGCCCAAGCCCCGCCGTCGCCGCACCCGCGCGCCTGCGACCGAGGCCAGCGCCGCGGAGTGAGGCGCGCCGCCTTGTTGGCCTGAAATCCAGAGGGCGCCCCCTGCGACGGGGGCGCCTTTTTCATTGCCGCCGGTCGACATCCTCGTCGTGCCCGGTGCCTGAACTCAGGAACACCAACCCCATCAGCGCGGCGGTAAGCAGCGCGGTGCCGCCGAACCCGCCGATCGCCGCGAGCACCGTCACCCAGTTCAGCGGACCGAACAGCAATTCGAGCGCGGCGAGCGCGCCCAGCACCACCAGCAGCGCGAATCCCGCCATCCACTTCATCAACCGGCGATAGCGCCGCCAGGCATGGGCGCGCGCGGCGGGATCGTTCAGTCCTTCGGCCATTGCTTCCCATTGCCGGCCAAAGGTGAAATCCTCAAGCGCGATGCGACTCGGGGGCCAGCCCCGGCGACAAGGAGAGGAAGCGATGACGATCGCGGCGATTTTGGCGGGCAAAGGCCATGAAGTGATCGGGCTCGATCCCGATCAGAGCGTCCAGTCGGCGGCGGCGATGCTCGCCGATCGCCGGATCGGCGCGGCGCCCGTGCTGGAAGGCGGGCGGGTGATCGGCATCTTTTCGGAACGCGATGTGATCCACGCGATCAAGGCCGGGGCCGCGAACGGCTTGGACACCCCGGTGCGCGCGGCGATGACCGCGCCCGCGATCACCGTCGCCCCCGCCGATTCGGTGCTCGGCGCGCTCTCGCTGATGACGCGGCGGCGCATCCGCCATCTGCCGGTGTGCGACGACGGCGCGCTGGTCGGCTTCGTTTCGATCGGCGATCTCGTCAAATATCGCATCGATCGGATCGAGGCCGACGCGGCGGCGATGCGCGATTATATTCAGAGCGCCTGAAACACCCGCCGCGCCGGCCCCAGCGGCAGCACCTGGGCGAGCTCGCGCACCAGCGGCCGCGCGAAGGCGATCAGCCACGCGGCGTAGATCACCCCCCCCAGTGGCACCAGGCAAGCGAGCGCGAGCGGCGCGGGCAGCGGCGGCAGCGCGCGCGCGACCAGGGCGACGCTCACCCCCATCGCCAACGCGCCGAACAAGGGCGCGCGAATCGCGCCCAGCAATGCCGAGGGCGCGACGCCCAGCACCGGCAACGTCCGCTTCAGGCTGATCGCGACGTACAGCGGATATGCGACCAGCCAGGAACAGGCGAGCCCGATCACTCCCCATTGCACCCCGACCAGATAAGCGCCCACCAGCAACACCGCGCCGGTCGCGCCGTTGCGCAGGCTCAGGCCCGGGCGCCCCATCGCGTCGCAGGCCGGCGCGATCAGCGTCTGCAGCGTCAGCAGCGGCATCGCGAACGCGAGCAGCCGGACCACCGGCACCGCCTCCGCCCATTGCGGCCCGAGCATCGTCAGCACCAGCGGCTCGGCGGTCGCGGCGATGCCGGCATAGAAGGGAAGCGCCGCCGCCATGATGATCCCCACCCCGCGCACGAATGCCGCGCCCACCGCGCCGGCGTCGCGGTTGAGCCGAGCATAGGCGGCGAAGGCGACATCGTTCAGGGGCGGCACGATCTTGGAGACGAAGATCTGCGTCAGGAACAGGCTGGTCGTGTAGATGCCCAGCCAATGCGGATCGAACTGGCGCCCGGCGATGAACACGTCGGCCTGGCTTTCGGCGAACCAGCAGAGCTGGCCGAGCGCCATCAGGCTGCCATAGCGCGCCAGATCGCCGGCGCCGCGAAAATCGAAGCTCGGCCACATCCACGCCCGCGCCGCCGTCATCAGCGCGAGCCCGCGCACGGTGAACAGCACGATCGGCGCGAACACCAGCGTCCACACCCCCAGCCCC
>LWDJ01000035.1 GCA_002083435.1 Proteobacteria bacterium SG_bin6 | reverse complement strand
CATCGCTGCTGGCCTCCTGCCCAGCAGCAATGCTGAACCACAAACGAGGCGACTTGTGAAGCCCCCGCGAATCTACCAGCGCGGGAAACGCTCTAACACCCAGGAAATCGTCGTCAGCGCGACCAAGATTCGCGGCGCGGGCAACCAGTCCAAGGGCGTGCAGACCACGCTGAGCGTGGCCGACATCGCCAAGGTCGCTTCGGTCAACCGCGACATCCGCGACATCCAGCGCCGCGACCCGTTCGTGACGTTCGATCTCGGCAACTCGACCGATCGCGGCGGCGCGGTCCGTTTCGCGGGCGTCAACCCCCGCTTCAACCGCTTCACGATCAACGGCGTGACCGTCGGCGACACCTTCGGTCTGAACCAGGACGCCAGCCCGAACATCCGTGGCCCGGTCTCGTTCGACGCGCTGGAGCAGGTCACGACCTCGGCGGCGAATTACGACTTCCGCCAGACCAACTATCAGGGCGGCGTGATCGACGCGGTGCTCCGTTCGGGCACCAACAAGCTGTTCCTCACCGGCTTCTATTCGCAGAACACCGACGGTCTTTCGGGCGACCGGATCGGCACGCAGCGCATCGCCCTGCCGCCGTTCAAGTCGGAAACCTATGGCGCGACGATCGCCGGGCCGATCCTGAAGGATCGCCTGTTCCTGATGTTCAACTATGAAAAGAACACCGATCCGCGCGCCTTCGGCACCCAGCCGGAGAATATCCAGGGGCTGACCACCGCGCAGATCGACAACCTCCGCGGGCTGGCGGGCGCCGCGCGCTACGGCATCGCGGGCGCCGCGTTCGGCGATGTACTGCGGATCAACCAGCGCCTCGACGAGAAATTCTCGACCCGGCTCGACTGGAACATCGCCAGCGGCCAGCGCCTGTCGATTTCGTACGTCAACGCATACAACGCGCTGATCAGCCCGAACAACACCACCGTTTCGGCGACCAACCCGCAATATGGCCTCAGCTCCAACGCCTACACGCTGAGCGAACTGCTCCGCGCCGGCATCCTGCAGCTGAACTCGACCTGGTCGAGCACGCTGTCGACCGAAATCCGCCTTATCTACAAGGGCTATCAGCGCGGTCAGGAGCCGCTGGGCGGCCGCACCAGCTCGCAGTTCACCGTCTGCCAGGATGCCGTCAGCGTCGGCAGCGCGACCGCCTGCTCGACCGGCGTTCCGCGCATCACTTTCGGTCCGGACAATTTCCGCCAGACCAACGTGCTCAACACCGACACCTTCGGCGGGTCGTTCCTGGGCCGGTTGAACCTCAACAACCACGAACTGAAGCTGCTGGTCGAAGTCGCGCGCAACCGCACCTTCAACAACTTCGTGCCGAACAGCCTGGGCAGCTATTATTTCGACTCGCTCGCCGATTTCGCGGCGGGCAACGCCAACCAGGTGCAATATGCAGCGGTCGTCGCCCCAGGCGCGACCGGCGCGGCGGCGAATTTCAGCTATGATGAAATCTCGGTTGGTCTGCAGGACGATTGGCGCCCGGCGCCCGGCCTGAACGTCAGCTACGGTTTCCGCTGGAACCTCTATGGCCAGAACAGCTTCCCGCTGCTGAACACCGCCTTCACCGATCGCACCGGCTTCAGCAACCAGCAGACCTATAAGGGGCTGCAGACCTTCGAGCCGCGCCTGGCGATCGACTGGAAGGTGACGCCCTCGCTGCGCCTGCATGGCGGTGTGGGCATCCTCGCGGGCGGCAACCCCGACATTTACATGTCGAACAGCTTCTCGAACACCGTCACCACCAACGCCTTCACCATCTCGCGCGCGGCGACCGCGCTGGGCTGCGCCGGCGCCGCGAACGTGACCGGACCGGTCTGCGTCGCTGCGCTCAACAACGTCGGCGCGAACGTTAACCCCGCGCTCACCCAGTTCGCGCGGGGCGGGTCGGCTTCGGCCCTCACGAATACCGCCGAATTGGCGCCCAATTTCCGCCTGCCTTCGATCCTGAAGGCGTCGCTGTCGGCGGATTGGAACTTCTTCGGCATCGAGTGGGGCGTCGATTATCTGTTCCAGAAAGTGCGCAACGACGTGGCCTTCACCGATGTGCGCTCGATCGCGATCGGCCGGCTTCCCGACGGCCGCACCCGCTATAACGGCCGCCTGGGCTTCACCGATAACAACTGGGACGTGCTGACCTATAATGCGCAGGGTGGCCGTAGCCACATCGGCGTGTTCCGCTTCCGCAAGGAATTCGATTTCGGCCTGTCGCTGACCGGCGCGTATATCATTCAGGACATTCGCGATGTCGGCAATGCCAGCGCGTCGACGCCGAACTCGAACTACCGCTTCCAGGTGTTCGCCGATCCGAACTTCCCGGTTCTGGGGACGTCGGACCTGCAGACCGCCTGGCAGTTCAAGTACAGCATCGGCTACGATCACGCGTTCTTCGGCGATTACAAGACGAAGATCCAGCTGTTCGGCGAAACCCGCGCGGGCAACCCCTACAGCTACTTCATGCAGGACAACGTCGCGACGCGTTCGTCGGTGTTCGGCACGGTGCTGACCAGCAACCAGAACTCGAACCTGCTGTATGTGCCGCTGGTGAACGATCCGATCGTCAGCTACGAAAACGCCGACGTTCAGGCCATGCTGAACAACCTGATCAACAGCACTGGGTTGAGCCGGTTCCGTGGCCAGATCGCGCCGAAGAACATCGCCCGCAACCGTGCGGTGACCCGGATCGACCTCCATCTGGAGCAGGAAATCCCGCTGTTCTTCCGCTCGTCGCGGATCTCGGTGTTCGCCGACATCAACAACCTGCCCAACCTGCTGAACAGCGATTGGGGCGGCCTGCGCCAGATCGGTGGCGCGCCGGTGATCCAGGTGCAGTGCTTGAACCAGGCGGTGCCGACCGGAACCCCGGTAGGCAATATCGGCGGGACGGTGCCGGCCGGTGGCGTCGCTGCGGTCAACACCAACTCGACGCAGACCTGCGCCCAGTATCGTTACTCGGGGTACCGGGGGCCGAACGACAATCTGGCGCCAAACTTCAACGCCTCGACCTACTTCATCCGTCTCGGCGTGCGCTTCACCCTGTAAGCGCGCGACGATCGAAACAAAGCCAGCCGCCGTCCCCGACAAGGGGGCGGCGGTTTGCTTTTGGGGGATGCACCAGGGCCCTGAGAGGCCGCGCGCCTCAGCTCGCTGGGCTGGGATAGGTCGGGTTGATCGGGCGGCTCATCACGCGCTCGACCATCGGCATGAAGAACTCGATCGGCGCGCTTTCATAGGCCGGATCGAACCCGGCCTGATCATATTTCTCGCAGAAATCGGCGCAGGCCTCGAAATGCGGGTGGCCGCGAAACCCCTCGCGCAGATCGCGGCCCAGGCCGAGGTGGTGGAAATAGTAATAGCCCTGGAACACGCCGTGGTGCTGGGCGATCCAGTGCAGTTCCTCCGACACGAACGGGCGGAGCATCGCGGCGGCGATCTCGGGGTGGTTATAACTGCCGAGCGTGTCGCCGATATCGTGGAGCAGCGCCATCACGACATAGGCCTCGTCGCGCCCGTCGCGGTGCGCGCGGGTCGCGGTTTGCAGCGAATGTTCGAAGCGATCGACCGGGAAGCCGCCATAATCGCCGCGCAGCAGCTCCAGATGCGCGCGCACCCGGCCCGGCAGGCCTTGCGCGAAATCGCGGAAATGGTGGGAGATCACCGCCCAGTCCTCGGCCGTTCCCTCGGTCATGGCGGTGAAGCGTGCGCGCTCGATGGTCTCGGTCATCATGCCTCTCCTTCGTTTTGGAAACACGCGGTTGGCGTGTTTCGCGGCGCCGGCCCACGCCCGTGCCCGGCCACCCAGATGATAACGCCGTTGGGTGGCCGGGAGGAGGCGTGGACCGGCGCCGCTTCGAGAAAAGGCGGACGACGCCCTTTCCCAAACCAGTCCGACAGGCAGCATGACCTCTTCCGATGCGCTTGTCAGCCGGTATAAGCGGCGGCCATGGCCAGCCTGCCGCGCCCCGCCGTCTTCTCGCGGCCCTTCTTCGAGCAGAAGAACCGTGCCTTCTGGATTTTGCAGGCGGTGGGATGGAGCGGCTATCTGCTGCTGCGCACCGTTTCCAGCCTGTCGAACGGGCTGAGCTTCACCGCGCTGATCCCGCTCGTGATCGAATCGATCGTGGGCTATTGCATCACCCTGCTGCTCTCGGCGCTGTACGGCTATTTCCGCTCGCTGCCGCGGGTGCCGCTGGTGGTGTTCAGCATCGCCGCGCTGCTGGTCGCGACGCTGATCTACGCGGTGCTCGACGCATTCTCCTTCTCGTTCATCAAGCTCGATCGTCCCGGCATCAACCTCACGCTGATCCTGGCGACCTTGTTCCTGAACTTCACGGTGCTCGCCGGCTGGTCGGCGCTATATTTCGGGATCAACTTCTACCTGATCGTCGAGGAGCAGATCGATCAGCTGCAAGTGCTGGAAAGCCAGGCGAGTTCGGCGCAGCTGGCCATGCTGCGCTATCAGCTGAACCCGCATTTCCTGTTCAACACGCTCAATTCCATCTCGACCTTGGTGCTGCTGAAGCAGACCGAGCGGGCCAATGCGATGCTCAGCCGGCTGTCGGCGTTCCTGCGCTATACCCTCGCCAACGAGCCGACCGCGCATGTCACGCTTTCGCAGGAGGTGGAGACGCTGAAACTCTATCTCGAGATCGAGAAGATGCGCTTCGAGGATCGGCTGCGCCCGCAATTCGAGATCGACGTCCGCGTCGCCCAGGCGCGGCTGCCCTCGCTGCTGCTCCAGCCGTTGGTCGAGAATGCGATCAAATATGCGGTCACCCCGCAGGAGGAGGGGGCCGAGATCAACGTGCTGGCGCAACTCGTCGGTGAACGAGTGCGGATCGTCGTGGCGGACACGGGGCCGGGCTTGAGCGAAACAAAAAGCCGCTTCAGCCTTTCAACCGGAGTGGGCCTTGCCAATATCAGGGAACGACTGGCGCAGGCCTATGGCCCCGACCATCGTTTCGAGACTGGCCAAGGCCCTGGGGGCGGTTTCCGCGTGGAAATCGAGTTCCCCTTCCAGCTCGAAGAGCCAGTGAAAGAGGCCGCATGACCATCCGTACCATTCTCGTCGATGACGAAACCCTGGCGATCCAGGGGCTGCAATTGCGGCTTCAGGCGCATGACGATGTCGAAATCATCGCCACCTGCATGAACGGGCGCGAGGCGATCCGCGCGATCAAGACCCATAAGCCCGATCTGGTGTTCCTCGACATCCAGATGCCGGGATTCGACGGCTTTTCGGTGGTGCAGGGGCTGATGGAGGTCGAGCCGCCGCTGTTCGTGTTCGTCACCGCCTATTCGGACCATGCGATCCGCGCGTTCGAGGCGCAGGCGATCGATTATCTGATGAAGCCGGTGGAGGAGACGCGCCTCGCCGACACGCTCGCGCGGGTGCGCCAGCGCCTGGCCGAGAAGCGCGGCGCCGAGGAGGTCGACCGGCTGAAGGAAGTGCTCGCCGAGGTCGCGCCCGACGCGGTGGAGACGCTGGGCGACGCGCCCGACAATCCGGCGGCGAACCGCTATGAAAAGCTCATCAACATCAAGGATCGCGGCCAGATTTTCCGGGTCGATGTTGATTCGATCGAGCGGATCGACGCCGCCGGCGACTATATGTGCATCTACACTGGCGACAACACGCTGATCCTGCGCGAGACGATGAAGGATCTGGAAAAGCGGCTCGATCCGCGCCGCTTCCAGCGGGTGCACCGCTCGACGATCGTCAACCTCGATCTCGTGAAGGAAGTGAAGCCGCACACCAATGGCGAGTGTTTCCTGGTGCTCGGCTCGGGCGCGCAGGTGAAGGTCAGCCGCAGCTACCGCGACGTGGTCGCGCGGTTCGTGCATTGAGTTCAGCCCCAATCCTCCCCGCAGGCGGGGAGGATTTTAGCCGGCTAGCTGGAGAGGTTCTTGATGCCCTGGCTGATCCTGCTCATCGCCGGGCTGCTCGAAGTCGTCTGGTCTTATTACATGAAGCTGTCCGCCGGCTTCACCCGGCCCTGGCCCTCGGCGATCACGCTAATCGCGATGGGCGGCAGCTTCGCGCTGTTGAGCACGGCGATGCGCAGCCTGCCACTCGGCACCGCCTACACCGTCTGGACCGGGATCGGCGCGATCGGGGCGTTCGTGCTCGGCATCGTCGCGCTCGGCGAATCGGCGAGCCCGTTGCGGCTGTTCGCCGCCGCGATGATCGTCGCCGGGCTTGTCCTGCTGAAGATTTCGACCGAAAGTTGATCGACCCGAACGGAGCTCGATTGATGGATAAACACGCCACTTTCGCCGCGCTGCACCGGCCCGGCAACCCCGTGATCCTGTTCAACGCCTGGGATGCCGGCAGCGCCCAGGCGGTCGCGCGCGGGGGCGCGGTGGCGATCGCGACCGGCAGCTGGTCGGTGGGCGCGGCGCATGGCTATGGCGATGCCGAGGGCGTGCCGCTCGACGCCGCGCTTGCCAATGCCGAGCGGATCGTGCGCGCGGTGGCACTGCCGGTGACGATCGATTTCGAGGGCGGCTATGCGGCGGCCCCCGAGCGGGTGCGCGACAATTTCGCCCGGCTCGCGGCGACCGGGGCGATCGGCGCCAATTTCGAGGATCAGGTGATCGGCGGCGAGGGGCTCTACCCGCTGGCCGAGCAGCAGGCGCGCATCGCCGCCGCGCGCGCGGGCACCGGCGCCGGCTTCTTCATCAACGCCCGCACCGACATCTTCCTGAAAATTCCGCCCGAGGCCCATGACAGCGGCCGGGTGAGCGAAGCACTGGATCGCGCGCACGCCTATGCCGAGGCGGGCGCGAGCGGGATGTTCGTGCCGGGGCTGCTCAAGCTCGATCTGCTCGAACGGCTCTGCGCCAAGACGCCGCTGCCGGTTAACGTGATGGCGGTGCCGGGTGGGCCGAACCGCGCCGCGCTTGCCGGGGTGGGCGTCGCGCGGATCAGCCACGGCCCCTTCCCGTACCGCGCCGTGATCAAGCAGCTGGAGGAGGCGGCGCGGGCGGCCTTGGGCTGACGCGCGCTGGCGGTCAGGCCGCGTCGATCCGGTAGCCGATCGGCTTGAACGTGCCGCCATTGCTCGCCGGCGCCGAACAAGCGGTGAGGCCGACGATCAGGTTCATCCGCGCCACGAAGCGCACCTGGTCGCCGGGCTTGCTGACGGGCGGCAGCACCTGCAGCCGGCCATCGGCGGCAACGGGTACGTTCATGAAGCAGTTGAACGCGACGGGGATCATGTCCGGCGCGACGCCATAGGGCGCGAGCGCCTCTGCAAGGTTGCCGAAACAACCGCGATGGCGCGGCATCTCCGGGTAGAAATGGTCGAACGTCTCATGGCTGCACGGGGTCAGCAGAAAGTCGTGGATGCCGACCGTATCGTCGACGATCTCCAGCATCACCCGGCTGCGGTTGGAATAGAGCTTGTGCCCCGTCGTCAGCCTGATCGTCTCGGCATAGTCGAGCGTGCGGCCCGAGCTGATCACCTCGCGCGGATCGTCGGCGTTGAAGGCGAGCAGATCGGCGACCTGCTGTCCGCGCGGGTCGATGACAGTGAGCGTCTCGCCCGCGCTGAGGCGGAACGCGGTGCCCGAGCGCGGCGGAATCTCATTCATCGCCGGCATAGCTGAACGGGCAGGCCCAATCCTTGCCCACCGCGCGCCCTGAATATTGCCGCGCCTCGCTCATCTCGCCGTGGCGTGCGAGCATCGGGTTGCGCGATCCGGCGAGCGCCTCGTCGCGCGACAGGATCTTCTCGCGCATCCCCTCGTAACGCCCCTCGGCGCGCAGCCGCTCGAACTGATCGTGCAGGTTGAACACCATCGTCGGCCGATCGAACCGCCGCGCGGGGCGGCTGGCATTGGGGTGGAGGCCGACAATGAAGAACGCCTCGCCGCCGAAGCTCAGCGAGAAATGCGGATTGGCGGGATCGCTGGAGACGCGCGGATCATATTCCTGGCCGCGCCAGACATCCTTGTCGGACAGGGACTGCACCCGGGTCCACAAGGCCGCCTCGAAATCGGCTTCGCTCAGAGCGTCCGGTCCCTCGAAGATCACGGCGAAGCTGCGGAACAGCCCGGGATCGTCGCGATAGGCCTGGGTGAAGCGCAGCAGTGCGTCGTGGATGCGCAGATCGTCCCAGGCGCTGGCGATACTGTCCGCCGCGAGGACTTGCAGCGTGCCGCGCGCAAGCGCCGCCTTGGCGCCGACGCAGGGGAAGGCGCGATCCTCCACATGCGCGAATAGCCGGGCCTGCAGCGCTTCTTGCGCCGCGTGCTGCCACGGGAACATCGATAACCTCTTCGTTGATCTCGGTTGCCGGATGAACGAGGGGGGCGGGGGCGGGGTTCCGTGGGGGGCTTGCTTGTTCCGAAGAGCGCCGTCACCCCGGCCCCCGAGCCGGGGCCTCGCTGCCTCGCGCCAGAAGAAGCAGCGGGGCCCCGGCTCAAGACCGGGGGCGGCGCGGGAAGGCGGGGGCTTACGGCACCCGCGCCTTGGGGAAACCCTGCCACACCGCGTCATAATCCTCGTCCAGCGCGCCGCTTGCCGCCGCGAAAGCGGTGGGGCGATAGACCCAGCGGCTTTCGAGCATGAAGGCGAGCGTGTTGTCGATCTTGTGCGGCTTCAGCTCGGCCTCGCTCGCGCCCTGCCAGCTCGCCACGTCCGGCCCGTGCCCCGCCATCTGGTTGTGGAGCGAAAGCGCGCCGGGGACGAACCCGCCCTGCTTCGCGTCATAGGCGCCGTGGATCAGCCCCATCGCCTCCGACATCACGTTGCGGTGGAACCAGGGCGGGCGGAACGTGTCTTCCGCCACCATCCAGCGCGGCGGGAAGATCACGAAATCGGCGTTGGCGGTGCCCGCCACCTCGCTGGGCGAGGTGAGCACGGTGAAGATCGAGGGGTCGGGATGATCGAAGCTCACCGTGCCGATCGTGTTGAACCGCGCCAGATCATAGCGGCACGGCGCGAGATTGCCGTGCCACGCGACAACATCAAGCGGCGAGCGGCCCAGATCGGTGCGCCACAGCGCGCCCTGATATTTCTGCACCAGCTCGAAATCGCCCTCGACATCTTCGTACCAGGCGATCGGCACCTCGAAATCGCGCGGGTTGGCTAGGCCGTTGGCGCCGATCGGCCCGAGTTCGGGCAGGCGGAAGGGCTGGCCGAAATTCTCCGCCACATAGCCGCGCGCTTGGCCATCGGGCAAAGTCACTCGGAAGCGCACCCCGCGCGGGATAAGCGCCATATGGCCGGGCGCCACCTCGATCCGGCCAAGCTCGGTCAGCAGGATGAGCCGGCCCTGCTCTGGCAGGATCAGCAGCTCGCTATCGGCCGAGACGAAGGTGCGCGCGGCCATGTCGCGCCCCGCGCGGTAGAGGTGGAGCGCGACGCCCGACTGCGCCGCCGCTCCCTCGCCGGCGGTGAGCATCGTCGTCAGGCTGTCGAGCCAATCGGCCTCGAGCAGGATGTCAAGCGGCCCCCAGCGCAGCCGGTTGGGCGCGTGCGGCCCCGGCGCCGCGGGCGTGGCGAAGTGCGGGGCGCCCGCATAGCGGGTGAAGGCCGGGTGCGCGGCGGAGGGGCGCAGGCGGTAGAGCCAGGAGCGGCGATTCTCGTGCCGGGGCGCGGTGAAGGCGCTGCCGGAAAGCTGCTCGGCATAAAGCCCGAAGGCCGGCTTTTGCGGCGAGTTGCGCCCGATGGGGAGGGCGCCGGGGACGGCCTCGGTTTCGAAATAGCCGCCGAAGCCGGTCATGTAGTTGGTCATCTGCTCGACCTCACTGGCTCGAATGGAAACGCGCACGCCCCTATCCCGCCTTCCCCGGCGAAGGCCGGGGTCCAGTATCCGCCCGGTGGGGAGGGGGCGCCCCATTAGCGGACCCGCCCGCCACTGGGCCCCGGCCTTCGCTGGGGAAGGGGGGGAAGCGGGCGGTTCGTCGTTACTCCACTCCCGCCGGGATCACCCCGCGGCGGATCTGGTCAAGCTCGATGCTCTCGAACAGCGCCTTGAAATTGCCCTCGCCAAAGCCGTCATTGCCCTTGCGCTGGATGATCTCGAAGAAAATCGGCCCCACCATATTTTCGGTGAAGATCTGCAGCAGCAGCCCGCCCCCCGTCTCCGGGGAGCCGTCGATCAGGATCTTGCGCTTGCGCATTTCCTCCACGTCATGGCCATGGCCGGGCAGGCGCTTGTCGATCAGATCGAAATAGGTGTCGATCGTGTCCTGGAACCTGATGCCGTTGGCGCGCAGCTGGTCGACGGTCGCGAAGATGTCGTCGGTCGCCATGGCGAGGTGCTGGATGCCTTCGCCCTTATAATCCTTGATGAATTCCTCGATCTGCGAGTGATCGTCCTGGCTTTCGTTCAAGGGGATGCGGATCTTGTCGTCGGGCGCGGTCATCGCCTTGCTGAACAGGCCGGTCGCCTTGCCTTCGATGTCGAAATAGCGGATCTGGCGGAAGTTGAAGAGCCGCTCATAATAATCGGCCCAATAATCCATCCGCCCGCGCTTCAAATTGTGCGTCAGGTGATCGAGCGTGTGCAGCCCGGTCGCGTTGGCGTCGCGCGTCGCGCCGGGAACGGGCTCGAACGCGCTCTCGAAAAAGTCGCCGCCGTCCTGCACCAGATAGAGCGTCGCCCCGCCAATGCCCTCGATCGCGGGCAGGCCATAGACGCCGGCGGTTTCGGTCGCGCCGCGTTCGATCGCGCGGGCGAAGGCAGCGGGGGCATCCGCCACGAAAAAGCCCATCGCGCTCGCCGAGGGGCCATGCTCGGCGCGGAACGCCGCGACCGGGCCGCTCGCCTCCATGTTGAGCAGATAGTTCATCGTCCCCTGCGCGTAATGGCGGATCGGGCGCTGGCGGTGGGTGGCGATATGGGTGAAGCCCAGCTTCACGAACAGATCGGCCATCGCCTCGGGCTGGGGATGGGTGAATTCGACGAAGGCGAAGCCGTTCAGGCCCATCGGGTTATCGTGGCTGATCATCGCGGGAAGCGCTCCAAAAACAAGTATCAGATGAAACTATATAGTCGATTGAAGCCGGCCGTGCCAGCGGGCAGTGAAGGGCGAATGCGTCAGGAAGCCCTCGAGTGATCGCTCTGTCCCGCCGCGACCGGGCGCTCGCGGTCGCGCTGTCACTGCTCGCCGGGTTTGTCGATGCGATTGGCTTCGTGCTGACGGGCGGCTTCTTCGTGTCGTTCATGAGCGGCAATTCGACCCGGCTCGGCGCGGCGCTCGCCGCCGGGGAACGCGCGGCGCTGCTCGCGGGGCTGCTGATCGCGATGTTCGTCGCCGGCGTCGTGCTCGGGGCGCTGGTGGGGCGCTGGGCGGGGGCGGGCAAGCGCCGCGCGATCCTGGCGCTCACGGGTGCCTTGCTCGCGCTCGCCGCGCTGCTCGGTGATCTGGGGGCGCCGGATGTCGCGGTCGCGCTGGTCGCGCTGGCGATGGGCGCGGAGAACATCTTCTTCGAGGAAGCCGGCGAGGTGCGGCTGGGGCTGACCTATATGACCGGGCGCTTGGTGAAGATCGGCCAGGCGATCGCCGCCGCGCTGACGGGTGGGGCGCGGTGGGGCTGGGTGCCGCATCTGCTGCTGTGGCTCGGCCTGCTCGGCGGCGCGACGCTGGGGACGCTCGCGCATCACTGGCTGGGGAGCGACGCGCTGTGGCTCGCCGCGCTCTGGACGTTGGCGCTGCTCGTGATCAAACTGGTGCTGCCCAATGCTGAAGCTTGACGCCTTTCTGCCGTATCGCCTGTCGGTCGCGTCGAACCGGGTGTCGGCGGCGGTGGCGACCGCCTATCAGGCGCTGTTCGGCCTCAGCATCCCGCAGTGGCGGCTGATCGCGGTGATCGCGGAAGGCGCGGGACTTACCCAGCAGGCGCTCGGCGCGCGCACGCAAATGGACAAGGTGACGGTGAGCCGCGCGGCGATCGCGCTGGTGGAGCGCGGACTGGTGGCGCGCGCGGCGCATCCGGGGGACCAGCGCGCGCATCTGCTGTCGCTGACGCCCGCAGGGCGGGCGCTCTACGAAAGCGTCGCGCCCAAGGCGCTCGAGCTGGAGGCGCGCATCTTCGCCGGGTTCGATGCCGGGGAACTCGCGCGCTTCGCCGAGATGCTCGCCCGGATCGAGGCGGCGGCGGCGATCGAGCCCGAACGGGGTTGATGCGCCCGCGCCCGGGCGGCTAAGCAGCGGCCAGCCTCCCCAGGGCGTTTTCGCATTCTACGAGTACCGAAAGGGAGGAATCATGTCCTTTGTCGATCGCGCCGGCCTGAGCGTCGCCACCGAGCTGGCTGACTTCATCGAGGCGCAAGTGCTGCCCCCGCTCGGCATCGCGCCCGCCGGCTGGTGGGCGGGGGTGGCCGACATCTTCGCCCGGTTCGCGCCCGAGAACGCCGCGCTGCTCGCCAAGCGCGACGCGCTACAGGCGGCGATCGATGCGCATTACGCGGCGGGCGGCGCGGTCGACGAGGCGTTTCTGCGGAGCATCGGCTATCTGGTGCCCGAGCCTGCGCCCTTCAAAATCGGCACCGAGAATGTCGATGCCGAAATCGCGACGATGGCGGGGCCTCAGCTCGTCGTGCCGATCCTCAACGCGCGCTTCCTTCTCAACGCGGCCAATGCGCGCTGGGGAAGCCTTTACGACGCGCTCTACGGCACCGATGCGTTGCCGGGTGCGGCAAAGTACGGCGGCTATGATGTCGAGCGCGGCGCGCAGGTGATTGCGGCCGCGAAGGCGTTTCTGGATCAGGCGGTGCCGCTCGATGGTTGCAATGGCTGGACTGACTTGTCGACCGCTGATGATATCGATGTCTTTCTGACCGATCGTTCGCAATTGATAGGCAGGGCAGGTCAATCCTATCTTTTCAAACACAACGGCCTGCATATCGAAGTGGGGATCGATTACGATCATCCGATCGGCAAAAATGACCCGGCAGGCATATCCAACGTCATCCTCGAATCCGCGCTGACGACGATCTGCGACCTTGAGGATTCGGTCGCCGCCGTCGATGCCGAGGACAAGGTCGCCGCCTATGCCAATTGGCTGGGGCTGATGCGGGGCGATCTGGAGGAGACGTTCGAGAAGGGCGGCAAACCGCTCACCCGCCGGCTCAACCCCGATCGGACCTACACCGCGCCCGATGGCACCGCCTTCACGCTCCCCGGCCGCGCACTGCTGTTCGTCCGCAATGTCGGCCATCTGATGACGACTCCCGCCGTCAAGCTCCCCGGCGGCGGCGAGGCGCCCGAGGGCATTCTTGACGCGATCGTCACCTCGACCATCGCGCTCCACGATCTGCGCGGGCTGGGGCGCTATCGCAACAGCCGGACGGGCAGCGTCTATATCGTCAAACCCAAGATGCACGGGCCGGAGGAATGCGGCTTCACCAACCGGCTGTTCGACGCGGTGGAAGATCTGCTCGGCCTGGCCCGCCACACGGTGAAAGTGGGGGTGATGGACGAGGAGCGGCGGACCTCGGCCAATCTCTCCGCGTGTATCGAGGCGGTGAAGGGCCGGATCGTCTTCATCAACACCGGCTTCCTCGATCGCACCGGGGACGAGATCCACACCGCGATGGCGGGCGGGCCTGTGATCCCCAAGGCGGCGATGAAGGCGAGCGACTGGATCAGCGCTTATGAGGATCGCAACGTCCGCGTCGGCCTCGCCTGCGGCTTGTCCGGCCGGGCGCAGATCGGCAAGGGCATGTGGGCCGCGCCCGATCGGATGGCGGACATGGTCGCGCAGAAGATCGGCCACCCGATGGCGGGCGCCAACACCGCCTGGGTGCCCTCGCCGACCGCCGCGACGCTCCACGCGCTCCATTACCATCAGGTCGATGTCTTCGCCCGCCAGCGCGAGATCGCCGGCGAGGCGGTACCGCCGCTCGCCAAGCTGTTGAGCGTGCCCTTCGCGGGCGGGCGCAACTGGACGCCGGAGGAAGTGGAGCGCGAGCTGGACAACAACGCGCAAGGCATTCTCGGCTATGTCGTGCGCTGGATCGACCAAGGCATTGGCTGTTCGAAAGTGCCAGACATCAACGACATCGGCCTGATGGAGGACCGCGCGACGCTGCGCATCTCCTCGCAGCACATCGCCAATTGGCTGAAGCATGGTGTGTGTACGGCCGAGCAGGTCGACGCCGCCTTCGCGCGGATGGCGGCGAAGGTCGATGCGCAGAACGCCGGTGATCCGCTTTACCGGCCGATGGCGGGCGATCCTGAAGGGTTGGCGTACCAGGCCGCCCGCGCGCTGGTGTTCGAGGGCGCGGCGCAGCCCAATGGCTATACCGAGCCGCTGCTCCACAAATATCGCGCGCTGGCGAAGGCGCGGGGATAGGCCTTAGCCGATCAGGCGGTACATCAGCCCCAATGTTTGCCCGCCAAGCTCGCTGGTGAAATCGCCGGCGAGTTCGGCGGCGAGCGTCACCACCGAGGAGAGCCGACCGCCCTCGGCGGTGATGCGGCTCCATGCCGCCGCCTCGGTGCGCGGATCGAGCCCGCCAGAGGCATCGACCGCGACCAGTAGCTGGAACCCCGCCGCCAGCGCGTCGAGCGCGGTGCGCTGGACGACGATCTCGCTCGCCACGCCGGCGAGGATCAGCAGCTGCCGCCCCTCCAGCGCCGTGACGAGGCCGGTGTCCGAGAAGGCCGAAGTCGTCACGCGCGGGCGCAACTCCCCGCCGCCGAGCGGCCCCGTCACCGCCGTCAGGAAATCACCGCCCTGGCTCACCAGCGAGCAATAGGCCGGCAGGCGGTGCAGGGCGCAGAGTTCGGCGAGTACGCCCGCCGCGCGCTCGATGCGGTCGCGCGGGTTGGTCTGGCTGGCGGGGACGATCCCTTCCTGCAGATCGAGGAACAATACGGCGCAATTGGCAGGGGTGGGCAGGAGCATCGGCTTTCCCTTTCGCTGGAACGGCTTACGGCAACAGACGATCACGCGCCGCCCGCTTCTACGCCGCTATCGCGCGCGCCGCCACCGGGCCGCGTCCACCGCGCCTTTCCTTTGCCCTCCGTCCGAAAATCGAATATCCGGTATGGGCGAGGAGAGCCGCGTCATGGAGCATGTCGACGTTATCGTGGTGGGGGCCGGTATCTCGGGTATCGGCGCGGGCTGGCATTTGCAGAACAAGGCGCCCGATCGCAGCTACATGATCCTGGAAGGGCGCGGCGCGATTGGCGGCACGTGGGATCTGTTCCGCTACCCCGGCATCCGCTCCGATTCGGACATGTACACGCTGGGCTACAGCTTCGAGCCCTGGACCAACCCCAAGGCGATCGCCGATGGCCCCTCGATCAAGGCCTATGTCGAGGGGGTCGCCAGCAAATATGGGATCGACCGTCATATCCGCTTCAACCATCACGTCCTTGCCGCGCGCTGGGAAAGCGGGGCGGCGCGCTGGATCGTCACCGCGCGGACCGAGGGGCGCGAGGTCGAGTATAGCTGCAATTTCCTGTTCATGTGCTCGGGCTATTACAACTACGCCCGCGGCCACATGCCCGATTTCCCGGGCGCCGAGAGCTTCCGGGGCCAGCTGATCCACCCGCAATTCTGGCCGGACAAGCTGGATTACGCCGGCAAGCGCATCGTCGTGATCGGATCGGGCGCGACTGCGGTGACCTTGGTGCCCGAACTCGCCAAACAGGCCGCGCACGTCACCATGCTCCAGCGCTCGCCGACCTATGTCGTGTCGCGCCCCAGCGAGGACGCGATCGCTAACCGGCTGCGGACGCTGCTGCCGGCCAAGGTCGCCTACGGCATCACCCGCTGGAAGAACGTGCTGTTCAGCCTCTATTTCTTCAACGCCGCGCGCAAGCATCCGGAGCGCGCCAAGGAGCGCGTGCTGACGATGCTCGCCGAGCATCTGCCGAGCGAGACGATCGCCCGGCATTTCACGCCGCGCTACAATGTGTGGGACCAGCGGCTGTGCCTGGTGCCCGATGCCGACATGTTCGCGGCGATCAAGGCGGGGCGGGCCGATGTCGTCACCGATCGCATCGCCCGGTTCGACGAAGGCGGGATCGTGCTCGAATCGGGGGCGCGGCTCGATGCCGATATCGTCGTCTCGGCGACCGGGCTCGAGCTGCAATTGCTGAGCGATGTCGCGTTCAGCGTCGATGGCCGCGCGGTGAACCTGGCGGACTGCTTCAGCTATAAGGGCATGATGTACAGCGACGTGCCGAACATGGCCTCGTCGTTCGGCTACACCAATGCGAGCTGGACGCTGAAGGCGGACCTGACCTGCGGCTATGTCTGCCGGCTGCTCAATACGATGAAGAAGCGCGGGCTGCGCCAGGCGACGCCGCGCATCGCGCATGATGTGGAGGCACAGCCCTTCCTCGATTTCACCTCGGGCTATGTCACTCGCGCGCTCGAACGCTTTCCCAAGCGCGGCAACCGCGCGCCGTGGCGGGTGCACCAGAACTACGCCAAGGATCTGATGGCGCTTCGCTTCGGCTCGGTGGACGACGAGATGGAATTTTCGAACCCCGCGCCAGGCCGGGCGACGGTGGGGCAGGGGGAACGAGTGCCGGCCTAGGGGCCAGCCTAGCCCGCGAAAAATCTACCGCGTCGCCCCGGCCCCCGAGCCGGGGCCCCGCTTCTTCTTCCGCCCAAAGGCAGCGGGGCCCCGGCTCAAGGCCGGGGCGACGACATTAAGTCCGCACGAAAACGGATGAACGCGTCCATGGTTACTTCCCTTGTTCGATCGAACGAACTAGATGCGCGCCATGGCGAGTCGCGAAACCCATGAACGGCTGCTCGACATCGCGGTCGAGGAATTCGGGGCGAAGGGCCTCGAAGGCGCGAGTACGCGCAGCATCGCCGCCGCCGCGGGCACCGCCATGTCGTCGATCACCTATCATTATGGCGGCAAGGAGGGGCTGTACCTCGCGGCCGCCGATCACATCGCCCGCCGCACCGCCGAGGAATTCGGCTCGAGCCTGGCGCTCGCGAGCGAGAAGCTGCCCGAGGACGCCGCCGCGGCGCGCGCGCTGCTCCAGCGTATGATCGCCGACTTCGCCGACAAGATGGTGAGCCCCGAGATCGAGGCGCGCTCGCTGTTCATCGTGCGCGAACAGATGCGCCCGACCCAGGCGTTCGATCGTATCTACGGCGGGCTGCTCGGCACGATGCTGGGCCAGCTCGCCGAACTCGTCTGTATCGCCACGGCCTCGCATGATCGCTACCGCGCGCGGCTGCTGACCGTCACGCTGATCGGGCAGGTGATCGTGATGCGCGCCTCACGTGCATCATGCCTGCGCCTGCTCGAACGCGATCAACTCGACGCCGCGCTGGTCGCCGATCTCAAGGCGCGCATCGCCGCCAATATCGACGCCATTCTCGATTCGATCCGCCAGGAGCCCGCATGAGCACCGATACTGTCGAAACGCCGGCCGCCCCGGCCAAGCGCTCGCCCTTCCAGCGTTCCGGCTTCTGGATCGTCGCGCTGCTGATCGTCGCGGCCATCGCCGTCGCTGGCTTCCTCTATTGGCAGCACAGCCGCCAGTTCGAGAGCACCGACGACGCTTTCGTCGACGCGCATGTCGTGCGGCTCGCACCCGAAGTCGCGGGCTCGCTGATCCAGGTGGCCGATGTCGACAACAAGCATGTTCGCCGGGGCGAGTTGCTCGCGTTGATCAAGCCCAGCGGCCCCGAGGCGCAGCTCGCCGAAAGCCAGGCGGGCGTTGCCCAGGCGCAGGCGCAGCTCGAAACCGCGCGCGCGCAGGTGACGGCGGCCGAGGCCGCGCGCGCCCAGGCGGTCGCCAATGCCCGCGCCCCGCTCGCCGAGGCCGAGCGCGCGGCCCAGGATCTCGCGCGTTATCAGGAATTGCAGCGGATCGACGCCGCCGCGGTCGCCGGGCAACAGCTCGACGCGGCGCGCGCGGCGGCGCGCCAGACGGCGGCATCGGCGGCGGCGGCGCAGAGCGTGATCCGCAACGCCGGCGCCCAAGTGGAAGTCGCCGCACGCAACGTCCGCGCGGCACAAGCGCAGATCGAGGCGCGCCAGGCACAAGTCCGTCAGGCGAACGTCACCGTCGGCAATCTGCGGCTGGAAGCGCCGGTCGACGGCCATGTGTTCAACCGCTCGGTCGATCTCGGTTCCTATGTCGCGCCGGGCACCGCGCTGATGTCGATCGTTCCCGATCACATCTGGGTGACCGCGAATTTCAAGGAAACCCAGCTGACTCACATCCGTCCCGGTCAGCCGGTCGACATCAAGGTGGATGCGTTTCCGGGCGTTAACTTCAAGGGCCGGGTCGATTCGATCCAGCGCGCGGCGGGGCAGGCGCAGTCGATCCTGCCGGCACAGAACGCGACCGGCAATTTCGTGAAGGTGGTGCAGCGCGTGCCGGTGCGGATCGAGTTCGATCTGAGGAACGGCCCCGATCCGCGCCGCTTTCCGATCGGCCCGGGCATGTCGGTGGTGCCGACGGTGAAGGTGCGCTGATGGCGAGCGTCGCCGCCCCGGCCTGGACTCCGGAACGCTCCGCCGCGGGGGCGAACAATCCCTGGCTGATCGTGGCGATCATCAGCCTGCCGACCTTCATGGAAGTGCTCGACACCTCGATCGCCAATGTCTCGCTCCAGCATATCGCCGGCGGCCTCTCGATCGACACCGATCAAGCGACCTGGGTGCTGACCAGCTATCTGGTCGCCAACGCGATCATCATTCCGATCAGCGGCTGGCTGTCCGACGTGATCGGGCGCAAGCGCTATTTCCAGATTTCGATCATGCTGTTCACGCTGTCGTCGCTGATGTGCGGCCTGGCGCCCGACCTGACGACGCTGGTGATCGCGCGCATCCTGCAGGGGATTGGCGGCGGCGGCCTCGCCCCGGTCGAGCAATCCATCCTTGCCGACACTTTCCCGCCCAACAGGCGGGCGATGGCGTTCGCGGCGTTCGCGATCGTGGTGGTGGTGGGGCCGGTGCTGGGGCCGACGCTCGGCGGTTACATCACCGATGTGTCGAGCTGGCACTGGATCTTCCTGATCAACGTGCCGGTGGGCATCATCGCGGTGGTGCTGGTCCACCTGTTCGTCGATGAGCCGCAGGCGGTGCGCGACGCGCGTGACCGGCTGCTCGCGCGCGGTATCCGGGTCGATTATCTTGGTATTCTGCTGGTGGCGCTGGGGCTCGGCTTCCTCGAGTACACGCTCGATCGGGGGGAGCGCGAAGACTGGTTCGCGAGTGGGACGATCATCGCGACCGCCGCCATCGCGGCGATCTCGCTTGCCAGCTTGGTCGTTTGGGAACTGACGCACCCCGAGCCGGTGGTCGATCTGAAGCTGATGCGGTCGCGCAACTTCTCGCTGACGCTGCTGATCATGCTGCTCACGGGCATGATCCTGTTCGGCACCACCCAGCTGATCCCGCAGATGCTGCAGCAGGTGCTTGGCTACACCGCGTTCCAGGCCGGGCTGGCGATGACCTTTGGTGGGTTCGCGACACTGGCGATGGTGCCGGTCGCGGGGCGATTGTCGAGCAAGATCGACGTTCGCTTCCTGATCTTCCCCGCCTTGCTCGTTCAGGCGTTCGCGCTGTGGAACATGAGCCATCTGAACGCCAGCATCACCTTCACCGATGCCGCGATCGCGCGGATGTATCAGGCGGCGGCCTTGCCCTTCCTGTTCGTGCCGATCAACGCGGTCGCCTATGTCGGTCTGCCACAGACCAAGACCGCGCAGGCATCGAGCCTGCTCAACGTCGCGCGCAATCTGGGCGGGTCGATCGGCATCGCCGCGTCGCAAAGCCTGCTTTCGACCTATCGCCAGGTCGAGCAATCAGTCATCGTCGAGCGGCTCAATCCGGGAAATCCGCTCTACAACGATTGGCTGGCGCAGGCCGGGCAGGCGATCGGCCAGCCGGCGGGGAGCAGCGCGACGCTCGCGCTGCTGTATCAAGAGGTGCAGCGCCAGGCGACGATGCTTGCTTTTCTCGACGTGTTCCGGACGCTGATGATCGTGATCCTCGTCATCGCGCCGGTGGTTTTCGTGATGCGCGCCGCCAAGGCCGGCGGCGGGCCCAGCGTGGGACATTGACGATGCGCGCTTTTCTGATCGCCGGCACCGCGCTCGCGCTCGCCGGCTGCACGGTCGGGCCCAATTACAGCCGCCCCGAAATGCCGGTGCCGCCAAGCTACGCCAAGCCGGTGGCGGCGACGACGGGCGAGGTCGATGTCGCGCGCTGGTGGACCGCGTTTGGTGATCCGCGGCTGACCGCGCTGGTCGAACGCGCGCTCGCCGACAATCCCACGATCCAGATCGCCGCCTCGCGCGTGCGTCAGGCCCGGCTGCAGGAGATCGTGGCACGCGCGGCGGGGCGGCCGCAGGTCAATCTGGGGACGAACCTTACCCATGTCGAATTCTCGCGCAACGCAGGGTTCGCCTCGCTCGCGCGGCAGTTTCAGGGGAATCAGAACACCGGGGGCGGGCTGGCGCTGCCCGGGACGGGCATCACGACCTACGCGCTGGGGTTTGATTCGAGCTGGGAGCTCGATTTGTTCGGCGGCGCGCGGCGCCAGCGCGAGGCGGCCGCGGCGCGCGCCGAAGCCGCCGAATGGAGCGCGCGCGACGCCAGCATCACCCTCGCCGCCGAGATCGCCAACGCCTATTTCGCGCTGCGCCTCGACCAGGCGCAGATCGCGCTGATCGAGCAGCAGATCGCCGGTCACCAGCGCCAGATCGAGATCGCGCAAAATCAGGCACGTGCCGGGGTGACCCCAAGCATCGACGCGATTCGCGCGCGTGGCAATCTCACCCAGGCGCAGGCGCGGATCGAGCCGCTGCGCGCCGATGCGGAACTGCGGATGCACGCGCTGGGCGTGCTCACGGGGCAACCGCCCGAAGCGTTGATCGGCGAGCTGCAAGCGCCCGGCGCCGAGCTGGCCGCGCCACCCGCGGTGCCCGTCGGGCTGCCCGCCGACCTGCTGCGCCGGCGCCCCGACATCCGTGCCGCCGAGCGCCGCCTTGCCGCGGCGACCGCCGATATCGGCGTGCAGGTCGCGCAACTCTATCCGCGCGTCAGCTTGACCGGTACCGCGCAGTTGCTGTCGGCCGGGCTGTCGAACCTGATCTCGGGCGACAGCTTCCAGGGGCTTGGGCAGGGGGCGGTGAGCTTCCCGCTGCTCGATTGGGGGCGGCGGCGCGCCAATGTGAAGATCGCGCGCGAGGCGGGCGAGCAGGCCTATGGCGATTACAAGGCGACCGTGCTCCAGGCACTGCGTGACGTCGAAGACCCGCTCAGCCGGCTGGACGCGGAGCGCCGGCGCAATACGACGCTTCGCCAGGCGCTCGCGGACGCCGAGCGGTCGCGCGCGGCGGTCGACGCCCGCTTTCGGGCCGGCTTGATCGCGCAGGACGCGGTGATCGCGGCGGACGTGCAGCGCTTGCAGGCGGCCGAACAAGTCGCGGCGAGCGACGCGCTCCTACGCCAGGCGACGGCGGCACTGTTCAAGGCGGTCGGCGGGGGATGGGCAACGTCGTGAAAGTCGCCAGCGAAACGCGTTAACCTTAGTTAACAACCTACCCGATTCGCGATAGTCAAGCGGCGTAAAAATTAACTATTCGCGCGGCGGCGGGGGACCGAAAAACGACGTGTAACTGCTGGTCGAGGGGAGATTGCGGCCTTGGCTGGCGTTTAAAAATCGTTGTTGATCAACGATTTGCCTCCCGACCAAGGCCGCAGGCGTTCACCAGGGCTTCATCTCGCCGCCGTTGTAGAACGCAAAGAAGAGCGCGAACATTCTTTGTCTCCCAGACTTGCACAGGGATCACCCGTGCCCGCACTTATTAATTGAAATGTAACGTTAACGCAACCGCTTGGAGCGCGTTGTGGGGGAAAGCGCTTAACGCTTCCTTCAGCCCTTGCTGGCATTGCACGCTTGATGGTGCGCCCGCAGGAACCCGGCTGGGATTGGTCCCAAAATGAGACGTGGCGCCACGCGCTGTTCGCGTCGGCCTCGCCACTCGCCGTGCCGCGTCGCGAATCGATCGTGTTCGACGCCCCGTTCATGCGCCGGCCTTTGGCTGGCCGTCGGCCGGCCGCCATGGGCGCGCCCGACCCTCATGGAGGAACCAAGCCGATCGATCCCTGGCATTTCCTGCTGCTGGTCGAGATTGGCAATTTCGCCGTCCTGCGTCGTCATCTCGGCGCGCCGCGCGCGGATTGCCTGGTGCTCGACGTAGCCGATCGTGCGGGTGGCTTGCTGCCCCAGGCGCGGCTGGCGGTGGTCGGCCGCACGATGATCGAGCTGCGGTTCGAGGGGGCCGAGCGGAGCGATCTCGATCGTGCCGCCGCCGATCTGGGCCAACTCTTCGCGCCGCCGCTGACATTGGACGGCGAGCAGCACCAGGTCGAGCTGCTGATCGCCGGCGCCGCCGCCCCTTGCGTGGCGCTCGACGATGTGCGGCTGGTCGAGGAAGCCGAGGCGGCGCTCGCGACCGCGCGCTGCGAGCAGCGCGCGGTGCCCCACGAGGTTGGCGAGCGCGAGAGCGGTTTCGACCGCGTGACGCTGATCCGCGACCTGAGCCGTGCGGTCGAGCGCGACGAATTGTTTCTGCAGTATCAGCCCAAGGTGCATCTCCGCCGTCAGGAAATACGCTCGGTCGAAGCGCTGGTCCGCTGGCAGCATCCGACGCGGGGGCTGGTACTGCCCGGCCACTTCATCACCGTTGCCGAAGAGGCGCGGCTGATCGGCCCGATCACGTTGTGGACGCTGGAACGCGCCATCGCCGACCAGCGGCTGTTGGCCGAGCACGGCCATGATTTGATGGTGTTCGTGAACATCTCCGGCCAGTTGCTCGGTGATTCGGCGTTTGTCGCGCGGGCCTGCCAGATGGTGCAGGGGGCGGGGAACAAGATCGGGCTGGAGATCACCGAAACCTCAGTGATTCGCGATCCGCAGACGGCGATCGCGCATCTCAAAATCTTCGCCGACATGGGGATCACGATCGCGATCGACGACTATGGCGCCGGTCTGTCGTCGCTCGCCTATCTCAAGCAGCTGCCGGCGCGCGAGCTGAAGATCGACAAGATGTTCGTGATGCAGTTGACGAGCAGCAATCGCGACCCGCTGATCGTGCGATCGACGATCGACCTCGCGCATGCGATGGAAATGGAGGTGACCGCCGAGGGGGTGGAAACACCGGCGGCGCTTGCCCTGTTGAGCGTGATGGGCTGCGATATGGCGCAGGGCTTCCTGATCAGCCGGCCGATCGGGATGGCGGCGTTGATCCAGTTCCTGGACGACAAGCAGCATTTGAACATGGTCGCCGACCCCCGCGATGTCTTCAACCGCGGGGCGAGTTTCTGGAAGAGCGCGTGATGCGCAGCGTGCTATTGGTTCTGTTTAGGGCCCGGTTTGGGATCGCTGGATTGCTTTTGGCCGTTGCTCCAGTTGAAACGGTTGCCGCACCGTTGACAGAACAGATTGATAGGCTGCTCGCCGATGCAAAGAAAGACATGCCTGTTGATCCCAGCCAAGCGTATCAATCAGCGTCGCGCGCAGAGCATCTCCTTATCAAACAATCTGGTGTTCATTCGATCAAGCTTGCCGAAGCTCACTGGCTTGAGGGTGAGGCGCTGAGTCGTCTAAACAAGTTAAATGAAGCTCAGCGCCATGTCGAGGAGGGATTGGCGATTGTCAAGTCGCTACATGTAAAAAACAAACTACTCGGTGACCTTTTATTGACGAGCGGCTGGATCGCTGCTTCGAATGCTAAAGCTGATCAGGCGCTGATATCATATCAGACCGCCCATAATATCTTCAGAAGCTTGGGTGAACCGAGGAGTCAATCGATAGCATTGCAGCAGATCGCATCGTTGTACAGAAATGGAAACGATTTTGAAGCTGCCTTGAAATATGATGCCGAAGCGATGGAAATCTATCATGGTGACCCAAACCTCACCGCAACCATGTTCAACAACCAAGGGAACTCATTATCGGTATTAGGAAGATTCGAAGAAGCGCTAAAATCATATAAAAGAAGCTTTCGAGCGGCTGAGAAAATGGGCAGCGTCTTCTATGAAACTTTCATTCTAAGCAATTGGGCTTACGCTGAGTTGCGCGCGAACCGAGTGCGCGATGCAAAAAGAACGCTCTATCGAGCGTTCAAATTAGCGCGTCGTGCTGAGGCGCGCAGCTGGGTGCCCCGTCTCAACGCTTTCGCTGCACAGGCAGCGTATCAATCGGGCGATATCAAGCAGGCGGCGCGGCTGATCGGCCAAAGTTTTGCCGGTGTTGACCTCTCGCAAACCGATGTAACTGTGATTAGTGCCCACGAAACGGCCTATCGCATCTATCGCGCCGTCGGCAACGAGCGGCTCGCGCTGCGCCATCTCGAGGCGATGAAGCGCATCGACGACAAGGCGACCAAGCTCGCCGCTTCCACCAACACCGCGTTGATGGCGGCGCGGTTCGACTATGCCAATCAGAACCTGAAGATCGCCAATCTCAAGGCCGAGGAAGCGCGCAAGCAGCTGGCGTTCGAGCACGCCCGCGCCCGCACCCAGCAGTTCATCTCCTGGGGGCTGGGCATCGTCGGGCTGGCCGTCGCGGCGATGCTCACCACTGGCTTGCTGCTGCTCCGCCGCAGCCGCAACGAGGTTCGCGCCGCCAACGCCGATCTCGCCGCGACCAATGCCCGGCTCGAACACGCGCTCAAGGCCAAGACCGAGTTTCTGGCGACCACCAGCCACGAAATCCGTACCCCGCTCAACGGTATCCTTGGCATGACCCAGGTGATGCTCGCCGATCAGGCCCTGCCGGCGCCGACGCGCGATCGGCTCGAAGTCGTGCAGAGCGCCGGGGTGACGATGAAGGCGCTGGTCGACGATATTCTCGATGTGGCGAAGATGGAGACGGGCAATCTGACGATCGAGGAAGTGCCGGTCGCGCTGCCGTCGCTGCTCCGCGATGTCGCGCGGCTGTGGGACGAGCCCGCGCAGCAGCGCGGGCTGGGCTTCTCGGTCGCGCTGGAAGAGCTGCCCGACTGGGTCATCGCCGATCCGGGGCGCGTGCGCCAGATCGTGTTCAACCTGCTGTCCAACGCGATGAAGTTCACCCGCGAGGGGCATGTGACGCTGCGCGCGACGCTGAACGACACGATGCTGGAGATCGCCGTCACCGATACCGGGATCGGTATTCCGCCGCACAAGCTCGACGAGATTTTCGAGGCGTTCCGTCAGGTCGATGCCAGCACCACGCGGCGTTACGGCGGCACCGGCCTCGGGCTCGCGATCTGCCGTCAGCTCGCACGCGCGATGGGGGGTGATGTCGTGGTCAGCAGCCAGCCGGGCGAGGGATCGCGCTTCCTGTTTATTTTCCCCTATCGCGCGACGCGGGCGCCGATCGCGGCGACCGCGCCGCGGCCGACATTGGTCATCATCGACCCCAACCCGATCGCCCGGGCGATGTGGCAGGCGGCGCTCGCGCCCGAGGCGGGGGCGGTCGCGGCTGTAGCGACGCTTGCCGAGGCCATGCCGCTGATCACCGAACATCTGCCCGAACGTGTGTTGATCGACGACGCGGCGCTGCTCGAATCGGGGGTGGCTCCGCTCGATCTGCTCGCCAATCGGTTGCCTGCGGGCACGGTCCATTGCCTGGCGCGCGCGCCTGGGCCTGGCGCGTCGGGCAAGATAACGATCATCGCGAAGCCCATTACGGGTGCGGCATTGCGCGAAATCGTTTATCGTCATTCGCATCGGCTTACTTCGGTCGAAACGCTTGAATCGCACGCCGCTTGAGGCGATAGAGCACCAGTGATGGATATAAGCAACACGCCTGTCACGGGTGCGAGGGACGGATCGGCATGAAAATCCTCTTTGTCGAGGATGATGCGATGAACCGGCGGGTCGTGCAGGACATGCTCGACGTGGCTGGTGCGCGGATGACCGGTGCCGACAGTGGCGAGCGCGGGCTGGAATTGCTCGACGCGCACGAATTCGACGTGGTGTTGATGGACCTGCGAATGCCCGGAATGGACGGGCTGACCGCGATCCGACACATCCGGGCGCGCACCGATGACAAGGCGACACTGCCGGTGATCGTCATTACCGCCGATACCGCCCCCAATTTGCGCGATGAATGCCTAGCAGGCGGTGCCGACGAGGTGTTGTTCAAGCCTGTCGCGATGGATTCCTTGTTCGATGCGATTGGTCGCCTGCTTGCTATCAAGGGCCGGACCATGCCGCTGTAGCGCCGGACTCGGCGCGCAAGACTTTGTCTGAATTTTCGGTCTTCCAATAAAAATGGTGCTCTATCGTCTTGTGAAGGTGACCACAAACGTTGGGAAGATGGTTTCGCCGCTAGAGCGTCGTTAGCTACACTCCTAGAATGTGCGGGGTGGAGTTCGCGTAATGGATGGGCAGTTCGTCGATCGGTTGCTGCGGACACTCGATGTGTCGATCGAAGCCTTTGCGGTGTGTCAGGCGGAGCGGGGCCAGAAGTTAGTGATCCCGGCGGTGCCCGAGATCGAGGTCCATTACGTCCTCACCGGCACGCTTTACCTCGAAACCCCGGACGCGGGGACGATCATCTGCCCCGCCGGCAGCGTTGTTCTTGTGCCGCCCTTCACCCATCAGACAATCTCGGCGGACCAAGGGCCGCACGAGGTTCCCCATAGCGTCGATTTCGGCGATAAACTGGCTAGCGGGATGCTGCGTTTCGACGCAACGCGTTCCGGGCGGGCGGACTTGCGCTTCGTGTGCGGTACCATCACCGCGAATATCTCGGGTTCGTTCGGGCTGCTCGATACGGTGCGGCGGCCGATCGCCGAGAATCTGGGTGGCGAGCCGATCGTTCAGCTCGCTTATCAGATGATGCTGGCGGAAGTGGCCAAACCGGGGCCGGCATCGCGGGCGCTGACCAGCGCACTGATGAAGCTATGCGTGCTGATGTTGCTGCGCCGGCATTTCGGGAGCGGCGAGCGCGAGCCGCAGCTGCTTTCTACCATGCGCGATCCACGATTAGGCAAGGCGGTGACGGCGGTGCTGGATCGGCCCGCGGCGCGCCACAGCGTGGCATCTTTGGCGGCCGCCGCCGGGATGAGCCGGTCGTCATTCGCCCGCGAATTCGGCCTGGCGTTCGGCATGAGCCCGATGGCGTTCGTCGCGCGCACCCGCCTGCGCCACGCGGCCGACATGCTGCGCACCACCAATGTACCGGTGAAAGTGATCGCGGCGACCATCGGCTTTTCGAGCCGCAGTCACTTCAGCCGGGCGTTCCGCACGCTGCATGGCGTCAATCCAAGCGCCTATCGCCGTGGCAAGGGCGAGGCGGTGCTGGCACAGCCGCCCGTATTGGAAGCGATGCTGGACGCGGCTCATCAAGCAGCGAAGAAACTGGCCGTCGGCTGACCGTGCCCGGGTCAGCCGGTCGCCTGGCTTTCCAGGAACAAGGCATGTTGCGCGGCGAAGGCACGCCGATAGGCCGGCCGCGCGGCGCCGCGCGCGACATAGGCGGCGAGGGAGGGATGCTGCGCGAGCAACCCGCTCGGCTCGAGCCGGCGGAGCACCGCGATCATCAGCAGGTCGCCGGCGCTGAAATCTTCCTCCAGCCAGTCGCGCTCGCCGAGCCAGGCGATCAGCGGGCGGAGCTGCGCGTGGACCCGCGCCGCGACCAGCGGCATCCGTGCTGCCGCCCAGGGTTCGGCCGGTTCGACCAGGCGCGCGGTCGACAGCTCGAAGATCGGCGGCTCGACGGTGTTGAGCGCCGCGAACATCCAGGCGATCGCCCGCGCCCGGCCTTGCGCCTCGCGCGGCAGCAGCACGCCATGGCGCTCGGCGATGTGCAGCACGATCGCCCCAGTCTCGAACAGCGCGAGGCCGTCTTCCTCATAGGTGGGGATCTGCCCGAACGGGTTCAGCGCCAGATGCGCCGGCTGCTTCATCGCCTCGAACGACAGCGCGCGTACCTGATAGGCCAGCCCCGCCTCCTCCAGCGCCCAGCGGACGCGCATGTCGCGCGCGAGCCCAAGCCCGCGATCGGGCGAATTGGCGAAGGCGGTTATGGTGATCGTCATGGCGGGGCTACTCCACGGCGATCACGTTATCATCGGGGTTGCGATCGATGAACTTGTTATAGGGGTCCACCCCGACAAAGGCGGGCTTCTTGGCGGAGATCAGCCGCACCTCCTGCGCGCCGTTCGCCAGCGGCCGGCGTTCGAAGGCGATCACGTCCTTGGCGCTGAATGCGCCGAGCCCCGGGCGGGCGCTGAACAGGCCGAGATCGGCCTGATCGGCGAAGCGCGCCCTTGTCTCCTGGCCACGGCCATCGGCATAGAATTTGGCGGTGCTGAGTTTCAACACCGTCTCGTACCGGCCGTCGGGCAGGCGCCGTGCCTTGGCGCTTTGCGCCTTCAGGTCGTAGAGGGTGATGCGTTCCAGCAGATCGCTCACCAGCTCGCGCTCCTGCTCGTTGCGCGCGAGGCCCTTGAAGCCATCGACCAGATCGGTCGAGCGGGCATAGGGCGCGCCCTTGAAGCGATAGCGATCGAGCAGCTTGGCGAGCATCGCGTTCACCCGCGCCTCGCCCAGCCGGTCCTGTAGCAGGTACAGCACCACCGCGCCCTTGCGGTAATGGATATAGGCCTGGTTCTCGACGCGGTTGAGCGGCAATTCCTCCACCGCTTCGCTGCCGCGCGCGCGCAGATAATTGTCGAGCTCGTACTTCAGGAAGCGGCGGATCTTGTCCTCGCCATAGAGCTTCTTCATCACCATCAGCGCCGAATATTGCGCCATGCTTTCCACCAGCATGGTGCCGCCCTGCATGTCGGCGCTGATCAGCTGGTGCGCCCAATATTGGTGGCCCAGCTCATGCGCGGTGACATAGGTCGGGTAGTCGATGCTGTCCGGGTTGCGGGCGTCGGCGATGAAGCCGATCCGCTCCGAATAGGGAATGGTGCCGGCGAACGCCTGAGCGAAGGTTTGATAGCCGGGAAATTCGATGATCCGGGCATAATCGAACTGATAAGGCCCGAAATTCGCACGGTAATAGTCCAGCGCCGCCTTCATCGCCTTCAGCATCCGGTCGACGTTGTAAGGATGCTTCGCGTCGAAATAGATGGTGCCTTTCACCCCGCCGCCGAGATCGGCCGAGCGTTCGGCATAATGCGCCGATTGCACCGAGAAGAACGCCAGGATCGGCGCGCCGGATACGAAGCGCGCGGTGCGCCGCCCATTGGCGACGCTGTCCGCCACCCGCCGTCCAGGCGCGATCGGCGTCTGATCGGCCTCGGTCGTCACGGTGATGTCCGAACGGACCCAGCTGGCATTGGCGATATAGTTGCGCGCGGTGGCGTTCAGGTCTTCCAGCTTGGCCGGGCGCAGTTCGGCGGGCAGGCCCTGGCGCCGGCGCGCGACGCGGTCGCGCAGCAGATTGTCGCGGCTCATGCCGACGATCGGCGCGATCGTGAAGTTATTGATGAAGCTGCCATTGTCGACGACCGAGACCTGATCGCCCTGGGCGCGGAACCCACGCTGCCAAGCACGGGTCGCGAAACTGACCGGCAGTGTGGCCCCGGGCGCGAGCGGCGTTTTGAACCGATAGATGCGGTAGCGATCGCGCGCATTGTTCATCGCCAGCGTCGCGCCGGGCACGTTCATCGATACGATTTCGATATTGGGATCGAGGAAACGCAGGTGCAGTTCGCCAAGCGGCGCGCCGGTATCGTTCACCAGCCGATATTCGCCGCGCGCCTCCACCCGCTTGTCGTGAGGGTAAAGATCGACGCTGAGCCTAATGTCGGTGGTGGAGGGCTGCTTCACATTTTCATAGCGCAGATAGTGGCGCTCGTAATCGGCGAGCCGCTTCTCCTGATCCTGCTGGGTACGATATTCGTTCAGGACGTTGGTGTTGTAGAAGATGAAGCCGCCGGCGCTCGCCGCGGTCGCGGCGCCCGCGCCGATCAGCACTCCCGGCAAGCCGAGCAGTCGCCGCGGCATCCGCGCCACGCGCGCGCCCAGGCTCACCTGCGTGCCCCGGCGCCAGAGCAGATGCGCGAGCGTCGCCAGGATCAGCGCGATCGCGCCCCAATAGAGCCGCAGCCACCAGCCCATCGCGCCGCCCACCCGGTCACCATTCATGTCCGACAGGCTGACATTGCCGGTCGAACCGTAGGTATAGAGCGGATGTTCGAAGCCGATATTGCCCAGGGTGATCGTGGCCACGAGGTAAATGACCATCACCCCCCAGCCGAGATATTTGTTCGGCACCAGCGCCTGGACGAACACCGCCAGGATCGCGAGCAGCAGCATGTCGACGCTGTTGGGGAGCAGCATCCACCAGAAATAGCCGCCCAGCGCGAGGTCGCTCTGCCCACGCACCAGCTGGACGAAGATGCCCGCGAGCATCGCGATCACCTGCGTCGAAAACAGTACGGCCGCGACCGCCGCCACCTTGGGCACGAGATAGGCCCAATTGGGGAGCGCGGTCGCGTCGACGATTTCGTGCATCCGCTTCTCGCGGTCGCGCCACACCAGTTCGCCCGCATAATAGATCGCGATGATCACTGGGACGATCGAGAAACTTCCGGTCAGCACGCCGATGATCGAGAAGGTCAGCGGCAGTGGCGGGGTGCCGTAGAGGTCGCCGCTCACGAACAGCGCGGTGATCGCGTTGAACAGGCCGAGCAGGATCAGGACGAAGAAGGCCGGGCTCTTGAACACCTGCGCCATTTCGAAGCGCATCCGCGTCGCCATGCGCGCGCCGCCAGCGGCGGCGGGGCGGGGGGCGGGGAGGCGATCGACGGTGCGCGCGGGCGTCGCCGCGAGCTTCGCCTCGCGCCGTGCCAACCGCTTCAGCTTTTTGGCGGAAACGCCGGGGGCGACGAAGTTGAAGCGCCACTGCGCGAAGCCCAGCGCGAGCAGGGCGATGCCGAGCATGATGGCGCGGTTGGCGAGCAGCACGCCGGTTAACGGCGGCACCAGCCGGTTCGACTCAGCCGCCGTCCAATAGCGCGTCGCCTGTGCGAAGGCGCCAATTCCGAAAGGCTCGATATAGGCGATCGTCTCGCGCAGCTGGGGCTGGGTGCGCACCGTCGCCGTCAACGCGAAATACAGCACCAGGAACACGACGACGCCGACATAGCTGTACGTCATCGACCGCGTGACCGTGGCGACCGCGAAGAACAGCGCCGCGGTCAGGATCATGTCGGGCAGCGCGAAGGTGACATAGGCGTAGAGATACGCCGCCGGCAGATTCGGCCCCAAAGTCTCGCGATCGACCCAGGGCATGAACGAGCCGAGCCAGATCGCGAACGGCACCACCAGGAACGCGATCGCCGCCGCCGTTAGCGCGCCGGAGAAGCGGCCGAGCAGATAGGCCGCTTTCGACACGCGCGTGGTGCGCACCATCGATCCAAATCCGCTTTCATCGTCGCGCACCACGGCGTTGGCGACGAACGCCGTCGTCACGAACATGTAGAAGATCGACAGGATCAGCAGCGTCTGGGTAATCGCATAGGGGCTGTTGCGGTGGATGTTGCCGCCGCCGCCGATGCGGATCTGCTCGATCGTCACCGAGCCGAAGGTCAGCAGGAAGAACAGGATGGCCACCGCCCAGAAGACGGGGTTGCGGAGCTGGTAGCTCAGCTCGAAACGCGCGATACTCGCGAACATCGGTCCGGCCTCCCCGCTCAGGCCGCTTGGGCGGTGGGGGTGGCGGGGCGGCGCGAGCGGGCGAGGGTCGCGAAATACACGTCCTCCAGCCCGCCGTTCACGCCTTCGAAGCCGTCGCCGGGGTCGCTCTCGCTCAGCACATGGATCACGGTGCGACCGGCGAACAAGCGGGTCGAGATCACCTCATAGCGCGCCTGGTGCGCTTCGAGTGCACCGCGGTCGATCGTCTTCGCCCACACGCTGCCACGGCTGCGCGCGATCAGTTCCAGCGGGGCGCCTTCCAACTGGATGCGCCCGCCGGCGAGCACCGCCATGCGCGGGCACAGATCGGCGACATCCTCGACGATGTGGGTCGACAGGATCACGACCACCTGCTCGCCAATTTCCGCGAGCAGGTTGAGGAAGCGGTTGCGCTCCTCGGGATCGAGCCCGGCGGTGGGCTCGTCGACGATGATCAGCCGCGGATTGCCGATCAACGCCTGGGCAATGCCGAACCGCTGCCGCATCCCGCCCGAAAAGCCGGCGATTGCCTTCTTGCGGACGTTCCACAGATTGGTCTGGTTGAGCAAAGTCTCCACCGTGTCGCGGCGTTCGCTCTTGCTGGCGATGCCCTTCAGCACCGCCATGTGATCGAGCATGTCGTAGGCGGAGACGCGCGGATAGACGCCGAAATCCTGAGGCAGATAGCCAAGCTGTTCGCGCAGCCGCTCGGGCTCGGCGATCACGTCGATGTCGGCGAAGCGGATGCTGCCGCTGCTCGGCGTCTGCAGCGTCGCGACCGTGCGCATCAGAGTCGACTTGCCAGCGCCATTGGGGCCGAGCAGCCCGAACATGCCCGTCGGAATGGAAAGGCTCACATCGTCAAGCGCCCGCGTGCCATTCGGATAGACATGGGTAACGTGGCTGAGTTCGAGCATCGTTTCTTCCCCGCAAAGACTTTTGGGGAAAGCTAACCGGCGGTGTGTTATCTGTCTATAGCGGAAATGATCGCGCCCCGCGCTTGGCGCGGCTCGCGTGGCGCTGCTATGGCGGCGCCGCCCCATCGGGCGGGAGAGACGATCATGGAAACCATCGCCGGCGATCTGCGGCAGATGCGGCGCACTCCGCTCCACCCCGAACATGTCGCGGCAATGCGCGCGGCGGGGCGGACGGTGGACTATCCGCCCGGCACCGTGCTCGCCGATCCCGGCAAGCCGATCGATCGCTTCACTTATGTGGAGGAAGGCGAGATCGAGGTGTTCAACCCCTTCACCGGCGAGCGCCATTTGCCGAGCTCACTGGGGCCGGGCCAGTTCATGGGCGAGATCGCCTTCCTCAACGCCGGCAACTGGTCGATGCCGTTGCGCACCTGCCGCCCGACGCGGGTGATCGAGGTGCCGCGCGAGACGATGCTCGCGCTGATGGCGCAAACGCCCGAAATGAGCGACATCATCCTGACGGTGCTCGCCGCGCGCCGCCGCCGCCAGCTCGACGAGCAGGACAGCGCGCTGACGCTGATCGGCGAGGATGAGGATGTCGCGGTGCGCCGCGTCGCCGAATTCGCAAGCCGGAACAAGATTCCCTATCGCTCGCATCCGCTGGGCAGCGAGGCCGCGCGCGCCGCCGCCGCCGATTGCGAGACGCCGAGCGATCGCGCCGGGGTGATTTTCGGGCGCGGCCAATGGGTGGAGGAACCCACGCCCCGTGTCGTGGCGCAGCTGCTCGGCCTCGACATGGAACTGAACGAGGACGACGCGTTCGACGTGCTGATTGTCGGCGGCGGTCCGTCGGGGGTGGCGGCGGCGGTCTATGCCGGCGCCGAAGGGCTGCGCGCGCTGGTGGTGGAGGATCTGGCGGTGGGCGGCCAGGCCGGCACCTCCAGCCGGATCGAGAATTACATGGGCTTCCCCACCGGCATTTCGGGTGCCGATCTGGTGTGGCGCGGCGAGGTGCAGGCGATGAAGTTCGGCACGCGCTTCGTGATGCCGTACCGCGTCGCCGCGCTCGACCAGTTGGAGGATGGCGCCTTCTGCGCGACCCTCGACGACGGCCGCCGGGTTCGTGCGCGTGCCGTGGTGGTGGCGACCGGGGTGCAATATCGCCGCCTGCCGCTCGCCCGGCTGATCGAGTTCGAGGGCAAGGGCGTCTATTACGCGGCGACCGAGATCGAGGCACGCCGTTGCCGCGAGACCGAGGCAGTGATCATCGGCGGTGGCAATTCGGCGGGGCAGGCGGCGATGTACCTCAGCCGCAGCGCGCGCTGCGTGCGGCTGATCGTGCGCGGTGGCTCGCTCGCCGCGTCGATGTCGAGCTATCTCAGCGAGCGGTTGGAGGCCGCCGACAATATCAGCATCGAATATGAGAGCGAGGTGATCGCGCTCGACGGCGATCACAACGGGCTCACCGCCGTGACGATCCGCAGCGCCGGGCGGGAAGACCGGATCGTGCGCACGCGCGGGCTGTTCGTGATGGTGGGGGCGGCGCCCAACACCGCCTGGCTATCCGGCCTGGTCGAGCTCGACCCCAAGGGCTTCATCGTCACCGGCCATGGCTCAGCCTACGCGACGTCGCGTCCCGGCATCTTCGCGGTGGGCGACGTGCGGGCGGGCTCGGTCAAGCGCGTCGCGGCGGCGGTGGGCGAGGGATCGGTGGTGATCTCCAAAGTGTGGGATTTCGTGAACCGGGGGTAGGGCGGAGGCTACGACTTCCCGCTATTTGCACCCGCTGCCCAAATCCCCCAAATAGGCGGGAAAGAGGGACCCAATGGCTGATCCGTACCAATTGCTGGGCGTCGCGCGAGGCGCGAGCGAGGCTGACATCAAGAAGGCCTATCGCAAGCTCGCCAAGGAGCTGCACCCCGATCGCAACACCAACAACCCAAAGGCCGCCGAGCGCTTCAGCCAGGTGACCCAGGCCTATGATCTGCTCTCCGACAAGGACAAGCGCGCGCGCTTCGATCGCGGCGAGATCGACGGCAACGGCAATCCGATGAACCCGTTTCAATTCCGCCAGGGGCCGGGCGGTGGCGGCGCCGGGTTCCAGCCGGGTGGCTTCGAGTTTTCGGGTGGTGATTCTTCCGACTTCGGCGACATTTTCGAAGGGTTGTTCGGCGGCCGGCGCGGCGGCGGTGGCGGCGGTTTCGCGAGCGGCTTTGGTCGGCGCCCATCGCCCAAGGGCGCCAATGTCGCCTATAAGCTCGCGGTGCCGTTCGTCGATGCCGCGACGCTCAAGGCCCAGCGGATCGCGCTGCGCGATGGCAGTACGATCGACCTGAAGCTTCCCGCCGGGTTCGAGAGCGGTCAGCAGCTCCGCCTCGCCGGCAAGGGCGATCCCGGCCCGGGCGGCCCCGGCGACGCGCTGGTAACGCTCGATATCCTGCCGCACCGCTTCTTCACCCGGGATGGCGACGATGTCCGGCTCGACCTGCCGGTGAGCCTCGCCGAGGCGGTGCTCGGCGGGCCGGTGAAGGTGCCGACGGTCGAAGGCCCGGTGATGCTCAACATTCCCAAGGGATCGAGCTCGGGCAAGGTGCTGCGGCTGAAGGGCAAGGGGTTTCAGGGCAAGGCCGGGCGCGGCGACCAGCTCGTCACCCTGCTCGTCGATCTGCCGGTGATCGACGATGCCTTGGTCGAGTTCGTCCAGCGCTGGGGCGCGCGCGATCAAGGCAATCCCCGCGGCAAATTCGATGGGTGAACGGGCGCGGGGTAACGCGCGCCACTTTCGGGCGTTCTGAGCAGCGGTCATGCAGCATCTCTCCGCCCGCTCGCCCGAGGAACGGCGGCTTCACCCCGAACGCGGGCGGAAGCTCGATCGCCGGCTCGCCTTCATGGCGCCGGGTAGTTATGCGCGCGAAGTGCTGGCGCGCGTCACCTCGGGCGTGCTGGCGGATGGCTTCGTCCATGCGGGCAACCTAGCTTATCTTTCGATCCTGACGCTGTTTCCCTTCTTCATCGTCGCGGCGGCGGTTGCGCGGCTGGTCGGGCGGACCGAGGGAGGGTTGCGCACGGTGGATACTTTCCTGCGCACCGTGCCCCCCGAGGTGGCCAGCGTGTTGAAGACACCAATCGCCGACGTGCTCGCCGCGCGATCGGGCTCGCTGCTGTGGCTAGGGGCGATCGTCGGGCTGTGGTCCACCGCGAGCTTCGTCGAGACGATTCGCGACATTCTGCGCCGCGCTTATGGCGTCAAATCGATCCGGCCGTTCTGGCATTACCGGCTGTGGTCGATCGCGCTGATCGTTGTGTCGCTGATCATGGTGCTGCTCGCGTTCAGTTTGCAGGTGACGTTGGTCGCGGTCGAGCAGTTCATCATGCGCGTGCTGCCCTTCGCGACCGGCGCGCTCTCGATCGTCTCCGTCACCCGGCTGGCGCCAGCGGTGGCGCTGTTCGGCGCGCTTTACATGCTGTTCTACTCGCTCACCCCGCCGCAATATCGCGACAGCCAGGCGCCCAAATGGCCGGGCGCCGTCTTCACCGCGAGCTGGTGGCTGGCGGTGACGACCGCGCTCCCCTTCGTGCTCGCCAACTTCGCCAATTACGACATGACCTATGGCAGCCTCGCGGGCGTGATGATCGCGCTGATCTTCTTCTTCCTGGTCGGGCTCGGGCTGGTCGTCGGCGCGCAGCTCAACGCGGCACTAGCCGAAGCCGAGGATCAGGGCGTAAGGAGCGACGATTTCGACGGGGAGGCCTGAGCCTTGACTGAATTGATGCGCGGCAAGCGCGGCCTGATCATGGGGCTGGCGAACGACAAGTCGCTTGCCTGGGGGATCGCCAAGGCACTGCACGAAGCGGGCGCCGAACTCGCCTTCAGCTATCAGGGCGAGGTGATGGAAAAGCGCGTGCGTCCGCTCGCCCAATCCTTGCTCGGCGAGGGCGGGGGCGGCGCGAACGGCCCGTTCCTGATCGATTGCGACGTGAGGGATATGGCCGCGCTGGACCGCTGCTTCGCCGAGCTGGCGGCGCGCTGGCCGACGATCGATTTCGTCGTCCACGCGATCGGCTTTTCGGACAAGAACGAGCTGCGCGGGCGCTATTGCGACACCAGCCTCGACAATTTCCTGATGACGATGAACGTCAGCGTCTATTCCTTCACCGCCATCGCCCAGCGCGCGGCGGCGATGATGCCGAACGGGGGCGCGCTGCTGACGCTCAGCTATTACGGCGCCGAGAAAGTGGTGCCGCATTATAATGTGATGGGCGTGGCGAAATCGGCGCTGGAGACGAGCGTCAAATATCTCGCCGCCGATCTGGGGCGTGATCGCATCCGGGTGAATGCGATTTCGGCCGGGCCGATCAAGACGCTCGCCGCGTCGGGGATCGGCGATTTCCGCCTGATCCTGAAGTGGAACGAGTATAACTCGCCGCTGAAGCGCAACGTGACGATCGAGGACGTCGGCGGCTCGGCGCTCTATCTGTTGAGCGACCTGTCGGCCGGGGTGACGGGCGAGACGCACCATGTCGACGCCGGCTATCACGTGATCGGCATGAAAGCGGAGGACGCGCCGGATATCGCGCTGGGGTAACCCCCTCTCCCCAAGGGGGGGGAGGGAGGGGCCCAAGCGCAGCTTGGGAGGGTGAGGGGGATGCGCCGGCCGCCAGGAAGCACGCCACTCGCGCGGGCACGGTCGCTCCGTCACAACCAAACTACGCCCGAAGCGCTGCTTTGGGCACGTCTACGCAACCGACAACTTGGCGGACGCAAGTTCCGCCGCCAGGTCTGGCTCGGCCACTATATCGTCGATTTTTTCGCCGCCGAGGCAAGACTGGTGATCGAGCTGGACGGCGAAACCCATAGTGGTGCCCCAGCCGAAGCCGCCGATGCCGCGCGGGATGCCTTTCTCGTCGGCCAAGGCTATCGCGTGCTGCGCTTCTGGAACCACGAGGTGACCAGCAATATCGACGGCGTGCTGCAGGCTATCATAGCCGCGCTCCCCTCACCCTCCCGTCGCGAGGCGACGGGCCCCTCCCTCTCCCCCGAGGGGAGAGGGGAATAGACCGAGGCAAACGGTTGTGCGAGACGTCGGAACGATGATGCCAGGAACCGTCGGGATGCCCTTTTGAGCCACAACAGCTTCGGCCATCTCCTCCGCCTCACCACCTGGGGCGAGTCTCATGGTCCGGCGATCGGCGCGGTGGTCGATGGCTGCCCGCCGGGGATCGCGCTCAGCGAAGCCGATATTCAGCCGTTCCTCGATCAGCGCCGTCCCGGCCAGTCGCGCTTCACCACGCAGCGCCAGGAGCCCGATCGGGTGCGCATCCTCTCCGGCATCTTCGAGGGGCGGACCACCGGCACCCCGATCGCGCTCTACATCGATAACGTCGATCAGCGTTCCAAGGATTACAGCGAGGTCGCGCAGGCCTATCGCCCGGGCCATGCCGATTATGCCTATGACGCCAAATATGGCTTTCGCGATTATCGCGGCGGCGGGCGCTCCTCGGCGCGGGAGACGGCGATGCGGGTGGCGGCCGGCGCCATCGCGCGCAAGATCATCGCCGAGGTAAAGATCACCGCCTGGGTCGAGGCGATCGGCGGCGACGCGATCGACCCCGCGCGCTTCGATCCCGCCGAGATCGACCGCAATCCCTTTTTCTGTCCCGACGCGCAGGCAGCCGCGCGCTGGGAAGGGCTGGTCGACGCCGCGCGCAAGGCGGGATCGTCGCTTGGCGCGGTGATCGGTTGCGCGGCGGAGGGTGTGCCGGCGGGCTGGGGCGCGCCGCTCTATGCCAAGCTCGACGCCGACTTGGCGCACGCCTGCATGGGGATCAACGCGGTGAAGGGGGTCGAGATCGGGGATGGCTTCGCGGCGGCGGCGGCGCGCGGCGAGGACAATGCCGATGCGATGCGCCCGGGCAATAACGGGCCGCTGTTCCTCGCCAACCATGCCGGCGGGATCGCGGGGGGCATTTCGACCGGCCAGCCGATCACCTTGCGGGTGGCGTTCAAGCCGACCAGCTCGATCCTGACGCCAGTGGAGACGATCACGCGCAACGGCGCGGCCACCGACATCGCGACCAAGGGCCGGCACGATCCGTGCGTCGGGATTCGCGGCGCGCCGGTGGTCGCGGCGATGGTCGCGCTGGTGCTCGCCGACCACAAGCTGCGTCATCGCGGCCAGTGCGGGTGATCGCGGCGCAACCTTGATCCTGCTCGCCCGTTGGCCGGGAGGGGGTCAGGAGGCGGCTTATGAAATTCTCGACACCCATGGCGATCGTCGTGCTCGGCATCGCCGGCGCGGCGGTGGCGCAGGCGGTCAATTCGCAGGCGCCATGGAGCAATAATCAGGCGCAGGCGCCCGCCAACGCGGTGCGCCCATCGGACCCGCTCAATAACGCGAGCGCGGTGCCGACCGAGGACTGGCTCGACAATCGCAGCGACAATGGCGTGATGCGCAACGAGGCCGATCCCCCGCTCGACGCGCGCTCGCCCCAGGCCGAGCTGTTGAGCCGTGGCGGCACGCGGGGCAGCGAGGCGGCCGGGCGCACCGGCGCCTGGAGCGGTACCGGCGTCGCGTCGAGCGCCTCGGGCTCGGGCAGCGCGGGCGGCACAAGCAGCCCGCGCTGAACGCGGCTCGCGCGACCTTGTCCCGTTACCCCGGCCTTGCGCCGGGGTAACGGGACAAGTCCGGCATGACGACAAGACCCGGCCTTGCGAACCCTCAATCCGCGAAAGGATCGCGCACCAGGATCGTGTCCTCGCGTTCGGGGCTGGTGGAGACGAGCGCGACCGGGCAACGGATCAGCTCTTCCACGCGCTTGATATATTTGATCGCCGCCGCCGGCAGCTGTGCCCAGCTGCGTGCGCCGGCGGTTGATTCGCTCCAGCCGGGCAGCGTTTCATAGATCGGCTCGACCGCCGCCTGGTCACGCGCGTGCGCCGGGAAGTGATCGAGCATGGCGTCGCCCAGGCGATAGCCGGTGCAGATTCGTACCTCCTCGAACCCGTCGAGCACGTCCAATTTGGTCAGTGCGATGCCGGTGATGCCCGAGACCGCCGCCGATTGCCGCACCAGCACCGCGTCGAACCAGCCGCAGCGGCGCTTGCGCCCGGTCACGGTGCCGAACTCATGCCCGCGCACCCCCAGTTGCTCGCCGGTTTCGTCGGTGAGCTCGGTCGGGAAGGGGCCGGAGCCGACGCGGGTCGTATAGGCCTTGGCGATGCCCAGCACGAAGCCGACCGCACTCGGCCCCAGCCCCGATCCGCCCGAAGCGGTGCCGGCGATGGTGTTGGACGAGGTGACGAACGGATAAGTGCCGTGGTCGATATCGAGCAGCACCCCTTGCGCGCCCTCGAACAAGATGCGGCGGCCGCGCGTGCGCGCCTCGCCCAGGTCGCGCCAGACGGGGCGGACAAAGGGCAGCACGAAGCCGGCGATCTCGGCCAATTCGGCGATCAGCTGGGCGCGGTCGATCGGCGGCTGGCCAAAGCCTGCGCGCAGCGCGTCGTGATGCGCGGTCAACCGATCGAGCTGCGGCCCTAGATCGTCGAGATGCGCGAGGTCGCACACCCGGATCGCGCGACGGCCCACCTTGTCTTCATAGGCCGGGCCGATCCCGCGCCGGGTCGTGCCGATCTTGCCCGCGCCGCTCGCATCCTCGCGCAGGCCGTCGAGATCGCGGTGGAAGGGGAGGATCAGCGGGCAGGTGTCGGCGATCATCAGCGTGTCGGGGGTGATCTCGACGCCCTGGCCGCGCAGCTTCTCGACCTCCGCCTTGAGCGCCCAGGGATCGAGCACCACGCCATTGCCGATCACCGAGGGCGTGCCGCGCACGATACCCGAGGGCAGCAGCGAGAGTTTGTAGGTGTTGTTGCCAACGACGAGCGTGTGCCCGGCATTGTGCCCACCCTGGAAGCGCACGACGATATCGGCGCGTTCGGCGAGCCAATCGACGATCTTGCCCTTGCCTTCATCGCCCCATTGGGCGCCGATCACCGCGACATTGGCCAAGCTGAACTCCTCGAAGCAAACCGCGCCGCTGTAAACAGCGGGCGGCGCGGCGTCCAATGCTTTGCCCGCTGCGACACTTGGCCCGTCCGCGCGACACAGTTTTGCGACAGCCGGAGAATAGAACAGTCGCGAAAGGACGAGGATGACCGCCCAAAGCATCGCGCTCAACCGCTTCGGCATCGGCGCGCGGCCCGATCAGGCGCCGCCCGCTGACCCCAAGGCCTGGCTGCTCGACCAGTTCGGCCGTTTCGCCCCGCGCCCGCCAGCGATCGCCGCGGTGCCGGGCCGCGCCCAGGTCGCGGCGGAGCTCGCCGAATATCTCCAGGAAATCCGCCCGGCGCTGCTGGCGCAACGCACGCGGGGGCCAGCCGGGCAGGCGATGACGGCGACACCCGCCATGACGCCGCCCGCGAATGGGGCGCTCGCCGATCCGGTCAAGAGCGCGCGCCAGTTCGTGCGCGGCCAGGGGCGCGACCATTATCTGGTCCAGGTCGGCGCGCGGGCGCAGGCGGCACTCGTCAGCGATACGCCGTTCCTGGAGCGGATGGCGTGGTTCTGGGCAAACCATTTCGCGGTCTCCGCCGATAAGCTGACCGTGGTGGGGCTCGCCGGCCTGCTCGAATTCGAGGCGATCCGCCCCAATCTGCTCGGCCGCTTCGGCGACATGTTGAACGCGGTCGAGCGCCATCCGGCGATGTTGCTCTACCTCGATCAGGCGGGATCGATCGGCCCGAACAGCTTCGTCGCCGAACGCGCGCGCCGCTTCGCGCCCAACCGCCAGCTGGGGCTGAACGAAAATCTCGCGCGTGAGATCATGGAGTTGCACACGCTCGGCGTGCGTACCGGCTATTCGCAGGCGGACGTCACCGAATTCGCTCGCGCGATGACGGGGTGGACCGTCGCCGGATTGAGTCGCGGCCCGCTCGCGCGGATCGTCGGCAATGTCGGTACGCCGGGTGATTTCGTTTTCGCCGACGCTGTCCACGAACCAGGCGCGCGCACGATCATGGGCAAGCGCTATGGCCAGGAGGGGGTCGCGCAGGCCCAGGCGGTGCTCAACGATCTCGCGACGCATCCCGCGACCGCGCGCCATATCGCGAGCAAGCTCGCGCGCCATTTCACCGGAGATACCCCGCCCCCGGCGCTGGTCGGCCGGCTGGAGGCCGATTTCCAGAGGACCGGCGGCGATCTGCCGAGCCTGTATCGCGCTCTGATCGAAGCCCGCGAGGCGTGGGTGGAAGCGCCGACCAAGTTCAAGACGCCGTGGGAATGGACGATCTCCGCCACCCGCGCTGTGGGCGCGCGCGAGGTGCCGCCCCAGGCGGTGTTCGGCCTGCTGCAACAGCTCGGTCAGCCGGTATGGCGACCAGGCTCCCCCGCCGGCTATGACGATATCGCCGCCAGCTGGGCCGGCCCCGACGCGGTGCTGCGCCGGGTCGAGGCCGCCGAGCGTTTGGCGACCCGCGCCGGCGGTGCGATCGACGCCCGCGCGCTGGCGCCGAAGCTCTTCCCCGGCACGCTCTCGGCCGAGACGGGCCGCGTGCTGGCGAGCGCCGATAGCCCCGGCCAGGCGTTCGCGCTGCTGCTGGTGTCGCCTGAGATGATGCGGAGATGACCATGCTCGATCGCCGTTCCTTCCTCGCCTCGGGCGCCACGCTCGGTCTGGCGCTAGGCCTCGCGCCGCGCATGGCCTTCGCTCGCGCCGCGGCCGACAAGCGCTTCGTGTTCATCATCCAGCGCGGCGCCGCCGATGGCCTGGCGACGCTCGCGCCTGTGGGCGACCCAGGCTTCGCCCTGGCGCGCGGCCCGCTGGCGGAGGATTATGCGGGCGCGACCAAGCTCGACGGCATGTTCGCGCTGCATCCAGCGCTCAAGAATGTCGCGGGACTGTACGGCCAGCGCCAGGCGCTGTTCGCCCATGCGATCGCCTCGCCCTATCGAGATCGCAGCCATTTTGACGGGCAGAATGTGCTCGAGACCGGCTCGGCCGGCGCCTATCAGGTGAAGGATGGCTGGCTCAACCGGCTGCTCGGCCAGCTGCCGCAGGCGCAGGCGCGCGCGATTGCCGTCGCGGTGACGGTGCCGCTCGCGCTGCGCGGACCTCATGAGGTGGCAAGCTATGCGCCCTCCGCGCTGCCCGAGGCGAGCGAGGATCTGCTGGCGCGCGTGGCGATGCTCTATCAGGGCGACGCGCAGCTCCACGGCCTGTGGAGCGAGGCGATGGCGACGCGCAAGCTCACCGCCGACATGGGCGGTGCGGCGGGACGGAACGCGGCGGCGACCGGAGCGCTCGCCGCGAAATTGCTCAGCCCGGCGGATGGCGCCCGGATCGCGATGATCGAAACCGGCGGCTGGGACACCCACGCCCAGCAACGCGGCCGACTGGCGGCGCAGCTGACCGGGCTCGACGCGATGGTCGGCGCGCTCCAGGCGGGGCTGGGGCCGCTGTGGAGCGATACCTTGGTGCTGGTCGCGACCGAGTTCGGGCGGACGGTCGCGGTGAACGGCACCGGCGGCACCGATCACGGCACCGCGTCCGCCGCGATGCTGCTCGGCGGCGCGGTGAAGGGCGGGCGCGTGCTCGCCGATTGGCCGGGCCTGCGCGGCGGCGACTTGTACGAGGGGCGTGACCTGAAGCCGACGCTCCAGCTCGATGCGTTCATCGCTGGCGCGTTGGGCGGCCATTTCGGAATCGAGCCCGCCCGCCTGCTCCCCGCGCTGTTCCCGGGCACAAGCGGCGCCAAACCGTTGGAAGGGCTGGTCTAACTCGCCCCAAGGTCTAAGCTCGTGCGATGACGAGTCGAACGGCATCGTGCAACTGCGGCCAGCTACGCATCACCTGTGAAGGCGCGCCGACGCGCGTTTCGATCTGCCACTGCCTGGAATGCCAGCGACGGACGGGAAGCGTCTATGCGGTCCAGGCCCGCTTCCCGCGCGACCGGGTCCGGGCCGAGGGCCGCTCAAGCAACTGGAGCCGCACCGGCGAAAGCGGCGGCACGGCGCGGTTCCACTTCTGCCCCGATTGCGGCGCGACCGTTTATTGGGAGCCGGATACGATGCCCGACTTCGTGCTGGTCGCCGTTGGCGCCTTCGCCGATCCCGGTTTTCCGGCGCCCGGCGTGTCGGTCTATGAAGAGCGCCAGCACCCCTGGGTAAGCGCGTTGGAGCGCTTGCCGATGGAGCATTGGGCCTGAGGCCAGGCGCGCCCGCGCTTATTTCAGCCGCGCTGGCGGGTTTTTGCCGAGTTCCATCAGCAGCCGGGTGAGCAGGTACAGGCGCGGCGTGACGGTCGGCAGCTCGATATACTCGCGCTCCGAATGCGCGCCGATGTTGACCGGCCCGAGCCCGTCGATCGCCGGCACGCCCGCTTCATAGGCGAGCGCCGATTCCGAAGCGCCGCCATTGCCGCCGCGCCCGAGCTTCAGCCCCACCTCGCCGTAAATCTTCTCGGCGAGCCCAGCGAGCGCATCGGTGCCGGGGTTGGTGGGGAGTGGGGGGAAGCTGTCTTCGCGGTGGATCGATACGGCGGTGTCGGGGATCACCCGGTCCGCGGCGTTCTTGGTCAGCAGCGCCATCACCTCGTCCCCCTGCGCCTTGGTGCGCAGCCGGACGTTGAGGGTCGCGGTCGCGTCCTCGGGGATGATGTTGTAGCGGCTGCCCGCCTTCATCAGCGTCAGATTGCTGGTCAGCCCGTCGCCGCTCTTTGGCAAGCCATCGGCGAGCTGGATCTGGTGGATCAGCTCGGACGCGGCGTTACGCCCTTCCTGCGGCGCGACCCCGGCATGGGCCGGGCGGCCCTTCACCGTGATCTCGAACGCGCTCGAACCCTTGCGCCAGATCGTTACCTGGTCGCCCGCCTGGCCGGGCTCCAAGTTCAGTTCGACATCGGCGTCCTTCACCAGCTCTGCGATCAGCTTGCGCGTGCCGGGCGAACCGCGCTCCTCGCTGGTTTCGACGAGGAAAGTGATGCTGGCGAAATCGTCGAACTTCAGCTGGCGCAGCAGCTTGATCGCCATGATGCCCGAGACGACACCGGCCTTTTCGTCACCCACGCCCGGCCCCATCGCGCGGTCGCCCTCGATACGGAACGGTCGCTTGGCGGCGGTGCCGGGTTCGAACACGGTGTCGCTATGGCCGATCAGCAGCAGCCGGCCCTTGCCGCGCCCGTTCAGCGTCGCGACCAGATTGTCGGGCAGTCCCGGCGCTTCGGCGGGCACCATCCGCACGTCCATGCCGAGTGCCTTCAGCTGTTCGGCGATGATCGCCTGCACTTGGGGGCCGGTTGCCATATTGCCGGTGCCCGAATCGATGTTCACCAGCCGCTCAAGCAACGCGAGCTGCTCGGCGCGCACCCCTTCGGCCGCGCGCCACACCGGCCCCGCCTTGCCGGACTGCGCGATCGCCGGCGCGGCGGTGGCGAGAAGCGTGGCGAGTAGCAGCGCGCGGTGCATGGCATGGTCCCCTGTTGCGTTCGCCGCCTTGATGCGAGGATGCGCGCGTGCTGTCCAGCCAAAGCCTTTGCTTGGCGCCGCCGGCTCGGTTAGCGGCGGCGGGATGAACGAACGCACGCGCGGCCTTGCCCTGGCGCTGGGGGCCTATGGCATCTGGGGGCTGCTGCCGCTGTACTTCGTGCCGCTGCGCGCGGTGGGCGCAATCGAGGTGGTCGCGCACCGCATCTGCTGGTCGCTGCTGCTGCTCGGCGCGATCGTGTTGTTCAGCGGGCGTTGGCCGAAGCTGCGCGCAGCGCTCACCAGCCCGGCCACCCTCGGCCGGCTCACGGCCAGCGCGCTGCTGATCGCGGTGAACTGGCTCGTCTATATTTGGTCGGTCGAGACGCGCCACGTCGTCGAGGCGAGCCTTGGCTATTTCCTGAACCCGCTGGTCAATGTGCTGCTGGGGGTCGCGCTGCTCGGCGAGCGGCTCGGGCGGGCGCAAATGCTGGCGGTGGCGCTGGCGACGATCGGGGTCGCGGTTCTCGGCATGGCGAGTGGGGTAGGGCAGGGATTGTGGGTGAGCCTGACGCTTGCGATCAGTTTCGGGCTGTACGGGTTGGTCCGCAAGGTCACGCCGGTCGAAGCGCTGGAGGGGTTGCTGGTGGAAACGTTGGTGCTTGTCCCGGTCGCGGCCGGCTATCTGGCGTGGCACGGCGCGCCGGGACTGGCACAGGGCGGGGTGGTGCCGGTGCTGCTGCTCGCCTCGGGCGCGGCGACCGCGGCGCCGCTGCTGATGTTCGCGGGCGCCGCGCGCCGCCTGCCGCTGTCGGTGCTGGGGTTGGTGCAATATCTGGCGCCGAGCCTGCAATTCCTGATCGCGGTCGCCTTGCTGGGGGAGCGACTGACGATCGCCCATGTCGCGTGTTTCGCGCTGATCTGGACCGGGCTCGCGGTGGTAGCGCTCGATAGCCTGCGCGCGGTACGGCGGCGGGCTGGCCAGGCAACTTGAACTAACAGCTTCCCCGGCGAAGGCTGGGGCCCAGCGTCCTGCCGGTAACTTGCGGCGCTCTCCGCCCGCGACGGCCGCGCGACTGGGCCCCGGCCTTCGCCGGGAAAGAGGAAGCGCAGGCGAACGCCGCCCCTTTTGCGTCCCCCGCCGCCATGCGTTAAGCGCCCGCGCATGACGCTCTATCCTCGTTTCGCCGCGCACCTGAATGCCGCGCTCGATGCCCTGGTCGCCGCTGGTGAACTGCCCGCTGGCCTGCCGACCCACGCCATCACCATCGAGCCGCCGCGCGATCCGTCGCATGGCGATCTCGCGACCAACGCCGCGATGGTGCTCGCCAAGCCCGCGGGCACGAATCCGCGCGCGCTGGCCGAAAAGCTTGCCGTGGCGCTGGGCGCGCTTGACGAGGTGGCGAGCGTCGCGGTCGCGGGGCCGGGCTTTCTGAACCTCACCCTTACCGACGCGACCTGGCGCGGCGAACTCGCCGCGATCCGCGCGGCGGGCGGCGCCTATGGCCGATCGACCAGCGGGCAGGGGGTGACGGTGAACGTCGAGTACGTCTCCGCCAATCCCACCGGGCCGATGCACATGGGCCATTGCCGGGGCGCGGTGGTCGGCGACGCGCTCGCCAGCCTGCTCCAATGGGCGGGGCATCAGGTGGTTCGCGAATATTATATCAACGATGCCGGCGGGCAGGTCGATGTGCTCGCCCGGTCGGTGCATCTGCGCTACCGCGAGGCGCTGGGCGCGGCGGTAACGATCCCCGAAGGCCTGTATCCCGGCGATTATCTGGTGCCGATCGGGCAGGCGCTCGCCGCCGAATTTGGCGATCGCTATGCGGCAGCGCCCGAGGCCGAGTGGCTCGCGCTGTTCCGGGCGCGGGCGGTGGCGGCGATGATGGACCTGATCCGCGCCGATCTCGCCTTGCTCGGCATCCATCACAATGTCTTCGCCTCCGAAGCTGCGCTGCAGGCGGCGAAAAAGCCCGAAGCCGCCGAGGCCGATCTGCGCGCGCGGGGCCTCGTGTATGACGGGATGCTGGAGGCCCCCAAGGGCGAGATGCCCGAGGATTGGGAGCCGGTGATGCTCCCGCTGTTCAAATCCACCGAGTTCGGTGACGATCAGGACCGGCCGATCAAGAAATCGACCGGGCAATGGACCTATTTCGGCGCCGATCTCGCTTATCATTACCAGAAAGCGCAGGCCGCCGATCAGCTTATCGACATTTGGGGCGCCGATCACGCCGGCACGGTCAAGCGCATCCAGGCGGCGGTCGCCGCGCTCACCGGCGGCAAGACGCGGTTCGACGTGAAGCTCGTCCAGATGGTCCGCCTGCTGCGCGATGGCGAGCCGGTGAAAATGTCGAAGCGGGCGGGCAATTTCGTGACGCTCGCCGATGTCGTGAACGAAGTCGGCAAGGATGTGGTGCGCTTCACCATGCTCACCCGCAAGGCCGATGCCCAGATGGACTTTGATTTCGCCAAGGTGGTGGAAGCATCGAAGGACAATCCCGTTTTCTACGTGCAATATGCGCACGCGCGCATCCGCTCGCTCCACCGCAAGGCCGCGGAACTCGGGATCGGTGCGGACGGCGCCGATCTGGCATTGCTCGATGCCGCCGAGCTCGCGCTGGTGAAGCGCGTGGCGCAATTCCCCCGGCTGGTTGAAGCTGCCGCCGCCGCGCGCGAGCCGCACCGGGTGGCCTTCTACCTCTATGACCTCGCCGCCGAGTTCCACGCCGCCTGGAACGCGGGCAACGATGCCCCCGGGCGGCGTTTCCTGATTTCGGACAATCCTGCGCTCACCGCCGCGCGACTTTTCCTTGCCGATGCGTTAGGGCAAGTGATCAGGAATGGCCTCACCATCATGGGTGTGGAGGCGGTCGAGGAGTTGAATTGATGCGCGAGGCGCTGCGCGACGAGGATCGGCTGCCCTGGCTCGAAACGGTCGACGAGGATTATGAGGATCGCCCCTCGACGATGCGCGTCGCGATCTTCGCGCTGCTGGGGCTGGCGCTGCTCGCGGCGCTGGTGTTTGGCGCCTATGCGTTGCGCCAGCGCGCGGCCACGCCCAGCCAGGGAAGTGGCGAACTGATCGCCGCGCCGCCGGGCGATTACAAGGTGAAGCCCGAGCAGGAAGGCGGGATGAAAGTGGAGGGCGAGGGCGACCTGGCCTTCGCCGCGAGCGAGGGCAAGCGCCCCGACAAGGCGCGGATCGATCCCAAGCAGCTGCCTGAAGCGCCAGTGGTGATGCCCGGCAAGGGCGCCATGCCGCGCGACATTGGCGGCGGCGCGGTGATCCAGATCGGTTCCTTCCCCGACAAGGCCGGCGCCGACGCCGCCTGGGCGCGGCAGGCCAAGCGCTTCGCTTTCCTGGGCGGGCTCGGCCATGCGGTGGAGAAGGCCGAGGTCGCCGGGCGTGTCTTCTATCGGCTGCGGGTGAACGCCGGCAGCGCCAACGCCGCGATGGAGCTGTGCAATAAGCTGCGCGTGGCGGGCGAGGCGTGCTTCATCGTCCGCGGGTGAGGGCGGCGTTTGGGGCATGACGCCGCGCGCGCCGTGTCCACCCACCCCAACCCCTCCCTTGAAGGGAGGGGCTATTACTTCAGATTGAACTTTGAACCGCATCTCCCCTCCCTGAAAGGGAGGGGGCGGGGGCGGGTCGAAGTCTGGGCGCAACGCCCTCTCGCGCTCGCCACGCCCCCTCGCTAAACCGCCCCGATGAAACCCGTGATCTTCGGCCTTGCCGGCCTGGCCCTCACCCCGGACGAAGCTGCCTTCTTCCGCGCCGCCGATCCCGCCGGCTTCATCCTGTTCAAGCGCAATTGCGAGAACCGCGCCCAGCTGCGCGCGCTCACCGATAGCCTGCGCGATCTCACCGGCCGTGCCGATCTGCCCATCCTGATCGACCAGGAGGGCGGGCGCGTCGCGCGGATGCAGCCGCCCGAATGGCCCGCTTTCCCCGCCGGCCCCGCCTTCGATGCGCTTTACGATACCGCGCCGATCTCCGCGATCGAAGCGGCGCGCGCCAACGCTCACGCGATCGCGCTGACGCTCGTCGAGGTGGGCATCACAGTCAACTGCCTGCCGCTGCTCGACGTTCGTGCGCCCGAGACGACCGAGGCGGTCGCGTGTCGCGCGCTAGGGAGCGACCCGCGGCGCGTGGCGGCGCTGGGCCGTGCCGTGCTCGACGGGCTGGCGGCGGGGGGCGTGATCGGGGTGGTGAAGCACATGCCGGGCCATGGCCGGGCGCGGGTCGATAGCCATCATCTGCTGCCAACCGTGTCGGCGCCCCCCCATGACCTCGCAAGCGACATCGCCCCGTTTCAGGCGCTGCGAGACGCACCGATGGGGATGACCGCGCATATCGTGTTCGAGGCGTGGGACGCCGATCGCCCGGCGACGTTGTCACCCACCGTGATCGAGCAAGTGATCCGTGGCGCGATCGGCTTTGACGGGCTGCTAATGACCGACGACATCGACATGAAGGCGCTCTCCGGCACCGCGGGCGAGAAAGCGGCTGGGGCGCTCGCGGCAGGGGTCGATCTGGTGCTCGATTGCTGGGCGCGGATGACCGAGATGGAAGAGATCGCCGAGCGCATCGGCGAGATCACGCCCGCCGCCAAGGCCCGGCTGGACCGCGCGATGGCGACGCTGCGCCAGCCCGAAGGCGATCTCGCCGAGTTGATCGCCAGGCGCGATGCGCTGCTAGCGTTGAACTGAAACTGGGGGGCGCCGTCAGCGGCCGTTGTTGACGACCAGATCGGCTTCGGCGCCGCCATCATCGCGCTTGGTGACGAACAGCGCGTAAGCCGCGTCGCCGCGCGCACCAGCGAGGACATGGGCGTCGCCATCCGCCTGATGCTCGGCCGAATAGCCGGCGGCGGTGGCCTTGGTGTAATACCAGTCGATCAGCCCTTGGACGCTCGTCGCGCTGGCGAAGCTCACCACGCGCAGCGCGCAGCTGCCGTGGGCATTGCCGGCCGCTTCGATCACGCGCGCATCGGGGTAGAGCGGGAGGTCGGCCGGCAGCTGAGCCGCCCAACGCGCCGAATAGCTGACATTGCGCGCGCACGCGCCACCCCCGCGCCGCTCGGCGAGGCCCGACAGGGTCATCGCCTCGCGCTTGGCGGCACAAGCGGGGCAGTTTTTCGCGGCCGCCGGCGCGGTGCGGGCGAGTTCGCTCGTCGCCGCCTCGCCACCCGCGCGGCGCACCGGCTTGTCGGCGGGGAGCGGCGCGGCATAGGGCTGGCGCGCGGGGCGAACCGCGTCGCGATTGCTCTGGCCGGTCAGATTGGGGTCGACCATGATCTGGTCGCGCAGGCTGCTCATCAGCGTCGGGTCGCGGACATTGCCTTGCGCGTTGCCATCGGCGAGTTCGGCGTCGAGGCTGTCGAGATTGCGCGCGGCGTCATCCTGCCCACCACAGGCGGCGAGCAGCAACAGCAGCGACAGGGGCGTCCAAGCGCGCATCGTCAGTCTCCCACCACACCTATCACCGGTGCGGGTTAAGATTTCCTCGACTTTGCTTGGCGCCTTGTTCTTGGCCGCTCAAGAGGCCATTCTCGCCCGAGTGTTCAATCTTGCATCACTTTTGCTCGGGCTGCTTGCGCTGCTGGTCGCGATGATTGGTTTCGTGCCGCTACTCGGGTGGCTCAACTGGTTGGCGATCCCGCTTGCTTTCGTCGGGCTGGTGATCGGATTGATGTCGCGCGGCAAGGCCGGGCGCGCGGTGTGTGCGGTGGTGCTGGCGGGCGCTTCGCTACGGCTGTGGGTGGGCGCGGGAATTTTCTGAAGGGCGGAAAAGGGGCGGCGGACCGGGCCACCGCCCCTCGACCATTACCGGCAGGTCACCTGATTGCGATCGACCGAGGTGCCAATCGCGGCGCCACCTGCCGCGCCCAGGATGGTGCCCAAGGTCTTGGAGCCACCTGGCGCGATCAGGTTACCGAGCACGCCACCGCCAAGCCCGCCGACGATCAGGCCGGTCGTCCCATCATTGCGGCGGCAATAATAGCGTCCATCCGAACCGCGATAGACGCGGTCATTGCGCGACAAATAGTGCGGGCGATAATTGCGGCCGTCACGATAATAGCGATCGGCAAAATAGCCGCGGCGATTGTCACGCCAATCCTCGCGCGCATCACGGCGATAGTCGCGTCGTGCTTCGCCAATGTCGCGGCGATATTCCCGCTCGGCACGGCGCACATCGCGCGGATCGTCGGCATTGCGCAGATCGCGGCGATAGTCACGCTGGGCCTGACGGACGTCGCGATTATACTCGCGGGTGTCGCGCCGGTCTTGTGCCTGGGCAGGCAGGGCGGCGAAGCCGGTGGCGGCGGCCGCGAGAGCCAGAATGAAACGTCGCATGTTATCCTCCTTTGCTTTCCCCTAAACAGGCCAGGGCCGGGGGGAGTTGCATGAAGGTGAAATTACGCGCGGTTCATCTGTCCTTCAGCCGCCGGCACACGATCAGCGGCAGCGTTCGCGCGCGGTGAGCGAGCGATCGACCGCACGGCCCGCCAGCGCGCCGCCGGCCGCGCCCAGCGCGGTGCCGAGGATGCCGCCGCCATCCAGCGAGCGCCCGACGAGTGCGCCGCTCACGCCGCCGACGATCAGGCCGGTGGTGCCATCCGAATGGCGGCAATAGGTGCGGCCGTTGCGGGTATAGACATAGGCACGCTGGCGCTTCTTCTTGGCCTCGGCCTTCACAGGATTAACGAGCAGCGCCGCCGGCGGCACGGCCAGCGAGAGTGCCGCGAGGCTGAGCATGACTGAACGCATCATCGGTCTCCTTCGGTTTGTTACGCCACCCCCAACGTTGCGGGGTTAATCGAGGTTGCATGAACCTCCAGCAACCGCTCGTTAAGCGACTGGATAGCGCAGGCGCCCGATGAAGCGGCTGAGGCTCGGCAGGTTCTGCGTGCGCTCCAGAAACGCCGATTTTGCCTTTTCGAACCGCATGATACCGGCGATGCGGCGGGCGAGGAAGCCGCGCGTTTCGGCATAATCCTCGCTCTCGTCATCGAGGAACACGGTGATCGTCGCGGCATAGACGGTGCCGAGGATCGCGCGCTTGGTGTAGTGATTATAGTCGGTCGCGGTATCGCCCGCGCCGCGCCAGACCGCGTCGGCGCTGCGCCAGCCCATGCCGAGCCCGCGCGGGGCATTCTGGGGCAGCGCCAGGATGGCCAAAGCCCTTCTCAGAGCGTCTCGATTCGGGTGGAGCAGCGCCAGCCGCGCCTCGACCAGCGCCTGGATGCGCTCGCGCACCTTCATCGCGGCGAGCGCCTCGCGGGTGAAGCCTTCCATCATCGCGGCGTCGATGCTCGCGAACCAGGCGTCGATCATCGGCACCGCGCCGCCATCATAAGCGAGGCGGGCGATGTCGCGGTCGAGCCCGGCCTGATCGGCGGCGAAGTCGCGCGCTTCGGCGGTCCAGCCGTCGAACGCGGCGTTGGCGGCGATCAGCGGCGCGAGCGCGAGGCGGATTTCATCGAGCGTGGCGTCGGCGGCAATGGTCATGCTGTTTCTCCCGATGAAGGCCATTTAGGACGCGCGGCGCACCAACACCAGCGCCGCCGCGACCAGCAGCGCGCCCGCGAGATCGGGCAAGGCCAGTCGCTCGCCATAAGCCAGCCAGCCGATCGCCGCCGCGACCCCCGGCTGGATCAGCAGCGCGATGCCCACCACCAGCGGCGACAACCGGCCGAGCGCGTAGATCATCAGCCCCTGGCCCAGCACCTGGCTCGCCAGCGCGAGTCCGATCAGCGCGCCCCACTGGCCCGGCACGATGCGTTCGCCGAGCAGCGTCGAAAACAGGAGCAGCGGCAAGATGCTGGCGAGCGACGACAGCGCCAGCGTGGGGAGTGGCGCCATCGCCGCGCGCGCGCGCGCCATCGCGATGAAATAGATCGCATAGAGAATGCCCGCGACCAGGCTTAGCAAATCGCCTGCGAGGTGGCGCGGATCGGCCTGATATGAACGGCCCATCAGCAGCGCGCCACCCGCCGTCGCCAGGACAAGCGCGACGGCCTGCGCGCGGTTTGGCAGCGCCCGCGCGACGACGAAACCATAGATCGGGAAGATCAACGTCGCCACGTTGCCGAACAAGGTCGCGTTGGCGAGGGTGGTGCGCACGATACCCAGATGCCAAGTCGCCAGATCGCCGGCGAAAGCGACACCAGCGAACGCCGCCCACAGCAGCACTCCCGGCGTCACCCCGCGCGGGCGCCCGCCAGTCGCCGCCGCCATCGCCACGATCAGCGGCGCGGCGAGCGTGATCCGCCAGAAGGCGGCGGCGACGGGGCCGACATCGGCCAGCCGCACGAACCACGGCCCGAAGGCGAGCGCGATATTGGCGAGCACCACCGCCGCGAAGGCGCTGGCCGGGGGGCGGGGGGCGGCGGATGCGTGGGACAGGGCGACCCCCAAGTTTTTCTTTCGTAGGCGAAGCGATGCGTTCGGGCGCTTAGCGCGCTATCTGCGTGCTGTCGCCCCTATGCGGGCGCTTGTGGTGCAGCGCAGAGGAGAAGCCCTTGCCCAACCTGTTCGATCCCATCCAGCTTGGCGCGATCCACGCCCCCAACCGGGTGCTGATGGCGCCGCTCACTCGCGGTCGCGCGAGCCAGAGCCATGTTCCGCAGCCGATCATGGCCGAATATTATGCCCAGCGCGCGAGCGCCGGGCTGATCATCAGCGAGGCGACGGGCATCAGCCAGCAGGGCCTGGGTTGGCCATTCGCGCCGGGGCTGTGGAGCGACGAACAGGCCGCCGCGTGGCAGCCGATTACCGATGCCGTCCATAAGGCCGGTGGGCGGATCGTCGCCCAGCTGTGGCATATGGGCCGGGTGGTGCATTCCAGCTTCAACGGCGGCGCCGCCCCCGTCTCCGCCTCGGCGACGCGGGCGCCGGGCCGGGCGCACACTTATGTCGGCCGCCAGGAATATGATGTCGCCCGCCCGCTCGAGCTTGACGAGATACCGGGCTTGCTCGGCGACTATGCCCGCGCCGCGCGCAACGCGATCGCCGCCGGGTTCGACGGGGTGCAGATCCACGCCGCCAATGGCTATCTGATCGACCAGTTCCTGCGCGACGGCTCCAACCACCGCAACGATGCTTATGGCGGCGCGCCCGAAAACCGCATCCGCCTGCTGCGCGAAGTGGCCGAGACCGTCGCCCGCGAAATCGGCGCCGATCGCACTGCCGTCCGCCTCTCCCCCAACGGCGATTCGCAAGGCTGCGACGATAGCGACGCGGCGAGCGTGTTCGTCCCCGCCGCCGCCGCGCTTGACGCGATCGGCATCGCTTTCCTCGAACTGCGCGAGCCGGGGCCGGACGGCACCTTTGGCCGCACCGAGGTGCCCAAGCAATCGCCCGCGATCCGCGCGGTGTTCCGCCGGCCGTTGGTGCTCAATTCCGATTATGTGAGCGCGGCGCAGGCGCAGGCGGCGATCGATTCGGGGGTGGCGGACGCGATCAGCTTCGGCCGCACCTTCCTGGCGAACCCCGATCTGCCCGAGCGGCTGCGCGCCGGCGCTCCGCTCAACGCCGATGTGATGGCGACCTGGTACAGCCAGGGGCCGGAAGGCTATGTCGATTACCCGGCGCTGGAGACGGCCTCGGCCTGAGGCCTTTGACCGGGAAAAAAACAGCCGTCGCCCCGGGCTTGACCCGGAGTCCAGCTTCTTCGCCCGCTGCGAGGCAGCGGAACCCCGGCTCGGGGGCCGGGGTGACGGGGCCACCGGATATTGCGGTAGCTCGATCGCCGCTCTAGGCTTTTGTTTATCCGCGATTTCCGAGCCGGCAGGTGATTCCACCTGCCTCGAAATCGCTCTAGCCGATCGGCACGAACCGCACCGGCAGCCCGTCCTTCGGCCGGGGGATTGGCCATGCCTGCCAGTCATGCCCGGCATCCTCGGGCACGTCGATCCGATAGCGGCGGAGCAATTGCGTCATCAGGATGCGGACCTGCATCTCGGCGAAGTGCAGGCCCAGGCACATATGCGCCCCGCCGCCGAACGGTACCCAGGCGAAGCGGTGGCGCGCGCGGACCTTTTCGGGTTCGAAGCGCAGCGGATCGAAGACGTGCGGGTCGGGCCAGATTTCCGGCATATGGTGCGTGAAGGCGACCGAGACGCCCACCTGGGTGCCGGCGGGAATACGATAGCCGCCGAACTCGAAATCCTTCAGCGCGCGCCGGGGGATGGAGGGCACCGGCGGCATCCAGCGCAGCGCTTCCTTGAAGGCATAATCGGTGAGCGTCAGCCGATCGAGCTGGCCGTAAGCCAGCCCCTCGTCGTCGTTCAGCCCCAGCGCCATGATCTCGTCGCGCAGCCGCTCCTGCCAGGCGCCGTGGCGCCCCAGCAGCAGCACCAGCGAGGTGGCGGACGAGGTGATCGTGTCGTGCGCCGCCATCATCAGGAAATTCATGTGATCGGCGATGGCAGCGTCGCTCAACGGGCGGCCCTGCTCGTCGGTCGCGCGGCAGAAGTGCGAGAAGAAATCTTGGCCGTCGCCGTCGCGGCGGCGGGGGATTTCGCGCTTGAACAGGTCGATCAGGTAGCGCCGCCCCGCCACCCCCCGCGCCATCGGCGTGCCGGGCACGGGGTAGCGGATGGGCGCGACGCTTGCCTGCACCTCGTCGACAAAGGCTTGATTGACCCGCTTCGCCTCCGGCCCGAGCTCCATGCCGAGGAAGCTTTCGGCCGCCAGATCGAGCGTCAGCGCCTTGATCGCGTCGTAGAAGCGCATCGGCCGGTTGGCCCAGCCGCGCACCTCACGCGCGATGCCACGGTTCAGCTGCTCGGCGTAATGGCGCATCGGCTCGGGCTTGAACGCGACCGAGAGCGTGCGGCGATCGGCGCGGTGCTTTTCGAAGTCCATCAGCATCAGCCCGCGCGGGAAGAGCAGGTTGAGCAGCGGCCCCCAGCCCTGTTCGGACGAGAAGATCTTGTCGCGATCGAACAGCACCAGCTCGTTCGCCTCGGGGCCTATCAGATTGAGCATCGTGTCGCCGAACGCGCGGTTGCGGTAGATCGGGCCGTAGCGATCGAACATCCGCCGCCCGAAGGCACGGGGGTCCTTGAGCATCCGGAAAGTGTTGCCGACGATCGGCGGACCATCCTCGCCCGGGATATGAGCAAGCGTTTTCGCGGAGGCGCGCGGCAGCCAGTGCGGGTTGGCGGCATGGGTATGGGCAAAGGCCATCGACGTCTCTCCGTTACTTACACGGCTATAAGTAAGCGGGCGGAAGCGCTCAAGTTCGGTTTGCGGAAGAACCACCCTCACCCGCGAGCGGGAGAGGGCGTTTTCTTTATATGGGTTCATAGCCCTCTCCCGCTGGCGGGAGAGGGTTGGGTGAGGGCCTTCTTTTCTTCCCCCTCCCGAAGCTAAACATTACATTGCCGCATGTCCGCCGCACTTGACACCGTGGCGACGACCCGAAAGAAACATGCGATCAAACTGCGAGAAGGGGCTGTCGATGGGCATGCGGATCGGGCTGGTAAGCGGGCTGGCCATCGCCTTGTGCCTAGCCGGTTGCGCGACGAGCGACGCTAAGCCGCAATCGAGCGCCAACGCCGCGCCGCCCAAGCAGCCGGGCAAGACCTATAGCCGCGATCCCTTTCCCTCGACCTATCGGCCCTATCCCGGCGCGCCGACGCTCGTCACCAACGTCACCATCTTCGATGGCGAGGGCGGCAAGATCGATCGCGGGCAAATCCTGTTCGCCGATGGCAAGATCGTCGCGATCGGCGCGAGCGTTCAGGCCCCCGCCGGGGCGACGGTGATCGACGGCGCGGGCAAGGTGGTGACGCCCGGCATCATCGACATCCACAGCCATCTTGGCGACTATCCCTCGCCCGGCGTGCAGGCCAATTCGGACGGCAACGAGGCGACCGGCCCGGTCACCGCCGATGTGTGGGCCGAACACAGCGTCTGGCCGCAAGACCCGGGCTTCAGCCGCGCGCTCGCCAATGGCGGCGTCACGACGCTGCAGGTGCTGCCGGGCTCGGCGAACCTGTTCGGCGGGCGATCGGTGGTGCTGAAGAACGTCTATGCCCGCACCGTGCAGGGCATGAAGTTCCCCGGCGCGCCCTATGGCCTGAAGATGGCGTGCGGTGAGAACCCGAAGCGCGTCTATGGCAGCAAGGGCCGCCAGCCCTCGACCCGGATGGGCAATATCGCCGTCGATCGCGCGACCTGGGCGCGCGCGGCCGAGTATAAGCGCCGCTGGGACAAATATGAAAAGGATGGCGGCGATCCCCCGTCGCGCGACATCGCGATGGACACGCTGCGCGGCGTGCTCGCCGGCGAAATCCTGGTGCAGAACCACTGCTACCGCGCCGATGAAATGGGCATCGTGCTCGATATGGCGAAGGAGTTCGGCTATCACGTCTCCGCGTTCCACCACGGGGTGGAGGCGTACAAGATCGCCGATCTGCTGAAGGCGAACGACACTTGCGCGGCGGTGTGGGCCGATTGGTGGGGCTTCAAGATGGAGTCCTATGACGCGATCAGCGAGAATCTCGCGATCCTGCAGAACAGCGGCGCCTGCGCGATGATCCATTCGGACGACGCGAACGGCATCCAGCGCCTGAACCAGGAAGTCGCCAAGGCGCTCGCGGCGGGGCGGCGCGCGGGGTTCACGATCAGCGACGCGACCGCCTGGACCTGGCTCACCTATAACCCCGCCAAGGCATTGGGCATCGCCGACAAGACCGGGAGCCTCAAGCCCGGCAAGATGGCCGATGTGGTGCTGTGGAATGGCAATCCGTTCAGCGTCTATGCCCGCCCCGAAAAGGTGTGGATCGACGGCGCCTTGCTCTACGACATGAACAATCCAAGGCTGCGGCCCGTGTCCGATTTCGAGCTTGGCCAACCCGGTTCGGGAGACGTGAAATGATCCGCTGGCTGATCGGCACCGCGGCGCTCGCGCCCGCCACCCTCGTTCTCGCCACCCCTTGCGCCGCGCAGAGCGTTGCGATCACCAACGCCAAGCTGGTGGTGGGTGACGGCTCGGCCCCGGTCGACGGAGCGACCGTCGTGATCCAGGGCGGCAAGGTCGTCGCCGCCGGCAAGGGTGTCGCCGCGCCAGCGGGGGTGGAGGTGATCGACGCCGGCGGGCGCTATGTGACGCCGGGGATCGTCGCCGGCTTCACGCGCATGGGCATCGTCGAGGTGGATGGCGTCGATGAGACCAACGACGCCGCCGCCGGCAATTCCCCGTTCCACGCGGCGATCGACGTCGCCCCCGCGATCAACCCCAAGACCAGCGCGATCGCGCTCAACCGCGCCGAGGGGATTACCCGCGCCGTGGTCGCGCCGGCCACGCGCGGCTCGATCTTCGCGGGGCAGGGGGCGATCATCGATCTCGGCGCCGACGAGAATTCGGTGACCGTGCCGCGCGCCTTCCAGTTCCTGGAATATGGCGAAAGTGGCGCCCGAGCGGCGGGCGGCAGCCGGCCGGCGGCGATAGTCGCGCTGCGCGACGCGCTGAAGACCGCGCGGGCCTATGCCAAGGCCCCGGGCGCTTATCTCGATCAGGGCCGCGACGCGCTCGTCAACCGTGCCGACGCCGCCGCGCTCGAGCCGGTGGTGACCGGCCGCGTACCGCTGCTCGTCCATGTCGAGCGCGCGTCGGACATGCGCGCGCTGATCGCGCTCAAGGCCGAATATCCCGCGCTGCGGCTGGTGTTCGTCGGCGCGAGCGAGGGCTGGATGATCGCGCGCGAGCTCGCCGCCGCGAAGATTCCGGTACTCGCCTCGGCGCTCAACGATCTGCCCGAAAGCTTCGAGATGCTTGCCGCCACACAGAGCAATGTCGGGCGGATGAAGGCGGCGGGCGTGCAGGTCGGGCTCGGCATCATCAACGATAACGATGCCCGCCAGGCGCGGTACGAGAAGCAGTACGCCGGCAATCTGGTCGCGCTCACCAAAGTGCCGGGCGCCAGCGGGCTGAGTTGGGACGCGGCCTTCGCCAGCATCACCGGCGACGCGGCGGCGGCGATCGGCCTTGGCGGCGAGCTGGGCACGCTGAAGCCCGGGCGGCGCGGCGATGTCGTGATCTGGTCGGGCGATCCGCTCGAACTCGATAGTGCGGCCGAAAGCGTGTTCATCGACGGCGTCAAGCAACCGCTCGGCACGCGTCAGGCGGAACTGCTGAAACGCTATCGCCAGCCGCAAGAAGGCGCGCTACCCAAGGCTTACGAGCGCTGAGGGGAGTCGGTCGCTCGGGTAGGAGCGGCAAGTAATGCGGTTTGGCGGGAAAGTAACGACGGCGCTCGTCGCGCTGTCGCTTGTTTCGGGGTGCGGTTCGGATGGCGGTGGGAGCGGCGGCGGCACCGCGACAACCGCGACCACCGGCACCACCACCGGCGGCACGACGACGACCACGGCCACCGGCTGCACCGTGCGCGAGCGCCAGGATTGGGTGCTCGCCCAGTTGCGCGAATGGTATTTGTTCCCGGAAACATTGCCCGCCAACCCCAATCCGGCGGCGTTCAGCACTGTCAGCGATTTCCTTGATTCGCTCACCGCGACCGCGCGCAGCCAGCGGCGCGACCGGTTCTTCACCTACATCACCTCGATCGCGCAGGAGAATGGGCTGATCAATTCGGGCGCCAGCGCGGGCTTCGGCTTCCGTCTGACGCTCGATCCCGGCAACCGCCTGCTGGTCGCCGAATCGTTCGAGGGCGCGCCGGCGCTGACTGCGGGCATCGATCGCGGCGCCGAGATCGTCGGCATCGGCACCTCGACCTCGACCGTGCAGACCGTATCGAGCCTGATCGCGGCGGGCGGCACCCAGGCGCTGAACGATGCGCTTGGCCCCAACACCGCGGGTACGACCCGGGTGCTGCGGGTGCGCGACGCGAGTGGCCAGCGCGATATCGCGGTGACCAAGAGCGACTTCAGCCTGATCCCGGTCTCGCCGCGTTATGGCGGGCTGATCCTGAACAATAACGGCCAGCAATATGGCTATCTCAACCTGCGCACCTTCATCGTCAACAGCGCGGGGCAGCAGCTGCGTGACGCGATCGGGCGGTTCCGCACCGCGGGCATCACCAACATGATCGTCGACCTGCGCTATAATGGCGGCGGGCTGGTAAGCGTGGGCGAGCTGCTGGGCGATCTGCTCGGCGGCAACCGCTCGACCTCGGACGTGCAGGGCTATACCGTGTTCCGGCCCGAAAAATCGTCCAACAACACCCAGCGCAATTTCCAGCCGCAGCCGGAATCGGTGTCGCCGACGCGGATCGTCTTCATCACCACCGGCAGCACCGCCTCGGCGAGCGAAGAGGTGATCAACGCGCTGATCCCCTATTACGGCAACCGCCTCGCGCTGGTGGGAAGCAATACCTTCGGCAAGCCGGTGGGGCAGATCGCGCTCGATCGCGCGGCGTGCGACGATCGGCTGCGGGTGGTCGCGTTCCAATCGCAGAACTCGGCGCGGTCGGGCGATTATTATGACGGGCTGGCGAGCAAGGTGGCGGTCAGCTGCCAGGCGCGCGACGATCTGAGCACGCCACTGGGCAATGCGGGCGAGGCATCGATTCGAGCGGCGATCGACACGCTGAACGGGCAAAGCTGTAGCGCCATCACCGCGAGCGCTGGCGGAGCAACGCCACAGGCGGCCACCGCGACGTTGTTCCCCGAGAACCAGCTGCTCCAACCCGACCAGCCGAGCCCCGCGCAGCGCGAGGTGCCGGGGCTCTACTGACGGGGAGCAGCCGCGCTGCTCCCCCTTCCGACGCGCAAGACCGAGCCTCAGGCCAACGCCGCGATCTGCGCGAAGAAGTCGATGAAGCCCAGGGTCGCGCCGTCGAAGCCGAGCACCTTGGGGTTGCTGCTGTCGATCAGCAGATATTCGTCGGGCGCGTGGGCGCCATTGCCGTGCCCGAAGCCGAATTGCCCCGCCGCGAGCGAAATCGGCGCCGAGGTGAAGACATAGCCCGGCCACGATCCCGCCAGCCGGGGATAGACCGAGGTCTTCACGCCGGCACGCGCGTAGGTCGCGAGTTCGGCCTTGATGAGCGGCGAATTCTCGTCGGTTTCGGTTGGATCATACCCGCCGGTCACCTTCACCTCGATGTCGCCGAAACCGTGCTTCGCCAGATGCGCCTTCAGCTTCGCCACGCAATCGTCATGCGTCTGGTTCGGCACCAGGCGGAAATCGAGCTTGGCGACCGCGCGGCTCGGCAGGATGGTCTTGCCGCCGGGGCCGGTATAGCCCGCGACCAGCCCCTCGATGTTCACCGTCGGCTGCGCGGCGAGGCGTTCGAGCGTCTCGCGCAAGGGCGCATCGCCGATGAAATGCTGCACGCCCATTTGCCGCTTCATCACTGCCTCGTCGCGCTTGGCGGCGCTGTCGGCGATCAGCGCCTTTTCGCGCGGGGTGAGCGGGCGGACGCGATCGAACCAGCCGTCGATCACCGGCATGTTGCCATCGGCGGTGACGAGCGTCTGGAGCGCTTCGACCAGATGCCAGGCAGGGCTGTCGACCACCGCCTTCATCGAGGAGTGGAGATCCTTGGCCGGCCCGCGCCCCCAGCGCTCGCCGGTCGCGATCAGTTCGCATTCGATGATGCCCTTGGCGCCCAGATTGATTTCGGCCGCGCCGTCGCCGGGGGCTTGCCAGGCGCTCGGGATCACCACCCCGACGCTCTTCTTGAGCGCGGCGGCGATATCGGGCCGCCGGACGATCTGCGGGAAATGCGGCGAGCCGATCTCCTCCTCGCCCTCGCACACCAGCACCAGATTGACCGGCGGCCTGCGCCCCGTGGCTTTATAGGCGGCGAGCGCCGCGAGGACCACCGACTCCGGCCCCTTCTGGTTCACCGCCCCGCGCCCGATCAGCACCTTGCCGAGCCCCGCGCGCTCCACGATCTGCCCTTCGAGCGGCGGCGCGGACCATTCGGCGGGATCGAACTGCTTCACATCGTACATGAAATACAGGCCGAGGGTTTTCTTGGCGCCGTTGTCCATCGTCGCGAACACGCCGGGCACGCCATCGGTCGGCACGATCTCGACCTTCTGGAAGCCCGCCTCGCGCGCCAGCTCCGCCATATAGGCGGCGCCTTCCTTCACGTTGCGCCCTTCGGCGGCGATGGTGGGGAGGGCGATCCAGTCGCGCAGGCGCTTGATCGCCGCGTCATGGCCGGCGGCGACCGCCTTGGCGAGTGCCTCGTCCTGCGCCGCGAGCGCCGCGCCCGGCACCGCGAAGGTCGCACCGAGCGCCGCCAGCTTGAGCATTTCGCGCCGATCCATTGTCTCTCTCCCCATCTGTTTGTCGTCGATCATGCCCGGTTGGCGTGGCGAGGCAAGGGGGCGTGGAACCACAGCTTCAGGGCGGGATGACGGAAAACAGCACAAATCTACTGATCGTCACCCCGGGCTTGACCCGGGGTCTCGCTTTCCCTTCTGTCTCGCCGATGCAGGAGCAAGGCGGCTGGGTTTATATCATGGCTGATCGCTACCGGGGCACCATGTATGTCGGTGTAACCACGGATTTGGCCGCGCGTGTTGATCAACATCGGCGCGGCGAAGGTTCGGACTTCTGCCGTCGCTATGAGATTGATCGGTTGGTCTGGGCCGACCGGGCACCGTCGATCGTTGACGCCATCGCCCACGAGAAGCGGCTGAAGCGTTGGCGGCGCGAGTGGAAGTTCGCGTTGATCGAGCGAGCCAACCCTGCGTGGCAGGATCTGTTTGAGCTTCTGGCGTAGGAAAGCGGGACCCCGGCTCAAGGCCGGGGTGACGGCCAAGGGGTCACTCAATCACTCGTCGCGACTGAGTGACCCGGACCCAGCGGCCATTGGCGGGTGGCGCCGGTGCCCCGCATTGACTTCCGCACCCCCGCCCCCTATCTGCGCCGGCGTCGCGGGCTTTTTGCTGCGCTGCGTGATCGGGCGGATGAGCCGCCCCGGCGCGCCTGCTGACACTTCATGCTTCCCAAATCACGCGGGGGGTTCACCCCGTCGCCGCGCCCGGCATCCGGGCGCGCTGACGCTTGTTTTTTTGAGGAAGTTTTCAATGTCTTTCGCAACCCTCGGCCTCGCCGAGCCGCTCGTGCGCGCGCTCGCGGCGAAGAATTATGCCGAGCCCACCCCCATTCAGGCGCAGTCGATCCCGGCGCTGCTCGAGGGCCGTGATCTGCTCGGCATCGCGCAGACCGGCACCGGCAAGACCGCTGCGTTCATGCTGCCCTCGATCCAACGCCTGGTCGAGGCCAAGGGCGTACGCCGCCCGCGCAGCTGCCGGATGCTGGTGCTCGCCCCCACCCGCGAGCTCGCCGGGCAGATCGCCCAGAGCGCGCGCGACTATGCGCGCTTCAGCAAGCTGTCGATCCAAACGGTGTTCGGCGGCACCTCGATCGGGCGCGACCGGGCGAACATGGCGCCGGGCGTCGACATTCTGGTCGCCACCCCGGGCCGCTTGCTCGATCTGGTCGATCAGGCGGCGATCAACCTCGGCAATATCGAGATTCTGGTGCTCGATGAGGCCGACCAGATGCTCGATCTGGGCTTCATCCATGCGCTGCGCCGCATCGTCCAGCTCGTGCCGCGCGACCGCCAGACCCTGTTCTTCTCGGCGACCATGCCCAAGTCGATCCGCGAGCTGGCCGACAAGTTCCTGAGCGATCCGGCGACGGTTTCGGTCACCCCGGTCGCGACCACGGCGGAGCGCGTCGAGCAGGAAGTGATTTTCGTCCAGCAGGCGGAGAAGCAGGCGCTGCTCACCATCGTGCTGCGCGATCCGCAAGTGGAGCGCGCGATCGTCTTCACCCGTACCAAGCACGGCGCCGATCGCGTCGTGAAGCTGCTGGCGGCGAATGGCATCGCCTCGAACGCGATTCACGGCAACAAGAGCCAGGCGCAGCGCGAGCGGGCGCTGGGTGATTTCAAGTCGGGCCGGGTGAAGGTGCTGATCGCGACCGACATCGCCGCGCGGGGCATCGACATTTCGGGTATCTCGCACGTCGTCAATTTCGAGCTGCCAAACGTCGCTGAACAATATGTCCACCGCATCGGCCGCACCGCGCGCGCCGGGGCGAGCGGGCTCGCGGTGAGCTTCTGCGCCGAGGACGAACGCAGCTATCTGCGCGACATCGAGAAGCTGACCCGCCAGCGCGTGCCGGTGCGGCCACTGCCCGAGAATTTCATCGCCGAATCCAATGCCTTGAAGGCGGAGCGCGCCAAGGTGATCGGCAAGGAGCCGATCCGCGAGGATCGTCCGCGCCGCGAAGGTCCGCGCCCGCCGCGCGCGACGCATCAGGCGCGCCCGACGCATGGCCGCCCGGCCCAGGTCGGGCGCGGGCGGCCCGGTTTCGGGGACGAGGCCCGTGGCGGCGACGCCCGC
>LWDJ01000034.1 GCA_002083435.1 Proteobacteria bacterium SG_bin6 | reverse complement strand
GTGGGGTGTCCGGCGGCGGCGGCGGCGGCTCGTCCGGCGGCGGCGGCGGCGGCGGCGGCGGCGGCGGCGCGACGTCGAAGGTGTTCAGCTGTTCGCTAACCTTTTTGACGTATTGGAACGCCAGGCCGGTGACGAACGCGTAGCCCAACACCGCCATAAGGATGACGACGACGACGACCGCCACCAACCTTGTGCCGCTGTTATCGCGATCTGCATAAGCCATTCAGGTACGAAACTCCGTTTTTATCCGGCAACCCTGCCCCGTGTCCGGCCCTGCCCCAGGGTCGGCCGCGGCCGGGAGCCGTGAGCCTTTATATCCTACAGAGCCCGAGTCTCTATCGCCCACTCGAAACCCATGCAAACGCTTTGTCGGACGCAACAAACGTACAATCCCCGCTTTGCGGATTTATTTCTGTATCAAAAGCACTTCCTACGCTAACGGCGCGGGCATGTCCCGCGTTCCCGCCCTCGCGTTTTTGACAGCGTTTACCGCGCTCTTCGCGCCGCTATCCGCGGTTCTTGGCCAAAATCCGCCACTTGCGACAGCGCCGGTGCCGCCCCCGCCTTACGCCTTTGTTGCGGATTTGCTGCGCACATCGCCCAGCGTGATCGACGCGGTGGTGCGTTCGGCCGGGGGGCTGAAGCCGGCGGAATCGCCGGGGCTCGCGCCGGGATTCGTGCGGCTCGACGTCACCGCCGACGTTCTCGCGCAGATCCGCGGCAGCGAATCACTTCCGGCGCGCATTAACTATCTGGTCGATGTGCCGCTCGACGCGCGAGGCCGGCCGCCCAAGCTGAAGGGCCAGCGCGTGCTGCTGTTCGCCGTTCCCGTCGCCGGCAAGCCTGATCAGGTGCAGCTGATCGGCAAGCGCGGCCAGCAGGCCTGGACGCCGAGCTTCGACGCGCGCCTGCGCGAGATCGCCCGCGCGCTGGTCGCGCCCGACGCGCCGCCGGAGATCACCGGCATCGGCAATGTCTTCCACGTGCCCGGCAGCCTGCCTGGCGAGGGTGAAACCCAGATTTTCCTGACGACCAAGGACAGCCGCCCGGTATCGCTGAGCGTGTTGCGGCGCCCTGGCGAGCAGCCGCGCTGGGCGGTCGCGCTGAGCGAGATCGTCGATGATGCCGCCGCTCCGCCGGCGCGCGATACGCTGCTCTGGTATCGGCTCGCCTGCTTCCTGCCGCCGGCGCTCCCCGACCGGGCGGTGCAGACGCTCGGCGCGCCGGACGCGGCCGCGGCGCGTGAGGATTATGCCCTGGTTCTCAAGCAGTTGGGGCGCTGCGAGCGCTGAGGACAAGCACCTGGCCGGTGGTGCAGTCGGCGGCCTCCAGAAAGGCGAGCGCCCGCGCCACATCCGCCGCCGCCACGCCCGCGCCGCAATCTACCGCGTTGACCCGCGCCGGGGTGCGTTCGATCGCGAGCGGACCGATCGCGGCGCTCGCCAGTGCGCGCTCGAGCACGCCGAGGTCGGTGCCGAGCACGACCACGACGTCCCCGGGCGCCGCGCGCACCGCCTCGAGCAACGCGGGGCAGTCCGCGGTCGCCTCGATCCGCGTCATCGCCGGTGGCGCGTGAGGGTGATGCCGATCGATTCGCCCGCCTCGGCGATCGCGAGCTTGACGATCTTCACCCGCACCCAGCGCAACCGCTGATCCTGCAGCAGCAGGGTTTCGCAGATATGATCGGCGACTGCCTCGATCAGGGTGAAATGCACCCCCTCGGGCAACGCGGTGGTCGCGGCGCGTTTCAGGTCGAGATAGTTCTTGGAGGCCGAAAGCGGCGTACCCGGCGCGTAATGCGGCTCGCAATCGAGTTCGGCGGTGATCGAGATGCGCAGCGGCTGCGGCAGATGGGTCTCTTCCGAATAAATGCCGGTGAGCACCATCGCATCGATATCGTGCACCTCCAGCTCGAGCCGATCCACGCCTGTCTCCTTCGCCAAAGCGCGGCCCCTTAGAGCATCGCGGCGCGGCGCGCAAAGTGGGCTCAGGCCTGAGCGCTGGGCCGGGCGCTCGCGGCGGCGTACCAGCGGCCGAGCGCCGAATCGGGCGCGGGCTGGGGCAGCTTGGCGGTCTTGGCGAAATCCATCGTCACCAGCGCGCTGATATCGGCGAAGCTGAAGAAGTCGCCCGCGATCCAGGGGCTGTGCGCGAGCCGCGCCTCCAGCGTCTGGAGGAAGGCGCCCCACATGATCGTGCCGCGCGTCGCGAGTTCGGGGATCAGCGGGATTGGCGGCCACTGGCCGGGCACCCCCCGCCCCTCCATTGCCGGGCGGCTGTTGCGGAACACATAGACGGCCGCCGCATAACCATCGCTCTCGATCCGCCTTGTCCAGCTCTCGATCCGGGCGCTGTCGAGCGCGGTCGCGCCGAACAGTGGTGGTTCGGGGTGCAGCGCTTCGAAATAGCGGCAGATCGCGCTCGATTCGCAGATCACCTCGCCCGAATCGAGTTCGAGCGCCGGTACCACCCCGCGCGGGTTCACGCGCAGATAAGCCTCCTGGAAATGCTCACCCTGGCGCAGGTCGATCGTCACGCGGTCGACCTCAATTCCCTTTTCCGCCAGATAGATGCGGACGCGGCGCGGGCTCGGTGCCCAGGGCGAATCATAAAGTTTCATCGACATCTCCCGCCCCGGCTTGCGTTGCCGGCGGCCAAGGCTATGGCGCGCGCGCGCCGCCGTCCACTTCCCCCGCCATTTTTGGAGACCCGCCATCGCGCCCCAGCCGCTCGCCGCCGTGCCGTCCCCCGCGATCGAGGCGCTGCTCGATCGTGCGTTCGGCGCGGACCGGCGGCGACGCACCGCTTATGCGATTCGGGGTGACGCCGCGCCGCTGCCAACGCTGAGCTTCGCGGTGATCGACGCGGGCGTGCTGATCGCAGCGCTGCTCGCCTTTCCCATCGCGCTCGCGGTTGACGATGGCGAGCGGGTGCCGCTGGTGATGGTCGGCCCGGTCGCGGTGGCGCCCGAGCGGCAGAGCGAAGGCCATGGCGCGGCGCTGATGCACACGCTGCTCGCCGCCGCCGGCGACGCCCCGCTGATGCTGATCGGCGACCCCGAATATTATGGCCGCTTCGGCTTCACCGCCGCGCGCACCGGCCAGTGGCGCGCGCCCGGCCCGGTCGAGCGCCACCGCCTGCTCGCGCGCGGCCCGGTGCCGGACCAAGCCGGGATGCTTGGCCCGGCGTGAGGCTTTACGCTGGCGGCGCGGCTGCTTAAGTCGCGAGCCATGCCGATGCCGCCGCCCCCCGATCTCGCCGCGCTGTCGCTCGCCGATGTCGCGCGACTGGTCGAGGAGCAGCGCCTGCCCCCGGTCGAGCGCTGGAATCCGGCGCATTGCGGCCATAGCGACATGCGCATTGCCCGCGACGGCCAATGGTATCATCAGGGCAGCCCGATCGGGCGCGAGGCGATGGTGCGGCTGTTCTCCCGCCTGCTGCGGCGCGAGGCGGATGGCGGCTTCGTGCTGGTGACGCCGGTCGAGAAGCTGACGATCGACGTCGAGGACGCGCCCTTCGTCGCGGTGGAGATGAAGGCGGAAGGGGAAGGCGACGCCGCACGGCTCGCCTTCCGGCTCAACACCGGCGATCTGGTGACGGCGGGGCCGGACCACCCCTTGCGCCTCGCCGCCACGCCCGAGGGGCCGCGCCCCTATCTGCATGTGCGCGGTGGGCTGGAGGCGGTGCTGGCGCGCCCGGTCTATTACGAACTCGCCGAGCGCGCGATCGAGCGTGGCGGCGGGGTGTGGAGCGACGGCGCCTTCTTCGCGCTCGACCCGGCATGAGCCTTGAAGCGCGCCTGCGCTCGGCGCTCGCCGGGGCGCCCCCCGCCGATCTGCTGCTGAGCGACGCGCGCGAGCCGATCGCGGAGGGACCACCGCTCACCGAGGCGGCGGTGCTGGTGCCGATCACCGATCGCGCCGAACCGGGCGTGGTGCTGACCCAGCGGCTCGCGACGATGCGCCGCCACCCCGGCCAGGTCGCCTTTCCCGGCGGGCGGATCGATCCCGAGGATGCCGACGCTGTCGCCGCGGCGCTGCGCGAGGCCGAGGAGGAGATCGCCCTCCCCCGCCACCTGCCCCGGGTGATCGGCGCGGCGGATCGCTACCACACCGGCACCGGCTATGCCGTCACCCCAATCGTCGCGATCGTGCCGCCCGATCTCGATTTCACCCCCAATGCGGGCGAAGTCGCCGATGTGTTCGAAGTGCCGCTCGACTTTCTGCTCGATCCGGCCAATCACCGCGTCGCCAGCCTGATGTGGCAGGGGCGCGAGCGGACTTTCTTCGAAATGTATTGGGGCGAACGACGCATCTGGGGCGCGACCGCGGCGATGATCGTCAATCTCGCGCGGCGATTGGCATGAGCGTGGTGCTGCCGCCCGCCGCGTGGCGTGACCGGGTGGGCCTCGCCGCGCTGTGCGCCGCGCTCGACGCCGGGGCGGACGGGGCGCGCTTCGTCGGCGGCGTGGTGCGCGATACGTTGCTCGGTCTGCCCGTCCACGACATCGACATCGCGACGAGGCTCAGCCCGCAGGCGGTGATCGAGCGGGTGCGCGCGGCGGGGCTGAAAGCGGTGCCGACCGGCCTCGCCCACGGCACGATCACTGCCGTGCTGCCCGATGGTCCGGTCGAGGTGACGACACTGCGCCGCGATGTCAGCACCGATGGCCGCCATGCCGAGGTCGCCTTCACCGACGATTGGCGCGAGGACGCGGCGCGGCGCGATTTCACGATCAACGCGCTCTACGCCGATCCGATGAGCGGCGCGGTGCATGATTATTTCGGCGGGCTCGACGATCTGGCGGCGCGGCGGGTGCGCTTCATCGGCGACCCGCTGCAGCGCATCGCCGAGGATCACTTGCGCATCCTGCGCTTCTTCCGCTTCTCGGCGCGGTTCGGCGCGGCGATCGACCCCGGCGGGCTCGCCGCCTGCACCGCGCGCGCCAACGATCTGATGGCCTTGAGCCGCGAGCGCGTGGCGGACGAATTGCTCAAGCTGCTGGTCGCCACCGCCGCGCCGGAGACGGTCGCGCTGATGATCGCGCACGGGATTTTCCGCCCGGTGCTGCCCGAGATCACCAGCGCGGATCGACTGGCGAGAGTCGCCGCGTTCGAGAGCGCCGTGGGCCTCCCCCCCCATGCGATCCGCCGGCTTGCCGCGCTGCTGCCCGACGATCCGGCGCTCGCGGACACCATCGGCGCGCGGCTGAAGCTTTCCAACGCGCAGCGCAAGCGGCTGATCGCGGCGGTCGAGCCGGTGCTCGCCCCGCCCCGGGCGCTCGCTTATCAGCTGGGGCTCGAAGGGGCCGCCGATCGGCTCGCGCTGCACGCGGCGCCCGATGAGGCCCTATCGAGCTGGCGGATCATCGCCGATTGGCCGGTGCCGCGCCTGCCGCTGTCGGGCGGCGAGCTGGTCGCGCGCGGCCTGCGCAAGGGCCCCGATGTCGCGCGCACGCTCCGCGCGATCGAGGCGCGCTGGGTGGCGGAGGATTTTCCGGGCGGGGATCGGTTCGCCGCCATCCGCGACGAAGGCGTCGCTCAGGCGCTGGCGGCGCTCAACAACGCATAGGCCTCGTCCGCTTCGAGCGGGCGGGCGTAGAGATAGCCCTGGCCATGGCTGCACCCCAGGGCGGCGAGTGTCTGGGCGAGTTCGTTGGTCTCGATCCCCTCGGCGGTGGTGTGCATCCCCAGCGCCTGGGCGAGGCCAAGGATCGCGCGCACGATCGCGATCTTGTCGCGATCGGCGAGCATCCCGGTCACGAAACTGCGATCCATCTTGAGCAAGTCGATCGGCAGCTTCTGCAAATAGGCAAGGTTCGAATAGCCGGTGCCGAAATCGTCCATCGCCAGCGTCGCGCCGAGCCGCTTCAGCGCTTGCATCGTCTGCGCGACGCGGTCGGGGTCGCCGATCAGCGCGCTTTCGGTCAGCTCCAGGGTCAGCCGATTGCCGTCGAGCCCGGCGCCGGTGAGCGCCTGCTCCACCGCCAGCGGCACATTGTCGCGCTGGAGCTGGATCGCCGAGATGTTCACCGCGACCCGTACCCCGCAATCGCCGCCCGCGCGCCGATCCCATTCAGCGAGCGTGCGCGCGGCCTCCGCCAGCGCCCAGCGCCCGAGCGGCACGATCAGCCCCGATTCCTCGGCGACGGGGATGAAATCGACGGGCGAGTGATCCTGGCCGTCATCGGTCCGCCAGCGGCTGAGCGCTTCGAAGCTGGTGATCTTGCCGGTCGAAAGATCGATGATCGGCTGGAAGGTGAGCCGCAGTTTCTGCGCGTCGATCGCGCGGCGCAGCGCCGTCTCCAGCCCGAATTGCGCGCGCGCCGCGGTGAAGGCGCCGCGATGATAGGCCTCGGCGACCCCGCTCGTCTTGGAACGCTTCACCGCGAACTGGGCGTGGCGGATCAGATCCTCGGCATCGTCGATCGGATCGGCGCCAAAGGCGATGCCGATCGAGCACGACACCCGGATCTCGAAATCGGCCAGGCGGAACGGCGTGGTGAGCGCCGCCTGGATGCGCTTGGCGACATGCGCGGCGTCGTCGCGCCCCGTTTCGAGCGAGAGCAGGATACCGAACTCGTCGCCGCCCAGGCGCGCGAGCGTATCGCCGCTGCGCAGCGCGCCCCGGATGCGGCGGGCAACGGTGATCAGCAACTCGTCCCCGGCGAGCGAGCCGAGACAGGCATTCACCCGGCTGAAGCGATCGAGGTTCACCACCACCACCGCGTAATTGGCCCGGGCCTCGGGATCGGCGCCCAGCGTCTGTTCGAGCAGGTCGGTGAAGCCCGCGCGATTGGGCAGGCCGGAGAGGCTGTCGGTCAGCATCTCGCGGCGCAGATTGGCCTCGGTGCGGCGCTGCGCGGTGTGATCGAGCAGCGTCACCAGGCAGCGCGGGCACCCCTCGCGCTCGACCGCGCGGGCGAGATGCACCTCGTAATAGCGCGCCTCGACCGACTCGCCGAATTGCCAGGGGAAGTGATCGCGCGCGTCGCCACCCGCCAGGAAGGCCTGGATGCGCCCGGCCAGCAGCGAGACCAAAGGCGGGCGCTCGTCCTCGCCGCTGATCCGGGCGGAGAGATAGGCGTCGTTGCTCGCCTCGATGCGGAACCGGCCGTTGGCCAGCCGCAGCACCACCGCCGGGATCGGCAGCAGCTCGACCGCGCGGCGGGTCATCATGTCGAGTTCGGACGTGGCAAACGGCTCCGCCGCCGCGATTGGGGGCGGATCGAGTGCGGTAAGCGACCGGGGCACACGTGGAGCCATCATTTCAGCGGCTAATCTCAAAGGATTAAGACGCTGTGAACCGCGCCCTTGGGGAAAATGCGGGGGTCAGCGCGCCGCGAAGCTGTTGTCGCGCGGGAAGCCTGTCGGCGGCATCCGCCCCGCCGCGCCGCGCGCCGCCCGCCAGGCGTTCATGTCCGCCTCGGTCCGGGTCCGCCCGGTTTCGCCCCCCATCGCCCAGCTGAGCCCGGCGGCGTAGGTGAAGCTCGTCACATCGGAGAGTCCGCCGTCGCGGTAGCGTTGCAACTGCACCCCCTGCCCGCGTGTCATCTCCGGCAGCTCGGCGAGCGGGAAGACGAGCAGTTTGCGGTTGTCGCCGATCACGCCGACATAATCATGCGCCGGGCCGATCGGGTGGACGCGGCGCAGCTTGGCGCCGGGGCGCGGGGTGACCACCGTCTTGCCCTTGCGCGTCTCCGCGACCAGTTCGCGCGCGAGGGCGATGAAGCCGCGCCCGTCGCTCGCCGCCAGCAGCAGCCGCTCGGCCCGGCTCACCGGCAACAGCGCGACGATGCCGGTGTCGCTCTCCAGGTCGATCATCAGCCGCACCGGCTCGCCAAAGCCGCGCCCGCCGGGCAGCTTGTCGGCGGCGAGGGTGTAGAAGCGCCCGGTCTCCGCGGCGAGCAGCAGCTTGTCGGTGGTCTGCGCGTGGAAGGCGAAGCCGGGGCCGTCGCCCTCCTTGAACTTCAAGGCTTCGGCCGAGGCGAGATCGATATGCCCCTTCATCGCGCGCACCCAGCCGCGCTGCGAGAGGATGACGGTGATCGGCTCACGCTCGATCATCGCCTCCAGCGGGATTTCGCGGACCGGCCCGGCCTCGCTGATCTCGGTCCGGCGCTTGCCGAGCGCGGTTTCGGGGCCATAGCGATCGCGGATCACCGCCATGTCCGCCTTCAGCCGCGCGCGCTGCAACGCCTCGCTCGCCAGCAGATCCTCCAGCCCCTGGCGCTCGGCGACCAGCGTGTCGCGCTCGCCGCGCAGCTCCATCTCCTCCAGCTTGCGCAACGATCGCAGCCGCATGTTCAGGATCGCCTCGGCCTGGCGATCGGTGAGGGAGAACTCGGCGATCATCACCGGCTTGGGCTCATCCTCGGTGCGGATGATCTCGATCACCCGGTCGAGGTTCAGATAAGCGACCAGATAGCCGTCGAGCAGCTCGACCCGGTCGGCGATCTTGCCAAGCCGGTGGCGGGTGCGGCGTTCGAGCACGACGAACTGGTGCGCCACCCAGGCCTGGAGCGCGGCCTTCAGGCTCATCACCCGCGGCGTGCGCTGCGCATCGAGCACGTTGAGGTTAAGCGGGATTTTGACTTCCAGATCGGAGAGGCGGAACAGGCTCTCCATCAGCGTGTCGGCATCGACCGTGCGGGCGCGCGGTTCGAGCACGATGCGGATTTCGGCGTCGGATTCGTCGTTCACGTCCGCCAGGATCGGCAGCTTCTTGTCGTTGACGATGGTCGCCAGCGCCTCGATCAGCTTGCCCTTCTGCACCCCGTAAGGGATTTCAGTGACGATCGCCGCCCAGGTGCCGCGGCCGTGATCCTCGATGTGCCACTTGGCGCGCACCCGGAACGCGCCGCGCCCGGTGGCGTAGGTCTCGGCGATGGCCGCGGCGCTATCGACCACGCGCCCGCCGGTGGGGAAATCGGGGCCTTGGACGAAAGCGAGCACGTCCGCCTCGGGATCATCGACCAGCGCGATCGCGGCGTTGAGCAGTTCGGCGGCGTTGTGCGGCGGGATGCTGGTCGCCATGCCGACCGCGATCCCGCTCGCGCCGTTCGCCAGCAGATTGGGGAACATGCCCGGGAACAGTTCGGGCTCCTGTTCCTCGCCATTATAGGTGGGGCGGAAATCGGTAGCGTCGTCGTCGAGCCCCGCCATCAGGTCGATCGCGACCTGGGTCAGCCGGCATTCGGTATAGCGATAGGCGGCGGCGCCATCGCCGTCGATATTGCCGAAATTGCCCTGCCCATCGACCAGCGGATAGCGCAGCGCGAAATCCTGCGCCAAGCGCACCATGGCGTCATAGACGCTCGCATCGCCATGCGGGTGGTATTTGCCGATCACGTCGCCGACGACGCGCGCGCACTTCTTATAGCCTTGCGCCGGATCGAGCCGCAGCGCGCGCATCGCCCAGAGCAGGCGGCGATGCACCGGCTTCAACCCATCGCGCACATCGGGCAGCGAGCGCGCGGTGATCGTCGAGAGCGCATAGACGAGATAGCGTTCGGACAGCGCGGTATCGAAGGGCGTATCCTGGATCGGGGTCGGCAGCGTATCGGTGGTCATTGCGTGTCGCCGTAGCAGGGCGGCACGCGCCGCGCTATCCTGGGGCGAACAGCCCGAACGGATCGTCGAGCAGCGCGATTTCCGCCGCCAACCACGCACGCAAGGCACGGACCTTGCGGCTGCGCGCGCGCTCGGGCGGGCAGCACAGCCAATAGGAATCGGGCGCATAGGCGACCTTGGCGAACGGCGCGACCAGTTGGCCGGCCGCGATCTGCGGCCCCCACAGCCCCACGTTCAGGATCGCCACCCCTTCCCCCGCCAGCGCCGCCGATCCTTCGAGCAATTGCGCCTCGAAGCTCATCCGCCCGGCTTGCGGCGGTGGTGGTCCGCCGCCCGCGGCCTCCGCCCAAAAATTCCACCAGCAATCATCGGGTGACAGCCGGGGCAGCGCCATGACATCGTCGGGCGTCGTGACGCGGGGATAACGCGCCAACAGCGCGGGGCTGGCGAGCGGCATCAACCCGGCACGCATCAGCGGCCAGGCCTCCAGCCCCGGCGGGCGTTGGCGCGCGGTGCGGATGGCGACATCGGCCTCGCCCCGCGCGAGATCGAGCACCGCGTCGCTCGTCAGCAACCGCACGGTCAGCTCGGGCTGGCGTTGCTGAAAACGCGACAGGCGCGGCGCCAGCCAGTTGCTCGCGAAGCTGATGCTGGTGGTGATCAGCAACCGCGTGGCATCGTCGCGCACGGCGGCGAAAGCCGTATCGAGCGCATCGAACGCGGCGCTGATCCGCGGCGCGATCTGCTCGCCGAGCGGCGTCAGCGCCACCGAGCGACCGTTGCGGGCGAACAGCGGCGCCCCCAGCCGCTCCTCCAGCAGCTTGATCTGGTAGCTGATCCCCGCCTGGCTGATGCCCAGCTCCTCGCCCGCGCGCGAAAAGTGGCGCAGCCGGGCGGCGGCTTCAAAGGCCCGAATGGCGGCAAGCGGCGGCAGGGAGCGCATCGCTATTCATAAGTATGGCTTGTGTTGAAGGTCCAGCCTTTTGTTGGCGCCATCCCGTCTGGCGATGGCACAAGGCCGCCGACCATGTGGAGAACGGCCTTGAACAACGACTATGAAAGCCTCGCCTGGGCCGAACATCATCGGTCTCTGAGCGCGGCAGTCTACAAGCTGAGCCTATTATGGTGGCGGCTGCTGCGGTCTCGCCGCTCGCGCCGCGCGGGAACGCCACGCCCAGCCGTGCGATGCGCTGGCGCCGGATCGATGCGTGGTCACCAAGATGACGCGTGGCAAGGCCAAGTCGCAGGCAGCGCGGGCCACGCGCGACCGGCGGCGGCGCCGATGCGTTGCAATTGTCGCTCGCTAGCCAATGGCGATGCGATCGGGCGCGACAGCCTGAACGCTTTGCTCGCGCTGATGCAGCCGCTCGTCGCCGGCGGCTTGAGCTTGGCAGGCGGCGGGGTGCTCGGCTAGGGCGCGGACATGCGCCGCCTTGCCCTCGCCGCCGCCATGCTGCTTCTGGGTGGCATGGCCGATTGGAAACCGCTGACTTGGCCCGACCTGACGAGCCGTCCGCGCCCGGCGCCCCAGGCGACGATCGCCTATGGCCCGGCGCCCGAGCAGAAGGTCGATGTCTGGCTTCCCGCCGGGCCGGGGCCGCACAAGACCGTGCTGATGGTCCATGGCGGCTGCTGGCAGACGAGCATCGCCGATCGCAGCCTGATGAACTGGCTCGCGGAGGATTTGCGCAAGGACGGCTATGCGGTTTGGAACGTCGATTATCGCGGAGTCGATCGCGCGGGCGGCGGCTATCCCGGCACCTTCACCGATGTGGCGGCGGCGGCGGACGCGCTGGCGGCGAACGCGGCGCGGTTCAAGCTGGATACGCGGCGCATCATCGCGGTCGGCCACTCGGCGGGCGGGCATCTCGCGCTGTGGCTCGCGGGGCGCGGCAAGCTGCCCGCCGACAGCCCGCTACGGAGCGCGAACCCGCTGCCGATCGCGGCGGTGGTGAGCCTGGGTGGCCTGCCCGATCTGGAAGCCGTCGCGGCGAGCCCCGACAATGGCTGCGGCACCGAAGTCGTCGGCAAGCTGGTCGGCGAGCGACCCGATGCCTTCGCCGACACCTCGGTCCCCCGCCTGCTCCCGCTCGGCGCCGAACAGTGGATCGTCGCGGGCGAGAATGACCGGATCATCCCGATGCGGCTGAACCTGAGCTATTTCGAAGCGGCGCGCGCGGCGGGCGATCCGGTCGCGCTGGTGCGGGTGCCGCAGACCGGCCACGTCGAACTGATCGCGCCCGAAAGCACCGCCTGGAAGCAGAGCGTCGCCCTGATCGCGCGGAGCTTCGAGTGACGCTCGACGAGGCGCGCGCGCTCGACGCGGCCGATCCGCTCGCGCCTTTACGCGCGCGCTTCGCATTGCCCGAAGGCGTGATCTATCTCGACGGCAACTCACTCGGCCCCCTGCCCCATGCCACCCGCATGGCCGTCGCCGGGCTGACTGAGCGGCAATGGGGTGAACGCCTGATCCGCGGCTGGAACGACGGCTGGATCGACGCCCCGACGCGGATCGGCGACAAGATCGCCCGCCTGATCGGCGCCGCGCCCGGCGAGGTGATCGCGTGCGATTCGACCTCGGTGAACCTTTACAAGCTGATCGTCGCCGCGCTGCGCGCGCGGCCCGGCGTGCTGCTGAGCGAGGCCGGCAACTTCCCGACCGATCTCCACATCGCTGAAGGCGCGGTCGCGGCGGTGCCGGGTGCGACGCTCCGCGTGGTCGAGCGAGGCCAGCTCGACGGGGCGCTCGATAAAAGCGTGTCGCTGCTGCTGCTCACCCATGTCCATTACAAGACCGCCGAGCGATTCGATCTCGCCGCCTGGACCGCGCAAGCGCACGCGGTCGGGGCGCGCGTGCTTTGGGATTTGAGCCACAGCATCGGCGCGGTGCCGATCGACCTGAACGCGGCGGGCGCCGATCTCGCGGTCGGCTGCGGCTATAAATATCTGAACGGTGGCCCGGGCGCGCCGGCCTGGCTTTTTGTCGCAGAGCGCCATCAGGCCGGGCTTGCCAACCCGCTCTCGGGATGGATGGGCCATGCCGCGCCGTTCGACTTCGCCGATGGCTACGCCCCCGCCCCCGGCATCCGCCGCTGGCTGGCCGGCACCCCGCCGATCCTCGGCCTCGCCGCGCTCGAAGCGGGAGTCGAGCTGATGCTTGCCGCCGATTCCGCGCTGCTCGCCGCCAAAAGCGCGCGGCTGTTCGATCAACTCGCCGCCACCGCCGATGAGCTGGGGCTGGAAGTCGTCTCGCCGCGCGATCCGGCACGGCGCGGCAGCCATATCGCGCTCCGCCACGCCCATGCCTATGAACTGTGCCAGGCACTGATCGAGCGCGGCGTGATTGGCGATTTCCGCGCGCCCGACATCCTGCGCCTGGGCCTGACCCCGCTCTATCTTTCGCACGAAGACGTGGCGCGCGCGGGCATGATTCTGGGCGAGGTGATCGCCCGGCGCGCATGGCAGGAGCCACGTTTCGTCACCCGTCGCGCGGTGACCTGAAGCCTGACCGCCGTTGCGCGGGGGCTGGAACCACGCTATACGCTGGCGCCTTAGCCCCGGCCCCGCGCTCCCTGCGGCCGGGGCGTTGCATTTCAGGAACAGCCATGGCCCGGCGCCGCCAGATTTACGAAGGCAAAGCGAAGATCCTCTATGAGGGGCCCGAACCCGGCACGCTGATCCAGTATTTCAAGGACGACGCGACCGCCTTCAACGCGCAGAAAAAGGGCACGATCAACGGCAAGGGCGTGCTCAACAACCGGATTTCGGAGCATGTCTTCACCCTGCTCGCGATGATCGGGGTGCCGACGCACTTCATTCGCCGGCTCAACATGCGCGAGCAGCTGATCCGCCAGGTGGAGATCATCCCGATCGAGGTGGTGGTGCGCAATGTCGCCGCCGGATCGCTGTCGAAGCGGCTCGGGATCGAGGAGGGCACCCCGCTGCCGCGCACGATCATCGAATATTATTATAAGGACGACGCGCTCGGCGATCCGATGATCACCGAGGAGCATATCGCCTGCTTCGGCTGGGCGAGCCAGGAAGAGATGCACGACATCGCCGATCTGGCGATCCGGGTGAATGATTTCCTCTGCGGCCTGTTCGGCGGCGTCGGCATCCGGCTGATCGACTTCAAGCTCGAATTCGGCCGCATCTGGGACAATGACTATAGCCGCATCATCCTGGCGGACGAGATCAGCCCCGATGGCTGCCGCTTGTGGGACATGGCGACCGGCGAAAAGCTCGACAAGGATCGCTTCCGGCGCGATCTGGGGGGCGAGATGGAGGCCTATCAGGAGGTCGCGCGCCGGCTGGGTCTGCTCCCCGAAGGCGCGGACAACACCGTGCTCGACTTGGAAACCCACCGCAAGCAGCGCGGCAAGTAAGGTTGCGCGGCGGCGCGGCGCACGGCATAGCGCGCGCCATGAAACTGCGCATCATCGTCAGCCTGAAACCCGGCGTGCTCGATCCCCAGGGCCGCGCGATCCACAAGGCTTTGGGCGGCCTGGGCTTCGCCGGCGTGGCCGATGTCCGCGCCGGCAAGGTGTTCGAGCTCGAGGTCGCCGACGATACCAGCGATGACCAGATCGACGCGATGTGCCGCCAGCTGCTCGCCAACACCGTGATCGAGAATTACCGGGTCGAACGGGCGTGAAGACCGCGGTCATCGTCTTCCCGGGCTCCAATTGCGATCGCGACATGGCGGTCGCGCTCCAGGCGGTGACGGGCACGAAGCCGGCGATGGTGTGGCATGGCGACACCGAATTGCCCGAAGGCCTCGGCCTGATCGCCCTGCCCGGCGGCTTCTCCTATGGGGACTATCTGCGCTGCGGCGCGATCGCGGCGCGATCGGCGATTGTGCCGGCGATCGTGGCGGCGGCGGAGCGCGGCGTGCCGGTGCTGGGGGTGTGCAACGGTTTCCAGGTGCTCACCGAAATCGGCCTGCTCCCCGGCGCGCTGATGCGCAACGCGGGGCTGAACTTCGTCTGCCGCGACGTGGCGCTCACCGTGGACACTGCGCAAAGCCTGTTCACCAGCCGTTGCCGCGCGGGCGAGCAGATCGTGATCCCGGTCGCGCATCATGACGGCAATTACTTCGCCGATACCGAGACGCTCGACCGGCTGGAGGGCGAAGGCCGCGTCGCGCTGCGCTATGCCGAGCGGGTCAACGGGTCGGCGCGTGACATCGCTGGCGTGCTCAACGCGCGTGGCAATGTGCTCGGCATGATGCCCCACCCCGAGCGCCGGATCGAGCCCGCGCATGGCGGCACCGACGGGCGGCGATTGCTCGAAGGCGTGCTGGCGGCGGTGAACGCATGAGCGGCTGGCGCCCCCGAGAGGACTCGAACCTCCGACCTGCGGTTTAGGAAACCGTCGCTCTATCCGGCTGAGCTACGGGGGCGTGGCGCTGGCCTAGCCGGGGCGACGCCGTGGGTCAATTGAGGGCTTCGGGCGGCACCACGGGAAAGGGCAAGGGGGCGACGGGGACGCCTTCCTCCACCAGCTCACGCGCCTCGGCAGGGCTCGCCTGGCCGTGGATGAGCACCGGCGTCTCCTCGCCCAGATACATTGCCCGCGCCCGCGCGGCAAAGCTCTGCCCAACCCATTCGGACTGTTCGAGCAGTCGCGCCTGCGCCTCGGCGAGCGCGCGCAGCAATGCCTCACCCCCGGAGGAGGCAGGCGTCGCGGGCGGCGTTTCGCGACGGACCGCGATGTTCGGCGCCATCACCGCCTTCTCGACTTCGGCCGAGCCGCAGCAGGGGCAATTGAGCAGACCCTGCGTTCGCTGCGCCTCATAAGCGGCGGAGGAGGCGAACCAGGCTTCGAACTTGTGCCCGCCTCCGCAGCACAGGTCGAACACGATCATGCGCGAACCACCGCCGGGATTGGCCGGCGGTGGCGCAGCACCGGCACCCGCGCGCGTACCTCGGCCAACCGCGCGCGGTCGATCTCGGCGAAGCCCAACCCGGGCGCCGCGCCCATATCGAGCAGCACCTCGCCCCAGGGATCGACCACCAGGCTGTGGCCAAAGGTGGCGCGGCCATCCTCGTGCTCGCCCGTCTGCGCGGCGGCGATCACGAAGGCGCCCGCCTCGATTGCGCGCGCGCGCAGCAACACATGCCAGTGCGCCGCGCCAGTCGGTCGGGTGAAGGCGGCCGGCACCGCGAGCAGTTCGGCCCCCGCGTCGCTCAGCGCGCGGTAGAGGTCGGCGAAGCGCAGATCGTAACAGATCGACAAACCCAGCGCGCCGATCGGGGTTTCGACCACCGCCGCACCGTCGCCCGCCCCATAGCTCGCCGATTCGCGCCATCTCTCGCCGGTCGGCAGATCGACGTCGAACAGGTGGAGCTTGTCATAGCGTGCGCGCATCTGGCCGGCGGAATCGATCACGAAGCCGCGATTGGCGAGCTTGCCGCCCTCGCCCCGGAGCGAGAGCGAGCCGAGATGCACCCACAGGCCGTGCCGCGCCGCCGCCGCGCGAACGCGCGCCAATACCGTGTCCTCGTCTTCGGCGCGCAACTTGTCCGCCGCCCGGGCGCGGTCCTGATCGAGCAGCCCGGACATTTCGGGCGTGAACAGCATCACCGCCCCCGCCGCCGCCGCCTCGGCGATCGCCGCTTCGATCGTCTGCGCGTTGACCGCGGGGTCGATCCCGCCGGTCATCTGCAATAGCGCGAGCTTCATGCCGCGATCAGCGCGTCAAGCTCGCCCGCGCGTTCCAAAGCCGCGAGATCGTCGGACCCGCCGACATGGCGGCCATTGATGAAAATCTGCGGCACGGTGGTCGCCCCCGGCGCGCGTTCCAGCATCTCGGCGCGCTTGGGGCCGCCAAGGGTGATGTCGAATTCCTCGATCTCGACGGGTTTGCCGCGCAACAACTTCAGCGCGCGCGCGCAATAGGGGCAAAACGCCTTGGTATAGATTTCGACCTTGCTCATGCGGTGGAGGTGTGGCGATGCGGCGCCAATGTCAATCGTGCTCCGCACCGTCCAATACCCGCGCCCAGCATAGAATTTCTACGCGGGCGGCGCCGGCGGCGCGCAGCAGGCCGGCGCACGCCTCGGCGGTGGCGCCGCTGGTATAGACATCGTCGACCAGCAGCACGTGGCGCCCGGCGAGTCGCTGAACGCTTGCCGGCGCCAGCGCGAACGCCTCGGCCACCGCCCGTGCCCGTGCCCGCCGCCCCAACCCGCGCAGCATCGGCGTCGCCAGAACCCGGCGCAGCACGTCGCGCGCGACCGGAACGTCGCGCCGCCGCCCCACCCCGTCGGCGATCAGTACCGCTTGGTTGAAGCCGCGCCGCCACAGCCGCCAGCGGTGGAGCGGCACCGGCACGAGCAGTTCGGCCTCGTCGGGAACCAGCCGCGCGAGGTGAGCGGCGATCGTTTCCGCATAGGCGATATGCCCGCCATGCTTCAGGCGCAGCACCATCGCCCGGGCGATCGCATCATAGCCGACCGCGGCGCGCACCCCGTCATGGCCGGGCGGATGCTCGGTACAGCGCGCGCACAGAACCTCGCTATCGGCCAAGGGGTGGAAGCAGCTGGCGCACCAGGGCGGGGTCAGCCAGCGCAGGCTTCCCCAGCAGGCGGCGCAGAACAGGTGATCGGCGCCGCTCACCGCGCCGCATCCCGGGCAGCGCGGCGGCAGCGCGGCATCGACCGCGAAGCGCCAGGGTGCGAGCAGCGCGCGCATCGCCCCCTTGTCGCCGGCCCGCGCCGCCCCCACAAGGCACCGCGTGAGCCCGCCCCAGATTTTCGATCCCGCCGCTCGCGCCAGGGCGCGCGACCGCGCCGCCCCCGGCTTCGCCGAGCATGATTTCCTGCGCGCCTATATGCTGGAGGGGGTCGCCGATCGGCTGGCCGGGGTGAAGCGTGTTTTCCGTGACGTGCTCGATCTCGGCTGTTTCGATGGCGCGTTCGTGGCGCCCGAGGGCGCGCGGGTGGCGCGGCTCGACGCGGGATTCGGCTTCGCGCGGGCGAGCGGCGGGGTGCAGGGGCGCGAGGACGCGCTGCCCTTCGCCGACGGGGCGTTCGATCTGATCGTGTCGGCGGGTGTTCTCGACAGCGTCAACGATCTGCCCGGCGCGCTTGCCTTGGCGCGGCGCGCGTTGCGCCCCGACGGGCTGTTCCTTGCCGCCTTTCTTGGCGCCGGCAGCCTCGCGACGCTGCGCGCCGCCCTGCGCGAGGCCGAGGGCGATCGACCGGCGGCGCGGCTCCACCCCCAGATCGATGTGCGCGCGGGCGGCGACCTCCTTGCCCGCGCCGGCTTCGCGCTGCCCGTCGCCGACGGCGAGACGCTGACCGTGCGCTACCGCGACCTGTGGCGGCTGCTCGGCGATCTGCGCGGAATGGCGGCGGGCAATGTGATGCCCGGTCGCGTACCGCTCCGCCGCGAGACGCTCGCGCGCCTCGCCGCAAGCTTCCAGGCACACGCCGACGCGGAGGGGCGCGTTACCGAACGGTTCGAGATCGTTTTCCTGACCGGCTGGTCGCCGAGCCCCGATCAGCCGCAACCGGCACGGCGCGGCAGCGCGACCGCCTCGCTCGCGGCGGCCTTGCGGCCGGGCAATAAAGCTGTGAACTTATGAAAGCGGGCAGGCGGCAAGCGCCTGCACATTGCGACGTCAACCTGACTGCCTTGGTTACACAATTGCAGACAATCGACACGCGCGGCTAGGTTGTTTGAATGTGCCACTTCATCACCTTGATTGTACCGACGGACAATGCTGACGCAGTTCGTACAATTATGGACCGGTATGGTCGCACGGCTGATCCTGCAGACAATCCATCCATTCGGAAGGTGCTGCGGGAGGATGAGCGACAATACTTGACCACTCGGGGGCACTGTGACTGCGGCACCGTCCTTGCCCCCCGACACGACACGCCCGAGACGCTTGAGGAAGAGCTCGCCAAAGAAGCGGCACGTATGAAGCGAAAGGGCTGGTCAGAGGCCAAGATTGCGCGTGCCTTGGAAAACCGGCGCAGAGCCGATGCTCGGCCCCGCGGCGGCGGTTCCGACAGCCTCGAACTCTGGAACGCAATCCTCCACAATCTTCGCGCGGAACTGAAGCTGCCTTATGCTGGTCTATTCGTCAGGTTCTACGCGGGCGCGATCGCCACTGAGATGTTCAAGGCGTCGCGGCGAGAAGTTCCCAGGGGCACGCCTTGGCAGGATGCACTCGCCTCGTTGAAGCACGATGAGGTGACAATACTCCTCTGAGCAACGTCGCCTATTCAGATCAAATTGGCCTACAGGGATTGCGGCAGTGCGAATACCCGGCGGTCCGCTCATTGAGTGCCAAGCAGTTCCTCGGCTACCGCCTCGGTTGACGACGTCCGCTTCACCAAGCGGTTCGGCCTGAAGCAGACAGTCGCCTTGCCGCCCCAGCACAGCCATTGAGTCGCCGCGCGGAAAACGGTCGCTCAAACATTCACCCCCTAAATCAGCGCCTCGATCAGGCCGATCAGCGGCCGGTCGGCGGGCGGCATTGGCAGCGCGTGCATCGCCGCCGGGCGCGCCCAGCGCAACGCGCCGCCCTCCAGCGGCTGCGGCATCCCCCGCCATTTGCGGCAGACGAACAGCAGCAGCAACAGATGGCGTTCACCAAGCGGCGCACTGCCGAAGGCCGCGGGGGCGAGGCACGCGGCATCGGTATCGATCCCCAGTTCCTCGCGCAGCTCGCGGATCAGCGCGGCCTCGGGCGACTCGCCAGGCTCGATCTTGCCGCCGGGAAACTCCCACAGCCCGGCCATCTCCTTGCCTGGCGGCCGCTGTTGCAGCAGCACACGGCCATCGCCATCGACCAGCGCGGCCGCCACGATCGGGAAAAGAGCAGAACCCATATCGAGCGCGCCTAACAAGCCACGGCCGCGCGCGCCATGCTTTGGTCACACGAATGTTAACCGGCGGCCGCGGCCGCCGGCTGCGACGGCCGAGGGAAAGGCGGGACTGACATGCGGACGGCAGCAAGTTGTTAACGATCGATCTTTAAAATTGGGCGACACCAACCAGCAGGTTTAACCAATGCGAACGCTCCTTCGCCGATTGTTGATAGACCGACGCGGCGCCACCGCCGTTGAATATGGCTTGATCGTTTCGCTGATCGTGATCGCGATGGTCGCCTCGCTGCAGGCCGTGGCTAGCCAGACGATCGGCATGTGGACCAGCGTCAGCTCGCGCGTGACGCAAGCCAGCACCAACTGAGCCGCATTCATAAGATTAAGTTAACCATCCACCCAAAACGATTTGTCAACTTTCACCCGATAGAAACACGATTGCTGGACCGGAATTCGGGTCGGCCGGGTGTTTGAGCAAAGTAAGATTGGAGACCGGAAATGAACGCTATCCGCAAGTTCGTGAAGAACAACAAGGGCGCGACCGCCATCGAATATGGCCTGATCGCCGCTCTGATCGCCGTCGCCGCAATTGCCGCGATGAGCACGCTGGGTAACAACCTGCGCTTCACCTTCCAGAACGTTGCTTCGAACCTGCGTTCGAGCTAAGTTCTTTCGTCCTCCCAGACGAAAACGGGCGGCGGGCTTCGGCTCGCCGCCTTTTTATTGGCTAAAGCCGGCCCATCGCCAGAAACTTGGCACGCCGATCGCGGCACAGTGCTTCGGGGCCGAGACCCGCCAGGCCATCGAGCGCGCCGGTGATCGCCGCGCGCAGGCCGGCGATCGCCGCCGTCGGGTCGCGCTGCGCGCCGCCGAGCGGTTCGGGCACGATCGCGTCGATCACGCCAAGTGCTTTCAAATCCTGCGCGGTCACCCGCATCGCTTCGGCCGCGTCGGGCGCGCGTTCGGCGGTGCGCCACAGGATCGAGGCGCAGCCTTCCGGGCTGATCACCGAATAGACGGCGTGCTCGAACATCAGCACGCGATTGGCGGCGGCGAGCGCGATCGCGCCACCCGAGCCGCCCTCGCCCACGATCGCGGCCACCATCGGCACCTTCAGCGCAAGACATTGCTCGGTCGCGCGCGCGATTGCCTCGGCCTGGCCGCGCTCCTCCGCCTGGACGCCGGGAAAGGCGCCCGAGGTGTCGACCAGGGTCACCACCGGCAGGCCGAAGCGATCGGCCAGGCGCATCAGCCGAATCGCCTTGCGATAGCCTTCGGGCTTGCCCATCCCGAAATTGTGGCGCAGCCGGCTGGCGGTATCGTCGCCCTTCTCATGCCCGATCACCACCACCCGGCGCCCGCCGAGCCGGGCGAAGCCGCCCAGGATCGCCTGATCATCGGCGAAGGCGCGGTCACCGGCGAGCGGCATGAACTCGTCGAACAACCCCGCTGCATAATGCTTGAAATGCGGACGATCGGGATGGCGCGCGACTTGCGTTTTCTGCCACGGCGTCAGTTTCGCGTAAGTCTCGCGCAGCAAGCGATCGGCCTTGGCCTCGATCCGCGCGATTTCAGCGGCGATGTCGATCGCGCCGTGATCGGCGGTCGTGCGCAGTTCGGCGATGCGCGCGGTGAGTTCGGCGACGGGTTTTTCGAAATCGAGGAAGCTGGCCATCAGGGCGCCTCGGTTAGGCGCCGCATCGCCACGCGTCAACGCAACTCGGCGAGCGGATGGCGCTGGTTGACCAGCTCGATCAACCGGCTGCTATCGACATGGGTGTAGATTTCGGTGGTCGCGATATCGGCATGGCCCAACATCAGCTGCAGCGCGCGCAGATCGGCGCCGCCGGCGAGCAGATGCGTCGCGAAGGCGTGGCGCAGCACGTGCGGGCTGATCCGGTCGGGCGGTAGCCCAGCCTCGACCGCGAGCCCCTTGAGCAGTTGATAGAGCCTGATCCGCGTCAGATGCGCCTTGCCGCTGGGGAACAGCCAGGCGCCGGGTGGCGCGACCGCGCGCCACGCGCTCACCGCCGCGCGCGCCCGGTCGGAGATCGGCACCAGCCGCTCGCGCCCGCCCTTGCCCTTCAGGATCAGGAAGGGGCGATCGGCGGCGATGCTCGCGCGCGGCAGCGACACCAGCTCGCTCGCGCGCAGGCCGGAGCCGTAGAGCAGCTCCACCAGCGCCGCGAGCCGCAGATCGCGGGGCGCCGGCTGGGGCTTGGCGAGCCGATCGGCGACGGCGGCGAACAGCCTGTCGACATCGGCGACCGACAGCGTCTTGGGCAACGGCCGCGCGGTGCCCGGGCGGGGCAGCGCCTCGCTTGGATCATCGGCGCGGTGCCCCTCCTCGTGCAGGAAGGCGAAGAAGCGGCGCAGCGCCGCCGCCTTGCGCGCGACGGTCGCGCGGGACAGTGCCGCCCACCCGTCCGCCAGCCGCTGGAGCGCCGCCGCGTCGGCCGCCGCCAGCGCGCCGTCGAGCGCGTCCGATGCCAGGCACAAATCGCTGCGATAGGCGGCGATGGTGTTCGCCGCGGCGCCGCGCTCGGCGCTCAGCATCTCCAGGAAGCGGTCAATCAGCCCCGCGTCGGTCCACCCGTCGCTCAAAGCCGGGTCAGCGCCTCGATCGCCATCATCCGCGCCTCGGCATCGAGCCCGACGCGGTGCATCGCGGCGATGATGCGGTAGAAATAGGCGGGTGGGACGCCGTGCCAATTGGCCGTCTGCATCCCCACGCCCGCGAGCAGCAGCACGGTGCCCGGCGCGCCCGCCTGCGCCGCCTGGTCGATCGCGCGCGTCCACGGATTGTCGAGCGCGATGTCGACCCCCAGATCGCCGCCAAGCGACTGCGCGGTCGCGGCATCGATCCGGTCGAGCCCCGCGAGCGCGGCGAAGAACAGCTGGCGCTTGAGCGTAGTGTCTCCCTGACCGCCGCCATAGCTACGCACCTCGCCCCGGCTGTAGCGCGCGCCAAAGCCGGTATTGGCGAGCGCAAGCATCGCCCAGCCGTCGCTCCCCCGCGTGACCACCCCGCGCCAGCGCAGCGCCGCCTGATCGTAACCGGCGCTGAGCATCGAAGCAATCGCGCGCTCGGTCGCCTCGTCGGCGGCGGGCGGCAACAGCGCGGCGGCGCGGGCGGTAAGCACTAGCCGGGCATAGCGTGCGCGCGGGCCTTCGGGTGCCTCCCACAGCCGACGCAGCGCCGCGACCCGATCCCCGCGCGCGGCGGCGCTGAACGCGGCGGTAAGGTCGCGCGCGGCGGCCGCGTCAGGGCTCGATGGGTCTTCGCTCTGGTCGATCGCGCCATAGAGGTCGACCAAGGCTGCGCTCGACAGCACGCCTTGCGCGGCGGCGAGCTCGGCCGAGGGGCGGCGCGCGACCGGGCTCAGCGCCGGCGCCATCGCGCGCCAGAATTTCACGCGCGGCGCCGCAGTGGCGAGCAAAGGCGCGGGTACATCGACCCCGGTCGCCATCGCCATGCCATAGCGCCACGCGGTCAGCTCGCCGACGCTGTCCCACTCGATCGTCACCGCGCGACGCTTGTTGGTGAGGCCCACCGCCTTGTCGGCGAGCAGCAGATCGACCCCGCTCGCCACCCGCCGCTTGCGCGCCGCCTCCAGCTGCGGTCCACCCTGCCCCGCGATGCCCGAAAGCCCGGCGCACACCGCGTCGAGCAGCACCCAGGCGCGGTCGCCCGATTGGCGCTGCGCCTGGCCGATCACCGGGCAGACCAGCCCCGGATCGCCGGCGGCGAGCGCGGTCTGCAGCGCCGCCTCATAAAGCTTGGGCGTGTAGTTATCGGTATCGACCGCCTCGATCAGCGCGCGGGCGACGTGCGGCTCACCCATCCGCACCAGCAGCCAGGCGCGCTCGGCGGCGAAATCGGCACCGTTCACCTGCGCCGGGGTATCGACCTGCGAGGCGAGCGCGCGGCGCAGCGCGATCGACAGCCAGCGCGAGGGCAACGGCGCGTCGAGCCGTGCCATCAGCATCTGGAGGAAACGGCCATCGCTGCGACCAAAGGCACCCGGGGCGAGCCCGCCCTGGTCGGTGCCGACCACCCCCACCCGCGCGAGCGAACGGCGGGCATAGACCGGCAGTTCATAGGCCTGCATCGCCGCCGGATCGGCCTCGGCGGTCGCCGCCGGATCGTTCGACAGCAGATTGTCGAGCCCCAGATCGTCGGGCACGGGCGTGCCCGGCAGCGGCGCGCTCGGCTGCGCGGGCGCGGGCGTCGACGCGACCGGCGCCGAGGGCGTCGGGGTCGGCGCCGGGGTCTGCTCGTTGAAGCCCGGCGGCAGGATCGATTCGGGCCGCTCCTGCGCCAGCGCCGGGAGCACGCTCGCCCCCGCGACCAGCAGCAGCAGGGCCTTGCGCTTAGCTGAGATTCGCAAGCGGGACGACCTTTTCCACCGACTGCAACGGCTTTTCGCGCGCCAAACCGCCGAGCGCCGCCATCCCGCCGCCCAGCACCACGAGCACCACCAGCGCAACGATCACCAACCGCATCTCTACCCTCACGCCCCTGCTCGACTATCCCCGCCACGCGCCTTTTGCCCGAGGCGTGGGCGCGCTGTATAGCCTGTGCCCACATGTTGCAAAATCAACAAAAAGCAGACTGGCAAGGCCAGCCGATCGTGCTGGTGGGGTTGATGGGCGCGGGCAAGACGACGGTCGGCCGGCGCCTTGCCCAGCGGCTGCGCCTGCCCTTTGTCGACGCCGATGCCGAGATCGAGACAGCGGCGGGAATGACGATCGCGGAAATCTTCGATCGCTTCGGCGAGCCCTATTTTCGCGATGGCGAGCGGCGGGTGATCGCGCGGCTGATCGATGGCACCCCCAAGGTGATCGCGACCGGCGGCGGCGCCTTCATGAACGAGGAGACGCGCGCGCTGATCCTCGATCGCGCGCTCGCGGTGTGGCTCGATGCCAACCCGGCGGTGCTCGCCGAGCGTGTGACCCGGCGCGACACCCGCCCGCTGCTCCGTAACCGCGATCCGCACCAGGTGCTGCGCGAGCTGGCCCAGCAGCGCAATCCCTTCTACGCGCTGGCGCCGATCCGGGTGCCGAGCCATCACGCGCCGCACGAGGTGACGGTGAAGGCGATTTTGGAGGCGATCGGGGCGTGATCGAAATCAGGGTGGAGTTGGGCGCGCGCGCTTATCCCGTGGTGATCGCGCCCGGGTTGATCGGGGCGGCGGGCGCCGAGCGGCTCGCGCCGCTCGCACGCGGCGGGCGGCTGGTGGTGATTTATGACGCGGCGGTCGAGGCACATCTCGCGACGCTCGGCGCGGCGCTTGCCGAACACGGCGTGGCGCTCGACCCGGTCGCCATCCCCTCGGGCGAGGCGAGCAAGAGCTGGGCGATGCTCGAGACGCTGTGCGAGGCGCTGCTCGCGCGCGGGGTGGAGCGCGGCGATCATGTGCTCGCGCTTGGCGGCGGGGTGGTGGGCGATCTGGCCGGGTTCGCTTGCGCGATCCTGAAGCGCGGCTGCCGCTTCGTGCAGCTGCCGACGACCTTGCTGGCCCAGGTCGATTCGTCGGTCGGCGGCAAGACCGCGATCAACGCGCGCGGCGGCAAGAACCTGATTGGCGCTTTCCATCAGCCGAGCCTGGTGCTGATCGACCCCGACACGCTCGCCACGCTCCCGTTGCGGGAGCTGCGCGCGGGCTATGCCGAAGTCGTGAAATACGGCCTGATCGACGATCCCGACTTCTTCGCCTGGTGCGAGGCGAACGGCGCCGCGCTGCTCGCAGGCGACCCGGCGGCGCGGATGGAAGCCATCGCCCATTCGGTCCGCGCCAAGGCCCGCATCGTCGCCGCCGATGAGCGCGAGACGGGCGATCTGCGCGCGCTGCTCAACCTTGGCCACACCTTTGGTCATGCGTTGGAGGCCGAAGCGGGCTTTTCGGACCGGCTGCTTCACGGTGAGGCGGTCGCGGCGGGGATGGCGCTGGCTTTTCGCTACTCGGCGCGGCGCGGGCTGTGCCCGGGCGGGGATGGGACGCGCGTGGCAGCGCACCTGCGCGCGCTGGGACTGCCCGCGGGGCTCGCCGAGGCGGGGGTGGATGCGCCCGGCGCCCGCCTCGTCGATCATATGCGCCACGACAAGAAAATGGCCGGCGGCACCCTCCCCTTCCTGCTCGCGCGTGGGATCGGGCAGACCTTCGTCGCGCGCGACGTGGCGCTCGACGACGTGGCCGCGTTCCTCGATGAAGAGCGGGAGGCGGGCGATGCCCCAGGGCGTCCATAAGCGCGACCTGCCGACCAAGACCTGCCCGGTCTGCGCGCGCCCCTTCGCGTGGCGCAAGAAATGGGCGCGCGATTGGGACAATGTCGTCTATTGCTCGGATAAGTGCCGGAAAACAGGACGTTAGCGGCTATCCCGCGCGCCGCTGGCTCCACGCGAGCCACAGCCAGCCCGCGATCATCAACGCGCCCCCAATGGGGGTGATCGCCCCCAGCCAGCGCGGCAGGCCCAGCGCCATCAGATAGAGCGTCCCCGCGAACAGCGCCCCGCCCGCGACGAACAACCACGCCGCCCCACCCGCGCGCAGCTGCACCGCGAGTATCGCCGCGAGCGCGTGCGCGAGCTGATATTGCCCGCCAATGCGAAGCCACTCGGCGGCCTTCCCCTCCGCGCCATGCGCCCCAAACGCTCCAGCCGCCACGGCGAGCGCGCCCGAAAGCGCCGCGAGCACCAGGATCATCGCCCCTCCTCCGCACGCGCGGCGACTGCTTCAGCCAGCGTGCGGTGCGAGAACATGTGATCGACCGCCGCGCGTAGATCGCCGGTTTCGGACTGCGCCTTCAGCCGGATCGCGTCGCGGCGGCGATATTCATCCTCGGTCCGGGCGATCTGTTCGCTGTCGATCTGGAGCAGCTCCATCGCCTGCCGGGCCATGTGGATCGCCGATTCGAACACATCGCGCGCGGTGCCGGCGAGCGGCGCGCCGGCCATCTTGATCAGGCTGCGTCGATCATAAGCCCGCGCGAACAGCGCCGCTTGCGGGAAGGCGTGATTCACCGACTGCAGGAACTCGCGGTCGATCTGGTCGCCATCAATGCAGAACACCAGCAATTGTGCCTCGTGCGCGCCCGCCTGTCGCAGCAGATCGAGCCGCAGCCCGTCGCCGAAATACACTTTCATCCCGAAATCGCCGGCCACCTCGATCGTCTCCGGGTTGCGGTCGATCACAGTGGTGCGCACCCCCTGGCCGATGAGCATTTGCGCGACCGTCTGCCCAAAGCGACCATAGCCGATCACCAGCGCGCTTGCGCCGTCGGCAAGGGGCCCATCGAACCCGTCAGTCTTCCTGGGCGGCGCGCTCAGTACCCGCTTGGTGAACGCCATCAGGAAAGGCGTGGTCGCCATCGAGAGCGTCACCACCGCACCGAACAGGCTCCCGGCGGCGGGAGCGATCAGCAGCGCCTGCTGCGCCTGGGCGAAGAGCACGAAGCCGAACTCACCTCCCTGGCTCAGGAGCAAACCAAGCTTCAGCGCGGCGCGCCATTCCATCCGGAACGCGAAACCGATCGCGGCGATCACCCCCGCCTTGGTCGCGACCAAGAGCAGCGCCATGCCACCCACGAACAGCGGCCGGCTGGCGATCGCGTCGAGATCGAGCATCATGCCGACGCTCAGGAAGAAAAGCCCGAGCAGAATCGATCGAAACGGGTCAACATCGGCCTCCAGCTCATGCCGATACGGACTGTCGGCGAGCATCACCCCGGCGACGAACGCGCCGAGCGCGGTCGACAGCCCCAGCGCCTCCATCAGCGTGGCGGCGGCGATCACGGTGAAGAGCGCCGCGAAGATGAACATCTCGCGCTCGCCCAGATCGCCGATCAGGCGGAACATGGGGCGCAGCAGGAAACGCCCGGCGAGTACCAGCCCCGCCACCGCCAGCACCGTGTAGAGTGCGAGCAGCCAGCCCGGCGAAGCACCGGGCGGGGCCGGCGCCCGGCTGAGCGCGGCGATGATCGTGATCAGCGGCACGATCGACAGATCCTGGAACAACAGGATGGAGAAAGCGCGCTCGCCAAACGGGGTGCGCAGGCGCCCTGCCGATTGCAGCATCGGCAGCACCTGCGCGGTGGAGGACAGGGCGAGCGGCAGCGCCACCGCGAGCGCGGCCGCCCACGAAAAGCCGCCATACCAAGCGACCAACCCCGTCAGCGCCGCGGCGCAGGCGACGACTTGCAGTGTCCCGACCGCGAAAATCTCCTCGCGCAGCCGCCACAGCCGCGACGGGTTAAGTTCGAGCCCGACCAGGAACAGCAGCAGCACGATCCCCAGCTCGGCCGCCCCGCGCTTGCCCTCGACATCGCCGACCAGCGCGAGCCCCTGCGGCCCCACCACCGCGCCCGCGACCAGGAAGGCGAGCGTCGCCCCGAGCCCCAGCTTGCGGAACAGCAGGACGAAGACGAGCGCGAAGCCCAGCAGCGTCACGCCGTCGCGGAGCAGATGCTCGTTCATGCAGCGGCAGCAAGGCGTGCGGCAGCGGCGGCCTCGGCCCCCGCCTCGAACGCGAGCCGGATGGAGGCGTGGCGCGCGCTGTGCGGCAGCGCCGGCTCGAAAATCCCAATCCCTGGCCAGTCGGGCAATTCGCCCTGGCCCGCGAGCCAGGCCGCGAGCGCGTCCCGCGCCGCGGCGAGTTCGGCGGCGCTTCTGCCGCCCGCGTGCTCGGCGAACAGCGCCGCCGATGCTTGGCCCAACGCGCAGGCGCGCACCAGCATCCCGAGCTCGCGCAGCCGTCCCCCAGCATCGACGCTCACGTCCACCGTAACCCGGCTACCACAGATCGGCGACCGTTTCTCCACCGTCGCCATCGGCGCCGCCAGCCGCGCCGGCGGTACGCGCGCGGCGAGGCGGAGGATCTCTTGGTTATAGAGCGGGGCGTTCATCATTCTCGTTCCCGGGCGCTGCCTCATTGCCGAACACCGGTTCGCCGCGCCGGCGCCGATCGACGAAATCGGCAACCCCGGCGCTCGTTACCTTCAGCAACGGATAGGTGCGTGAACTGGTGATCCAGCTCGGCCGGCGCAACGGGCCGCCACTGATCGTATCGACGATCAGCGTGATCAACAGGAACAAGAGACTGGCGAAGATCAATCCCTTGAGCCCGCCAAAGCCGAAGCCGAGCGCGCGATCGACCGGCCCCAGGATCGAGGTCCGGGTGCGCTCGCCAATCGCGCGCGCCACCCAGCGCCCGCCCAGATAGGTGAGCCCCGCGATCAGCACGAAGGCAAGCACCGCCGCGCCGGCGTTGGTGCCGATTGTGCCCGTGAGCAGCCCTGTCAGTGGCCCCTGCAACACGCGCAGCGCCAGCACCATGAACAGCCAAGTGGTCAGTGACAGGACCTCGGTGACGAAGCCACGCATCGCCCCCAGAACGGCCGCGCCGATGATCAGCACCAGCGCGATGATGTCGAGTGCGGTCAGCCCCATCTTTCCCTCGGTCGACAACCCGCACCAGCGCTAGCCACGCCCGAGCAGATGGTCAACGAAGCGCAGCAAGTTCTTGAAACCGGCGAGCGCGAGCGGGCTCTTTTCTCCCGCCGCCGTCGCGGGGAGCAAGGCGCGGTCGAAGCCGAGCTTCGCCGCCTCCTTCAGCCGCAGCCCAGCATGGGCTACCGGGCGGATTTCGCCCGACAGCGCAACCTCACCGAAGGCCACCGCGCCCACCGGCACCGGCCGCTCGCTTAAGGCCGAGACGAGCGCCGCCGCCACCGCCAGGTCCGCCGCCGGATCCTGCACGCGGTAGCCGCCCGCGACGTTCAGATAGACTTCCGCCGACGAAAAACTCAGCCCGCACCGCGCCTCCAGCACGGCGAGGATCATCGCCAGCCGCCCCGAATCCCAGCCGACCACCGCGCGACGCGGCGTCGCGCCGCTCGCCAGACGCACGACCAGCGCCTGCATTTCGACCAGCACCGGCCGTGTCCCCTCCAGCGCGGGAAACACGACCGTGCCGCTCACGCCTTCGTCGCGCTGGGTGAGGAACAAGGCGCTAGGGTTCGCGACCTCGCTCAAGCCGCTGTCCGCCATTGCGAACACGCCGATCTCGTCGGTGCCGCCGAAGCGATTCTTGATCGCGCGCAGCAGCCGGTACTGGTGGCTGCGCTCGCCCTCGAACGCCAGCACGGTATCGACCATATGCTCCAGCACGCGCGGCCCCGCGAGGCTACCATCCTTGGTGACATGGCCCACCAGCACCAGCGCCGAGCCGCGCTCCTTGGCGAAGCGGATCAGCTCCTGCGCGCTCGCCCGTACCTGGCTGACGGTGCCCGGCGCGCCCTCGATCATGTCCGAATGCATCGTCTGGATCGAATCGATCACAAGCAGGCGCGGCGCCGGCCCGTCCCCCAGCGTGGTGAGGATGTCACGCACAGATGTCGCGGCCGCGAGTTGCACCGGGGCCGCACCCAGCCCCAGCCGCCGCGCGCGCAGCCGCACCTGATCGGCCGCCTCCTCGCCCGAGACATAGGCGATGCGGTGCCCGGCCTGCGCCAGCCGCGCCGCCGCCTGGAGCAGCAGGGTCGATTTGCCGATCCCCGGATCGCCGCCGATCAAAGTCGCCGATCCCTCGACGAACCCGCCCCCCAGCGTGCGATCGAACTCGGCGATCCCGGTCGCGAGCCGCGCGGGAAGCGGGATTTCGGCATCGAGACCGACCAGCGCCACCTTCTGTCCGCCGCTGCGCAGGTGATGTTTGGCCTGGAACGGCGTCGCCGCCATCGCGGCTTCCTCGACCAGGCTGTTCCACGCGCCGCAATCGCCGCATTGCCCGGCCCAGCGATGCGTCGCCGAACCGCACGCCTGGCAAACATAGCGCTTCTGAAGCTTGGCCATGCCACGCGCTTTTGCAGGAACGAAGAAAGAACGCAAGGCGCGCGGGCTGGTCTTTGCCGCAATCGCTCGCTAAGGGCGCGCGCGATGACCCCCGATCGCCTGCGCGTCGCGCTGTTCAGCGGCAATTATAATTACGTGCGCGATGGCGCCAATCAGGCGCTTAACCGGCTGGTCGGTTATCTGCTCGGCCAGGGCGCGACGGTGCGGGTCTATTCTCCAACAACCAAGACACCAGCATTTCCACCTACCGGCGATCTGGTCGACGTGCCGGCGCTGGGCGTGCCGGGCCGCGGTGAATATCGGCTCGCGCTCGGCCTCCCGGCCAAGACGCGGCGCGACCTGGAAAGCTTCGGGCCGAACATGGTCCACCTGTCCGCACCCGACATTCTCGGCCACCGCGCGCTCACCTGGGCGCGAAGCGGCAGCGTGCCGGCGGTCGCCTCGGTCCACACCCGCTTCGATACCTATGTCGCTTATTACGGCCTTGGCTTCCTCGCACCGGCGGCGGTGGCGATCCAGCGCCGCTTCTATCGACGCTGCGACGCGATCCTCGCACCCGCGCCGTCGATGGCGGAAATCCTGCGCGCCGAACGGATGAACTTCGATATTGGCATCTGGTCACGGGGGGTCGATCGGACGATCTTCAGCCCCGCCGTGCGTTCGCTGCCGTGGCGCCGCTCGCTCGGGATTGGCGACCAGGAAGTGGTGATCGGCTTTCTGGGCCGACTGGTGCTCGAAAAGGGGCTCGGTGTATTCGCCGATGTCATCGCCGAGCTTGAACGCCGCCAGGTGCCGCACCGGGTGATGGTGATCGGCGAAGGCCCAGCCCGCGCTTGGTTCGCAGAACGCGTGCCGAGCGCGGTGTTCACCGGCTTTCTTGCGAATGGCGAGTTGGGCCGCGCGGTCGCCTCGATGGACGTGCTGTTCAACCCCAGCACGACCGAGACCTTCGGCAACGTAACGCTGGAGGCGATGGCGTGCGCGGTGCCGGTGGTGGCGGCGATTGCGACGGGAACGTCGAGTTTGGTCGAGGACGGCGTCACCGGCCGGCTTGTCGCGCCCGATGACATTGCTGGCTATGCCGACGCGCTCCAGGCCTATGCGCTGGACCGCGATCTCGCCGACGATCACGGCATGGCGGGTGAGGCCAAGGCGGCCGCGTTCAGTTGGGATGCGATCAATAAGGCGGTGCTCGACAAATATCTGGAAGTGATCGCGCGGCGCGTCGGCTGAGTCAGGCGCGGGCGTTGGGGGCTGGCAGCCGTGCCCATCCCGCCTAAACTGGCGCGACGATGCCCGATCTCTTCAACGATCCCCCTGCACCACCGCCCGCCGACACCGCGCCGCTCGCCGAACGGCTACGCCCGCGCGTGCTGGGTGAGGTCGTCGGGCAGGAGCATTTGACCGGTCCCGAGGGCGCCATCGGACGGATGGTCGCCGCCGGCCGGCTTGCCTCCATCATCCTGTGGGGTCCGCCCGGCACCGGCAAGACGACAATCGCACGGCTGCTCGCCGAGGCGGTTGGCCTGCGCTTCGTCTCCATCTCGGCAGTGTTCTCGGGCGTCGCCGATCTGAAAAAAGCCTTTGCCGAGGCGGAGGCGCACGCCCGGCGCGGCCAGCGCACACTGTTGTTCGTGGACGAGATTCACCGCTTCAATCGTGCGCAGCAGGACGGCTTCCTGCCCTATGTCGAGGCGGGGACCGTCACGCTGGTGGGAGCGACGACCGAAAACCCTTCGTTCGAGCTCAACGCCGCATTGCTCAGCCGCGCGCAGGTGCTGATCCTCCACCGGCTCGGTCCCGAGGCATTGAGCACCTTGCTCGACCGGGCGGAGGCGCTGATCGGGCGCCCTCTGCCCCTTACCCCCGAAGCGCGCGGGGCACTGATCGCCGCGGCCGACGGCGATGGCCGCTTTCTGCTCAACCAGGCCGAGACGCTCGTTTCGGTCGACCTGCCCGAGCCGCTCGATCCGACCGGGCTCGGCGAGTTCCTCCAGCGCCGCGTCGCGGTGTACGACAAGGACCGCGAGGGGCATTACAATCTGATTTCCGCGCTCCACAAATCGCTGCGCGGCTCGGACCCGCAGGCGGCGCTCTATTATCTCGCGCGGATGCTGGTGGCGGGCGAGGAACCGCTTTACGTGCTCCGCCGCCTGACGCGCTTCGCGAGCGAGGATATCGGCCTCGCCGATCCGCAGGCGCTGCTGCAATGCCTCGCCGCCAAGGATGCCTATGAGTTCCTAGGCTCGCCCGAGGGTGAGTTGGCGATCGTCCAGGCTTGCCTCTACCTCGCGACCGCGCCCAAATCGAACGCGGCGTACAAGGCACAGAAAGCGGCGTGGCGATCGGCGAAGGAGACGGGGTCGCTGATGCCGCCCGCGCACATCCTTAATGCACCGACCAAGCTGATGAAGGACATCGGCTATGGCGCTGGCTATGCCTATGATCACGACACTAAGGCCGGTTTCTCGGGTGCCGATTACTGGCCTGATGGCATGGCGCCGCAGCGCTTTTATGCGCCCGTCGATCGCGGCTTTGAACGCAAGATCGCCGAGCGGATGGCTTATTGGGAGGGGCTGAAGAATGCGAGGGACTAAACGGCTGAGAGCTCAAACCAAATCCCGTCACCCCGGCCTTGAGCCGGGGTCTCGCTTCTCCTTCTGGCGCATGGCAGCGGGACCCCGGCTCGGTGGCCGGGGTGACGGCGGGGTAGGAGGAGCGGCCGTTGTCGCACTGCTACTGAGCACGCCAGCATGGGCGCAACAGGCGCAGGTCCCGGCGCCCTACACGCGGGCGATCGCGGCGGGGTACAAGGCGGCGGTGCTCTGCTCGGCGATGTTCATCGGCGGTCGCGCCCAAGCAGACGTAGAAGCGTTGGAGCTGACCGGCATCTACCCCGAATATGACAAGATCATCCCCACCCTCCCCGCCGAGGTGAACCGCGCCGCCGGCATGGTGACGGTACGCTTCGATCCCAACCTGCCGCCCCGCGTCGCCGCCTATCGACCCGAGACCGGCTGCACCAACCTGCCGATCGGCGCCACAATTCCATCCGTCGGCACCACACCGCCTGCCCCGGTGCCCGCCGATCCGCGCCCCTGGCCGCTGGGCGACGCATTGCCGAAGATCGCTTTCCCGGCGATCCCGGCGGTCGAGCGTGCCTTCACCGGGGCCTATCAGGGGCGCACCACCGGCGTCGTGATCCTGCGCGAGAACCGCATGATCGCGGAGCGTTACGCAGTCGGATTCGGGCCGTTCACCGCGAACCGCACCTGGTCGGTCGCCAAGAGCATCACCGGCACGCTCGCGGGGATCGCGGTGAAAGCGGGCGCGGTGAAGGTGGATGAGCCGGCGCGCGTACCCGAGTGGCGAACCCCCGGCGACCCGCGCGCGGCGATCACGCTCGATCAGCTGCTTCGCATGGGCTCTGGCCTGCACAGCGCGACCGCGGGCAACCGCACCGATGCGATCTATTTCGGCGGCACCAGCGTGACCGAGGAAGTGACGCAATGGCCGCTGGAGGTGAAGCCGGGCACCCGCTTCCGCTATGCGAACAACGATATCTTGCTCGCGATGCGCAGCCTGCGCGCCGCGCTTGGTGAAGAAGCGTATCGCGATTTCCCCCAGCGCGCCTTGTTCGGCCCGCTCGGGATGCGGCACACCGTCGCCGAAATGGACTGGCGCGGCAACTACGTGTCCTCTAGCCAGGTGTGGACCACCGCGCGCGATCTCGCCCGTTTCGGCCTGCTCTATCTGAACGACGGCGTGTGGAACGGCACGCGGCTGCTCCCCGAAGGCTGGCGCAGCTATGTGACGCGCCCGAGCGGCCCGCAGCCGGCGAGTGGCTTCGGCTATGGCGCGACCTTCTGGCTGATGCGCGGCACCCCCGGCGTGCCCGACGATGCCTTCTCCGCCAACGGCAATCGCGGCCAGTTCGTCGTGATCGTCCCCAGCCGCGGCATCGTGATCGTCCGGCGCGGCGAAGACCCGGCGAACAGTAATTTCGACATCGGCAAGTTCACCGCCGATGTGCTGGCGGAGGTGAAATGAGGGATTGGCAAGAAGTCCTCGCCTTCGCCCTCGCGCTGCCCGGCGTCGAGCTTGGGCGTCATTACGGGCAGGAGGCGGCCAAGGTCGGCGCCAATGGCCGCGCATTCCTCTCGCCCGGACATGAGGCGACGGCAAGCTTCTGCCTCCAGCTCGATACCGACACGATCGCGGTGCTTCTCGAAACCGACCCCGATAGCTTTTTCCAGACGCCCCATTATGCCGGCTATGGGGCGGTGCTCGTTCGCTATGGCAGCGACGATCCCGATCGCGTGGCCGCGATGATCGAACGCGCGCGCGATCAGGCGGCCGCCAAGCGACCGGTCCGCCCAAAACGGTGAGCCGCTTCGCGCATTTCGTCGCGATCGACTGGTCTGGCGCGCGGGGATCGCGGCACCGTGGCATCGCGCTCGCATGGTGCGGCGCCGGGCGCGCGGCGCCGCGGCTTGTCACGCCGCCGCACGGACTCTGGTCGCGGACGGCGGTGCTCGACTGGTTGCTATGCGCGGCGCCGCCCGACGCGCTGATCGGCTTCGATCTCGGCCCGTCGCTGCCCTTTGCTGACCGTGGCGCTTTTTTCCCGGGCTGGGATGCCAGTCCGGGCGATGCGCGGGGCCTTTGGTCGCTCGTCGAAACGCTATGCGGCGGCGAGCCCGATCTTGGCGCGGCGGGCTTTGCCGACCACCCTGGGGCCGCACCGCATTTTCGACGGCATGGCGGGCGTACCGGCGAAGCGTTTGGCGGCGGGCGGGGCCGCTTTCGCGTGACCGAATATGCCCAGGCGGCGCAGGGGCTGAAGCCCTATAGCAACCTCAACCTCGTTGGCGCGGCACAGGTAGGCAAGGCGAGCCTCGCCGGGATGCGGCTGTTCCACGCGCTCGGCGGACGGTTGCCGCTCTGGCCGTTCGATCCGCTGCCCGAGCGCGGCTCGGCGATGGTCGAGATCTACACCGCGATCGCCGCGCGGGATGCCGGCCGTCCACCCCACCGCGCCAAGATGCGCTCGCTCGCCGAGCTGAACGCAGGGCTGGCGATGCTCGGCAGCGCACCGGTGCCTGGCGACGGGCCGATCGACGATCATCGCAGCGACGCGCTGCTCAGCGCCGCCTGGCTGCGCGCGGTCGCCAGCCGCGAGGCACTGTGGCATCCCGCTGGCCTAAACCCCGCGATCGCCGCGACCGAGGGCTGGACCTTCGGCGTGGTTTGACGCAAGAGCCGCCCGACGCCGGTTTAGCTCAGCTGGTAGAGCAGCGGTTTTGTAAACCGAAGGTCGCGGGTTCGATCCCTGCAACCGGCACCAGCCTTTTCATCGCCTCCGCCCCTCGTTAGGCTTACCTCCAAGCGGCGCGAGGAATTGGGATGCGCGAAAAGGAATTGCGGCTCGCGCTCGTCTGCTACGGCGGCATCAGCCTTGCCGTCTACATGCACGGCATCACCAAGGAAATCTGGCGCCTGGCGCGCGCGAGCAAGGCGTTCCTCGAAGGCACCACGCCCGCAAAGGGCAGCCAGGGCGTCTACCGCGCGCTGCTTCAGGAGATCGAGAACGAGCACAAGTTAAAGCTGCGCGTGCTGGTCGATATCGTCGCCGGCGCGAGCGCGGGCGGGATCAACGGCGTGTTCCTGGCGCAGGCGATCACCACCGGCCAGTCGCTCGAACCGCTTACCCAGCTCTGGTTCGATTCGGCCGATATCGAGGAATTGCTCGATCCGTCGCAGGCGCCAGCCAGTGCGCTTTCCAAAATGTGGGCGCTCCCGATCGCGTGGGCGGCACAGCGGCGCGCGGGCGATCCGGTCGACAACCTGGTCGAACCGACGACGCGTAACGAGGTGCGCGCCAAGCTCAGCAAGTTTGTCCGCTCACGCTGGTTCGAGCCTCCGTTCGGCGGGGAGCGGTTCCTCAATCTCGTGCTCGATGCGTTCGAAGCGATGGCCGCCGCGCCGGTCGAGGCGCGGCTGTTGCCCGAAGGGCAACCGCTCGACCTGTTCGTGACCGTCACCGATTTTCACGGCCATCCCGAGCGCCTGGCGCTAAACTCGCCGTGCGAGGTGATGGAGACCGAGCACCGGCTGATCTTCTCGTTCAGCGATCATGGCGAGGCGCGTGGGACGCTCGCGCCGATCCCCGAACTGGCCTTTGCAGCGCGCGCCACGTCGAGTTTTCCCGGCGCCTTCCCGGCGGCGACCATCGGCGAGCTCGATCGCGTCCTGCGAGGGCGCGGACTCGCCTGGCCCGAACGCGGCGCCTTCATCGCCGAGGCGCTGCCCCGCCAAAGCGCCGCGAGCGCGGCCGAGCACACCCCGTTGATCGACGGATCGGTGCTGGTCAACGCCCCCTTCGGTCCGGCGATCGGGGCGCTGCGCGAGCGCCCGGCGCGGCGGCAGGTTGACCGCCGTTTCGTCTATATCGAGCCATATCCGGGCGGCAAAATGGGCCGGGCGCCGGGGCCGGAGCAATTGCCCGGCTTCTTCCAGACGATCATCGGTGCCATCTCCGAACTGCCGCGCCAACAGCCGATCCGCGATAACTTGGAATCGATCGCCACGCGCAGCCGCCGGATCGAACGGCTGGCGGAGATCATCACGCATATCCGCCCCGAGGTCGAGCGCCAGGTGGAGGGGCTGTTCGGCTATACCTTGTTCCTCGATCACCCGACCGTGCAGCGCCTCGCCAATTGGCGCCGCCGCGCCCAGACCGCCGCCGCCACCAAGGCCGGCTATGGCTATGCCGCTTATGGCCATCTGAAGCTTGCCGGCGTGATCGAGACGCTCACTCAATTGCTGTTCACCGTCGGCGGCGAGGCGAGCCAGCAGCGCTGGCAAGACATTCATGCCGCGATCCAGCGCGCGGTCGATGCGCTCGGCATGGCGGAGACGCGGCCCAGCTTCACCGGCGGCACCAGCCCCGAGATGATCGCGTTCCTGCGCAACTACGACCTCGGCTTCCGCATCCGCCGCCTGCGCCTGCTGGCGCGCCGGCTGACCGAGCTGGAGGCTCAGCATGACGAGGCGACGCTGGCCCCGTTGCGCGAGGCGGTTTACGCTTCGCTCGCCACCTATCTCGACGCGAAGCGCACCGAGCCGCACGTACATCTGCGCCGCGACGTGCGCGCGCTGCGCGGCGATGCTAGCGTGCTGCTCCAGCAGCTGGCGCGCTCGCTCAATCTGAAGACACTCGACGACGAAACCGAGATTCGCCTATCGGTGGCGCTCGCGAGCGCCAACAAGGAGGCGCGACGCGCGCTGCTGCTCACCTATCTCGGCTTCCCGTTCTTCGATGTGGCGACGCTGCCATTGCTCCAGGGCGAGGGGCTCGACGAGTTCGATCCGATCAAGGTCGATCGCATCGCCCCCGACGACGCCACCTCGATCCGCAGCGGCGGCGCCGAGGCGACGCTGAAGGGCATCCAGTTCGGCGCGTTCGGCGCCTTCTTCAGCCGCGCTTACCGGGAGAATGACTATCTCTGGGGCCGGCTGCACGGCGCCGAGCGGCTGATCGACATCATCGTCTCGGCGCTGCCGACAGGGATGCGGATGAAACCCGGCCGGATCGCGCAAGTTAAACGCGCGGCCTTCCACGCCATCCTAGACGAGGAAGCAGAGCGGCTAACGAGCGTTCAGCCGCTGATCGACCAACTGCGCACGGAAATCGGCTGAACGCCTACTCCGCCGCCTCGGCGATCTGTTCCTTCCACACCAGCACCGGTTTCCGCGCCGCGAGCGTCTCGTCGAGCCGCGCGCGCGGGGCGAAGTGCGGCGCGCTCTTGAGCGCCGGGTCGCCCGCCTTCGCCCGCTCGGCGACCGAACGCAAAGCCCCGATGAACTGATCGAGCGCGGCCTTGCTCTCGGTCTCGGTCGGCTCGACCAGCATCGCGCCGTGAACGACGAGCGGGAAATAGACCGTCATCGGGTGGAAGCCCTCGTCGATCAGCCCCTTCGCCACGTCGAGCGTCGAAAAGCCTTCCGGGAAACCATCATCGCTGAACAGCGCTTCGTGCATACAGGGGCCTGAAGCGGCGAACGGCGCGTCAAGCACACCCTCGAGGCTGCGCAGCACATAATTGGCGTTGAGCACCGCGTCCTCCGCCACCTGGCGCAGGCCATCGGCGCCGTGGCTGAGGATGTAGGTTAAGGCGCGGGTGAACATGCCCATCTGGCCGTGGAACGCGGTCATCCGCCCGAAGCTGTGCGGGTGGCGATCGCCGACGGTTTCTTCTTCCACCAGCGTGATATGGCCATCTTCATAGCGCTCGGTGAAGGGCAGCGGGCCATAAGGCGCGAGTGCTTCCGAGAGCACTACCGGCCCCGAGCCGGGGCCGCCACCGCCATGCGGGGTGGAGAACGTCTTGTGCAGGTTGATGTGCATCGCGTCGACGCCGAGGTCGCCCGGGCGCACCCGGCCGACGATCGCGTTGAAATTCGCGCCATCGCAATAAACATAGCCGCCAGCGGCATGAACCGCGTCTGAAATCTCCTTCAGGTCGCGCTCGAACAGGCCACAGGTATTGGGGTTGGTGATCATCACCCCCGCCACATCAGGCCCCAGCCGGGCCTTGAGCGCCGCGGTATCGACGCGGCCTTCGGGGGTCGCGGGAATGTCTTCCACCGTATAGCCGGCGAAGGCGGCGGTGGCGGGGTTGGTGCCATGCGCCGATTCGGGCACCAGGATCACCTTGCGATGCCCCTCACCCCGCGCTTCGAGCGCCGCGCGGATGCACAGAATGCCGCACAGCTCGCCATGCGCCCCCGCCTTGGGGCTCATCGCGACGCCGTGCATGCCGGTGAGCTCGATCAGCCACACCGCCAGCTCGTTGATCACCCCGAGCGCGCCCTGCACGCTGTCCACCGGCTGGAGCGGGTGGATGTCGGCAAAACCGGGGAGCCGCGCCATCTTCTCGTTGAGGCGCGGATTGTGCTTCATCGTGCAGCTGCCGAGCGGAAACAGCCCCAGGTCGATCGCGTAGTTCTGACGCGAGAGGCGGGTGTAATGCCGCACCGTCTCCGGCTCGGACAGGCCCGGCAGGCCGATCGTCGCGCGGCGCTCCAGCCCGCCGAGCTTTGAGGTCGTGACGGGAGCGTCCTCCAGATCGACACCGCAGGTGTGGGTGTCGCCGATCTCGAAGATCAGCGCTTCTTCCAGCATCAGCGCGCGGTTGCCGGTAGTCGTGGCGGCGAAATCGGCGGGAGTCGCCGGGCGCTCGGGGCGCCAGCCGGACGGGTTCAGGGTCATGCGAGCACCTCCTCAAGCGCGGTCGCCATGGTTTCGATGTCTTCGGGCGTCGCCGTCTCGGTAACGGCGACCACCAGGCCGTGCTCCAACGCTGCCTCGCCCGGATAGAGCCGGCCGAGCGAAACGCCGGCGAGCACGCGGCGGTCGGCGAGCTGGCGCACCACCGGGCGCGCGGGCTTGGGCAGGCGCAGGGTGAATTCGTTGAAAAAGGCGTCGTTGACCAGGCTCACCCCCGGCACCCGCGCCAGCCGCTCGGCCGCCTGCACCGCCTTGGCGTGGTTGATCGCGGCGAGCTTGCGCAAGCCCGCTTCGCCCAGCAGCGTCAGGTGGATCGAAAACGCCAGCGCGCACAAACCGCTATTGGTGCAGATGTTCGAGGTCGCCTTTTCGCGGCGGATATGCTGCTCGCGGGTTGAGAGCGTCAGCACGAAGCCGCGTTTTCCATTGGCATCCACCGTTTCGCCGCACAGCCGCCCCGGCATCTGGCGGAGATATTTTTCCTTCGCGCCGAACAGCCCGACATAGGGTCCGCCGAACTGAAGCCCGACGCCGAGCGACTGACCTTCGCCGACGACGATGTCCGCGTCCATCTCGCCCGGGCTCATGATCGCACCGAGCGCGACCGGCTCGGTGACGACCGCGATCAGCAGCGCCTTCTTGGCGTGCGCCGCCGCGGCAATCGGGCGCAGATCGGTGATGCGCCCCAGAATATCGGGATATTGGACGACGACGCACGAGGTATCGTCATCGATCGCGGCGATCAGCGCCTCGGCATCGGCCGCCGCTTCGAGCGCGGGCAGCGACGTTTCGAGCTGGTCGCCGGTGTATTTCGCCATCGTCCGCGCGACCGAGACATAATGCGGGTGCAGCCCGCCCGAGAGGATTGCCTTGCCGCGCTTCGTGATCCGCCGCGCCATGCCGATCGCCTCCCAGCAGGCGGTCGAGCCGTCATACATGCTGGCGTTCGCGACATCGGTGCCAAGCAGGCGGGCGACCTGCGTCTGGAACTCGAACAGCATCTGCAGCGCGCCCTGGGCGATTTCGGGCTGATAGGGCGTGTAGGCCGTAAGATACTCGCCGCGCTGGATCAGGTGATCGACGCTCGCGGGCACATGATGGCGATAGGCGCCGCAGCCGAGGAAGAAGGGCACCTCGCCCGCGACCAGATTCTGCGCCGCCAGCGCCTTCATGTGGCGCTCAACCGCCATTTCGCTGGCGTGGTTGGGCAAGCCGGCGATCGGGCCGGAGAGCCGCGCTTCGGCAGGGACGTCGACGAACAGATCGTCGATCGACCCCGCGCCGATCGCGGCGAGCATCGTTTGGCGGTCGGTATCGGTGAGAGGGAGATAGCGCATTTTGTTCTCCTGGCCCCTCCCCTTCAGGGGAGGGGTTCGGGGGTGGGGGCGCTGCTCGCGATGTCGCCCGAACCAAACCCCCACCCCAACCCTTCCCTAAGGGGAGGGGCTCATCGGTTAAAGCTTCGCCACGAACGCTTCGTACGCGGCTTCGTCCATCAGCCCTTCCAGCTCGCCGGTGTCCGAGAGCGTTAGCTTGAAGAACCAGCCCTCGCCTTCGGGGTCTTCGTTCACTAGCGCGGGTTGGTCGGCGAGCGCGGCATTGCCTTCCACCACCGTACCGGACACCGGCGAGTAAACGTCCGACGCCGCCTTCACGCTTTCGACCACGGCGGCTTCGTCGCCTTTGCTCAAGGACTTACCCTCGTCGGGCACCTCGACGAAGACGATGTCGCCCAACTGGCCCTGGGCATAATCGGTGATCCCGACCGTCCCGATCTCGCCGTCGAGTTCGATCCATTCATGGTCTTCGGTGTAATAGCGGCTCATGGCTGGCTCCCTTCAGCGAACATAGCGGTGGGGGACGAAGGGCATCGGCGTCACCGTGCCCCAATGGACCTTGCCGCGCTGGGCAAGTTGGATGCGCGTGCCGGGCGCGGCGAGCGCGAGCGGCACATAGGCCATCGCGATCGGCGCCCCCACGCTCGGCGCGAAACCGCCCGAAGTGACGCGCCCGACCTCGCCCGCGCCCGTGTCGAGCACCGCCGCGCCCTCCCGAACCGGTTGGCGGCCCTCGATAACCAGCCCCACGCGCTTCCGGGCAGCGCCGTGCGCGCGTTCAATCGCGATCCGTTCGGCGCCGGGGAAATTCCCCGCCTCGCGCCGCCGCTTGGCAATGGCGAAACCGAGATCGGCCATCACCGGCGTCGTCGCTTCGTCCAGATCGTGCCCGTAAAGCGGCAGCCCCGCCTCCAACCGCAGCGAGTCGCGCGCGCCAAGGCCGATGGGTTTGACTTCGCCCTGGTCGACCAGCGCGCTGGCGAAGCCTTCCGCATCTTCGGCGGGGAGCGAAATCTCGAACCCGTCCTCGCCGGTATAGCCCGAGCGGCTGATCCACAGCGGCACGCCGTCGCGTTCGAAGCCGGCCGCCTGCATGAAGCGCAGCGCCGAAACGCCCGGCACCAGCCGCTCCAGCGCGTCGACCGCCTTCGGCCCCTGCAGCGCGAGCAGCGCTTGCTCGCCGAGATGGTTGATCGTCACTTCCTCGGGCAGGGTTTCGAGGAGATGGGCGATATCATCCCATTTGGTCGCGCCGTTCACCACCATGTAGAACGCCGCGTCGAACGCGCTGCCCTCGGGCAGGCGCGTGACCATCAGATCGTCGAGAATCCCGCCCTCGCCGTTCAGCAGCAGCGAATAGCGCATCCGGCCCGGCGCCAAGCCCTTCACATCGCCGGGCAGCACGCTCTCCAGCGCGGCGGCGACATCGACGCTGTCCGACGTGAAGAGCAATTGCCCCATATGGCTCACGTCGAACAGCCCGGCGCTTTCCCGCGTCCAGAGATGTTCGGCCATGATGCCTTCATATTGGATCGGCATGTGATAGCCGGCGAACTCGACCATCCGGGCGCCCCGCGCGCGGTGCCAGCCGTCGAGCGGCAGGGATTCGATCGGCACGTCAATCAGCTCGTCGTCGCTCATGCCCGCTCCATTGGTCGCGCGGCGATGCTTCATCCCGAAACCCGCCGCGCCCCCTCTGTCACGGAAACCTGAGAGCTTTCGCCGGGCACGCCGGCTTACCCCTTCGGTGGACCCCATGATCGGGGTCGCTTTCCAGAGTCGTCTTGCCCCAGGCGGTCCGTTTGGCCTGAGAGATTCCGGGGCGGTTGCTCCTTCGGCGGCGGGACGAGTCCCGCGCTCTCCCGCGGCTGGGGCTGGCTGAAAGCCGACGCACGCGAGCCTGTGCCGCGCGCGTCCGGATGTGTCAACGCCGCACTCAGCGGGTGGCGTTATATTTCAGCTGATCGTCGGTAAGCTGGAAGCCGACCAGCGCCTCGAAGGTCGCCCGCGCGATCGCGGCGCGGATATTGGGGCGCGAAAGCGGATCGGTTGCTGCTTCCTCGCGGCCGGCCTTGCGCGGGCGGGTGATCTCGCGGCGCAGCTGCGGTGGCAGCGTCGCCGCCGAGCGCAGCACGCTCGCGCTCGCCTGGCCGGACGTCTGGGCGCGCAGCTGGCCGGCATCGAAATGCACGTTCACCCGGCTGATCCGCTTGGAGACGACCGCCGTGCCCCCCTGCACCACGGTGATGAAATAGGGCAGCACCACGTCGCGCGCTGCGCCCGCTTCGCTGCGGCGGGCGATCACGTCGAAGGTGACCGCCGACTGGACATATTCGCCCACGTCCGAGCAGCTGTCGCGCACATTGGTGATCGTCGCGGTCACGTCGAGCGCGGCAAGGTCCGTGCTCGACGCTGGGTTGAACAGGGTGATGTCGCCCGTCCCCGCCGGCACCGCGACATTCGGGCAGGCGGTGCGCACCGCGGTGATGCCTTCCAGCGTGAACTCGCCCGTCTTGGGGGCACAGGCGGTGGCGACGAGGGGCAGCGCGAGCAGAGCAATTCGGCGGATCAACAAAGGCACCCCTTGGCCAAAGATGGAACGGCGACTGGATCGGCGTGCCTCTCCCGGGCACGGCGATTGCGACGCGCACCATAGGAACCGGCTTTCGCCCGCGCAAGCAATCGCGTAGAGGCATGGCCATGCTCAACACGACCCCACGGCCGCTCGACCTGCTGATCGCGGCCCCTCGCGGCTTTTGCGCCGGTGTCGACCGCGCCATCCACATCGTCGAACTCGCGATCGAGAAATATGGCGCGCCGGTCTATGTCCGGCACGAAATCGTCCATAACAAGTTCGTCGTCGACTCGCTGCGCGCCAAGGGCGCGGTGTTCGTCGAGGAGCTGGAGGAAGTGCCGGACGGCGTGCCGGTGGTGTTCTCCGCGCACGGCGTGCCGAAATCGGTGCCCGCCGAGGCGAGCCAGCGCGGCCTTTCCTATCTGGATGCCACCTGCCCGCTCGTCTCCAAGGTTCATCGCCAGGCGGAGCGGCTGGTCGATCAGGGCAAGCACATCGTCTTTGTCGGCCATGCCGGCCACCCGGAAGTGATCGGCACGTTCGGCCAGGTGCCCCCGGGCGCGATGACGCTGATCGAAACGGTCGAGGCTGCCGAGGCCTTCGCCCCCGCCGATCCGACCAACCTCGCCTTCCTGACGCAGACCACATTGTCGGTGGACGATACCGCCGACATCGTCACCGTGCTCACCCGGCGCTTCCCGGAGATCAAGGCGCCGCGCGCCGACGACATTTGCTACGCCACCTCGAATCGCCAGGCGGCGGTGAAGGCGATCGCGCCGCAGGCCGATTTCATCCTGGTGATCGGCGCGACCAATTCGTCCAACTCGCTGCGCCTGGTCGAGGTCGCGGAGAAATGCGGCACGCCGGCGCGGCTGATCCAGCGCGCGGCGGACCTCGATCTCAGCTGGCTCGATGGCGTGAAGACGCTCGGCATCACCGCCGGCGCCTCCGCGCCCGAGCTGCTGGTGCGCGAGCTGGTCGATCTGCTCAGCACCCATTTCCACACCACCGAGCGCGAGGTGGAAACGACCCGCGAGACGATCGCGTTCAAGCTGCCGCGCGGGCTGGAAACGGCGGCGGCCTGAGCCAGGGTTGTTGGCCGGGCGCTACACCCTGAACGCCGCCCCGCCGTTGAGCCGGGGCCGGGCTTCTTCTTCTATCGTCGCAAGGCGGCCGAGCCCCGGCTCGATGGCCGGGGCGACGCCGTTCAGGCTTTGATCGAGGGAAGGACGCTCAATGGCCGTCTATACCCAGGTCTCCGCCGAAGCCCTCACCGCCTTCCTCGCCGGCTATGACGTGGGGACGCTGGTGTCGGCCAAGGGCATCGCGGAAGGGGTGGAGAACAGCAATTATCTGGTCGAGACCACGCACGGCCGCTTCATCCTGACGCTCTATGAAAAGCGGGTGCGAGCGGAGGAGCTGCCCTTCTTCCTTGCGCTCACCGATCATCTGGCGGCCAAGGGTCTGCCGGTGCCGCCCGCGATCCGGGATCGGAAGGGCGAAGCGATCCAGCAGCTGTGCGGGCGCGCGGCGTGCCTCATTACCTTCCTGCCCGGGGTCGCGCTGTCGCACCCGACCCCCGCGCAGGCCGAGGCGGCGGGCGATGTGCTCGGCGCGATGCACCGTGCGCTCGCCGATTTTTCGCTGTCGCGGCCCAACGCGATGGGCCAGCCGAGCTGGCAGGCGCTTTATGAGCGCTGCGGCGCCAGCCTGGAGACGATCGCGCCCGGCCTGCACCACGACCTTGGCGAAGCGATCGGCACGCTCGCGACGACCTGGGATCGCGATGGCCTCGATCGCGGGGTGATCCACGCCGATCTGTTCCCCGACAATCTGCTGATGCTGGGCGAACGGGTGACCGGGGTGATCGATTTCTACTTCGCCTGCACCGACATCCGGCTCTACGATCTGGCGGTGATGGATACGAGCTGGGCGTTCGACGCGGGCGGCACGCGCCATGATCCGGCGATCGCCGCGGCGTTGAAGCGCGGTTATGCGCGGCACTTCGCGCCAGGCGACGCGGAGGAGGCGGCCTTCGCCGATCTGTGCGTGGGGGCGTGCATCCGCTTCACGCTGTCGCGCGCCTGGGACTGGTTGAATACGCCCGCCGACGCGCTGGTCACGCGCAAGAACCCGCTCGCCTATTGGCGGCGGATCGCCACCTACGCGCCCGATCTCGCCCGCCTGCTGCCGACGCTGCGATGAGCGAGCTCCCGCAGGTCGAGATCTTCACCGATGGCGCGTGCAAGGGCAATCCCGGCCCCGGCGGCTGGGGCGCACTGCTGCGCATGGGCGCGCACGAGAAGGAGCTTGCGGGCGGCGAGGCCAACACCACCAACAACCGCATGGAACTGACCGCCGCGCTCCAGGGGTTGAGCGCCCTCACCCGCCCCTGCCGCGTGACGCTTTATACTGACAGCCGCTATGTGATGGACGGCCTGACCAAATGGATTCACGGGTGGCAGAAGAATGGCTGGAAAACCGCCGACAAGAAACCGGTGAAGAACGCCGATCTCTGGCAACAACTGCTCGCCGCCGCGCGCCCGCACCGGATCGACTGGCACTGGGTGAAGGGCCATGCCGGCCATCCCGAAAATGAACGGGTCGACAAGCTGGCGAGCGACGCCGCCAAGGCGCAGGGCCAGCCGCGCCCCTAGCCTCGCTCACGCAAATCGGCGATAGCGCTCTGGGGAGAAAGCTGATGGTCGTGCAACGTCGGGGGCGCCTTCGCGCGAGTGCGTTCAGCCGCATGGGGCTGTTCGTGCTGAGCGGCAGCCTGGGGCTACATCTGGTGCAGCTGCTCACCCAGACCACTTTCCCCTTGCTCTTCCTCGGCAATCTGGCGGCGCTGGTGTTTCTGCGCTGGCAAGCGAGCCTGTTGCTGCGTCAACGCGCCGATTTCGACGCGGTGATCGCCGCCGAGATGATCGTCGCGTTCGGCGTGCTCTCGCTGATCCTGGGGATCAGCACCGCGGTGATCCCGCTGTTCCTGGGGACCGCCACGCTGCGCGTCGACAGTCTGGCGGCGCTCGCCGGGCTCGCCATTCCGTTCCTCGAAGGGCTGGCGACGGCGGGGCTCGCGCCGTTCTTCGCGGTGCTGCTGCGTATCGAGGCGCATGAGGCGGGCAGTACCGAGCCCGGCGCCGAGATGACCGACCTGACGATCGCGACCCAGGATCTCGGCACCGAATTGCGGGGCACGGTGCGGGTGTTGCGCGAACTGCGCGAACAGCTGGCCCTCGCCGCCGCGACCAGCCAGCAGCTCGGCCAGGCGATGCAGACCGAGGCCGCGAAGCTGGTGCTGATGGTCGAGCGCAGCGAAGCCAAGCTCACCGCGCTGTCCAGCGCCGCCGAGCGCAGCGGCGACGAGGTGGCGCGGCTGGCGGGCGAGGCGGCGCGGCTCAACCAGGCTGCCGGCGATACCAGCGCGCTGCTGACGACGCTGGGCGACCTGATCGACTCGGTCGAACGCTTCGTGAAGCCCGCGGAGCCGGCATGAGCCGGCAGCCGACGCGATCCAGTCTCGCGCTGCAAATGGGGCAGGAGACGATCTACCTGCTGCTCGCGGTCGCCCTGTTCAGCGCGATCCTGCTTGGCGGCTATCTGGTCGCGCTCGCCAACCGCCCCACCCCGCGCGAGGAACCGCCGATCATCGTGCTGCCCGAGGCGGGCGGGTTCAGCTTTCCCGCCGGGTCCGCCGCGCTGTCGCCGGCGTTCGAGGCGCGGCTGACGCGGCAGGTCGTGCCCCGGCTGCGCGCGATCGGCAAAGCCTATGACGCGAGCGTGATCGAGGTGATCGGCCATACCGACGAGACCCCGCGCCAGGGCGGCGGGCGACTGCCGAGCAATCTCGATCGCACGCTGGTGCCGCTCTATCTCGGCCAGGCGACCGCCGAGCCGCAGGCGTCGGACAATGCCGGGCTCGGCATGGCGCGGGCGGTGTCGGTCGCGCGCTTCCTGCGACTGGCGGGGCTCGCCGAGTTCACCATCGTGCCGCTGTCGGCCGGCCCCTTCCTCCAGCCCGATGACAAGACGATCGCCGGCGGCGAGGGGCGCGCCGACGAGAGCCGCCGCCGGATTGAAGTAAGGCTGCGGCGGCGACGCGAATAGCCGGCCGCTAAACCAGCGCCTTCAGCACCTCGTAATGGGCGTTCAGCTCGACGAAGCGCTGGTGCGCGGCGGCGCGGGCCTCGGGATCGGCCGGGGCGAGATCGGGATGGTTGGCGCGCGCCAATATCCGAAACCGCGCGGCGAGCGTCGCCGGATCGGGCCTAGCGAAGGGCGGAAAGCCGAAGAAGCTCAGCGCGCGCTCGGCCTCGCTCTTGGCGCGCGTCGGCGCTTCGCCGTCGAGCAAGCCAAGCAGTTGCGAGAGCACGTCATTGGCGACGCGGATGCGGCCGATCAGCGCCTGCACCTCCGCATGGCGCAGCCCGGCATTGGTCAGCAGCTGGCGGTGCGCGTCGGCGGTCTCCGCCTCGGCCCGGGCGCGCTTGGCGTGCTGCGGGCCGTTATCCCAGATCGAGGGCCAGCGCCGCAACAGCGCCTGGTGGAGCGCGGCGCCATCGCGCAGCTCGGTATCGAGCGCGCCCATCTGCCGGCCCAATTCGTCCGCCACCTCCTGCGCGTGGGCGACGACATGCGCCGGCACGCCGAGCGGATCGGCGAGCCCGCCACGCACATCGTCCAGAAAAGCGCCAAGCACTGCGAGCCGGTGCGATGCCGGCCAGCGTGCTTCGAGCCGGGCGATCCGCTCGAACGTCTGCGCCACTTCCGCCGCGCCGCGCACCGCCTGGTAATCCCCCGAACAGAGCCGCGCCTCCAGCGCCGCCGCGACCGATGGCGCGACCCGATCGAACACATGATCGATCGTGTAGAGCAGTTCGAGCACCGCATTGGCGCGGGCGATCTCGCCGCCGTCCCGCCGCCGCACCGCCGCCGGATCGAGCCCGAGCGCGCGCAGGAACGCGCTCACCCCGTTGAACGGATCGGCCTCGCCATCGACGAAGCGCCACAGCTGCCCCGGGATCGGCGCGAGGCCGACCTGATCGAACATGTCGATCGCCGCGCGGCGCTTCAGCCGCTTGACCCGCGCCTCGATCGCGACCGGCGGCGGCGCCTGGAAAGCGGGTCGCGTCGCCGGGGCAATCGGCTGGGCGACGGGCGCCGCGCGGATCGCGGGCGCGACGATCGCCTCCTCATGCTCGTGCCCGAAGATGCCGCGCCAGCCGGGGGTGGCGGCGCCGCCCCGCGCGCGCCGGGCGAACAGCCGCGCCAGCCCCTGCCACCAGCCGCCACCGACCCAGCCAAGATAGCCGCCCTGCGCCATAATGGGGGCACCCTAGCGCAGTCGCGCATGGCGTGAAACCGCTTGCGCCCCACTGCCGCAAGCGCAACGATCGCCAGCGCAACGAGCGGGAGAGTCGCGATGAAGTTCGAACTTTATACCGACAAGGCCGGTGAATGGCGCTGGCGACTGAAGCATAGCAACGGCAATATCCTGGCGACCACCTCGGAAGGCTATGCTTCCAAGGCGTCGGCGCTCAAATGCATTGAAAACGTGAAGAATTCGGGCGCGGCCGAAGTGGTCGAGACCGACTAGACGTTAAGCTCCGAACCGTGCCGGGGCATAGCGTTCGGCGTCGATCAGGTTGACCGGCGCCGGCGGTGTCGTGCGCGTCAGCAGCGCGGCGGCGAGCATCGCTGCGGCGGGCGCGGTCTGGATGCCGAACCCGCCCTGCCCCACGCACCAGAAGAAGCCCGGCGTGGCGGACGACCAGCCGAACACCGGCAGTCGATCGGGCGCGAAGGTGCGCAGCCCCGCCCAGCGCCGCTCGACCGCCGCCACCCGCCAATCGACCAGCTGTTCGAAGCGATCGATCGCGATCGCGACGTCGATCTCCTCGGGCGCGACATCCCCCGGCGCATCGGGGATTTCGTCATGCGGGCTCAGCCACAGCCGGCCCTGCCCTTCCGGCTTGAAATAGAAGCTGCCGCCCAGGTGCGAGACGTGCGGCAGCCCCTCGGGCACCGCCGGTTCGGTCCGCAGTTGCACCATCGTCCGGCGATAGGGGCTGAGGCCGATCGGGGCGACCCCGGCGCGGGCCGCGACCACGTCACCCCAGGCGCCCGATGCGTTGACCAGCGTTTCGGCGGTGACCGGGCCGGCGCGGGTCTCGATCCGCCAGGCGCCGTCGCTCCGTTCGGCGGCGATCAGCTCGGCGCGGGTGAGCAATGTCGCCCCCGCCGCCTTTGCGCGCGCGAGATAATGCGCATGGAGCCCGGCGACATCGATATAGGCACAGCTCGGCTCGGCGACCCCCACCACCCAATCGGCCCGCAAGCCGGGAAGCAGCGTCGCCGGATCGACCGCCTCCAGCGTCACCCCGGACCCCTCGAACGCCGCGAGGAACGCGTCGGCGGCGGCGCGGTCCGCCTCGCGCCCGACATGCAGCGAGCCGAGCGGCGCCAGGAAGCCGCCGTCGCGCAGATAATCGCCCGACGCCGAGGTGAGCGGCTGCACCCCCGGCCCGCCATAGGTTTCGGACCAGAACGCCGCCGATCGCCCGGTGGCGTGATAGCCGGGCATGTCTTCCGCTTCGATCAGCACCACCCGCGCCTGGGAGGCGAGTTCGGCGGCAAGGCTCGCCCCCGCCATGCCGGCGCCGATGATCGCGATATCGGCCCGGATCACGCCGCCGGGACCCGCTCGCTCAGGAAAGCGTCGATCTCCGCGACGGCGCGCGCGCGCGCGGGGTCCGCCTCGCGCAGGATTTCGTGGGCGGCTTCCTTGCCGAAAGTCAGCAGCCGCGCATCGGGTAGCCGTTCGGCGATGCCGAGCGCGGCGCGCGGATCGACCAGCTGATCGGCGAGTGGCACGATCAGCAGCACCGGCACCGTCAGCTCGGGCAGGCGCGGGTCGCGGCGCAGCTGGCGGGTGGAGGTGAAGGCTTGCGCCACCCACCGCCAGCTCGGCGGGCCGAGCACGAGTTCGGGCTTGGCCGCCTGCCACCAGAGTTCGTCGGCATAGCGTTCGGGGTCATAAGTCAGCAGTTCCTGGCGACTCTTCATCGTCGCCGGCTTTTCATTGCCGCGCCACGCCGCGCGCGCCGGATCCCCGAACCGCGCGATCTGGTGCGCGATCCGCTCGCCCCAGGTCCAGCCGAACGGGCTCTTCAGGCCCAGCATCGGCGCGGAAAGCACCAGCGCGTCGGGCATCGCCGCGCCCTCCACCACGCCGCGCAACACCAGATGGCCGCCCATCGAATGGCCCATCAGCACGCGCGGCCCCGTGGCCTCGGCCGACCAGGCACGCCAGAAATCGCGCAGATCGGTGATATAATGGGCGAAATCGCCGATGTCGCCGACATGCGGGTCGTTCGACGTGCGCCCGGAGCCGCCCTGCCCGCGCCAGTCGAGGCTCGTCACGCTCCAGCCGGCGGCATGCCAATGCGCGAAAAGCTCCAGATATTTCTCGAAAATATCGCCGCGCCCGCCCTGCCACAGGATGCGCCCCCGCCCTGCCCCCGGCCAATCGAAACGGCGCAGGGCCCAGCCATCGGCGGCGTGCCACTGGCTGATGCGGGCGGCGGCGGGAATCGCGCGGCGATAAAGGGAAGCGGAAGTCACGGGGCACTGGTTACGTTTTGGCAAGCCCTCTCGTCTAGCGGTTAACGCCATGAATGGCACCAGCCTCTCGTTAACGCTGCTCGCGCTGCTCGCCGCGCTGCTGGTGGCGTGCGCGATCGAGGACATGCGCCAGCGCACGATCGCCAACTGGAAGAACGCGGTGATCGCGCTGCTCGCGCCGCTGTGGTGGTGGAGCCAGGGCTGGGCATTGTGGCCCGATCTGGCGCTACACCTGGGGGTCGCGGTTGGCGTGTTCGCGCTGTTCGTCGGCATCTTCGCACTGGGGCAGATGGGCGGCGGCGATGTGAAGCTGATCGGCGCAATGGCGCTGTGGCTGCCGCCGGTGCCGCTGATGCAGCTGCTGATGCTGATGGCGATCGTCGGCGCGGCGATCACGATCGTCGCCGCGATCGAGCACCGCTGGCGCCGCCGGGCGGGTCGTACCGAGACGCCCTATGGGGTCGCGATCGCGGTCGCCGGCTTAATCATGCTTCGTGAACCGCTTTTTTACCAATTTACCGGATGAATGAGGCTGGAGCCCTGGGGTTTGGGCCAGAGGGGGTAAGTTTCGCATGGATGTTCGCAAGATCATTTTGCTCGTCGGGGCGCTCATCATCGCCGCGATTGCCGCCTTTGTCGCGCGCAGCATGGTGTTCGGCCAGGCGACGCCCTCCGCGGCCGCCGTGCCCGCGGTGGTCGCCCCGCCCGCGCCGTCTGGCCCCGAAGTGATGGTCGCGACCCGCGCGCTGCCCGTGGGCACCATCCTCGATCAGACCTCCGTCACGTTCAAGCCGTGGCCCAAGGAACTGCTCGACAAGGCTTATTTCCTGAAGGATCGGCCGGAATCGAACATCAAGAACCTGCTCGGCACCGTCGTGCGCAACGCGATCACCGCGGGCCAGCCCGTGACGCAGGGCGCGCTGGTGAAGCCCGGCGACCGCGGCTTCCTGGCCGCCGCGCTGGGGCCGGGGATGCGCGCGGTGACGGTGCCGCTGCAGGGCCAGTCGCAGCAGGTGGCCGGGTTCATCTTCCCCGGCGACCGGATCGACCTGATCCTCAATCAGCGCGTCGTGGGTGGTGGCGATGGCCCGCCGCTCAACGTGACCGAAACCGTGATGCGCAACCTGCGCGTGCTCGCGACCGACTCGCACACCGATCAGGCCCAGGACGACAAGGGCAACACCCTGGTGCGCCCCTATAACAGCGTGACCGTGGAGGCGACGCCCAAGCTCGCCGAGAAGATCGTTGCGATCCAGAATCTGGGTGGCTCGCTCTCGGTCGCGCTGCGCTCGATCGCCGACAATGCGAGCGAGCTTGAAGAAAAGATCGCCTCGGGGGCGCTCGACGTGCCCGAAGGCATGGATGCGAAGGCCGAACAGGCGATGATGAAGCGCGCCGCCGGCGAGCCCGTCGCCGCCAAGAGCAGCTATGTCACCGGCGCCGATGTCTCGCGCTTCCAGCGCGCGACCGTGCCGGGCAAGGCCAGCGACCAGGGCCTGCCGGTCGTCGGTACGCCGCCCGGCGGCTATCCGGGGGCCGCGCGCGGACCCGTGGTCCGTGTCGCGCGTGGCAACAGTGTCAGCGAAGTTCCGGTGGGGGGGAAGAACTAATGGCTAATCCGACCAGCCTGCGGCGCGCGCTGGGCGCGACCGTCGCGGTGGCGCTGGTGACCGGCGCGCCGGCGCCGCTCGCCGCGCAAAAGGGGCGCCTGCGCGCCGCCGCGGCCCGCACC
>LWDJ01000033.1 GCA_002083435.1 Proteobacteria bacterium SG_bin6 | reverse complement strand
ACGCCACCTGCGTCAACCTCGCGCGCGAAGCGGTGGCGCTCGACGAGGCGGTGCGCCAGTTCAACACGGGCGAGCGGCGGGCGGCGGTGACCAAGGCACCCGCCCCCATCAAGACGGCGCGGCCTTTACCGCGTGTCCAGGGCAATCTCGCGCTGGCCGAGGATGATTGGGCGGATTTCTAGAGGCGCCCTGCTCAAACGACGCCATTGGGCGGGCCGCGACGCACCGAATCGCGAGAGATTTCCGCCTCGATCGCGCCCGTCGGCCGGCCTAAACCAGGACGTCGGACGGCCGCTTTGTGAAAAATCCGCTGAAGCTTTCTGGGGGCGAGTGTCGAAATCTAACCTTGCGGGTCAGCCCGTGCAAAGCTTTGCAACAGGCCTAGAAATCATCCGTCTTCATTACAGAAAGGCAATGTCGGCGCCGCTGTCAACCTGGGGAAACTAGCATAATGCCTGCCCAATCTGGGCCTATCCTTTACACCTCGTAAGTGATTCTACCGCATCCGGCCCAACATAGATTAAGGGGGCGGAGGCTGTCGGCGGCCGCGCCCGCCGCCTTGCGGGTCGCGTTCCCGCATGGGCTGGCGGAGCCGCGCACGCAACGCTGATGGATGCAGCATGGGCCTTGCCCCCGTGACAACGGAGGCATTGACGGTGAAGCACTGGTCGATCGGGAACAAGTTGAGCGTCGCGCTTGGGGCGTTGGCGGCCGTGATCTTGGGGTTCAGCCTGTTCGCGCTGATGCAGATCGCGCGGGTGAACGACAAGGCAGCGGAAGTCGCGGGGCAATGGCTGCCTTCGGTGCGCCAGGTCGCGGCGCTGCAATTGTCGCTCGCGGAAATCCGGCTCGTCCATTGGCGCCACTTCACCGCCGACAGCCCGGCCGCGCTGCAAGACGCCGAGACGCGGATCGCCGAACAGCAGCGCAGTTTTGCGACGCTGCGCCGCGATTATGCCGCGATGCTCCGCTCCGCCGAAGATCGCGCCGATCTCGCGCGCTTCAACCAAAGCGTGGCGGTGCTTGACGGGCATAATGAGCAATGGCTCGCAATGTCACGCGCGGGGCGTCAGGCCGAGGCGATGGCCTATTTCAAGGGGCCGACGCGCAAAGCCTATGACGCCGCCCGCGAGGCGCTCGGTAAGATCGTCGCGCGCAACGCGGCCGGCGCCAAGGCTGCGAGCGACGCCGGCGCGGCGATCTATCACTGGTCGTTCCTGCTGACGATCGCAGCGATTCTCGCGGTGATGACCTTCGCCGGCGCGGCGACGCTTTACCTGCGCCGGGCGATCGCCCAACCGGTCCGCGCGATGACCGAGGCGATGACCGCGCTGGCGGCTGGCGACCTGTCGGTCAGCGTTCCGGCGCGCGATCGGCGCGACGAGATCGGCGCGCTCGCCACCGCGATGGAAGCCTTTCAAACCACAGCGATCGAAGCGCGCGACCGGGCGCAGGAAACGTTGACGGTGGTCGACCGCGTCGGTGCCGCGCTCGCCGCGCTCGCCAAGGGTGACCTCACCCACCGGCTCGACAAGCATGTTGACGGCGCGTTCGCCAAGCTGCGCGACGATTTCAACGCCGCCGCCGATACGCTGCGCGAAACGATCGTCGCGATTGGCGAGCGGGTCGAGACGACGCGGGTCGCGACCACCGACATCGAAATGGCTTCTTCCGATCTCGCCAGCCGCACCTCGCGCCAGGCGGCGAGCCTGGAGGAAACGGCGGCCGCGATCGGTGAACTCACCGACAGCGCCCGCCAGGCGACCGAACAGGTGCGGGCAGTGGCGGATGGCGCTCGCCACGCGACCAGTGCGGCCGAGCAGGGACTCGCTGTCGCGACCGATTCGGCCGATGCGATGCGCGCCATCGCCGAAAGCTCGGCCCGTATCGGCGAGATCGCTTCGCTGATCGACGCGATCGCCTTCCAGACCAACCTGCTCGCGCTCAACGCCGGGGTCGAGGCGGCGCGGGCGGGCGACGCCGGCCGGGGGTTCGCGGTGGTCGCGACCGAGGTGCGCGCGCTCGCGCAGCGCTCGGCGGAAGCGGCCAAGGATGTGAAGGAGATCATCGGCTCGGCATCGGCCCAGGTCTCTTCGGGCGTGGCGCTCGTCGAACGCTCGGGCGAGGCGCTGAAGCAAATCGTCGCCGAAACCACCAAGGTGAGCGCGCTCGCCAAGGACATCAGCGCGGTCGTCGAGCGCCAGTCGGGCAGTATCGGCGAGATCAGCGCGGCGCTCGGCGACATGAACCTGGGCACCCAGCAGAACGCGGCGATGGTCGAGGAAACCAACGCCACCTGCGTCAACCTCGCGCGCGAAGCGGTCGCGCTCGACGAGGCGGTGCGCCAGTTCAACACGGGCGAGCGGCGGGCGGCGGTGACCAAGGCCGCCAAGCCGGCGAACCCCGCCAAGGCGCCCCGCCCCATCCACCGCGCGCAAGGCAATCTTGCCCTGGCCGAAGAGGATTGGGCCGAGTTCTAAATCTCGCCCTCGGCCGCCGGCGCGTCCGTCGCCGGCGGCAAAGAGCCTTCGCAGCGTGCCAAACGTTAGCCAATTTTTTGCCCGCCGCGCGCTAGGCTGTGTCCTAATGTCGATCGAGGGCAAGCGCTTCTACCCCGGCGAGCGGGCGACCGCCGATCAATTGCTGTCACTCGCCGCCGAGTATCGCCGCTCGGCCGAGACGTTGCTGCCAGCGGGGCGCAACGGCGTGCCGCTCTCGTGGGCGCCGTACCGGCTGGTCGCGATCCACGCGATCGAGCTTTACCTGAACGCCTATCTGATCGCCGCCGGTCATCCCCATGCCGCCGTGCGCGGGCTCCGGCACGATACGGCCTCCCGCGCCGAGCTGGCGATGCTCGCCAAGGTGGATTTGCGGCGGCGAACCGTAGCGCATTTGCGCTTCTTGTCGGCGAACCGCGAATATCTCGTCACACGTTACGACCCGGCGCCGTCATCGACCTCGATATCCCAGCTAACGCGGCTGCGGGCGACGCTGAACGAGGTCGCGGAAAAGATCGATAAGCTGGCGCGGAAGGAAAAAGCAACGCCGCGGCAAGGCCGAGCCTGAACGACGCGACGATCAGCGCGAAAGTGCGGCCCGATGACGGCCTAGCGCCGTTCCCGATCTGATCGCATCGGATCGCCGCTCTCGGTTCGTGATTTAACGTGATTTCCTAGCGGGCAGGTAATGCCACCTGCCTCGAAATCGCTCTACGCTACCTCGCCCACCACACCGCAAATCCGCTCCACCACCTGCTTTACCTGCTCGGGATCATCCCCTTCCGCCATCACCCGGATCACCGGCTCGGTGCCCGAAGGGCGGATCACCAGCCGGCCCTTGCCGTAAAGTTCGGCCTCGGCCTCGGCGATCACCGCTTGCACGCGCTCATGCTCCAGCGGCTTGCCGCCGGCGAAGCGGACGTTCTTTAGCAGTTGCGGCAAGGGATCGAAGCGGTGGAGCACCTCGCTCGCCGGGCGCCCCGCGCGGACGATTTCCGCGAGCACCTGAAGCGCGGCGACCAGCCCGTCGCCGGTGGTCGCGTAATCGCTCAGGATGATGTGCCCCGATTGCTCGCCGCCGACATTGCAGCCACGGTGGCGCATCGCCTCCAGTACATAACGGTCGCCCACCTTCGTACGCACCAGACCCAGTTCATGGCTTTCTAGATAGCGTTCGAGCCCCAGGTTCGACATCACCGTCGCGACGAGCAGTCCGTTGCGCAACTGGCCGCGCCGCGCCCAACCGAGCGCGATCGTCGCCATCAACTGATCGCCATCGATCACCCGGCCCTTTTCGTCGACCACGATCAGCCGGTCGGCATCGCCATCGAGCGCGATCCCGAGATCGGCGCCCGCCGCCACCACGGTCTCGCACAACAATTGCGGCGACGTGGAACCCACCCCGTCATTGATGTTCTTGCCATTGGGCTCGACCCCGATCGCGACGACGTCGGCGCCCAGCTCCCATAACGCGGAAGGGGCGACCTGATAGGCGGCGCCGTTCGCGCAGTCGACGACGATGCGCAGCCCGTCGAGCCGCAAGTCCTTCGGGAAAGTGAGCTTGGCGGCATGGATATAGCGCCCGCGCGCATCGTCATAGCGCTTGGCGCGGCCAATATCGGCGGCGGGGGCGAGCGGGATGTCGCTTTCGATCAGCCGCTCGATCGCGAGTTCGTCCTCGTCGGACAGTTTATAACCATCGGGACCGAACAATTTGATGCCGTTGTCGGCGAACGGATTATGGCTCGCCGAGATCATCACGCCCATGTCGGCGCGCATCGATTGGGTGAGCATCGCGACCGCGGGGGTCGGCATCGGCCCCACCAGTACCACGTCCATGCCCACGGCGGTGAACCCCGCGATCAGCGCCGACTCGAGCATATAGCCCGACAGCCGCGTATCCTTGCCGATCACCACCCGGTGCTTGTGATCGCCGCGCGCGAAATGGGCGCCCGCCGCCATCCCGACCTGCATCGCCATCGCCGCGGTCATCGGCGCCATGTTGGTCAGGCCGCGAATACCGTCCGTGCCGAAATATTTTCTTGCCATGCTTCGCCACTCAAATTGCTTGCCGCCGCCCGCCAAGGCTGGGCAGGAGGCCCGCTTTGCCCTTAACTGTGCGAGCGCATGTCACAACCCACCCGCATCTTGCTATCCCTAATTGTTGGTCTCGCCGCCGGGATCGTGGCGGCGGCGAGCGGCGGCGCATGGGTGGCCCCCGCCGCCGACGTGGCGCAGCCGATCGGCGAGGCGTGGCTCGCGGGGCTGAAGATGACGATCGTTCCGCTGATCGTCGCGCTGCTGATCACCGGCGTCGCGGCGACCGCCGAGACGGCGCGTTCGGGGCGGCTCGCGGCGCGCGCACTGACCTTGTTCATGACATTGCTGGTGATTTCATCGGCGCTGGCTGCGGTCATCATGCCGGCGATCCTGGCGCTTTGGCCGCTCGATCCAGCAGCGGGCGGTGCCTTGCGGCGGGCGCTCGCGGGCGCGCAGCCGACCGGGCCAATGCCCGGCTTCACCGAATTCATGAAGGCGATCATCCCGACCAACCCGATCGCCGCCGCCGCCAATGACGCGATCCTGCCGCTGATTATCTTCACCATGGCGATGGCGTTCGCGATCACCCGACTGCCGGCCGAGCGGCGCACGCTCCTGGTGGATTTCTTCCAGGCGGTCGCTGACGCGATGCTGGTGGTGATCAACTGGGTGCTGGCGCTCGCACCGATCGGGGTCGCGGCGCTCGCCTTCGTCGTCGGCGCGCGGGCGGGTACGGCGGCGGTGGGGGCGTTGCTCCACTATATCGTCACTTATTCGGCGGTCGGACTGATCATCGGGCTGCTCGCCTATCCGCTGGTGCTGATCGCGGGGCGGGTGCCGCTGGGCCGTTTCGCCCGCGCGGTGGCGCCGGCCCAGGCGGTCGCGATCTCGACCCAGAGCTCGCTCGCCTCGCTGCCGGCGATGATCAAGGGCGCGGAGGGCTTGGCGCTGCCCAAGCCGGTGTCGGGGGTGGTGTTGCCGCTCGCGGTCGCGGTGTTCCGCATCACCGCCCCGCCGATGAACCTAGCGGTGATCCTCTACATCGCCCATTGGTACGGGCTGGCGCTGAGCCCGCTCCAGATCGTCGCGGCCGTCGCGGCGGCATCGGTGACGACGTTCAGCGGCGTCGGGCTGCCGGGGCAGGTGAGCTATGTCGCCTCGGTCGCGCCGATCGGGCTGGCGATCGGGGTGCCGGTCGAGGCGCTGGGGCTGCTGATCGCGGTCGAGACGATCCCGGACATCTTCCGCACGCTCGGCAATGTGACGATGGACGTGGCGGTGACGGCGATCCTGTCGCGCGGCGCTGCGGCGGAGGATGTGACGGTGGGTTAGCCCCACACGCGCATCGCCCCGGCTCTCGTGCCCGCTGCCTTAGCGCAGCGCCCCCGCCACCAGCTTATGCAGCTTGGTGTGCAGCCCGTCATTGGCGGCGAGCACCTCGCGCCGGTCGATCATTCTGTCGCCGCCGCGATAGTCGCTGACGTAACCACCGGCTTCCTTCACCAGCAGCAGACCGGCCGCCACGTCCCAGTGACTGAGGCCCGATTCCCAAAAGCCATCGAACCGCCCCGCCGCGACCCAGGCGAGATCGAGCGCGGCCGAACCAAAGCGGCGAATCCCCGCGACAGAGGGTGCGACCGCACCGAAAATCCGGCTCCACTGCGCGAAATCGCCGTGGCCGAGGAAGGGGATGCCGGTCGCGATCAACGCGTCCGCCAGATCGCCGCGCGCGGAGACACGCAGCCGCTGATCCTGCAACCAGGCCCCCCTGCCCTTCTCGGCCCAGAAGCTCTCGTCGGTCAGCGGCTGATATATAAGTGCCGCCATCGGCTCCCACTTGCCACCCGGCTTGGGTTCCTCGGCCGCGATCGAGATCGCGAAATGGGGGATGCCGTGGAGGAAGTTGCTGGTTCCGTCGAGCGGATCGATCACGAAGCGCGGCTTGTTCGGATCGCCCTCGACGATGCCACGCTCCTCCATCACGAACGCCCAATCGGGCCGTGCTGCGCTCAATTCCTCATACAATGTCTGCTCGGCGCGCTTGTCGGCCATCGAGACGAAATCGGCCGGCCCCTTGCGGCTCACCTGGAGGTGCTGAACCTCGCCAAAGTCGCGGCGCAGGCGTGGCGCCGCCTTGCGCGCGGCGCGTTCCATAACGGTGATCAGGCCGGAATGCGAAACCATAAAACACCTTTAGCCCTCTCCCTTTCAGGAGAGGGTTGGGAGAGAGGACGCAACGGAGAGGTGACGCAGCACACGGCGCCTCTCCCCGACCCTCTCCCTGAAGGGGAGAGGGAGAAGCGCTCAGTCCGCGCGCCGGACGTAAGCCTGTTCGTACACATCGACGACGATGCGCGTGCCGCTTTCGATATGCGGCGGCACCATGATCCGCACGCCATTATCGAGCACCGCCGGCTTATAGCTGGAAGAGGCGGTTTGCCCCTTCACCACCGCGTCGGCCTCGACGATCACCGCCTCGATCGTATCGGGCAGCTGCACGCTGATCGGCTCTTCGTCGTAAAGTTCCATCACCACGTCCATCCCGTCCTGCAGGAAGGCGGCAGCCTCCCCCAACAGGTCGCGGGGCAGCGTGGTTTGATCATAGGTTTCCTTGTCCATGAAGACGAGCATGTCGCCTTCGGGGTAGAGGAACTGGAAATCCTTGGTGTCGAGCCGGACGCGCTCCACCGTTTCGGCCGAGCGGAAGCGGACATTGTTCTTGCGGCCGTCGCGCAGGTTTTTCATTTCGACCTGCATATAGGCACCACCCTTGCCGGGCTGGGTGTGCTGGATCTTCACCGCCCGCCAGATGCCGCCTTCATACTCGATGATATTGCCGGGGCGAATGTCGACGCCGCTGATCTTCATGGGAACCCTGTTTCAAAGAAAGAGCAAGGCGCGCCCTTAGCGCCCCGCGCGGAGGCAGGCAAGGCGGCCTCAGTAACGATCGCGCAACCGGCCGACGCTGGAGGTGACGGCTTTGGTACGCACATCCCCCTCGGCGCATTCCGCCTCCAGCGCGGCGCGGATCGCCTCGATTTCGCGATCGGCCTTGTGCTCGATGCCGATGAACTGGACGCGCGCCTGCTCCACCGCGCGCAGCAGCTCGTCGAGCTTCGCCTGCATCGCCGCCGAGTCGCGGTTCTGCGAATTCTGGATCAGGAACACCATCAGGAAGGTGACGATCGTCGTCGCGGTGTTCACGACCAGCTGCCAGGTGTCCGAATAATGGAAGATCGGCCCGGTGAGCCCCCACACCGCGATCACGGTGAGGGCGAGGATGAAAGCGATGGGCTGGCCGGCCAGGGCGGCAACCCGTCCGGCGATGAGCGTGAACAGGCGATCGAACATGGGCCTCCTGCGGCGCGACGAAAGGCTTCGCCATCAAGGCCATCGCCGCGGCGCGCGCAAGCCTGTGGCAATCACTCCCCCGCAAGGTCGCCGCGCTAGACCAAATTACAATGGGGACGAACGCGCGCCAGCCGGGCGGCGTCAGGCCCCGAGGACAGCCGCGAACGCCCGCACCGCCGCCACCTCGTCACCACCCCACACCGCGCCTGACACGGCGACGAAATCGGCGCCGGCCGCGATCAGCGGCGCGGCATTCTGCGGCGTGATCCCGCCGATCGCGACGCAGGGCAGCTCGAACAAGGTCGACCACCAGCTGAGCAGCACTGGTTCGGCATGATGCTCGACCGTCTTGGTCCGCGTCGGGTAAAACGCACCGAACGCGACATAATCGGCGCCCGCCTCGCCCGCTTCCATCGCCAGATGACGGCTGGCGTGGCAGGTGACGCCGATCTGCGCCGCCGGCCCCAGCAACGCGCGCGCCTCGCGTGGATCGCCATCGCCCTGGCCAAGATGCACGCCGTCCGCCCCCAGCCGCTTGGCGAGCGCCATGTCGTCGTTGACGATGAAGGCCACGTCATGCTCGGTGCAAATCCGCTGCAACGGTTCGGCGAGCCGCGCCGCCGCGTGCTGATCGACGCCTTTCACCCGGAACTGGAACGCCGCCACCGGCCCGGCCCCAAGCGCACGCTTCAACCGCTCGGGAAAACCGCCGCCCACCTCAAGCGGCGAGATCAGGTAAAGCTGGCACGGCGGCCGGCGATCGTCGCGAACGAAGGCGGCGGCGAAATCAGGGTCGAGGGGGCCTAGCGGATCGTCTTCGGTCATTGCCGTCGCATGGCGCGCGCCGAGGCTCTCGGCAAGAGGCTCAGCCGATCACCCGCGCGATTAGAAAACCGTCCCACTTCTTCGCGCCCACGGTCTGGATGGCGGTCGCCTCCACGCGGGGTTCGCGCGCGAAATAGTCGAACAATGCGCGCGTGCCGATGATGCGTGGGTCATCGCTCGCGGTATCGAGAACCCCACCCTCGCGCACGACATTCTCGACGATGATCACGCTGCCCGCCGGGGTCAGCCCGTCGAGCGCGGCGCGGACATAGGCAACGCCATTCTCCTTATCGGCATCGACGAAGACCAGATCGAACGGGGTGCGCGGCAAGGCGGCGAGCGACTCCAGCGCCGCGCCGACGTGAATGGTGACCCGCTCGGCCAGCCGGGCGCGGGTCAGATTGGCGCGGGCGACCTCGGCATGGTGCGGATCGATCTCCAGCGTGACCAGCGCGCCATCATCGGGCAGCGCGCGCGCAAGCCAGATCGTCGAGTAACCGCCCAGCGTGCCGATCTCCAAAATCCGCCGCGCTCCAATCGCCTTGGCGAGCAGGTAAAGCAGCTTGCCCTGCGCTGGAGATACGTCGATCGCCGGCAGCTCGGCGGCCGCGTTGGCCGCGAGCGCGGCATCGAGCACCGGATCGTGCGGCAGCAAATGGCCGGTGATGAACTCGTCGACCGCCGCCCATTCCATCGCTCGTCTCCGCTTCAGAAATGCGCCGAATAGCCGCCGTCGACGGTGATGATCATCCCCGTCACATAACTCGCCGCGTCGCTTGCCAGGAATAGCGCGGCGCCCGCGATTTCCTCGGGCCGGCCCCAGCGCTTGAGCGAGGTGCGCCGGTCAAGCCAGGCGGCGATGTCCGGATTGGTGATCATAGCCGCATTCGCCTCGGTCGCGAAGAAGCCGGGGGCGATGCCGTTCACGGTGATCCCGTGCGGCCCCAGCTCGGCGGCGAGCGCGCGGGTGAGCGCCGCGAGCCCGCCTTTGGCCATCGTATAGGCTGCGTCGCCGCTATTGGCGATGTCGCCGGCGATCGAGGTGATGTTGATGATCCGCCCGCGCCCCTTGGCCATCATCGGCCGCGCCGCCGCGCGGGCGATCGCGAAGGGGGCGATCAGGTTCACCTCGGCGAGCGCGCGCACCTCGGCGAGCGCGAAATCGAACAGCGCGCGGCGATCGCGCTGGCCGACATTGTTGACCAAAATGTCGAGCTTATGGTCGGTCGCGATCGCCGCCGCGCGCGCCTCCAGATCAGGCGCGGCGAGATCGAACGGCATCGGCTCGGCGCGCGGGCCGATCGCCGCGGCTGCCCGCGCCAGTGCAGCCGGATCGCGCCCGCCAAGCAGCACGCGCGCGCCCGCCTCCGCCAGCGCACGCGCGATCTCGAACCCCAGCCCCCGCCCCGCGCCGGTCACCAGCGCGGTGCGGCCATCGAGCGTGAACGGGTTCAGGCTTCCTCGCCCTTATAAATCGCGACGAGCTTGTCGAGCATCGCCAGCGCTTCCGCGCGGGGCCGCTGGAAGGTGTTGCGACCGATGATCGAGCCGTTGCCGCCGCCGTCGCGAATGTCGCGCGCGTCTTGATACACCGCGTCCGCGCCCTTCGCCGCGCCGCCCGAGAATACCACGATCCGGCGGCCATTGAAGCAGCTCTTCACGACATGCTTCACGCGCGTGGCCTGGGCCGACCAGTCATGCCCTTCATAGGCCTTTTGCGCGTCCTTCTGCTCGATATGGTTGCTCGGCAGCTTTACCTTGATGATGTGCGCGCCAAGCAGCGCGGCCATGTGCGCGGCATAGGCGCCGACATCGAGCGCGAGTTCGCCGTCCTTCGAAAGCTTGCCACCGCGCGGGTACGACCAGATCACGGTGGCGATGCCGACCGACTTCGCCTCGGCGATCATCTCCTTGATCTCCTCCATCATGTCGAACACGTCGTCCGCGCCCGGATAGATGGTGAAGCCGATCGCTGAGCAGCCCAGCCGCAGCGCATCCTCGACGCCACCGGTCACCGCCTGATTGATGCTGGTCGCCCAGCTGTTCGACGAATTGACCTTCAGGATCGTCGGGATCTGGCCGGCGAAGCTGTCCGCCCCAGCCTCGATCATGCCGAGCGGCGCGGCATAGGCCGAAAGCCCGGCATCGATCGCCAGCTGATAATGGTAATGCGGATCATAGGCATCGGGATTCACCGCGAAGCTGCGCGCCGGGCCATGTTCGAACCCCTGATCGACCGGCAGGATGATCAGCTTGCCGGTGCCGCCCAGGCGGCCCTGCATCAGGATGCGCGCCAGATTGGCCTTCACCCCCGGATTATCGGACTCGTAATTGTTGAGAATGGCTTTGACGGTCGGCGTCATTCGGGTTCCCCTGCGATCATGCATACGAATGCTGCCGGGCTGTTAGCCGCCACGAGGCAGGGCGGCAACTGCTTAGCGGGTGCGTGCTGTGCCTGCTTGACGCACGCCCTGGCGTAGGAAAGATTGCCTATTCTGAACAAGGGAGCCGGCATGATCCGCGCCATAGCCTTGCGTCTCGCTGCATTACCTCTCGCGGTGATGCTAGTCGGCGCGTCGCCCAAACTCAGGGTGGGCGATATCGCGCCCGAGGGTGAGTTTACCTTGGTAAGTGGCGAAAAGGTGGCGATCAGCGCTTTGCGAGGGCAGGTCGTCGTGATCAATTTCTGGGCGACATGGTGTGTGCCCTGCCGCAAGGAATTGCCGACACTAGACGCCTTTTATCGCCTGACAAAGCAACACGGTCTGCGCGTCTTCGCGGTAACGACCGAGGACTCCGTGCCGATCTATGCGATGAAGAAGGTGTTCGACACCATGGCGATCAGCCCGGTGAAGCGGGTGAAGGGCCCCTATTTCAGCCTGGGGGCGGTGCCGACTAATTTCATCATCGATCGGGCAGGACGGGTGCGTTACGCCAAAACCGGCGCGTTCGATCTCGACGATCTAAACCGCGAAGTCGTGCCGTTACTTAACGAACCGGCGCCCGAGGCACCAGCGCTCTAGGCACGCGCCAGCGCCGCCACCCCGGGCAGTTCCTTGCCTTCCATCCATTCGAGGAACGCGCCGCCGGCGGTTGAGACGAAGCTCATCGCGTCTGCGGCGCCGGCCACGTTGAGCGCGGCCACCGTATCGCCCCCGCCCGCGACCGAAACGAGCGAGCCCTCGGCGGTGAGCGCAGCGGCGGTCCGCGCGAGCGCGACGGTCGCGGTATCGAAGGGCGGCGTCTCGAACGCGCCGAGCGGGCCGTTCCAGACGAGCGTCCGGCAGGTCTTGAGCACATCGCCCAGCGCTTCCACCGCCGCCGGGCCGATATCGAGGATCATCTCGTCAGCCGCGACTTCGTGGACGTTGCAGGTGCGCAAGGATGGTGGGTTCGGCGCAAATTCCTTCGCAACCACGACATCGTAGGGAAGATGGATCGTGCAGCCGGCGCTTTCGGCCGCCGCGAAGATTTCTTCGGCGGTGCCGGTCAAGTCATGCTCGCACAACGACTTACCAACATTCACCCCGCGCGCGGCGAGGAAGGTGTTGGCCATGCCGCCGCCGATGATCAGGTGATCTACCCGGGCGACGAGATGCTTTAGTACGTCCAGCTTGGTCGAAACCTTGGCGCCGCCCACCACCGCCGCGACCGGGTGCTGCGGATTGCCGAGCGCCTTGTCGAGCGCGTCGAGCTCGGCCTCCATCTGCCGTCCGGCGAAGGCTGGCAGCCGGTGGGCGAGGCCCTCGGTCGAGGCGTGCGCGCGGTGCGCGGCCGAAAAGGCATCGTTGACGTAGAGATCGCCGAGCGCGGCGAAGCGGTCGATTACCTCGGGCGCGTTCTTCTCTTCGCCGCCGAAGAAGCGGGTGTTCTCGAGAAGCGCGACGTCGCCCGGGGCGAGCGTGGCGACCGATTCCGCCGCGCCCTCCCAATCGACATAGCGCACCGGGCGGCCGAGCACCGCCGCGAACGGCTGCGTGATCTGCGCCAGGCTGAACTCGGGCGTGGGCGCCTTGGGCCGGCCGAAATGCGCGAGGACAAGCACGATCGCGCCCTTGTCCGCCAGTTCGGCGACGGTCGGCACGGCGGCGCGCAGGCGGGTATCGTCGGTGACGGCGCCGTCCGCCATCGGCACATTCAGATCCTCGCGCACCAGCACGCGCTTGCCCGCCACATCGCCCATATCGTCGAGTGTCTTGAAAGCCCTCACGCCGCCAACTCCCCAAAACTTTCGATTGCGATTGTGTCGCCGATGGCGACCATGCCGCCGCTCAGCACCCGCGCGCAGGCGCCGCCGCGCCAATCGAGGCGGAGGGCGGCCTGCAGGCCCGGGATCAGCGCGTCCATCCGCTCGCACGGATCGCATTCGGTGGTGATTTCCAGCCGCACCGCGCCGATGCGCAGGATCGCCCCCGCGCGCTGCGGCAGATCAAGCCCCTCAACCAACAGATTGGCGCGGCGCGACCACCAGGGAAGATCAGCCTCAAGCTCGGCCATCGCCGCCGCCCAATCGCCCACTTCGATCAGCGTCACCTGCCGCCGGTTGCGCTTGCCGGGCTTGAACACGCCCTTGCAATCGCCCTCGACGCCAAGTTCGGGGGTGATCAGGGCGCGCTCCAGCGTCTCCATCGCAGCGCGTGGGGCGGCGTGGCGGGCGATGCCGGCGAGGGTGGCGGCGGTCATTTGATCAGCCCCGCGCCGCCACAGATCGGCCCGTCACCCCGGCCCCCGAGCCGGGGTCCCGCTGCCGCACGCCGAACGAAGCAGCGGGCCCCCGGGTCAAGCCCGGGGTGACATGGCAAGGTCGGGGGGCGACGCCAACAAGCATCAGAGCAGCGCGGCCATCGCCTTGGCGGTGTCGACCATGCGGTTCGAGAAGCCCCATTCATTGTCGTACCAGCTGACGACGCGCACCAGCTTGCCCTCGATCACCGCCGTCTCGAGGCTGTCGACCGTCGACGAGGCCGGGGCGTGGAGCAGGTCGATCGAAACCAGCGGATCGGTGCTGTAATCGAGGATACCCTTCAGCGGCCCGCTTTCCGCCGCCGCCTTGAGCGCCGCGTTTACCTCGTCGCGGGTCACGTCGCGCTTGGGCGTGAAAGTCAGGTCGACCAGACTCACGTCCGGGGTCGGCACGCGGATCGCCGAGCCGTCGAGCTTGCCCTTCAGCTCCGGCAGCACCTCGCCCACCGCGCGCGCGGCGCCGGTGGTGGTCGGGATCATGCTCATCGCTGCCGCACGCGCACGGCGGAGGTCGCTGTGGACTTGATCGAGGATCTTTTGATCGTTGGTGTAGGCGTGAACCGTGGTCATCAGCCCGCGCTCGATGCCGAAGGCGTCGTTCAGCACCTTGGCGACGGGGGCGAGGCAGTTGGTGGTGCACGACGCGTTCGAGACGATGGTGTGATCAGCCGCCAGCTTGTCGTGGTTCACGCCGTAGACGACCGTCAGGTCCGCGCCCTTGGCCGGGGCCGAGATCAGCACGCGCTTGGCGCCCGCGTCGAGATGCTTCTGCGCGCTCGCGCGATCGGTGAAGAAGCCGGTGCATTCGAGCACCAGATCGATGCCGAGTTCGGCGTGGGGCAGATTGGCCGGGTCGCGCTCGGCGGTGACGCGGACGCGCTTGCCGTCGATCACCAGATCATTGCCCTCGGCGGCGACGGTGCCCGGATATTTGCCGTGAACCGAATCGCGCGCGAACAGCCATGCGTTCGATTTGGCATCGGCCAAGTCGTTGATCGCGACCAGCTCGAGCCCGGTATCCCTCCGCTCCAGCATCGCCCGCGCGACCAGGCGACCGATGCGCCCGAAGCCGTTGATCGCTACCTTCACCGTCATAAACTACTCCCCTGGTTCAGCGCCCCAGCCGCGCGGCGATTTGCGGCGCGATACTGTCGGCGGTCAGCCCGAAATGGCGATACAGCGCCTCGGCCGGGGCGGAGGCGCCGAAGCTGTCGATCCCGAAGCGCATCCCGTCGGCCCCGGTCCAACGCTCCCAGCCAAAGGTCGTGCCCGCCTCGATCGAGACTTTGAGCACATCGGCGGGCAGCAGCTCGGCCTGATAGGCGTTGTCCTGCGCTTCGAAATGGCGCCAGCTCGGCATCGAGACGACATCGGCGCCGATCCCTTGTGCCTCCAGCGCTTGCGCCGTCTCCACCGCGACACTCACTTCGGAGCCGGTTGCGATCAGCACGACCGCGCGCGACGCCTGGGCGGCGCGCAGCCGGTAAGCGCCGCGCGCGCTCAGCATCCCGCCCTCGCCGCGCAGCGTCGGCAGATTCTGGCGCGAGAGCGCGAGCAGCCCCGGCCCATCGGCGCGGGCGAGCGCGAGCGTCCAGCATTCGGCGGTCTCAACCGCGTCGCACGGGCGGTAGACATCCAAGCCCGGGATCATCCGCAGGCTTTGCAGATGCTCGATCGGCTGATGCGTCGGACCATCCTCGCCCAGGCCGATCGAATCATGCGTCATCACATAGATCACGCGCGCATGTTGCAGCGCCGAGAGGCGGATTGCGGCACGGGCATAATCGGCGAATACCAGGAACGTGCCGCCATAGGGGATCACCCCGCCATGCAGCGCCATGCCGTTCATCGCGGCGGCCATGCCGAATTCGCGGATGCCGTAATAAAGGTAGCGGCCGCCGTAATTCTCGGCGGTCAGCGGGGCGGTGGCGGCGGTCTTGGTGTTGTTCGACCCAGTGAGGTCAGCCGAGCCGCCGATCAGCTCGGGGATCAGCGGCGTGATCGCCTCGAGCGCCATTTCGCTCGCCTTGCGCGTCGCCACCTTGGGCGCATCGGCGATGAGTTTCGCCATGAACGCTTCCGCCTCGCCCTGCGGCGCGGGGAGCTGGCCAGCCATGCGCCGCTCAAACTCGGCGCGTTGAGGGTGCGCGGCAGCCCGTTCGGCCCAAGCCGCGCGCGCGCCCGCCGAGCGCTTGCCGGCGCGCAGCCACGCCTCGCGAATATCCTGGGGCACCTCGAACGGCGCGGCGGTCCAACCGAGCGCTTCGCGCGCGCCGGCGACTTCGGCGGCGCCGAGCGGCGAGCCGTGGGTCTTGGCCGTCCCCTGCTTGGTCGGCGCGCCCTTGCCGATGATCGTGCGGCAGCGGATCAGCGAGGGGCGCGGATCGGCGACGGCCTCCGCCAGCGCTTCGGCAAGAGCGGCGAAATCATGCCCGTCGCATTCCACCACATGCCAGCCGGTCGCGCCGAAGCGCGCGGGAATGTCTTCGCTCGACGACAGCGAGACGGCACCGTCGATGGTGATGTTGTTATCGTCCCACAGCACGTTCAGCCGGCCGAGCTTCAGATGCCCGGCAAGCCCGATCGCCTCATGGTTGATGCCCTCCATCAGGCAGCCATCGCCCGCGATCACCCAGGTGCGGTGATCGACCAGAGCGTCGCCGAACGCCGCGTTCAGATGCCGCTCGGCGATCGCCATGCCGACTGCCATCGCCAGCCCCTGCCCCAGCGGGCCGGTGGTGCATTCGACGCCGGGCAGCTCGAAATTTTCCGGGTGCCCCGCGCACGGGCTGCCCAATTGGCGGAACGCCTTGATGTCGTCGATCGTCGGGCGCGCATAGCCGGTCAGGTGGAGCAGCGCGTAGATCAGCATCGATCCGTGCCCGGCCGACAGCACGAAGCGGTCACGGTCCGCCCAATGCGGATCGGCGGGATCGAACTTCAGATATTGGGTGAAGAGCACCGTCACCGCGTCGGCCATGCCCATCGGCATGCCGGGATGACCCGAATTGGCGGCCTCCACCGCATCCATCGCCAGCGCGCGAACGGCGTTGGCAAGCTGTTGGTCGGTCGGCGCCATCCTATCCCCGCTGCGGCACTCAGCGCGCCGTGAGTCGAAAGTCGCGCGCGTCTTTGCGGTGGCACGGCGCCCCCGTCAACCGCCTCGCCGCGCCGCCGGCTTGCGGGGGCCGCGCACCGTGCTACGTTGCGGCGCATGGCAGAGGCGTTGGCGCGGATCGAGGCCGCGCTCGAACGGATCGACCGCGCGGCGGCGCGGCACCAGGAGCAAGCGGCGCGGGTCGCGGCCCGGCACGACCGGCTGCGCGAACGGGTGGCGGCGGCGGTGACAGCGCTTGACGCTCTGATCGAGCACGATGGCTGAGGTGGTGATCCAGCTTGGCGGGCGCGGCTATCCCGTCGCCTGCGCCGATGGCCAGGAGCCGCGGCTCCAGGCGCTCGGCGCGATGCTCGCCGAACGCTGGCCGATCGCGCAGCGCGCGGCCGGCACCGGCCCGCCCGAACGCGCGCTGCTGCTGCTCGCGCTGATGCTGGCCGACGCGCTCGACGAGGCGCGCACCGCGCAGCCGCTTGGCGATGCCGGCCTGCTCGATCGGCTCGCGACCCGGCTTGAAGCGCTGGCGGAAAGCCTTGAGGACGCCGCGCAAAATCCCTAGATAGGGCACGGCGGGTACTGCCCGGCACGAGCTTTAGGAACATCCCTGAGGCGATATCACCATCCACGGGGGCTGTCCCTACCCTGGCCCTGGCCAAGGCAAACGGTTCCCACCTGACGTTGAGGCGTCAGAGGATATTCGAGCAACCGACCCATGGTGGTCCCGCCACTTACCCCTCCGCTGAAAGCCGATCTCCGCGCGGCGATGCGCGCCGCGCGCTTGCGGCAGGCGGCCGTTCCGATCGTGCCACCGGCGCCGTTCCTCGCACGTCTGGCCCGGCCAGGCGTGATCGCCGCTTATCTCCCGATCGCGGGCGAGGCCGACCCGGCGCTGCTCGTGGACGCCGCGGTCGCGCGCGGCTGGGGACTGGCGCTGCCCCGCATTGCCCGGCGCGGTGCGCCGATGCGCTTTTTGGACGGCAACGCCCCGCGCGAACCGGGGCCGATGGGCCTCACCCAGCCGGTCGCGGACGCGCGCGAATTGGTGCCCGATCTGATCCTCACCCCGCTGGTCGCGTTCGACCGCTGCCTCAACCGGCTGGGCCAGGGCGCGGGCTTTTACGATCGGGCGTTCGCCGACCACCCCCAGAGCTTGCGGATCGGCGTCGCCTGGTCCATCCAGCGCGCCGAGGCGGTGCCGACCGAGCCCTGGGACGTGCCGCTCCACGCTGTCATCACCGAACAGGGCTGGATCGAGCGATGACCCCAAGTTGGCGCAAACCCGCCGGCGCGCTGCTGCTGTTGCTGTTGATCACGCTTTGGGCGGTGCTGGTGACGAGCCTGTCGGGTACGCTCGCGCGCTGGCCGACGCTGGTGCAGGCGCTCTTCTATCTGGTGACGGGGATCATCTGGATTACTCCGCTAAAGCCCTTGCTGCGCTGGATGGAAACGGGGCGCTGGCGGGCGGAAAAATAAGGCCCCCGCCGCGCGCGACAGGGGCCAAGTCTAGAGAGCCGCGGGTGCCCTAGCGGTAGTTAAATCCATAATAGCTATAGACCTGCTCGCCATAGCTATCGTCATAGCTGGGTTCCTGATCGCTGTAATGCAGCGCACCCTGCAGCTGTTCCTTGGTAACGTCGACCACATAGCCGCCATGTTCGGTACTATAGGTCAGCGCGTCCCAGGGCAGAGGATAACGGTCGGTGCCTATGCCGAGAAAGCCACCAAAGGTCATTACCGCATAATCGACTTGGCCCGAAAGCTTATCGACCATGAAATGCTCGATCGTGCCGAGCCGTTCGCCCTGCTGGTTGTAAACCGCGGTTCCTTCGACCTTGTTCGAGGCGATGAGATCGCTGGTCTCGCGCGTGTCCAAATTCTGGCTGGTGTCCATGATTGCCCTCTTGGCTTGCGGCGCGGCGGGATAAAGCCGCGCTTCCGTGGGGATCAACGCATGGCGAAGCGCACGTGCGGCAACGGTTGATCGCTCGGACGGCTCGGTTGAGCAGAAGCAGCTGAGAAGTGGCGCGAGTGACGGGGCTCGAACCCGCGACCTCCGGCGTGACAGGCCGGCGCTCTAACCGACTGAGCTACACCCGCGCATCGGTTGAGGCGGCGCGGATAGGCGAGCCGTGCCGGGCTGTCAACAGCCGAATGACCAGGCGTGGCGCCGGGGTCAAAACGGGCCTCAGCGCTGCCCGCCGCCCGCGCGCCGTCGCTGCTCGAGCGTGCCGTGTTCGAACAGGAAGCCGGCGATGTCGGGCTTGCCGGCGGCCGCGACCACCGTTTGGGCGATGATCAGGATCGGCACCGCCAGCAGCGCTCCCGCCGTGCCCCACACCCACCCCCAGAAGCTCAACGAAATCAGGATCATGATCGGGTTGATCGTCAGCCGGTGGCCGACGATGAGCGGCGTGATGACATTCGCCTCCAGCAGGTGCGACGCGATCATGATCGCCGCCGGCATCAGCGCCACCCACAAATCGGTGAACACCATCGTCCCGCCCAGCGCGAGCAGCACCGCCGCCACGATCGGCCCGAAATAGGGAACGTAATTGAGCAGCGCGACGATGCCACCCCACATCGCCGGGTATGGCATCCCCATCGCCCACAGGCACCCCGCCAGGAACACCCCGAGCGAGAAGTTGATGACGGTGATCGTCCCCAGATAGGCCGAGGTATCGTCGACCACGTCCTGAATGACGCGCGCGGTCGCCATCGCACCCGAAAAGCTCGCGCGGCTGGTGATCGTCTCGCGCCGCAGCCGCGTCCAGCCGGCGAGGAAGAAATAGACGACGAGGATGCCGAAGAAGATGTGGACGAACACCGACGGCGCCGAACTCGCGATCAGATCGACGAGCGAACTCGGCGGCGGTTGCTGGGTCTGCGCCGCCCGCGCGACCGACTGCGCCGAGCCGGCAGCGAATTTCATCGCGGTGCGATCGATGTATTTTTCCAGGCTTTGATAGAGCTCCAGAATCGGCTTCAGGTTCATCTGGATGCGCCCGATCCGTTCGGGCAGCAGGCGGAAGAACGCGACCGCCGGCACGATGATCGCCGCTAGCGCGACATTGGCGGCGGCGAGAAAGCCCGTAACGCAGAGCAGCGCCGCGATCGGCGAGGGCACCCGCCGTCGCTCGATCCATTCGAGCACCGGCACCAGAGCGATCGCGATCACCAGCGCGGCGGTGAGCGGCAGGAAGAATTCGGTCCCGGCCTTCAGCGCGAAGGGGAGCGCTAGCAGCAGCCCCACGCCGCCGATCAAGGTGACCGCCGCGAGCAGCCGGTCACGCCGGAGCATCGCCTCCTCCGCCGGGGTGGGCGGGCTCGGCGCCGCCTCGTTCAGACCTTCATAGGGCTTGTCCACGATCCGTTCCTTGTTGCGCGTCTCTTAGCGCCATTCCCTGCCGCTGTAATCCCGGCTAGCGTTCGTTGCATGACCGAGCTTTTAGTGATCGACGCGGGCACCACTTCCACCCGCGCCATGGCTTTCGCTCCCGATGGAACTTGCCGCGCGAGCGCCGCCGTCGAGCTGACCCAGCATTACCCCCAAGCCGGCTGGGTGGAACATGACGCGGGCGAAATTTGGGCACGCACGCGTGAAATGGCCGCCCGAGTCATCGCGGCGGTGGGCGGCGCCGATCGCATCGCCGCGATCGGCATTACCAACCAGCGCGAGACGGTGGTATTCTGGGACAAGGTGAGCGGCGAACCGCTCGCGCCCGCGATCGTATGGCAGGACCGCCGCACCGCCGCCGATTGCCAGGCGCTGAAGGAGGCCGGGCACGAGGCGACCGTCCAGGCCAGGACCGGGCTGCTGCTCGATCCCTATTTCTCGGGCTCCAAGATCGGCTGGGCTTTGCGCCACTGGCCGCAGCTCGCCGAGGCCGGCGCCCGGCTGGCGATCGGCACGGTCGAGAGCTGGCTGGTGTGGAAACTCACCGAGGGCCTCCACATCACCGATGCCACCAACGCCAGCCGCACCGCGCTGATGGCGATTGGCAGCGGCGGATGGGACGATGGCCTGATCGATCTGTTCGGCGCGCCGCGCGGCGCCTTGCCGGAAATCGTGGACTGCGCCGGTCGCTTCGCCGAAACGCGGCTGTTCGGCGGCGCGATCCCGATTTGCGGGCTGGCGGGCGACCAGCAGGCGGCGACGATCGGCCAGGCTTGCCTGAACCCGGGCGACACCAAGGCGACCTTCGGCACCGGCGCTTTCATCCTGACGATGGCGGGCGCCACACCGCCGATCTCGCGCCACCGATTGCTCTCGACGATCGCCTGGCAGCTGGGGGGACGGCGCGCCTATGCGCTCGAAGGATCGGTGTTCGTCGCGGGCAGCCTGATCAAATGGCTGCGCGACGCGCTCCAGCTGATCCCCGATGCCGCCTGCACCGCGGCGCTTGCCGCCTCGGTGGCCGATAATGGCGGCGTCTATCTGGTCCCCGCCTTGTCGGGCCTGGGCGCGCCGTGGTGGCAGCCCGAGGCACGCGCGGCGATCACGGGCCTGAGCTTCGCGACCGGGCGCGCGCATCTGGTTCGCGCCGCTCTCGAGGCGATGGCGCATCAGAGCCATGACCTGATGACCGCCTTCGCCGCCGATGGCTGCACTTGGGCCACGCTGAAGATCGATGGCGGGATGGTCGCCAATGATTGGCTGGCGCAGGATCTGGCGGACATGCTCGCGATACCCGTCGAACGGCCCAGCTTCACTGAGACGACGGCGCTCGGCGCGGCGATGCTCGCGGGCGTCGGTTCTGGCCTGTTCGCAGACCTACAGGCGGCGAGCGTGATGCGTGGCCGGGTCGAGCCCTTCGCGCCCAGGCTGGACGAGGCGGCGCGCACCGCGCGGCTCGCGGGGTGGCAGCAGGCGGTGCGTTCGGTGGTTGACGCAAGGGTCGCTCAGCTAAGTTAAAAAATGCCAGCGGATTGACTTGTTTCGGCGGTTTGGCGCAAATCAGGCCACCCCGGGGGAGTTAGGGGGCGAAAGGCTCGCGAAGGCCGGGACGCTTTCGCCAGACAGGAGAGAGTGATGCGCCGTTCGATTTTCACCATCGCCATGATTGCCGCGCCGCTGGTCACGACGCCGGCCCTCGCGCAGACGGATGCCGCGACGGGCCAGAAGCTCTACACGCAGAAGTGCGCGATCTGCCACGCGCCCAACCAGAACACGATCGGCCCGATGCACAAGGGCATCGTGGGCAAGAAGATCGCGAGCGTGCCGGGCTATGCCTATTCGGCGGCGATCAAGAAGCTGCAGGGCACCTGGACCCCGGCCGCGCTCGACAAGTGGCTGGCCAACCCGCAGGCGGTGGCCAAGGGCAGCAAGATGGTGCTCCAGGTCGCCGACGCGAACCAGCGCAAGGCGATCATCGCTTATCTGGCGACGCTGAAGTAACCACTTCTTCCGGTTTTGGGGAAACGCGCCGCGGCGGGGAACCGGGGCGCGTTTTTCTTTGGGTGTTTGATCCTGCCCGCGGCTAGCGGCAGAGGGCCGGGGATGAGGGCTGGAACGCGCGGTGATGGGGACCGATCAGTCATAGGCAAAGGCTCGGTTGAGCGCTTTGATTGATCAAGTGGGGGCAGGCGCTTCGATCAAGATCACCCGGCGCGAGAACCCCGTCACGCGCCCGCACCGTCCGGCTGCCACGTCAGGTGATCGATGCGTCAATGCTTCAGGTGCTGACATCAACGCTGTCTGTGAAGTCGGAGCGTGTCAGCAAATTGCTGCGGTCCACGCGTGACAAGGCTCACTGTTAGACAGCAAGGCGATGCATGGCTGTATTTGGCACTGGAAGCTGTGCGGCAGCTCTTGGTCGAATATACTGGAAATTTGCCATCAGGCGCACTATTCTGATGCCAAAAGGCCAATCAATGTTCAATATAGATGATGCGTTACACGGAGGCCCGAAAGCCGAACCTGTTACCCGAAATGAGACAATTGCTGAACTACATTTGATCGCTACTTTACCATGGGATTTACCACCAAATAAACTGCCGTGAATGAGCCGGATTACCTGCGAACTTAACTACCCGCTGTTCGAATACGAGCAAAGCTGGACGCCATGACGTCAACGATATTCGGTCCCGGTGCTTAAAGTCTCGAGCAAGGGAGCAAATTGGCTTTCCCATAAGCGCAGCCGCGAACGGGTGGAAGTGAAGGCGAGGCGAAACCGCAGTTACGATCAAAATTGAAGGCGGAAAAGGTCACCCTCGACCTTCCCCCAAGGGGATAGCGAGGGTGTCAACTGCCTCCAAAAACGGACGCCCTGCTTGCACCGGCCCCCAGCAGGCAACGCCGTTCGCCGCGGCGACCGCTCGCCGATCAGTTTCGCGCGGACTGGCACGCGCCGGTGCGCGTGAGCTGATAGCGCAGGTCGAACGGCTCGCCGTGATCGATACCCTGGGTTTCGAGCGCCAGGCTGCGCGGGGTTTCCAGCTTTAGCACGGTGCGGCCATGGCCGGCGCCGGGGCAGGTATAATGCACCGTCGCCGCGCGCGGGCCATCGTCGATCAGGCGCCGGGCGCAATTCGCCATGCCATGCTGGATCTGGAGCAGGCTGGCGGGATCGGTGATGCACAGCGCGCGTGCCTCACCCCCCAACTCGTGGAGCTGCCAATTGCCCGGCTCGATCGCGCTCAGCAACGACGGCGCCTGGGCGGGCGCGGCGGCGATCAACGTGGCACCCAATCCGAGCAGCCAAACGGGGCGGGCCATGGCAAGCATCCTTCCAGCCGCGCTGCGAAGCACGCCGCGCGACTACTAAATGGTGCGGCGGTTACCGCTCCGCAATGTCTTACCCGACGCGCTCGCCGACCCGGATCGGGAAATGCTTCGCGCAGAACGCGCAATCGACCATGATCACCCCATCGGCATCGGCCATGTCGGCCTGCTCCTCGGGCGGAAACTTGGCGAGCACCTGGGCGATGTACTCGGCCGAGCAGCGGCAGCCGCGCGAGAGCACGAGCTCGCTCAGCACCCGCACCTCGGGCTCCTCGTTGAACAGCCGCCAGACGAGGGTTTCGAGCGGGGTGCCGCTCTCGGCAATCTCCTCCACCTCCATCGTCGCGCCGAGCGCCTCGATATGGTGCCATTCGGGGTGATCGAGCCGGGTGTGGAGCCGCTCGCGCCCCTCCTCGCCCTCGGGCAGGTGTTGCAGCAGCAAGCCACCCGCGACGCGCCGGCCGTCGCTCAGCCGGCGCAACCCTGCGCGCACCAGCGTCGGGATCTGCTCGCTCTGCGCGAAATAGCTTTGCGCGGCCTCGGCGAGCGTTTCGCCATCCAAGGGCACGATGCCCTGATAGCGTTCGCCGGTGAGCGCTTGGTCGAAGGTGATGGCGAGATAGCCCGCGCCGCCGAACAGCGCCTGCAGCCCCGGCGCCTCGGGAAGCGCGGCGACCTGATCGGCGTCGAACTGGACATAGCCGCGCAAAGCCCCGCCCTTGTAATCGGCGACCATCAGCCGGACCGGGCCGGCCTCGGTCTGGGTCTGCATCGTCAGCTGGCCGCCCGCGTCCTTCAGCGTCGCGCCGATCAGCGCGGCGAGCGTCAGCGCCTCGGCGAGCAGCGCCTCGATCACTGGCGGATAGGCATGCGCCGCGAGGATTTCGTCGAGCAGCGGCCCCAGCCGCGCGAAGCGGCCGCGGGCGTGGCGGCCGGGTATGGTAAAGCCCAGCGCGCGGTCAAGATCGGTGCGTATCAGGTCGTCCATGGTCAATCCGTTGGTCTTGCCCCTTCGGATCGCACACGAAAAAGGCCGCGCCGCGCTAGGCGCCGTTGAACTGCCGCTAGATAGGAAGCGTGGGCGCGCGTCTCAACCGATCTGGCCGAAGCACCAGCGCAGCACCGATTTCTGGGCATGGAGCCGGTTCTCCGCCTCGGTCCAGATATGCGATTGCGGCCCATCGATCACCGCCGACACCACTTCCTCGCCGCGGTGCGCGGGCAGGCAGTGGAGGAAGATCGCGTCGGGCTTGGCGATCGCCATCAGCGCGGGCGTGACCTGGTACGGCATCATCGCCGCGAGCTTGGCTTCGGCATGGGCCTGCCCCATCGAGATCCAGGTATCGGTCACGACGACATCGGCGCCGGCCACCGCGTCCGCCGGATCGCCGGTGCAGCGCGCGCGGCCCTGGCCGAGCGCGATCACCTCGGGCGCGAGGGTGTAGCCGTCGGGACAGGCGGCGGTCACCTCGAACCCCATCAGGCCGCCGGCCTCGACGATCGAGGTGAGGACATTGTTGCCATCGCCCAGCCAGGCGAGCTTCAGCCCGGGGAGCGGCTTGCCCGCCTCGATGATCGTCAGCAGATCGGCCATGATCTGGCAGGGGTGCGAGTGATCGGTGAGGCCGTTGATCACGGGGACGCTCGCGCGCGCCGCCATTTCCTCGACCTTCGCATGATCATCGGTGCGGATCATGATCGCATCGACATAGCCCGAGAGGACGCGCGCGGTATCGGCGATCGTCTCGCCGCGCCCGAGCTGCATCGATCCGGCATCCGCGACGATGGTGGTGCCGCCCAATTGGCGCATCGCCATGTCGAAGCTGAAGCGGGTGCGGGTGCTGTTCTTCTCGAACACCATCGCCAGCGTGCGCCCGGCGAGCGGCGCGTCGGCATCGGGCGTGCCCTTGGGCCAACCGGCGCGCGCCGTCTTGCGATCGAGCGCGTCGGCGATCATCGCGGCGATCCCGTCGCCGCCGGCGTCGGTTAGGTTGAGGAAGTGGCGCATCGCTACGCCGCACCGCGGATAGTCCTCTCCCCCTTGGGGGAGAGGGTTGGGTGAGGGGGAGATGAGAAGATCGACACGTGCAAACTCTTCCCCTCACCCCGACCCTCTCCCCCAAGGGGGAGAGGGAGATCGGCGGCCGACCTCACGCCGCCAGCGCCGGCGCGAAGCTGCGCGCAGCCTCCGAAAGCTTCTCAACGCAATCGGCGATATGCGCTTCCTCGATCACGAGCGGCGGCAGGATGCGCACGACATTGTCGCCCGCCGCCACCGTCAGCAGCCCGTGATGATCGCGCGCATGCGCCACGAAATCGCGCGAGACCGCCGCGTCCTTCAGCTTCAGCCCCAGCATCAGCCCCTTGCCGCGCACGCTTTCGAACACCGCGTCATGATTGGGTATCATCTGTTCGAGCGCGGCGCGCAACCGTTCGCCCATCATCGTCACCCGGTCGAGGAAGCCGGGTTCGAGCAGCACATCGAGCACCGCCTCGCCCGCCGCCATCGCCAGCGGGTTGCCGCCATAGGTAGAGCCGTGGGTGCCGAAAACCATGCCCTTGGCCGCTTCCTCGGTCGCGAGGCACGCGCCGAGCGGGAAGCCGCCACCAATCCCCTTGGCAACCGCCATGATATCGGGCGTCAGGCCGTAATGCTCGTGCGCGAACAACTTGCCGGTGCGGCCATAGCCCGCCTGCACCTCGTCGAGCACCAGCAGCAGGCCGTGTTCGTCGCACGCCGCGCGCAGACCTTTGAGGAAGGCGTCGGACGCCGGGCGAATGCCGCCCTCGCCCTGCACCGGCTCCACCAGGAAGCCGGCGGTGTGATCGTTCACCAGCGCCAGCGCCGCCTCCAGATCGTCGAACGGGGCATAAGCGAAACCGGGGAGCAGCGGCTCGAACCCGTCGCGCATCTTGGGTTGGTTGGTCGCGCTGATCGTGCCCATCGTGCGGCCGTGAAAGGCGTTGTTGAAGGTGATCAGCGTGTGCCGCTGCGGGTTGCCGTTCACGTGATGATAGCGGCGCGCGGTCTTGATCGCGCATTCCACCGCTTCCGCGCCCGAATTGGTAAAGAACACCGTGTCAGCGAAAGTCGCGTCGACCAGCCGCTGCGCGAAATGCTCGCCCTGGGGGGAGCCATAGAGGTTCGAGACGTGCATCAGCGTCGCCGCTTGATCGGCGATCGCCTGGACGAGCTTGGGATGGCCGTGGCCGAGCGCGTTGACCGCAATGCCGCTCGCGAAATCGAGATAGCGCTCGCCGCGCTCGCCGATCAGGTAGCAGCCCTCCCCGCGCACCGGTCGCACATCGCACCGCGGATAGACGGGCATGAGCGGGGTGATGGGCATGGGCGGGCCTCCTCTTGCAGAAACGCGAAAGGGCGACACCAGGGCCGCCCTGAACCGCGTTTTTAGAAGGCTTGGCGGTGGAGCGCAACGGTGCGGGGGCCGCCGCGTCCACGCGCTAGATGGCTGTGCCGCACGCGATCGCCCCACCCCTATCCGCTCCCTTTCAGGGAGGGGTGTATCGTTCGCTCTACGGTCAAGCCCCTCCCTGCAAGGGAGGGGATGGGGGTGGGTGGCAACAACGCCCCACCGCCCCACTCAGGCCGCCAGTAGCCGCTGCTTCAGTTCCGCGAAGCTGCATTCGGCGACCGCCTGCTCCATCGGATCGGCGGTCACGATCCGCGCCAGACAATTTTGCTGCTGCGCGATCGCGTCGATCGCCTGTAACGTCGTCAGGTTGCGCTGCATCATCTCGACATCGCTGCACAGCACTTCGCCGAGCGCTTCGATCTCGGTTGCGAGGCGCGACAATTGGGCGCCGACGCGCTCCAGCCATTGATTACGATCGACCATCATCCCGCCCCCGTTCATGCCGCCGCGCTCAGGCTGACCCGCTCGAGCATCACCTCGGCGATGTCGCCGGGCGCGAGCAGTTTCAGGCCTGGAACCCGCCCCTGCGCCGCCGTGATCGCCTCGGCGATCAGCGCGGTCGCGGGGTCTTGCGCCGCGACCCGCCCGCCGGCACCCGCGATCGCCGCGAGCCCGGCCGCGCCGTCGCCGCCCGCCCCCGACAGGATCACCCCGCCGGCGCGTTTGCCCGCCGCCTTGGCGAGCGTCGCGAACAGCATGTCGGCGGAAGGCCGCGCGCCCTGCACCGGATCGCGATCGAGCATCCGGATCACGCCGCCCGGCCAGCGATCGATCACGATATGGTGAGTCGAGACACCCGCCACATAGATATGCCCTTCGAGCAGCGGCATCCCGTCCGCCGCCATCTTCACCTCGGGCGCGACCGCGCGGGCGAGCTTTGCGCCGAACGGCACCAGCAGCCCTTCATCCATCGGCTGGACGAGGATCGTCGGCGGGCAGTTGGCGGGGAACCGCGCGAGCAGCTCAACCGCCGCGTCCGGCCCGCCCATGCCGCCGGCGATGCCGAGCACCGCGCCGTCATAGCGGTAATCGCGCACCACGCCCTTGGCTTCCTTCGCCTCGCCCTTCTTGGCGAGCACGTTGGTCTTGGAGGCGGCGATCACCAGCTTGCACAATTTGCCGGAAATCTTCTCGAACTCGTCGGGGGTCGCGCGGGCGGGCTTGGGGAAGCAGTCGACCGCGCCGATTTCCAGCGCGCGCAGCGAAACGTCGCCGCCCTTATGCGTCAGCGTCGACAGCATGATCACCGGCATCGGCTTCTTGTCCATGATCTCGGCCAGGAAATCGAGACCGTTCATGCCGGGCATTTCGACGTCGAGCGTCAAGACGTTGGGCCGCAATTGTTCGATCAGTTGGCGCGCCTCCGCCGCGTCACCGGCCGCGCCGACGACGACAATGTCCTTACTCCGTTCCAGCGCGCTCGAAAACAGCGCCCGCATGGTGAGCGAATCGTCGACCACCAGCACTTTGATTGCGGCCATACCCCAGTCCTTAAATAAACTCGTGCTGCGGCATCACGCCGCGTCGCGCAGTTCGATCTCACCGGTCAGCGTCGGCAGATCGAGCACCATCACCATCCGCTCGTCGATCGCGACCAGCCCTTCCAGGAACGGCACGACGCTGTCGGCCTCGGTCGCCGGCGGCGGCTGCAGCTGATTGTCCTCGAACGTCACGATGTCGCTCACCGAATCGACGATCAGGCCGCGGAACTGATCCTTCACGCGGGTCACGATGATCACGTGGCGCGCGGTGGGATCGGTCGCGTTCCAGCCCAGCCGGGCGGCAAGATCGATCACCGGCAGCACCGTGCCGCGCAGGTTGACGACGCCGGCGACATAACCCGGCACGTGCGGCAGCCGGGTCGTCGGCGTCCAGGCCCGGATTTCGCGGATCGCCATGATGTCCACCCCGAACACCTGGCTCTCGACTTGGAACGTAATGATTTGACGCGCCATTTTCCCCTCCCTCAATGGCTCACGCGGCGCACCGCGGTGGCCAGCTTTTCCGCATCGAACGGCTTCACGATCCAGCCGGTCGCTCCGGCAGCACGGGCGCGTGCCTTCTTCTCGTCCGAGCTTTCGGTCGAGAGCACCAGGATCGGTCGATCGCGATGGCGATCATGCGCGCGCAGCTTCTCGATCAGGCCGAAGCCATCCATACGCGGCATGTTGATGTCGGTGATGACGACATCGACATCGTTGGCGTCGAGCCACTCAAGCGCATCGACCCCGTCGACCGCCTGCGCCACCTCGAAACCCTTCTCGGTGAGCGCGGAACGCAGCAGCGCCCGCATCACATTGCTATCATCAACCGTCAAAACCTTGGTTTGCATCGCCTATTCCCCGCCTACTTCCCCAAAATCAGAACAATTCCACATCGCCCGTGGCGCGCGGCGCGCGCTGCACCGGCTCCGGCGCCACGACCTCGGCCGCGACCGAGCGGCAGCGCGCCTTGCCGAGCGCGGGCAGAAATTCCACCCGCCGCGCGGCGCTGCCGCCCAGATCGGCATGGACCACCGGAATCCGTTCGCGCTCCAGAAAGCTCTGCGCGAACTGCCCATTGATGGTGCCGATCTTCAGCATCGCCCGGTGCATATTCGCGCCACCGTAAAGATGTGCTTTCATCCGGCCTTTGCTGGCACCCAATCCGAGCATCTGGTTGATCAGCACTTCCATCAGGTAAGCGCCGTAATTCTCGTCCAATTCTCCCGCGCCGCGCCCCTGGGGCGGTTCGGCGAGCAAAAAATGATTCATGCCGCCCACGCCCGCCAGCGGATCGAACAGGCAGCAGGCGATGCAGCTGCCGAGCACCGTGGTAAGCGACAGACCGGCTTCGTTGCTGGCGCGCGCCTGGCCCTGCATCACGGTGATGCGACGGGCGTCGCCTTTCAGGATCGGTTGGTGGAACATCAGCCCCGACCTCCCAGCGCATAGCCGGCGATCTCGCCCAACCCGGCGACATGGCCGGCGGCGCCGAGCTGGATCGCCGCGCGCGGCATCCCGAACACGGTCGAGGTCGCTTCGTCCTGGGCGATGGTGGTCGCGCCCGCGCGCTTCATCGCGAGCAGGCCGTGCGCGCCGTCCGCACCCATGCCGGTGAGCAGCACGCCCACCGCCGCCGGGCCGACCGCCTCCGCCACCGAGTGGAACAGCACGTCCACACTTGGGCGGTGACCGGAGACCGGGTCGCTCGCGCGCAGCTTGCTGTAGAGCCCGCTGCCGGCGCGCACCGCCAAATGCCGGTCATTGCCCGGCGCCAGATAAACGTGGCCCGGCATCAGCTTCACGTCGGTCTCGGCGAGCTGCACCTTGGGCGCGCAACTTTCATCCAGGCGGCGCGCGACGGCGCCCGCGAAGTGGCCGTTGATGTGCTGCACGACCAGGGTCGGCGGGCAATCGGCCGGGAAGCTGCCGAGCAGCACGTGCAGCGCCTCCACCCCGCCGGTCGAGGAACCGATCGCGATCAGCGCGATGTCGCCGCGCCGTTCGGTGATCGCGGTGCGCGCCGGGCGCACGTCGATCTGGCGGCCGCGCGTGGCGGCGGCGGCGCGGATCGAATTGGCGAGGCGCCCGCCATCGCTCGACAGCAGTTCGCCAGGCCGCCCGCGCGGCTTGGCATAGCAATCGACCGCCCCCATCGCGAGCGCGCGCGCGGTGATCTCCGCCCCTTGCTGGGTGAGGCCCGAGACGATCACCACCGGCGTCGGGCGCAGCCGCATCAACTTTTCGAGGAAATCGATGCCGCTCATCCCCGGCATTTCGATGTCGAGCGTCACGACATCGGGATCGAGCTGGCGGATCTTCGCCCGCGCGTCATTGGCGTCGACGGCGGTGTCGACCACTTGAATATCGGGCTCGTCGCGCAACAGCGCGCTCAGCAGCGCGCGCATCGTCGGCGAATCGTCGACGATCAGAACGCGGATCATGCTGCCTCCTTGCGGTAAATGGTGTTGCCAATGGGACGCAGAACACGGCTCGCCGGGCCGGTCACGCGCTCGCTATGGCCGATGTAGAGCAGCCCGCCGGGGCGCAGCTGCTCGGCGAAACGCGCGACCAGCCGTTCCTTGGTCGGCTGATCGAAATAGATCATCACGTTGCGACAGAAGATCACGTCGAACGGCTTGTTCATCGGCCAGGGGCCGAGCAGGTTCAGGGTGCGAAACCGCACCAGCCGCATCGCGTCGGCGGCGATCTGGGCGTGGTCGCCGCGCTCCTCGATCCAGGCACGGCGCAACGGCATCGGCACTGGCTCCACCGAGGCGATCGGATAGCGCCCCTCGCGCGCGGTCGCGAGCGCGTGGTCGGCGAGGTCGCTCGCCAGCACGATCACGTCGCGATCGGCGAACCGCCGCGCGGCGACGCGATCGGCGCCGAGCAGGGTCGTCACGATCGACCAGGTTTCCTCGCCGCTGGAACAGCCCGCCGACCACACCCGCACCGGCTGCCCGGCCTGGGCGCGCTCGATCAGCCGCGTGCGTACCTCGCCGCCCAGATGTTCGAAATGATGCTCCTCACGGAAAAAGAAGGTGTGGTTGGTGGTGAGCGAGCACACCGCCTTGCGCCGCTCTTCCTTGTCCTCGTCGAGCAGCTTCACATAATTGGCGAAGGTACCGCAATTGCGCCGGCGAACATGCGGGGCGAGGCGCGAATAGACCAGCATCGCCTTGCCCTGGGGCAGCACGATCCCCGCCTCGCGGTAGATCAGATCGCGCACTGCGGCGAAATCGGCCGCGTCGTACACGCCGGCGCTGACCCCGGGCATCCGTTCGAAGGCGAGCGCCTCGCTCATGCGGCGACCACCGCGTCGGCGGCGTTCACCGCGCGCGCGACGACCGCGTCGACATCGACGATCAGCGCGACCTCGCCATTGCCGAGGATCGTCGCCCCCGCCACGCTATCGACCGAGCGATAATGCGTCGCCAGGCTCTTGATCACGAACTGGCGCTGATCGGCGATCATATCGACCTGCAGCGCGGCCTGGCCGGCGCTTTCGGTATCGACGATGATCAGCACCGCATCGCACGGATCGGCGACCGCGTCGCGCGCGCCCAGCGCCCGATCGAGCGGAATCACCGGGATGAAGCGGCCCCGGACGTTGAGCATCCGCCGCCCCACGCCCATCGGCGCGATCTCGGCCTCGGTCGGGCGCAGGCTCTCGACGACATGGGCGAGCGGCACGACCAGCGTCTGATCGCCCACCGTCACGATCATCCCGTCCGAAATGGCGAGCGTCAGCGGCAGCGCGAGGGTGAAGGTGCAGCCCTCGCCAGGGCGCGAATCGATGGTGATGCGGCCGCCCAGATTCTTCACATTCTGGCGGACGACGTCCATGCCGACGCCGCGACCCGAGATGTTCGACACCTGCTGGGCGGTGGAGAAGCCCGGCGCGAAGATCAGATTGTCGATCTCCTCGTCGCTCAGCTGGGCGTCGGGCGCGACCAGGCCGCGCTCCTTGGCCTTGGCGAGCACACGCTCGCGGTTGATGCCGCGACCATCATCCTTGATGTGGATCAGGATGCGGCCCGAACGCTGTTCGGCGGACAGGTGCAGCAGCCCCTCGGCCGACTTTCCGGCGGCAAGGCGATCGGCGGCGGGTTCGATGCCGTGATCGACCGCGTTGCGGATCAAATGGGTCAGCGGCTCGCCCAGGCGTTCGAGCACGGTCTTGTCGAGTTCGGTCGCCTCGCCCGACATTTCCAGCCGCACGCGCTTGCCGGTATGCGCCTCCAGCTCGCGCAGGATGCGCGGCACGCGGCTGAACA
>LWDJ01000032.1 GCA_002083435.1 Proteobacteria bacterium SG_bin6 | reverse complement strand
GCTCTCGTCGCTGGCGCCGGCTTCACCCTCGTCGCCCCGGCGACCGCGCCGGCCGCGCCGGCGGCGGCGCTTGCGGCGGCTGCCGTCGCGATCGCCGCGTTCGGTGTCGCGCGGCTCGCGCGGCTCGCGCTCGATCGCTTCTTCCTCTTCGTCCTCGTCCTCGAACGCCTCGATCTCGGGCTCGTCGTCATCGGCCTCGATCAGCATCGGCTCCAGGCGCGGCGCGTGGACCGGCGGCGGCCCCGATGCCTCGACCGACATGCGCGCGCCCTCGCGCTCGCCATCGGGGGCGACCTCGATCGTCACGCCATAGCGTTCCTCGATCTCGGCGAGTTCGGCGCGCTTGCGGTTGAGCAGGTAGAAGGCGGCTTCCTGGCTGGCGCGCAGTAGCAGCTGCGATCCGCGCCCGCGCGCCGCCTCATCCTCCAGCAGCCGCAGCGCCGAGAGCCCCGCCGACGAAGCGGTACGGACGAGGCCGGTGCCCTCGCAATGCGGGCACTGGCGGGTGGAGGCCTCCAGCACGCCGGTGCGCAGCCGCTGGCGGCTCATCTCCATGAGGCCGAAGGACGAGATGCGGCCGACCTGGATGCGGGCGCGATCGTTCTTCAGCGCCTCCTTCATCGCCTTTTCGACCTTCCGGACGTTGGACGAATTGTCCATGTCGATGAAGTCGATCACCACCAGCCCGGCCATGTCGCGCAGGCGCAGCTGGCGGGCGATTTCCTCGGCGGCCTCAAGGTTGGTCTGGGTCGCGGTCTGCTCGATATTATGCTCGCGCGTGGCGCGGCCGGAGTTGATGTCGATCGAGACCAGCGCCTCGGTCGGGTTGATCACCAGATAGCCGCCCGAGCGCAGCTGGACGACCGGGTGATACATCGCCGCCAGCTGATCCTCGACATGGTGGCGCTGGAACAGCGGCACCGGATCGGCATAATGCTTCACCCGCCGCGCGTGGCTGGGCATCAGCAGCTTCATGAAATCCTTGGCGTGGCGGAAGCCATCGCCGCCCTCCACGATCACCTCGTCGATCTCGCGGCGGTTGTAGATGTCGCGGATCGCGCGCTTGATCAGGTCGCTGTCGCCATAGACCAGCGCGGGGGCCGAGGAGGACAAAGTCTTCTCGCGAATCTCATCCCACAGCCGGGCGAGATAATCGAAGTCGCGCTTGATCTCGGTCTTGGTGCGCTGCAGCCCGGCGGTGCGGACGATGCAGCCCATCGACGGCGGCAGCTTCAGATCCGACATGATCGACTTCAGCCGCTTGCGATCGGCGGCGTTCGAAATCTTGCGGCTGATCCCGCCGCCATGCGCGGTGTTGGGCATCAGCACGCAGTAGCGCCCGGCGAGCGACAGATAGGTGGTGAGCGCCGCGCCCTTGTTGCCGCGCTCTTCCTTCACCACCTGCACCAGCAGGATCTGGCGGCGGCGGATCACGTCCTGGATCTTGTAGCGACGGCGCAGGTTCATGCGGCGCTGGCGCAGCGCCTCCACCGCGTCGTCGGAGCCGCCATTGCCGCGCCGGCGGGGGCGACGGCCGCCCTCTTCCTCGCCGGTTTCGTCGTCGCGGTGATCGTCGTCGCCGCCGTCCTCGGCCTCGTCGGCGTCGAGATCATCGTCGTCGCTTTCGCGCAGCGCCGCTTCCTCGGCGGCGTGCTCGGCCTCTTCGCGCAGCAGCGCGTCACGATCTTCCTTGGGTATCTGATAGTAATCGGGGTGGATTTCGCTGAAGGCCAGGAAGCCGTGGCGGTTGCCGCCATAATCGACGAACGCCGCCTGCAGCGAGGGTTCGACGCGGGTTACCTTGGCGAGGTAGATATTGCCCTTGAGCTGCTTGCGCTCGGCCGATTCGAAATCAAATTCCTCGATCCGGGTTCCTTTGACGACGGCAACGCGGGTTTCTTCCCGGTGCCGAGCGTCGATCAGCATCTTGGTGGTCATCAATGTTTCTCCGAGCGCGCCGGCCGACAGGCGGCCACGGCGCACGATTGTGATGCAGCCGGCGCGGACCCGTGACAGGCTCACCGCGGACCGGCGCAAAGGGGATGGGACGAACTGGCGCTCGCTCGGCCGCAAGGCGCATCCGCGCCGGACCCGCGCCACAAGCGCCGCCGGCAAGCGCCGGGCGGTCGGTGGTGCGGGAAAAGGCCTTCATGCGAGCATCAACCTGGTATTGCCCGCGCCGATGCGCCGTTGAGGACGGCGCGCGCGAGGATGACGGGTGCCCAAGCAAGCCTGTAACACCCACTGTGCCAAGGCGTAGCACTCATTCCCCGGCGGATGCAACCGGCATCGCTTTGCCGGAAAAGCGGCAAGAAGATGCCGAACGCGGTGTTAACCCCGTCGATTAGCGACGATTTATCGCCGCTGGCGCTAGGCGTGGTGGTGCAGGGAAGTTACAGCCGGGGAGCACCCCCTTCATGCCTTTTCGCTGGACCGGCGGGCAGCCGGCGCGGCAGAAGCGACTTGTGTCGTTGCTTCTGGCTCTTGTCGCGTTGATCCTGGGCGGCGCGCCCGGTTGGGCGGCGAGCGTCGAAGCCGTCGATGTCGCGCCCGATCACGTCACGCTGCGCTTCGATGCGCGCGTCGCCGCCGCCTCGGCCTTGATGCTGGCGGGGCCGCGACGCATCGCGATCGACGTGAGCGGCGCCGATCCCGGCGCGGCGCTCGCCGCGGGGGATGGTCCGGTCGCGCGCATCCGCCAGGCGCGGAACAGCGGTGGCACCCGGATCGTGCTCGATCTCGCGCAGCCGGCGATCGTGAGCGAAGGGACGTTCGGCGCGGACGGGCGGACGCTGACGCTCGCGCTGCGGACGGTGGACGACGCCGCCTTCGCGCGCGCCGCCGCCGATGGCCGGGTGCGCTTCCTGCCGCCGTTCAGCTATGCCGGTGGCGCGGTGCGCGCGAGCTATGCCGTCACCTTGCCTGTGCCGGCGGCGAAGCGCGCGCCCGGACCGCTGCCGCGCATCTATGGCGACGACGACAGCCGCCCGCTGGTGGTGATCGACGCCGGGCATGGCGGGGTCGATCCGGGCGCGATCGGCGCTGAAACCGGCCTGCGCGAAAAGGACGTGACGCTCGCCATCGCCAAGGCGATCCGCGACGAGCTGCTCGCCTCGGGCCGCGTGCGCGTGGCGCTGACGCGGGAGGATGACCGCTTCATCGTGCTGCAAGATCGGTTCGGAATCGCCCGGCGGCTGAAGGCCGACCTGTTCATCTCGATCCACTGCGACAGCGTCGGCGCAGGGGCCGCGAGCGGGGCGACGGTCTATACCCTGTCCGAGGTCGCCTCCGACAAGGAAGCGGCCCGGCTGGCGGCGCGCGAGAACAAGGCCGACATCATCCAGGGCGTGAACCTCGCCAGCACCGAGGCCGACATCTCCTCGCTGCTGATCGACCTGACGCAGCGCGAGACGATGAACCAGTCCGCCGCCTTCGCCCGGCTGCTGGGGCGCGAGGCCAAGCCGCTGATGCCGGTGAAGCCCAATTTCCACCGCATGGCCTCGCTGATGGTGCTGAAGGCGCCCGACATGCCCTCGATCCTGTTCGAGACGGGCTATATCTCGAACCCGCAGGACGCCAATTTCATCGGCTCGCCACGCGGGCAAGCGGCGATCGCCGAAAGCGTGCGACGCGCGGTGGACATCCACTTCGCCCGCCGGCTGGCGGCGCAGTAGACCGGCCGTCAAGCGCGTCGCCCGAGCGACGACCGGGGCCTCCCGCTACAAGCAGTTCAAGGCTCATCAGTTTTTTGGTTCACGCGGAGGCGCGGAGGCGCGGCGTGGGGTCGGGACAAACGGCGCGCGGCGCCATTTCTGGACCGGCAAAAAGCGCCTTCGGCGCAGGGCGACAAAATGCCCGGGCCACGCACCCGCTCCGCGCCTCCGCGCCTCCGCGTGAACCAAAAGGCGTGAAAGCCGCGCAGGCGGCGCTGATCCCGGGCGAACACCCTTGCGACAAAGCGCGCGCCCCCAAGCTGGCACCTCCGCGCTTTTTCCCCTAGACGCAGCGCTTATGGCTGATGCGGATACCGTGAATTTCCGCCTGCACCGCGAACCCGGCGCGCGCGATTTCGTCGCGCGGTTGTGGCGGCGGTGGTGGGTGAAGCTGCTTGTCGTGCTGGGCGTGCTCGCCGCGATCGGCTATGCGCTGATCTGGCTGTTGTTCGCGCGCGATCTGCCCTCGGTCGACAAGTTGCGCACCTATGAGCCGCCGCTCCCCACCAATGTCCGGTCGATCGACGGCACCCCGATCCACAGCTACGCGCGCGAGCGCCGCGTCGAGCTGGCGTATGACGAGTTTCCGCCGCTCCTGATCCGCGCTTTCCTGGCGGCCGAGGACAAGACCTTTTTCGAGCATCACGGCGTCGATTACCCGGGCACCCTGGGGGCGGTGTTCGATTATGTGAGCAAGCTCGGCAGCGGGCGGCGCGCCAAGGGTGGCTCGACCATCACCCAGCAAGTCGCCAAGAACCTGCTGATCGGCAACGAATATTCGCCGACGCGCAAAATCCGCGAGGCGATCCTCGCGTACCGGATCGAGGACACGCTGACCAAGAAGCAAATCCTCGAGCTGTACCTCAACCAGATTCCGCTCGGCCGCAACGCCTTCGGGGTGGCGGCGGCGAGCCACGCCTATTTCGACAAGGAACTGAACGAGCTGACGCTGGGCCAGCTCGCCTATCTCGCGATCCTGCCCAAGGGGCCAGCGCTCTACGATCCGTTCCGCAACAGCGCGCGCGCGCTCGATCGCCGCGGCTATGTGCTGCGCGAGATGCTGAAGAACCGCTTCATCAGCCAGGCGCAATATGATGCCGCGCTCAGCGAGCCGATCGGCGCGGTGCGGCGGCAGACCCCCAAGTTCGAACGGGTCGGCGGCTATTTCGTCGAGGAAGTGCGCCGCCAGCTGATCGACAAGTTCGGCGAAAGCGAGCGCGACGGCCCCTTCAGCGTCTATTCGGGCGGGCTATGGGTGCGCACCTCCTATAATCCCCAGCTCCAGCAATATGCGCAGGATGCGCTGCGCGAAGGGCTGCTGCGCTATGATCGCGGGCGCGGCTGGTCGGGGCCGCTCAAGTCGGTCGAGATCAGCGGCGACAACTGGCTGCAAGCGCTGCTCAACCAGAATATCGCGCTCGATTACGCCGATTGGCGCGCGGCGATCGTCATTTCGGTGAGCGGTGACGCCGCCGAACTGGGCTTCGCCGACGGCAAGACCGGCACGCTGCCGCGCTGGGCGGCGCAGATGCCGCCGCGCGGGCAAGGCGGCACGGCGTTCGCGCGGCTGAAGCCCGGCGACATCATCGCGGTCGCCCCCGAGGGCGAGAATTTCGCGCTGCGATCGGTGCCGCGCATCTCGGGCGGGTTCATCGTCGAGGAACCGCAGACCGGCCGCGTGCTGGCGATGCAGGGCGGCTTCGATTCGCGGATCGACAGCTTCAACCGCGCGACCCAGGCGCTGCGCCAGCCGGGCTCCACCATCAAGCCGATCGTCTATTCGGCCGCGCTCGAAAACGGGATGACGCCCGCCTCGATCATCATCGATGGGCCGTTCTGCGTCTATCAGGGCGCGCGGCTGGGCAATAAGTGCTTCCGCAATTTCGGCGGCGGCCAGGGCTCCGGCCCGCACACGATGCGCTGGGGCATCGAGCAATCGCGCAACCTGATGACGGTGCGCGCGGCGAGCACCATCGGCATGGACAAGGTGGTGAGCGTGATCGACCGGATGGGGATCGGCAAATATCCCGCCTATCTCTCGATCGCGCTCGGCGCCGGCGAGACGACCGTGCAGCGCATGGTCAACGCCTTCTCGATCCTGGCCAATCAGGGCCGTGGCCACCCCTCGACGCTGATCGATTTCGTCCAGGATCGCCATGGCAAGGTGATCTGGCCGGAGAATTGGCGCGCCTGCGATCGTTGCAATGCCCCGGATTGGAACGGCAAGCCGATGCCGCGCCCGGTGGTCCGCCAGCGCCAGGTGATCGACCCCGTCACCGCCTATCAGATGGTCCACATCACCGAAGGCGTCATCCAGCGCGGCACCGCGACGGTGCTGCGCGACCTGAACCGCCCGATGATGGGCAAGACCGGCACGTCGAGCGGCCCCACCGACGTGTGGTTCATCGGCGGCACCCCGCAGATCATCGGCGGGCTCTATATCGGCTATGACCAGCCGCGCAGCCTGGGCGGCTATGCGCAAGGGGGGACGCTCGCCGCGCCGATCTACAAGGCGTTCGCGCAAAAGGCCTTCGCCGATCTGCCGGCGGTGCCGTTCCGCGCGCCGGCGGGCGCGCGGCTCGTGCGGATCGATCGCGCCTCGGGCAAGCCGGTGTTCGGCGCGTGGCCGGGCACCGATCCCAAGGCGGCGGTGATCTGGGAAGTGTTCAAGCCCGAAAGCGAGGCCCGCCGCGCGATGGCCCGCGCCGCGCCGCCCACGCCCGAGGAGCGCGCCCGCGCGATCGAGGCGCAACAACGCGCCGCCCGCGCCCAGGACCGCGCCCGCGACAGCGATTTCTTGCAAAGAGAGGGCGGAATCTACTAGCCCCTGCCCCACCCGCGCGGCTTCTTCTCGTCCGCGCGACCGCTGAAAGGTTTTGAAGTTCATGCGCGCCGAAGCGCAAGCCCATGCCGACCGGATCACCGAATCGCTCGCGCTGCTCCGCCGCTTCCTCGATTGGGACCGCGCGCTGCGCCGGCTCGATGAACTCAACGCGCGCGTCGAGGATCCGACTTTGTGGAACGACGCCAAGGCCGCGCAGGAAGTGATGCGCGAACGCCGCCGGCTCGACGAAGCGATCAGCGCCACCCGCGCGATCGAGCAGGAGCTAAACGACACCGCCGAACTGATCGAACTCGCCGAGGCGGAAGGTGATGAGGCGCTCGCCGACGAAGGCACCGCCAACCTCGCCGCGCTCGCCGAGCGGGCGGAGGGCGACAAGGTGAAGGCGCTGCTCTCGGGCGAGGCCGATGGCAATGACACCTATCTGGAGATCAACGCCGGCGCGGGCGGCACCGAGTCCAACGATTGGGCGGAAATGCTCCAGCGCATGTACACCCGCTGGGCCGAGCGCCACGGCTATAAGGTGGAGCTGATCGATTATCACGCCGGCGAACAGGCGGGCATCAAATCGGCGACGTTGCTGCTGAAGGGCGACAACGCCTACGGCTATGCCAAGACCGAAAGCGGCGTCCACCGCCTGGTCCGCATCAGCCCGTTCGATTCGAACGCGCGGCGGCAGACGAGCTTCGCGAGCGTGTGGGTCTATCCGGTGATCGACGATTCGATCGACATCGAGATCAACGACAGCGAGCTACGGATCGACACCTATCGCGCCTCGGGCGCGGGTGGGCAGCACATCAACACCACCGACTCGGCGGTGCGCATCACCCACTTGCCCACCGGGATCGTCGTCGCCTGCCAGAACCAGCGCAGCCAGCACAAGAACCGCGCCGAGGCGTATAACCAGCTGCGCGCGCGGCTTTACGAGCATGAACTGCGCAAGCGCGAGGAAGAGGCGAACGCGGTGAACGCCACCAAGACCGATATCGGCTGGGGCCACCAGATCCGTTCCTATGTGCTCCAGCCCTATCAGCTGGTGAAGGATCTGCGCACCGGCGTCACCTCCACCGCGCCAAGCGACGTGCTCGACGGCGCGCTCGACCCGTTCATGGCTGCCGCGCTCAGCCAGCGGGTGACCGGCGAGAAGGTGGTGGTGGAGGACGTCGATTAAGCGCGGCCGCGCCTCGATCGCCGCGCTCGCGCTGCTCGCGGGCTGCGACCCGGGAGCGGCCCTGCAGCGCGCGCCCGGTCCGTTTCCGGCGCCCGATCGCCCGGTGTCGCGGATCGTCTCGTCGCGCTGGTCGAACGAGGAGGATCGCGACCGGCTGCGCGAGGCGGAGACGGTGATGGACAAGGCCGGCATCGCGCCGGGGATGACCGTCGCCGATATCGGCGCGGGCGAGGGCTATTACACGATCCGCCTCGCCCAGCGCGTCGGCCCGCACGGGCGGGTGCTGGCGGAGGACATCTTCCCGGCGGTGCGCGACACGCTCGCCGAACGCGTCGCGCGCGAGCGGCTGCAGAGCGTGAGCGTGCGGCTCGGCGCGCCCGCCGATCCCAAGCTGCCGGACGCGAGCTTCGACCGGGTGTTCATGGTGCACATGTATCATGAGATCGCCCAGCCCTATGAATTTCTCTGGCGGATGCGGCCTTCGCTGAAGCCCGGCGGGCTGGTGATCGTGGTCGACGCCAACCGTCCGACCGCGCGCCACGGCACTCCACCCGCGCTGCTCGCCTGCGAGTTTCGCGCGGTGGGCTATGAGCTGGCCTTCACCGACAATATGCCCTCCGCCGGCGGCTATCTGGCGGCGTTCCGCGCGGCGGGCACGCGGCCCGATCCGGCGGCGATCAAGCCCTGCCGGCTGGGGTAGGTTCTTCTTTCCCGCAAGGACGCGGCGGATGCCGATCGGAGCCTGTTGCGGCAGGGCCGGCGCCGATTCGGCGACGCTGAAACCGACCCGAGGATTGCGGCCCTTGCGATGATGCCGCCCCTGTCATCCCCGGCACGGGCGGGGTGGGGAGGCACCTTGCCAGGCCTCGGTCGGTCATCGCGGGATCGCCGATCGGCGTGATGTGGAGCCTCGGCCCTCGCCGGGCAGAGGGCAGGGGTCGATATGGGGTAGGCGGGGCGGCAACGGACGCGCGGCCGCCGATGGCGCGCCCTATTTCAGCGGTTTGCCGCTGTCCTTCCACTTGTCGAGGATCTGGCTCTCCGGCAGCGCTGGCGCGGCGGCGAGCGGGGTGCCGCTATCGGCATAGGCCGGCTGGATCTGGCTCGGCGCGGTGACCGGCGCGGCGGCCGGCGCCGGGGCAGGGAGGATCGGCAGCGTCGCGCTTGCCAGGGTCCGCCGCGCGTGCGGACCCGGCACCGGCTCGCCGCCGCGATAGGGCTGGGTGAAGGCGGCGGGGGTGCCCCAGAAGCCCTGCCAGCGGTGGAAGAAATGCGCGCCAATCGCCGCCGTCATCACCATCTGCCGGTTCCACGCCGGGGTGACGGCGAAGGTATGGTAATGCGTCGCCTCGCCCACGCTCGGCTCGGTCAGCCCGCCAAGCATCGCGGCGGCGGTGCGCAGCGCGCGCGCCCAGCCGGTGCGCGAGGGCGCGCGCGCCATCGCGCCATCGCAGGCGAAGCTGAACTGGCAGCCCGCCCGCTCGGACCCCTGATAGACCACGCCGCACACGGTGTTGGGGAAAGCGGGGTGGCGGACCCGGTTGAGCACCACCTGCGCCACCGCCCGCTGGCCGGCATCGGGTTCGCTCGCCGCCTCGTAGTAAATCGCGCTCGTCAGGCAATCGAGCGCGCGGCCGTAATCGAGTCCGCTCGCGCGCGCCATGCTGAATGGCTGGGCGGGGCGGATGCTGGTATCGACCGGCAACGCGGCTGCATAAGCGGGGATGGCAGGGAGCGGCGCGGTCCCGGTCGCGCCTGGCGCGGGCGCGGCGATGCCCGGGACGGGCGTGGGAATGCCCGGGGAAGGCTCGGCGGTGGCATAAAGCAGCGCGGCGCCGGGGAAATGATCCTGCGCCTCATAGCCCTTGGGCGCCTTGCGTGCCTGCGCGGGCAAGTGGTCGATGATCGCGCGAATCGCGGCCTGCCCCGAATAGCCAAGGCACGCGGCGAGGCAGAGCGCGGCACCACCCGCCCAGCGCATCCGCGCGCGTCTTGCCAAAATCCCGCTCACGCGCGCCCAATTAGCGCATAAACGCGGTGCGTTGACCCCCCGCTTTTGGCCTGTCCCAGCCTGGCACGAAGCGGCGCGGCGGTAAGCTTTCAGCGCCCGGGGTGATAGCGACGCACAATATGGCCGACCAGGTCGCTGTCGTCGAAATAGACCGGGCGCAGCGCACCGCTGGTGTAGCGCGCCGCCTGGTCGTTATAGTGCGGCGAAGCCGGATCGCCGCTTTCGCCGCCCGCCGTCACCGCCACCGCGCGGGGGCGCGGGCCGAACTGCACCACCGCGACGAAGCTGTTGCCGAGCACGCCGAAACGCTGGGCGCTTCCCGCCGGGCTCACCGTGCCGAAGCTCGCGAGCGAGCCCCAGATCGCGGAGGTGAAACCGACCGGCAGGCTCGGCGCCTTCGGGTCGAAGCCGCCTGTCGCCCCGGGGCGCTGGAAGCGGTTGATCGTGCCCCAGGGCACCCGCCAGTCGCCATGCGCCGCCTTTAATTTGGCGATGGCGGTCTCGAGCGCGGCGAGCTGTGTCGCCCCGGGCGCCGCCGCCAGCCGATCGAGATGGGTGAGGCTGAAGCTCTTGATGTCACTATCGGCGGGCACCGCCGCCGCCAGCGCCTCCCCCCAATGCACCGCGAGCGTGGTCGCGGTCGAGGTGGGGCCCCAGCGCCGGTCCCAGCGTTCGAGCAGCGCGATCGGCTCGGCGAGCGCGGCCCGGCGCGGGTCGTCCGCCGGCAGCGTGCGCCAGGCGGTGAGCAGCGGCGGCAGCAGCCGATCGAAGGCGGGCAACGCGCTATCGAACGCGGCGGCGCGCAACGCCTCGATCGTCCAGTCGTGCTTGTCGCCGAGCAGCGATAGCGCATGGGCCGCGCGCGCATTCTCGCCCGCCAGATCGAAATAGCGCGGATAGGCGCCCGCGTTCAGGCTGCCCGCGCCGGCGCCGGTCCACGGGGCGTTGTTGGTGTTGACGACCCAACCGCTCGCCGGATCGACCAGCTGCGGCAGCTCGCCGAGCGTGTGCAGCCCCTGCCAGTCGGTCGCGGGATCGCTGCCGTCCACCACCCCGCGATAATCGAAGCGATTGTCGCGCCGGGGCATGAACTGCGGCACCAACAGCGCGATCTCGCCCTTGTCGGTCGCGATCACGGTGTTGTTGCTGCTGTTCGCGCGGCGCTCGGCGATGCGGATGAAATCGGCGAGGTCGCTCGCCTTGGTGCGCAGGAAGCTCTGTTCGAGCGCCGCGATCGGGCGGTTCATCAGCGCGGCCGTAATCCATTTGCCGCCCTCGCGCGCGACGACGGGGCCGTGATGAGTGAAGTACCCCGTGAAGCGCCGCTCGACGAGGCCGGCGGGCGTCTTCACCTTCAGGCTGATCGCCCGCGTGCGCACCGGGCGCCGCTCGGCGCCATAACGATAGCTGATCTGCCCGCGCTCGCGCACGATCGTCTCGGCGAACAGATCGACATTATCGACCCCGCTGGAGGTGTGCATCCACCCCATGCGTTCGTTGAAGCCTTGATAGATGAAGAACTGCCCCCAGGTCGCGGCGCCATAGGCGTTGAGCCCGGCGTCGCTCGTCACCTGCTGCTCGGCGCGGAAATAGAAGCTGGTATGCGGGTTGATCAGCAGCAGCGCCTGGCCGTCCTTGGTCAGGCGCGGGGCGATGGCGATGCCGTTCGATCCCTTGGGCTCGGCCAGCGGCGGGGGAACGAAGGCGATCTGCTCCCCGGTGTAGAAGGCGCGCAGCGCGTCGAGCGGCACGCGCTCGATATCGCCGCCGATGCTGCCCTCGCTGAACGCCAGCGCCATCCACGGCTCGAAATGGCGGATCACGCGCGGGCGCGCGTCCGGGTGGCGGGCAAGGTAGCAATTGAGGCCATCGGCCCAGGCCATCATCAGCTGCTGCAGCCAGGCAGGGCTGTCGGCATAGGCGCGGCGCAGCTCGGCTTCGTCGAGGAACAAGCGCTGGCGCAGATCCTGCCACAGCGCGGTCTCGCCCTCGGCCTCGGCGAGGCGCCCGAGCGCGACGAGATAATTGCGCTCGATCCGCGGGAAATCATCCTCGGCCTGGGCATAGATCATTGCGAACACCGCGTCGGCGTCGCTGCGGCCATGGACGTGGGCGATGCCCCAATCGTCGCGGATGATGGTGCTCGCCGCCGCCGCCATCGCCCAGCGCTGCTGCTCGCTATCGCCGCTTTGCGCGGCGGCGGGAGCGGCGAGCAGCAGGGCGAGCGGAAGGGCGCGGATCATACGCGCGAGCCTAGCGCCGCCGGGGGCAAAGAAAAGGCCCGGCGCGAACGCCGCGCGTCGGGCCGGCCCGACGCTGGCGCGAATGGCGTGCCCGACTGGTGCCGGAACGAAGGTGCCGGCGTGCCGCCGCACCGCCTCTCTGGTGCGACTGGCCGGCGAGAATGCATCTTCAACAACTTGGAGGCCCGAGCCGGGCTTGAGAAAGCGGCCATTTCGGCGCTTTCCCGTTGTCTAACCTCACCGCGCGGGCTTGAGCTAAATCAATCGGTTACGTGCCGATTGTCTAACCGATCGGGCGCGCCGCCGGGGGCGAAAATGAAAGCCCCCGCGAAGGCTGGCACCGACGCGAGGGCAAACCTTACCACGGGCGCGGGAAGGCAATGCGGGCATACCGCAAGCGGCAAGGTTCGGCAATGACGGACCTTCACCGCATCGCCGCCGCGACGGGCGGCGAGGTCCGGGGCAACAGCGTCGCCTTTCCGACCCCTGGCCATAGCAAGCGCGATCGGGGCACCATCGCGACGCTCGCTCCCAACGCGCCCGATGGTCTGCTAGTCCACAGCTTCAACGGTGGCGACCCGCTCGCGATCAAAGACCAGCTACGCGAAAAGGGCGTGCTTCCCGATCGCGGCAATGGCGGCGGCGAAGGCTGGCGCGTCACCGGAACATATGAGTTCGCCGACGAACGCGGCGCGGTGCTGTATCGCACCCGGCGCCACGAGCATCCCCGCGAGCCAAAGCGCTACAGCGCTGAGCGTGCGAACGGCAACGGCGGCTGGGCAAACGGCCTAGGCGATACCAGGCGCGTTCTATACCGGCTCCCCGAGCTTCTAGCGGCCGATCACGCCACGCCTGTCTATCTGGTGGAGGGCGAGCGCAAGGCGGACAAGCTGGCGCGCTGGGGCTTCGTGGCAACCGCTATCGCGTTCGGGTGCAAGGGCTGGCGCAAATGCTACGCCGACGCTCTAGCGGGCCGCACGGTGGCAATTCTGCCCGACAATGACGAACCCGGCCGCAAGTTCGCCGAAGAGGCGCGCGCGGCGATCGAGGCGGCAGGTGGACGCGCTTTCGTGATCGAGCTGCCCGGCCTGCCCCAAAAAGGTGACGTGATGGACTGGCGCGGCACCCCCGACGAATTGCGCGCGCTTACCGACGCCGCGATTAACCGGCCGCCCGAAACCTTCCCGCTGCTCGATCTAGCGGCGCTCGCCGCCGAGCGTCCCCAGCAACGCGCCTTCGCTTTGGCGACGTTCATTCCCCTTGGCGAGCTTACGCTGTTCACCGGCCCCGGTGGCGCCGGCAAGAGTCTATTCGGGCAACAGCTTGCCACGTCGATCGCGGCCGGGCTCCCGTTCCTTGGCCTAGAGGCGATGCGCGGCCGGGCGCTCTATGTCACCGCTGAGGATGACGAACGCGAGCTGCATTGGCGGCAAGACCATATCGCGCGGCGGCTTGGTGTGGTGTTCAACTTGCCCGGCCTTTTCCTCGCCAGCCTTCGCGGCCGGCTGGGGAATGAGCTTTGCACGTTCGACGCTGAGGGGCGCTTGCGGCCGTCCCCAGCCTTCAAGCTGCTTGGCGACACGATCCGCGCCACTGGCGCCTCGTTCGTGGTGCTCGACAACGTAGCCCACCTTTTCACCGGCAATGAAAACGATCGGGGGCAGGTGACGCAATTCGCCAATCTACTCCACAGGCTTGGAAAGGAAACCGGGGCGACAATCCTTCTAGTGGCGCACCCCAATAAGAACGGTGATAGCTATTCGGGCTCGACCGCCTGGCTAAATGCGGTGCGCTCACAAATCGTGCTCGACTGGCGGCGGGACGGCGAAGGCTCCATTTCGGACCCTGACGCGCGCGAGCTGAAATTGGGCAAGGCAAACTATGCCCGCGCTGGCGAAACGCTCGCGTTCCGGTGGCATGACTTCGCGCTTGTACGGGACGATGACTTGCCCGCCGATACCCGTGCCGAGCTGGCGGCGACGATCCAGGCGACTGGCGATAACGAGCTATTCTTGCGGTGCCTCGATGAGCGCAACCGGCAAGAGCGCACGGTTTCGGATAGCCCGGCTTCCCGCACCTATGCCCCCAAAGTGTTCGCGGACATGGCCGAGTCCAAGAGGATCGGGCGTGCCCGGTTGGAAGCAGCGATGGAGCGGCTCTTCAAAATCGGGGCGATCGAGCGGGGCTTTGTCTATCGTGATGGGGCGGAAGGAAAGGACCGTTTTGGGCTCCGCCGACCACCCGCTGACCTACCCGCCGACCTACCGCCCACACCTTCCGCCGACCTACCGCTGACCACCCGCCGACCACCGCTCGCACACACCCCATATACTACGTATATGGCGGGCGGGGCCGATGGCGGCCCCCCGCCCGCACCCGATGACATAGGCGACCCTCGCACTTGGGGGACGGACGAATGAGCGCGGCCGGGCAAGTGCGGGACATCGCGCGGCAGGTGCGCCGGCTGTCCCCCGACTGGCGCCAGCCGGAACGATATTTCGAGCGGCGCGACGAAATCGAGCGCGAGCTGAAACGGCTCGCCCGACTAATCGAGGATCATCATGGCTGACTGGCCTTACAACACCGGCAATTGGAAGCGGCTCAGGGAAGCGCACCTTGCGCGCCATCCCCTTTGCGTTGGGTGCGAGGCGATCGGGCTAACGACCGTTGCCAACACCGTCGATCATATCGTGCCGGTGAGCCAAGGCGGGGCGCCGTTCCCCAGCCATGACGGGCTCGCCAGCTATTGCGGCCCCTGCCACTCGGCAAAGACCGCGCGGGGCGTGGAGGCGGGGGCGGTGACGACGCGCAAGCCGCGCCGGGGCTGCACCCCCGATGGGCTGCCCCTCGATCCGACGCACCCGTGGCGCGGGGAAAATCGCTCGGAGCTGACGGCCGAAGACCACCCGCCCACCTTCACAGTCAATAAGTTTCGGAGTGCAACCTAAATGGGCAAGAGGGGACCGGGTGCGGGGCGGTTGAGAGCGGCGGCGGCAAGCGCGCCTGCCACCGTTTCGCATCCTTGGGAGCAAGAGGGGATGCCCCCCGAAGAGAAGGTGCTAGCGTTCCTGCGTAGCTTGCCGATCGTGTCGGGGCTGTTGGCCGGCGAGCGCATGGAGCTGCTCGATTTCCAGGAACGATTCGTGCGCGCGGTTTATGGCCCGCTTGACGATCTGGGGCGGCGGCGGGTTCGGCTGGCGGCGCTGAGCGTCGCGCGCGGCAACGGCAAATCGGCGCTGCTGGCGGGGCTAAGCCTGGCGCATCTGCTGGGGCCGATGGTGGAGCCGCATGGCGAGTGCTACGCGGCAGCGCTCGATCGGGAGCAAGCGGGCGTGCTCTATCGCCAGTCGCGGGCCTATATCGAGGCGGTGCCGTGGATGGCGGCGCGGGTAAACATCAAGGATTGGCACAAGGAAATCGTTGATGAACAGTCGCAAAGTATCTGGCGCGCGCTCACGTCCGATGCTCGAAAGGCGCATGGCCTGGCGCCGTCATTCTGGATCGCCGATGAAGTCGCGCAATGGAAATCGCGTGAGCTTTGGGACAATCTCGCCACCGGCATGGGAAAGCGAGCGCAAGCGCTGGGGGTAACGATCTCAACCCAGGCGGCGAATGACTTGCATTTCTTTAGCGAAATGCTTGACGCCGAGCCGAGCCCCACCGTCTATTGCCAGCTTCACGCCGCGCCCAAGGATTGCGCGCTAGACGATCGCGACGCCTGGCGGGCTGCCAATCCGGCCTTGGGGGCGTTCCTCAGCGAAGAGCAATTCGCCGACGCGGCGGCCCGCGCGATGCGTGCCCCATCCTTCGCTCGCGCGTTTCGCCAACTCAATCTCAATCAGCGTGTGGCGGCCGAAGGGCGGTTCATCGAACAGCACGATTGGGAAGCCAATGGCGAGCCGTTCGACGCGCGCGAGCTTGAGGGGCAGCGCTGCTATGGCGGGCTCGACCTTTCGAGCACCCGCGACCTTACCGCCTTCGCCCTCTGGTTCCCCGACGCTGGCAAGCTGCTGGTATGGCATTGGGTGCCCGCCGATACCGTGACCGAGCGCGTGGAGCGTGACCGGGTGCCCTATGATCGCTGGGCGGAAGATGGATGGATCGAGCTAACCCAAGGGCGGGCAACCGATCGGCTGGCGATCGTGCGCCGGCTGGCGGACGTGCGCCAAGCCTATGACGTGCGGGGTATCGCATTCGATCGCTGGCGGTTCGAGGATTTGGCGAAGATGCTCAGCGACGAAGGGCTAGAGCTGCCGCTGAGCGAGTTCGTGCCCGGCTTCAAGAGCTATGCGCCGGCCGTCGATGCTTTCGAGCGCGCGCTGTTGGGCGGGCAAATGCTGCACAACAGCAATCCGGTGCTGCGCTGGCAGGCGGGCAATGTGGTGATCGAGACGGACGCGGCCGGCAACCGCAAGCCCGCCAAGAGCCGGAGCCTCGATCGGATCGACGGCATGGTGGCGGCGATCATGGCGTGCGGGCTGGCGGCGCGGGATGAAGGCCCGGCCGAATATCGTGGGGCCGGGCCTGTGTTGCTTTAGCGAATTTTGTAATCGGGCAATCCATTCCATCCCAAGGGATGCGACACTGTTCTGTAAAGTGCACCATTACGAATTTCAAAGTCAGCTAATCCATTCCATCCCTGAGGATGAGAGACCGTCCGATAAACTTTGTCGCCCCTAATTTCATAATCTGCTAGTCCGCTCCATCCTTCAGGATGGTTAACGGTCCTATAAATCATGTTTCCCCGGACTTCATAATCAGCAAGTCCACTCCATCCATTAGGATGACTAACGTCGCGAAAAATCTTCATGTTGACCGCGCCCCGCCAATGTAGTCCGTTGACGAACGGGACGACCCGGCGCGCCAACGCCGAGCCGCCCCTGACCACCCATCGCTTATGGAGAGCGAAGTATGGCTGACCAGACCCTAGGGGCGGACTCCGCCCACGTCATCCCTTTACCCCACCAATTCCCGCCCATGCCGGCCGTTGCGCGCATCCTGGCGCGCCATCCCAGGCGGCGGGTTGAAGCGTTCATCACGGTAGCGATCGACTTGCTCGACACGCTCGACGGCGACGCTGATTTCGAGCGCACCGGCGCCGAAGACGATTTCACCGATCATGCTGCCGATGGGCCGGGGTGCCCGATCGCGGACGTGGCCGAGGAAGACGACCCGCCCGGCGGCGATATTGTCGATATGCCCCACGACGGCAACGAAGGTATTTGAGCACTACGCCCGGCTTTGGCGGGCCGGGCGAAAACCGTGGGGCTTGACGCGCTTTAAACCGTGGTATATATCACGCTCCAGGTTTGGAGCACGCTATGCGCTATTCTGTTCGGACTATCACCCGCGAGTTCACGCCTGCCGAGGCGGCGGAAATCACGGGTGTTTCGACTGCGCTTCAGCGTGACTGGCGGCGGCGCGGTATCTTGGCCGAAAACGCCGAGGGAAAATGGACCCGCTGGGCACTCGACGACATCATCCGGTTGAGCGTGATGAAGTTGTTTTCCGACGCGGGTATGGACGTTTCTCAGACTGTGACAATTGCCCAAATGGCGCTCTTGCCAACGCTTGGCGCCATCGCGTGGCTTGACCAAGCCGTTGCGTTTGAAGGCGATGAAATCCCCGAAGAGGCGCGGGGCACTATTCTAGACACAACGCGCCGCGCGCCCTCCTTGGGACGCTTCCTCGTTTCCTTCGGCAAGCACGCGGACGATGTTTGCCGCGTCGCCAGCTTGGCGAGCATGGAAGCTTTCTTGGACGACAACCGCCGACCGATTCTTTCCGTTGTGGACTGTCAAAGCCTCGCCTCGATTATTGTCGAGCGCGCTGGTGGCCCCGTGTTTCGGTACGAAATCGAGGTCGCGGATGCATGAAATTCGCCCCCATCTCCTGCGGCCGGCGCGGCGCGGCCAACAGCGGAAAGCCCGATGCCCGGGGGGCGAGCCGGTTATTTGGTCCGGCGAATCCATGAGGGGCTCAATCGGGCAACGTCGCACCCTTTTTCGCCAACGTCGCGAGACAGTCGGCACTCACCGCGCCGGGGGCTGTGCCCCCGGCCCGCTTGAAAGGCACTACCCATGAAAACGAGTGAACTGATCGAACAGCGGGCGGCGATCGTCGCTCGCATGGAAGCCGCGCACGCCGCCGATAATGACGGCGATTTCACCGCCGCCGAAACCGAGCTGCGCGCGATCGACGCGAAGCTGGCGCGCGCCAAGAAAATCGAGGCGATCGAGCGTGCTGAGCCGGGCCGACCGATCAATGGCGACGCTCAGCTTGACCGCGAAATCCGTTCGCGCTTCAGCCTTGCGCGCTTGGTCGCGTCTACCTTCGATCACTCGATCGACGCCGGTTTCGAGCGCGAAGTGCAGCCGGAACTGGCGCGCCGCGCTGGCAAGCCGGCTGAGGGATTGTATATTCCCACCGAGATTTTCGAGCAGCGGGCGCTTACCAGCACGGGCAGCGCGGAGCTGATCGCGACCGAGCAGCGGCCCGAGCTGTATATCTCGGCGCTCACCGCCGCTAGCGTGCTGCGCTCGCTCGGCGCCACTGTGCTTCCCGGCCTTGTCGGCAACATCACGATTCCGCGCGAGACGGGTGCGCCCGCGATCGGCTGGGTGGCCGAGAACAGCGCGCTTTCGGCAAGCGACGCCGATTTCGACCAGGTGACGATGAGCCCCAAGCACGCCGGCGCGCTCAGCGAATGGTCGCGCAACATGGTGCTTCAATCGTCGCCCCAGGTGGAACAGCTTTTGCGCAACATGCTCGCGCGCGACCTGGCGCTGGCGATCGACCGCGCGGGTATCTTGGGCGGCGGGAGCAATCAGCCCACGGGCATCCTCGCCGCGTCGGGCGTGCAATCGCAAGCCTATGCTACGTCGATCTACAACACCACGGCGGATATGATCGACAAGGCGGATACCGCCAACGTCATGGCGCGCCGTTCCTTCCTCGCCGCCACGCCGATCCGCAAGATCGGGCACAAGGCGCTCGACGGGCAGGGCTTGCCGATGAATTTGGCCGATATGTTCCACGGCGAGCCCGTCACCTTCAGCAATCAGGTGCCGGCGACGCTCGGCGGGACGAATGACGAGTTCGGCCTGATCTATGGCGACTTTACCGAGCTGCTGATGGGGATTTGGAGCGAGATCGACATTCTCGTGAACCCCTATGAATCGACCGCCTACGCCAAGGGCAATATCTCGATCCGCGCTATGGCGACGGTGGACATTGCCTTGCGCCACCCGGCTTCCTTCGTGAAGGCGACGGGCGTGAAGGCCGCCGCCAAGGCGTTCAGCTAATGGCCGCCGCCGCCCAAATCGAACGCCGCGCCTTCGCGGAAATCCGCTCGACCGGGCGGCGGCTGGAAGGCTACGCGGCCACCTTTGGCGCCGAGGCACGAATTGGCCCCTTCGTGGAGTCGATTGCGCCCGGCGCCTTCGCCGCCTCGCTTCGCGGCGACGTTCTGGCGCTACTCGATCACGATCCCGGCAAGGTGCTGGGGCGCACGCGATCGGGCACGCTGCGCTTGAGCGAGGATGCCCGTGGGCTCGCCTTCTCACTCGACTTGCCCGATACCCAAGCCGGCCGCGACGTGCTGGCGCTCGCTGAGCGCGGCGACTTGGGGGGGATGTCGTTCGGCTTCACGGTGCCCAAGGGCGGTGAAGCATGGAACGGCCAGCGGCGCGAGCTGCGCACGGTGGCCCTGCAAGAAATCAGCGTGGTTCAAGCCTGGCCCGCCTATCCCGACACGGAACTGGCATTGCGCGCCGCCGATCGGGACGCGGCGCGGCGGGCTCGGCGGCTTCGCCTGGCGGAGATTCGGCAATGGGCATGATCGACCGCATGGCACGCTGGGCCGGTTATGAGCGCCGCTCGGCGCCGGAAGTGTCATGGGATGCTCTGGCGCCCGCGCTTGGCTATCCGGCGGCTGTATCGGCGCGGGCGGCGGAAAATCTGGCGGCGGTACTGGGTTGCGTTCAAGTTCAGGCGAGCGCGCTGGGGAGCATCCCGGCGGGCGTCTATCGTCGCGCGCCCGATGGCACGCGGCTCGAGGAATTCGCGCATCCGCTCGCGCGCCTGATCCGGCTTGGCGCCAATGACGCGATGACATGGCCGGAGTTCATCGAACATCTCGTCGCGTCCACGCTCCTGACCGGCAATGGGCTGGCGGCGATCGAGCGCGCCGGCAACGGGCAGATTTCGGGGCTGCGGTTCATCCCTTGGGCTCAAATCGGGGTGGTGGAGCTGCGCAGCGGCCGGCTTGCCTATGATTGGAGCGACCCGCTCACCGGGCGCCGCCAGCGCTTCCTACAGGGCGAGGTGATCCACCTTCGCGACCGCACCGACGATGGCAAGATTGGCCGCTCGCGCCTCAGCCGCGCGGCGGACACGATGGCGGGAATTCAATCCTCGCACCGCTTCGCGCGGAGCTTTCTGGACAAGGGCGCGGCGCCGAGCGGCTATCTCAAGGTTCCCGGCGCGCTCACCCCTGAGCAACTGGCGAAGTTCCGCGAGCAAATGGCGGCACGCAACCAGGGTGCCGGCAATGCCGGGCAAGTGATGATCCTCGACGGCGGCATTGATTGGGTAAATGCCCAAATCAGCCCCGAGGATGCTGAATTGCTCGAAACCCGCAAGTTCGGAGTGGAGGAAATTTGCCGGATTTTTCAGGTGCCCCCGCCGCTGATCCAAGACTATTCGCACAACACCTTCACCAATAGCGAGACGGCGGGCCGGTGGTTCGCCATGTTCACGCTCACGCCTTGGGCGCGCAAGATTGAAGCCGAGTTCGCGCGGAGCGTCTTTCCGGCGAGCAGCGGGCTTGAGCTTGAGCTTGACCTTGGCGGCTTCCTGCGCGGCGATCCGAAAACGCGCTGGGATACCTACAAGATTGCTCGCGAGACGGACGTTTTGACGGCCGACGAAATCCGCCAGCTTGAAGGGTGGAACCCGCGCGGCGATGCGACGGGGGTGACGCAATGAGCGCGCTGGTATCGCTTGGCGAGACAAAGGATTTTCTCGCTCTGATCGGCGACGATTGGGACGCCATGCTAATCACGCTGATCGAGAGCGCGTCGGACACGGTGCGCGAGTATGCGACCGCGTGGAATGGCACTGGCGACGTGCCGGCGCGGATCAAGGTGGCGGTGCTAACCTTGGTGGCGGCGCAATTCGAGACGCGCGAGAAGGTGCCCGATGCCTTCATTGAACGGCTGGTGCGCCCGTATCGGAGCCTAGACCTGTGAGCCGCGCCGCTCGCTTCAAGCAAGGCGATGCCACGCGCGCTCTTCGCGCGGCCGTGGCGGCTGGGTTGAAGCCGAGCGGCTGTCGTATTGAGCCAACGGGCGCGATCGTGGTGCTCTTCGCCGATGGTGCGCCGGGCAAGGTCGGTGCTGCAAACCCCTGGGATGCGGAGCTATCCTGATGAGTAAGCGACGAACGCGGCGCGCGCGGTTCCTGCCCCAATATGTCACGCGGTTCAAGGATCGTCATGGCAAGGAACGGTTGCGCTTTCGTCGCAAGGGATACCCTTCGCGCTATTTCAGCGCCGCGCTGGGGACCGAAGAGTTCCGCGAAGAGTATCGCCGCTTCAACAGCCCCCAAGCCATTATCGAGGGGCGGGAAGAGGCGCACGCGGCCCGGCTGGTGCCCGGCAGTATCGGCGATCTGCTGCGCCAGTATCTTGCTGTTCCTGAGCGGCTAGGGCCGAGCGAGACCACGCAAAGCAAGGTGCGCCAGATTTTGGAGCGCTTCGCCGAGGGGCGCGAAGATCGTTTGGTAAGCGACGTTCGATTCGATCATATCGACGCGATCGTCTCTCGCGCGCGGGTGAAGGCCATCGCGGCTAACGGCCGCGCGATCGGTGGGACCGAGGCGGCGCGGAAGCTACGGAAGGAGCTGAGGCGCCTATTCGCCTTCGCGTGCAAGCTGGGGTGGATCGTCCGAAACCCGGTTGAGGACTCGGCGCAAGTGAAGGTCGCACCTGGGGACCAATCGGCCGGCTTCTACACATGGACCGAGCGGGATATTGCTCAATATCGCGCGCATTGGCCTTTGGGCACTATGCAACGGCTGGCTATGGAGCTCATGCTCTGGACCGATCAGCGCAAGTGCGACGCGATCCACCTTGGCCGCCAGCACATCCGCGACGGCAAGTTCGTGATTCGCCAGCGTAAGACGGGCAAGCTGCTTACCCTACCAATTGTCGAGCCCCTGGCGGCCGCAATCGACGCTATGCCGCAATCGGACGCGCTATGCTTCATTGTTTCTCAGTGGGGGCGCCCGTTCAGCGTGAAGGGTTTTGGCCAGTGGTTCCGCGAGCAATGTGACGGCGCTGGCCTTCCCCGCTGCACGGCACATGGTCTGCGCAAGGCGACGATGCGTCGCATGGCCGAGCTGGAAATGCCCAATCAGACGATGAAGGCGGTGAGCGGGCACGCGAAGGACGATGAGGTTGCTCGCTACGCCCGCGCCGCCAGTCAAGAGCGGCTAGCGAAGGGCGCGCTTGAGCGTCTTGCCGAGTGGGAAATGTCTAACCTGATCGCGGGGTTAGACACAACGAAGGCGCAAGCTGATGGAAAGTAAACGTTATTTCAAAGCTATGGAGGCCCGAGCCGGAATCGAACCGGCGTACAAGGATTTGCAGTCCTCTGCGTCACCACTCCGCCATCGGGCCGGAGCGCGGCTCCATGCGGCGGCGGCGCGGGCGTGTCAACAGGGGGCGGCATCGGACGGCGCTTGGCGCGCCCCGGTGCAATCGGTAGAAGCGCGCTCAGAACATTTGCTGTATTGCACATGTAAGACAGTTGTGCGAAGGGAGACCCATGAACATGATGCTCGACCCGGCCCGTTCCGCCTCGATGCGCCAGGCGATGGTGGCGAGCCAGTTGCGCCCCAACGCGGTGAACGACGCCGCCGTGGTCGATGCCATGGCCGCGCTGCCGCGCGAGCGCTACTTGCCGGGCGTGCTTGCGACGGTCGCCTATACCGATGCGCTGCTGCCGCTGGGCGAGGGACGGGTCGCCAACGCGCCGATCGCGACCGGGCGCCTGCTTACCGAGGCGCGCGTGAAGCTTTCGGACCGCGTGCTGGTGGTCGGCGCCGCGGGTGGTTACGCCGCCGCGCTGCTCGCCAAGCTCGCGGCGCGGGTGACGGCGCTCGAAGTCTCGCCGGCGCTCGCCGCCCTCGCGCGCGAAACGCTGGCGGATACCGGGGTGACGGTGGTCGAGGCGCCGCTCGCCGCAGGCCATGCGGCGGGCGCGCCCTATGATCTGATCTTCGTCGACGGCGCGGTCGAGCAGGTGCCGGCGGCGCTGATCGATCAGCTGGAGATCGAAGGTCGGCTCGTCGCGGGCGTCATTGATCGCGGCGTGTCGCGCTTGAGCGTCGGGCGGCGCACCGCCGGTGGTTTCGGTCTTGCCGACTTCGCGGACATCGAGGCCGCGCATCTGCCGGGGTTCGCGCCGCCGCCGGCGTTCAGCTTTTGATTAGCTCCTGTGGTTAAAGCATCGCGCACGGGTGAGAAGGGATTGATATGCGGGCGAAAGTGAAGTTGATGCTGGCGGGTGCGCTGCTGCCGGGCCTGGCCGCGCCGGCATCGGCCGAATCGCTGCGCGAGGCGCTCGCCGCCGCCTATCGCACCAATCCCACGCTGGAGGCGCAGCGCGCCAATGTCCGCGCGCTCGATGAGAATGTGCCCATCCAGCGCGCCAACGCGCTGCCCAATGTGCAGTTGCAGAGCACCTATAGCGAAAATGTCGTGCTGCCGATTACCGCCTTCACCGCGCCATCGCGGATCAGCCAGACGCAGGCAAGCCTAACCTATCCGCTCTATTCGGGCGGTTCGGTTAAAAACGGGATCGCCGCCGCCAAGGTTCGTGTCGAGGGAGGCCGGGCGACGCTGCGCGGTACCGAGGCCGATTTGTTCACTGCGGTGGTTGCTGCGTATATGGACGTCGTGCGCGATTCAGCGTTGGTCCAGCTGAACCAGCAGAACGTCCGTGTCCTCGATGTCAATCTCCAGGCGTCGCGGGACCGGTTTCAGGTGGGCGACCTGACGCGCACCGACGTTGCCCAATCCGAAGCGCGGCTCGCGCTTGCAGAAAGTCAATTGCGGACCGCCGAGTCGCGCCTGATCGCTAGCCGCGAGAATTATGTGCGGCTGGTCGGCACGCCGCCGGGCGAGCTCGATACACCCCCGCCGCTGCTCAATCTTCCGAGCGATCCCGATGCCGCCGTCCGCGTTGCGCTCGCGGAAAATCCCATCCTGTTGGCTGCGCGCAAGGCGCTTGAAGCGAGTGGCTACGACATCAAGACCGCGCGGGCGACCAAGAAGCCGTCGATCGATGCCTTTGCGCAGGGGAATTACACCAATTATCTCGGTACGCTCGGCACTTTTGGCAACAATGTGGCGCCACCGCAGTTTGATCGTACGGCGCAATTTGGGTTGCGGCTGACGCTGCCGCTTTATCAGGGCGGCGCCCCCGCAGCGCGCGTGCGACAGGCGCAGGCGCGCCAAAGTCAGGCGTACGAGCAGTTGACCGAGTCCGAACGCAGCGTCGTGTCGCAGGCTCGGTCGGCCTTTGCCTCGTATCGCGCCTCGCTTGAAGTAATCCGGTCAGCCGAAGCAGCGGTGAGCGCGAACAAGCTCGCCCTGGAAGGCGTGCGCGCGGAAAATAGCGTGGGCAACCGCACCGTGATCGAGGTGCTGAACGCCGAGCAGGAACTGCTCAACTCGCAAGTCACCCTCGTCACCGCTCGGCGAGATGCCTATGTCGCCGGGTTCGCGGTGCTCGCGGCGATGGGGCATGCCGAAGCGAAAGACCTGGGGCTAGACAGCGGCTCGCTCTATGATCCGACGGTCAACTACCAGCGCGTGCACAATCGTATTGTTGATTGGGACGAAGATCCAACGCCCAAGCCGGTCGCCACAAGCACGGCACAAACCCCCGCGCAAACGTCTGACGTCGTAAAACCCCTAGATCCCGCGTTCATGAACCCAATTGACTCGGGGTCGGGCAATACGTCAGGAACGAAGCCTCAACGGTGATCGATTAGGGGCGATCGATTGTGCGAGGCATGCGCATGGCGGATTTGAGCGCGGAACCGTCGATGGAGGACATTCTTTCCTCGATCAAGCGGATCATTTCCGAAGAGGGGGATGCCCCGCGCAAGCGGGCGCCTGCCGCCAAGGCGCCGGCGCGGGACGAGGTGCTCGAACTCAACGAGGCGCTTGCCGAAGCGCCTGAGGTCGAGGACATTGCGCCGATGCCGATGACCCCGCGCCCGGCGCAGCGCGCCGCCACCACCGCCGCCCCCGCGCCGACGCCGATCGCCTCGCCGCAAACCGCCGCCGCGACGCGCGGCGCACTCGACAATCTGGCACGGCTGATGGTGAAGCCCGAGCCGGACGGCGACGGCACGCTCGAAGGCTTGGTGCGCGAATTGCTTCGACCGATGCTGCGCGAATGGCTCGACGCGCATCTGCCCGAAATCGTCGAGGCGATGGTCGCGCGCGAGATCGAACGGATCACCGCGACCCGCTGAACCTTCTCGTCGTTCGGTCATTTCACCAACGATAACGGGAACTTGGCGCCACCGTCGCGCGTTTGCATCGGCGATGCAAAATGATCATGACGGCGGCGACTCGCTTTCCGCGCCGCTCCATCCCTCTCCGCCGATCGAGGATCATCGGCCGCCGCACCACGCGCCGGCCGATATCTTCTTCGCCGCCGTCAGCACGACGCGGATGCCGATGATCGTGACCGATCCGAACCAGCCGGACAATCCGATCATCTTCTGCAACGAGGCCTTCACCTATATGAGCGGCTATGACGAGTCCGAGATCGTCGGGCTCAACTGCCGCTTCCTGCAAGGGCCGGAAACCGACCGCGAAGTCGTCGCCCAGGTGCGCCGCGCGATCGAGCAGCGCGAGGAAGTGTCGGTCGAGCTGCTCAATTATCGCAAGAATGGCTCGACCTTCTGGAATGCCTTGTTCGTCTCGCCGATTTACGACGAGCGCGGCGAACTGCTGTATTTCTTTGCCAGCCAGCTTGATATTTCGCGCCGCCGGGAAGCCGAGGAAGCCTTGCACCAAGCCCAGAAGATGGAAGCCGTCGGCCAGTTGACCGGCGGTATTGCGCATGATTTCAATAACTTGCTGCAAGTGATCATCGGCTATGCCGATATGCTCGAAGGCCGGCTTGATGCCGCCGACCGCCCGGCCCAGCGCGCGCTGGAAGCAATCACCAGCGCCGCCAATCGCGGCGCGACGCTCACCCAGCAATTGCTCGCTTTCGCGCGAAAACAGGAACTGCGCGACCGGCTGCTGAACTTCAACACCTTGGTCAATGATTTCCGTCCGGTGATCGAGCGCAATTTGGGGGAGGGCTTGCGGCTGCGGACCCAGCTCGCCGATGAGCTGTGGAATTGCCGGGTCGATCCGGTGCAGGCGGAACTCGCGTTGCTCAACATCCTCACCAACGCGCGCGACGCAACCGAGGGGCGGGGCACGGTGACGATCACCACCCGCAACGAGGTGATCGAGCGGATGGACGCGCGCACCGCCAATCTGGAGCCGGGCGAGTATATCGTCGTCGAGATCGCCGATACCGGCCCCGGGGTCGGGCCAGAGGCGATCGACAAGGTGTTCGATCCGTTCTTCTCGACCAAGGGCATCGGCAAGGGCACCGGGCTGGGGCTGGCGATGGTCTATGGCTTCATGCGGCAGTCGAACGGCCTGGCGAAGGTCCATAACCAGAGCGAGGGCGGCGCGTGCTTCACGCTCTGCTTCCCGCGCGCGACCGGCATTCCCGATCGCAACGGCCATGCCCAGGCGGCACGACGGGCGCGGGCGGCGGAGCGGGTGCTGATGGTGGAGGACCAGGCCGAGGTCGCGCAGCTCGGCCAGGCGCTGCTCGAGGATCTGGGGTATAGCGTCGTCCACGCCGCCAACGCCCGCGCCGCGCTCGACATATTGGCGCACGACCAGGATTTCGCCTTGGTGTTCAGTGACATCTTGATGCCGGGCGGGATGAACGGAGTGATGCTGGCGCACCAGGTTCGTCGCGATTTTCCCAAGCTGCCGATCCTCTTGACCACCGGCTATTCCGACGAGGCGCTCGACGATGGCGGCCGCAGTTTCGAACTGCTGCGCAAGCCCTATCGCCGGCACGATCTGCATGTGCGGATCAGGGCGCTGCTCGATCGGCCGGGGGCGCGGACCTGATCCTCCCCAAGCTTGCTTGGGGAGGGGGACCGCCCGCGCAGCGGGTGGTGGAGGGGCCTTGGCGGCGCGCCCCAAGCGCGGCTAGACGAGCGGGATGACCGACCTTCCCAAGACGTTCGACCCCGCCGACATCGAAGCCCGCTGGTACGCCCATTGGGAGCAGAACGGCCTGTTCCGCCCCGAACGTTCCGGCGCTGAGCCGTGGACGATCGTCAACCCGCCGCCCAACGTCACCGGCAGCCTGCACATCGGCCACGCGCTCGATAACACGCTTCAGGACATTCTCGTCCGCCATGCCCGGCTGCAGGGCAAGGACGCGCTCTGGGTGGTCGGCACCGATCACGCCGGCATCGCGACCCAGATGGTGGTCGAGCGCCAGCTCGCCGAGCGGCAGGACAAGCGCACCAATTACAGCCGCGAACAGTTTGTCGAGAAAGTGTGGCAATGGAAGGCCGAGAGCGGCGGCGCGATCACCCGCCAGCTCCGCCGGCTCGGCTGCTCGATGGACTGGGCGAACGAGCGCTTCACGATGGACGAGGGCTTCAGCAAGGCGGTGCTGAAGGTGTTCGTCGATCTGTATAACCAGGGCCTGCTCTATCGCGACAAGCGGCTGGTAAATTGGGATCCCGAGCTGAAGACCGCGATCAGCGATTTGGAAGTCGAATCGCGCGAAGTGCGCGGCCATATGTGGCATTTCAAATATCCGCTCGCGGACGGCGAGACCTATCGCTATGTCGAACGCGACGCGGACGGCAACATAACTTTCGAGGAAGAGCGCGATTACATCTCGATCGCGACAACGCGTCCTGAAACGATGTTGGGGGATGGCGCGGTCGCGGTGCATCCCAGCGACGAGCGCTATCGCCCCATCGTCGGCAAATATTGTGAAATCCCCGTTGGACCGAAGGCGCATCGCCGGCTGATTCCGATCATCACCGACGATTATCCCGATCCCAATTTCGGCTCGGGCGCGGTGAAGATCACCGGCGCGCATGACGCGAACGACTATGGTGTCGCCCAGCGCAACGGCATTCCGATGTATCGCCTGATGGACGAGGTGGCGGCGATGCGGACCGACGGTGCGCCCTATGCCGTCGCCGCCGCGCGCGCGAAGGAAATCGCGGGTGGCGCGCCGGCCACGCCGGCGGAGATCGACGCGCTCAATCTGGTGCCGGAGGCGTATCGCGGGCTCGACCGTTATGAAGCGCGCAAGCGCGTGGTCGCCGATATCGACGCCGACGGCCTGATGATCCGCGTCGAAGACAAGACGATCATGCAGCCGTTCGGCGATCGCTCGGGCGTCGTGATCGAACCGATGCTGACCGACCAATGGTATGTCGACGCGGCGACCTTGGCCAAGCCCGCGATCGAGGCGGTGCGCTCGGGCGCGATCAAGATCGTGCCGAAGAGCTGGGAGAAGACCTTCTTCAACTGGATGGAGAATATTCAGCCCTGGTGCGTGAGCCGGCAGCTGTGGTGGGGGCATCGCATTCCGGCGTGGTTCGCCGACGACGGGCGAGTGTTTGTCGCGGAGAACGAAGCGGCGGCACAGGCGCTGGCCGGCGACGGGGTGGTGCTTACCCAGGACGAAGACGTCCTCGATACCTGGTTCTCCTCCGCGCTCTGGCCGTTCGCGACCTTGGGGTGGCCGGGCGATCAGCCCTCTCCCGCTGGCGGGAGAGGGTTGGGTGAGGGTTTTCAGGAGCTTGCTGCGCGCCCGGCATCACCCCCTCACCCAACCCTCTCCCCCGCGGGGGAGAGGGCTCCGCAACTGAACGGCCGCTACCCCAATGACGTGCTCGTCTCCGGGTTCGACATCCTGTTCTTCTGGGATGCGCGGATGATGATGCAGGGCATCCACTTCATGGGCGATGTCCCCTTCCGCACGCTCTATCTCCACGGGCTGGTGCGCGCGGCGGACGGACAGAAAATGTCCAAGTCCAAGGGCAACACCGTCGATCCGCTCGGGCGGATCGACAAATATGGCGCCGACGCGCTGCGCTTCTTCATGGCGGCGATGGAAAGCCAGGGGCGCGACATCAAGATGGATGAGCGCCGGATCGAAGGCTATCGCAACTTCGCGACCAAGCTGTGGAACGCCGCGCGCTTCGCCCAGGCGAACGGGATCGGCGGCAGCGCGGGGGTGGCGCCGCCGCCCGCGACGCTCGCGGTCAACCAATGGATCATCGGCGAGACGGTCGCGACGGTGCGCGCGATCGACGCCGCGCTCGCCGATTACCGTTTCGATGGCGCGGCGAACGCGATCTACCACTTCGTGTGGGACCGCTTCTGCGACTGGTATCTGGAGCTGATCAAGCCAATCTTGATCGAGGAACCGCAATTGCCGCCTGGCGCGGTGCCTAATAATCGCGTGGATGAAACCCGAGCGGTCGCCGGATGGGTCCTCGACCAGATCCTAGTACTGCTCCACCCCTTCATGCCCTTCATCACGGAAGAGCTGTGGTCAAAACTTGCCAAGCGGGACCACAATCTGATCGTCGCTGCCTGGCCTAGACCGACAGATGTCGACGTTGATGAGGCGGCCGCGCGGGAAGTGGATTGGGTCATCCGGTTGGTTAGCCAAGTGCGAGCGGTTCGAGCGGAACTTAACGTGCCGCCGGGAGCACCGGTGCGACTGATCCACGACGATATTGACGCTGAAACGCAGAACCGCATCAATCGTAATTATGCGTCGTTCCGTCGTATGGCTCGGATCGCCGATGTGGAGCATCGGCAAGGTGCGGAGCTTTCCGAGGTCGCGCAGGTCGTCGTAGACGGGGTGACGTACTTTATGCCCCTAAAGGGCATCATCGACCTCGCCGCCGAACGCGCGCGCCTCGCCAAAGCGATCGCCGTCGCCGAGAAGGAACGCGACGCGCTCGCGGGCCGGCTCAACAATCCCAGTTTCGTCGAGCGCGCCAAGCCCGAAGCGGTGGAGAAGGCCCGCGCCGATCACGCCGAAAAAGCGGCGGAGGCCGAACGCCTCGCCGCCGCGCTCGCAAGGTTAGGATGAATCATGAAGCTCGATCACGCCGTCATCCTCGTCCGCTCGCTCGAGGAAAGCCTGCCCTGGTACGCGGCGATGCTCGGCGCGATCGGCTTTGCGAAGACCCGCGACCATGTGTGGCTGAGCGATGACGGCTTCGCGATCGACCTGAAGCAGGCCAATCCCGACACGCCCGGCTATCAGCGCTACGCGCCCGGCCTCAACCATCTGGGCTTCACCGCGCCCGACGAGGCCGCGCTCGACGCAGTGCGCGCGGCGATGGCGGCGGCGGGCCATCCGGTCGCGGACAAGCAGCATTTCGGCGACAGCATCGCCACCTTCTTCAAGGACCCGGACGGGATGCGGGTTGAAGTAACCGTCTATGAATGACGGCGCGGGCGGCATCGCCCCGCTCGCCGCCGCCGACGCCGATGCCGCGATCGCGCTGTGGCACGAAGCGGGGCTCACCCGTCCCTGGAACGATCCGGCGCGGGATTTCGCCCGCGCGCTCGCCGGCCCGGCCTCGACCATCCTTGGGCTGAAGCGCGATGGCGCCCTGATTGCGACGGTGATGGCCGGTGATGACGGGCATCGCGGCTGGCTCTATTATCTCGCCGTCGCGGCCGGAGCGCGCGGGCAGGGGCATGGCAAGACGATGCTGGGCGCCGCGGAAAGCTGGCTCGCCGCGCGTGGCTGCCCCAAGGCGATGCTGATGATCCGGAACGATAACCCGGTCGAGGGCTTCTACGCCGCCGCCGGCTACTCGACCGAAGACGTACTGGTGATGGCGCGCTGGCTCGAAAGCTGACAAGGAGCGCCATGGCCAGCCGCCCCCCCAATCGCGATCTTACGCAAGGCCCGATCGCGCGCACGCTCGCGCTGTTCGCGCTGCCGACGCTGGGCGCGAACATCCTGCAATCGCTGAACGGCTCGATCAACGCGATCTGGGTGGGGCGTTTCCTCGGCGAAAGCGCGCTCGCGGCGACGAGCAACGCCAACAACATCATGTTCCTGCTGTTCGCCGCCGTGTTCGGCTTCGGCATGGCGGCGACGATCTTCATCGGCCAGAGCATGGGCCGGCGCGATCTCGACAGCGCGCGGCGCGCCTTCGGATCGGCGGTGGGGCTGATCTTCTGGACCTCGGTGGTGGTCGGCATCGCCGGCTGGTTCGCCGCGCCCGCCATCCTGCGGCTGCTGGAGACGCCGGGCGAGGCGATGCCGCTCGCGCTCACATATCTGCGGATCATCTTCCTCGCGCTGCCGCCCGCGATGCTGTCAGTGCTCATCACGATGGCGCTGCGCGGCACCGGCGACGCGATCACGCCACTCTGGTTCGGCGCGCTGGCCTCGCTGCTCGACGTGGCGCTCAACCCGCTGCTGATCCTGGGCGCCGGCCCGATCCCCCGCCTGGGCATCGCCGGCTCCGCGATCGCGAGCCTGATCGCGACCTGCACCGCGCTGGTTGCGCTGATCGCCTATATCTATGCGCGCGATCTGCCGATCCGGCTGCGTGGGGCTGAACTCGCTTATCTGCGGCCCGGGCCGGCCTCGATCGGCGCGCTGGTGGCGAAAGGCGTGCCGATCGGCGCGCAGATGATCGTGATCGCCGTCGCCGGCCTCACCATGTTCGGGCTCGTCAACCGCGAGGGGGTGGATACCAGCGCGGCGTTCGGGGTGACGCTCCAGCTCTGGGCCTATATCCAGATGCCGGCGATGGCGATCGGCGCGGCGGTGAGCGCGATGGCCGCGCAGAATATCGGCGCCGGCCGGTGGGACCGGGTGAACGCCATCGCGCGCGCCGGTTTGCTGCAGAATTTCGCGATCACCGGCGCGATGGTGCTGGTGCTGCTCGTCTTCGATCGCGCGGTGATGGCGCTGTTCCTGGGGAACGCCAGCCCGGCGCTGCCGATCGCGCGGCATATCCAGCTGCTCGCGAGCTGGGGCTTCATCCTGTTTGGCGGGACGATGGTGTTCTTCGGCGTGGTCCGCGCGAACGGCGCGGTGCTCGGGCCGCTCCTGATCCTGCTGGTCGCGATGTTCCCGGTGCGCCTCGGCTTCGCGCTCGCGCTGCGGCCGATGCTGGGGGTGGACGCCTTGTGGTGGAGCTTCCCGGTCGGCTCGGTGATGACGGTGACGCTCGCCGGGCTGTTCTACGCCTATGGCCCGTGGCGGCGCGCGCCGGCGATGCGGATGGCGACGGCGGGCTGAAGGCTTGCACCCGCCCGCGCCCGGGCGCACAACGCCCGCCATGCGCTATCCCGCTCTCCGCCTCCGCCGCACCCGCGTCGCGCCCTGGAGCCGCCGGCTCCACGCCGAGACCACTATCACCCCCGCCGATCTGATCTGGCCGCTGTTCATCACCGCGGGCCAGGAGGAGGAGCCGATCGCGAGCCTCCCCGGCGTCTCGCGCTGGCCGGTCGCTGGCATCGTCGCGCGCGCGAAGGAGGCCGCCGCGCTCGGCATTCCTTGCGTCGCGCTGTTCCCCAACACCCCCGCCGACAAGCGCAGCGACGAGGGCGAGGAAGCGCTCAACCCCGATAATCTGATGTGCCAGGCGATCCGTGCGCTGAAGGACGCGGTGCCCGAGATGGGCGTGCTCACCGATGTCGCGCTCGATCCCTATACGACGCACGGGCATGACGGGCTGGTCGACGCCGCCGGCTATGTCCGCAACGACGCGACCGCCGATGTGCTGGTGCAGCAGGCGCTCAACCAGGCGGCGGCGGGCGCCGACATCATCGCCCCCAGCGACATGATGGACGGGCGCATCGGCCTGATCCGCGAGGCGCTGGAGGAGGAGGGCCATGTCAACGTCCAGATCATGGCCTATGCCGCCAAATATGCGAGCGGCTTTTACGGACCGTTCCGCGACGCGGTGGGCAGCCGGGGCCGGCTGAAGGGCGACAAGAAGACCTATCAGATGGACCCCGCCAATGCCGAGGAGGCGCTGCGCGAAGTCGCGCTCGATCTCGACGAGGGCGCCGACAGCGTGATGGTGAAGCCGGGCCTGCCCTATCTCGACATCATCTGCCGGGTGAAGGCGGCGTTCGAGGTGCCGGTGTTCGCGTACCAGGTGTCGGGCGAATATGCGATGATCGAGGCGGCGGTGGCCGCCGGCGCCGCCGAGCGCGACGCGCTGGTGCTGGAAACGCTGCTCGCCTTCAAGCGCGCGGGCTGTTCGGGGGTACTGAGCTATCACGCGCTCCACGCCGCCCGGCTGCTGGGATGATCGAGACGGCGCGGCTGGTGCTGCGCCCCTGGCGGCCCGATGACCGTGCCGCGTTCGACGCGCTGTTCAACACGCCGGCAATGATGGCGCGGCTCGGCGGATTGAAGCCACCCGAGGCGATGGCCCAAATCTTCGCGCGCCGGCTGAACGATTATGCGCGCCATGGGCTGTGCTATTGGGCGGTCATCGACTGGCAGGAGGGGGTGCTGGTCGGAAGCTGCGGCGTGCGCGTGGCCGACAATTATCCCGGCACCCCGGTTGCTGACCAATATGAAGCCGGGTGGCGGATCGGCGAGGCCTATTGGCGGCGCGGCTATGCCCTTGAGGCAGCGGCGGCGAGCATCGCTTGGCTGTGGGCCGAGCGCCCGGCTGCGCAAGTGCTTGCCTGGACGACGGCGGAGAACGGCGCCTCGCTCGGCGTGATGCGAGCGCTGGGGATGGACCGTCGCTCGGCGCTCGATTTCATTCGGCCGGGCAGTGGCGAAGCGTGCCTTGTCCATGGCATGGCGCGGCCATGATCGAGACCGACCGCCTCGTGCTGCGCTGGCCCGAGCCGCGCGACCGCGTGGCGCTCCATGCGATGTGGGCCGATCCGCGGGTGATGGCCGATCTGGGGCCGGTGAAGGATGCGGCTGCGAGCGATGCGACGCTCGCCAAGCATGAGGGGTATCGCGGCGTGGGGCTGGGCTTTTGGGCGGTCGAACGCAAGGATAGGGCGGTCGCGATCGGGTTCTGTGGACTGAAGCCGGGGGCGGAAAACACCCCGATCGCCGGCGCGCTGGAAATCGGCTGGATCATCGCCGCCGAACATTGGGGGCAGGGCTTTGCGTCGGAGGCGGCGCGGGCGAGCCTCGCCTATGGCTGGTTGCACGCCGACGCACACCGGATCGTCGCGATCACCGCCGCCTCCAACACCGCGAGTCGGGGGCTGATGGCGCGGCTCGGCATGGCGGAGGTGCCCGGCGGCATGTTCGACCATCCGCTGTTCGAGCCCGGCGACCGCTTGCGCCGAACCGTCACCTACGCGATCGACCGGCCGTGATCGATACCGACCGACTGATCGTCCGCCCCTGGCGCGATGCCGACCGCGCGCCCTTCGCCGCGATGAACCTGGACGAGGCCGTGCGCCGTTACCTCGGCCCGCCGCAGTCGCGCGCGGAAAGCGATGCGGCGGTCGATCGGATGATCGCGAGCCAGGCCGAACATGGCTGCTGCTTCTGGGCGGTCGAGCGGCGCGACAATGGTGCGTTTTTGGGCTTTTGCGGCATCAAGCCCGGGCGCTGGCCGATCGAGGGGCTACCGGAGATCGGCTGGCGGCTGGCGCGGGCTTATTGGCGCCAAGGCTATGCGCGCGAGGCGGCGGCGGCGTGCCTCGATTGGGCCTGGGCCGCGCGTGACTGGCCGCATGTCTATGCGATCACCGTGCCCGCCAACCGCGCGAGCTGGGGGTTGATGGAACGGCTCGGCATGGATCGGCTGGCCGACGGCGATTTCGACCACCCGGGCGTGCCCGACGGCAGCCCGCTGAAGCGCCATCTCACTTATCGCATCGGCCGCCCAGCCTAGCGGGGTCAGTTCGTCGGCAGTTGCGCGGTGAGGGCGGTGATCCGCGCCTCTTGCGCCTCCAGCTGCGCCTTCGCCTCGGCATAGGCCGCGTCGAGCGCCGGGTAGGGCGGGGCGATCGCCGCCGCGCGCTCGATGGTGAGCAGTTCGAGATCGCTGGTGCGGGCCGAACTCTCGGCGCGCAGCACATCGAGATCGGCGAGCGCGGCCTGCGCGTCGAGCCATGCTTCGCTCCCCGCCGGTGCCTCCTTGGCGCGCGCAACCAGCCCGGTCGCGCGTTCGGCATAGGGCGTGAAGCTCTTGGCGCTGCGCTCCAGCGCCGCGCGCGCCTCGGCGATCTTCGCGTCGAGCGCGGGATCGGGCTGGGCGATGGCGGCGGGGCGCGCCGGCTCGGCGTCGTTGCGGGTCTCGATCGTGCGCGGCAGCAGCGAGGGATAATCGCGCCGTCCTGCGCAGCCGGCCAGCAGCAGCAGGAGGAGAAGCGTGCGCACCATGGAGCGCGGCTTAGGCGCCACCGGAAGGCGATGCAAGCCGCGCCGGGCGGCCGCGTTCAAAGGGCTTGCACCCCCGCGATTCGCCGCCTATAGGCGCCCTTCCCACGCGCCCGTAGCTCAGCTGGATAGAGCATCAGACTACGAATCTGAGGGTCGGACGTTCGAATCGTTCCGGGCGCGCCATTGTTTCCTTTTGTTTCCAATGATTTGATCGGCGCCCGACTGTCGTTGGATGGCGTTCCGTCCATGTCAGGTAGCGCATAGGTAGCTTGGCGACGAAAATCGACCAAGGGTGCCACCTTTTTTTCGCGCTCGCGGCCGCCGGCGCCTCTGCTACCCCTCGTGCCGCTCCAGAAAAAGTTTTTGGTTTTTTGGCTGCCCTCATTGAGGCAGGGTTTATCCGGCTTGAATAGCTGGGGGTGGGAGAAAAGGTATGGCGGGTTCCCTTCGCAAGTTGCTCGCTCAGTATCGTTCGGCAGCAAAAAGCGAGAGGGAAAAGGGTACATACTTCGAACGGTTGGCCGTTGCATTCATCAAGAATGACCCAGGTATGTGCCAGGAATATGAGGACTGTTGGCTGTTTGGCGAATGGGCTAAGATCAACCGGATCGACGCGCGAGATATTGGGATCGACGCTGTCGCAAAAATTAGAGGGGAAGATAGTTTCTGCGCTATCCAATGTAAATTCTACCGTGACGGATACCGTATTCAGAAAGGCGACATTGACAGCTTCCTAAGTACCGCTCAGACAAAACATTTCTCGCGTGGCTTGATTATAGAAACAACTGGAGTGCCATGGAGTGTTAATGCGACAGCTCTACTAGACGATTTAAACATTACTACTATTGACATCGAAAGGCTCGAAGCTAGCCCGATTGATTGGGGCGCCTATTTCCAGAGGGATGAAATCCGGGTTGCCCCGCCCAAGGAGTTGCGCCCCCATCAACACGACGCGTTGAAGGCTGTTCGTGAGGGGTTGGCAAAGGCGGACCGCGGCAAGCTGATCATGGCTTGCGGGACGGGTAAGACCTTCACCGGCTTGAAGATCGCAGAGCATATGGTCGGAGAGGGCGGCACGGTGCTGGTGCTGGTCCCTTCGCTCGCCTTGATGAGTCAGACCATCCGGGAATGGACCATCGACAGTCAGACACCCCTGCGGTCCTATGCTGTTTGCTCCGACGCGCAGGTAGGCCGGCGCCGGCGTGATGCCGACGATGTTGCCGAGGTTGATTTGCACGATCTTGATTATCCGGCGACGACTAATGCGGCCAAGTTGGCATCACGTTCATCCCAACCGGCGGACGACCGCATGACGGTGGTGTTTTCCACCTATCAGTCGATTCAGGTCATTTCCGATGCTCAAAAGCTGCATGGCTTCCCTGAGTTTGATCTGATCATCTGCGACGAGGCGCACCGGACGACAGGGGCAACGCTGGCAGGCGAGGACGAAAGCAACTTCGTCAAAATCCACAATCAGGATTTCATCGCGGGCAAAAAACGCCTTTACATGACGGCAACCCCGCGTGTGTTTGGCGATACGGTCAAGAGCAAAGCCAGCGAGGTTTCGGCGGAACTGGCATCGATGGACGATGCGGCGCTGTATGGCGAAACGCTGTTCACGCGCGGGTTCGGCTGGGCTGTCGAGAACAAGCTGTTGACCGATTACAAGGTGCTGGTGCTGGCGGTTGATGAAGCGATGGTCAGCGGGGGCGTGCAGAACCGCCTTGCCGATGGCACATCCGAATTGAAGCTGGACGATGCCACCAAGATCATCGGTTGCTACAAGGCGCTGATCAAATCCGGCCTCAAGGATGAACTGCTAACCGATCCGCAGCCGATGCAGCGGGCCTTGGCGTTCTGCAAGGATATCGCTTCCTCCAAGCTGATCCGCAGCGAGTTTGCCGCCGTTGTCAGTGAATATCTGGCGTCCGATGAAGGGCGTGAGGCGCTGGGCGATGTCGAGCCGCTGGAATGCGAGTTGCACCATGTTGACGGCACCATGGGGGCCAAGGAACGCGGCCTGCATCTGGAATGGCTGAAAGAAGCCCATGGCGACCGTATTTGCCGCATTCTGACGAATGCCCGTTGCCTGTCCGAAGGGGTGGACGTTCCGGCCTTGGATGCCATCTTGTTCATGCATCCCCGCAAGAGTCAGATTGATGTTGTGCAGTCAGTGGGCCGCGTCATGCGCCGGGCACCGGGCAAGAACATGGGCTATGTCATCCTGCCGATTGGCGTTCCGGCTGGCATGTCCCCGGAAGAGGCGTTGAACGACAACGAACGCTATCGCGTCGTCTGGCAGATTTTGAATGCGCTCCGTTCCCATGACGAACGGTTCGATGCCCAATTGAACCAAGCCGACCTTGGCGTTGATATCAGCAGCAAGATTGAGGTTATCGCGGTCAGCAACAAACTGCCCGCTGGCAAGTCAGCCAAGAAGGGGACGGCTGGCATTGGGGCCGGTGGTGCAACCGGAGACGATGACGAGCGGACCGACGGTGACAGCAAGCCGCGTGAAGGCGGCGAAGGCCAGAGCGCATTCGTCTTTGACGAGTTCTCCCGCGCCATCATGGCCAAGATCGTCAAGAAGTGCGGACGGCGGGACTATTGGGAGGATTGGGCAGGCGATATCGCCAAGATCGCGCAAACCCATATCACCCGGATAACGGCGCTGGTATAGAAGGAAGGGACGCCGGAACGGGAGGCGTTTGACGGCTTCCTTGCCGAAATCCGCGACGATCTGAACGACAGTATCAGCCAGGCCGAAGCTATCGAGATGCTGGCGCAACACCTGATCACACGCCCGGTGTTTGATGCCCTCTTTGAAGGCTACAGCTTCGCCCGCAACAACCCTGTCTCAAAGGCCATGGAAGCTGTTCTCAGCGCCTTGGATGAACACCGGCTGGACAAGGAAGCGGACAGTCTGGACCGCTTCTATGAGTCCGTGAAGCGCCGTGCGGCGGGCATCGACAATGCGGAAGCCAAGCAGCGCATCGTTGTAGAACTGTATAACAACTTCTTCTCCAAAGCTTTTCCCTTGCTGAAAGACAAGCTGGGCATCGTTTACACCCCGGTTGAGGTGGTCGATTTCATCATCCATTCGGTCGATGAGGTGTTGCAAGCCGAGTTCGGGCAGACGCTGGGCAGCAAAGGCGTCCATATCCTTGACCCCTTCACAGGGACCGGAACGTTCATTACCCGCCTATTGCAATCCGGGCTGATTAAGCCGGAGGAGCTGGAACACAAATACCGGCATGAAATTCATGCCAACGAGATTGTGTTGCTCGCCTACTATATCGCCGCGATCAATATCGAGGCGGTCTATCACAGCCTTTCCGGCGGGCAGTATGCCCCCTTTGACGGTATCTGCCTGACCGACACGTTCCAGCTTTATGAGCAGGACAAGGATTTGCTCGCCAAGCTGATGCCCGACAACAGCAATCGGCGGACGCGGCAAAAGGAACTGGATATCCGCGTCATATTCGGCAACCCGCCCTATTCGGTTGGGCAGGGCAGCGCGAACGACAATGCCGCCAATTTGACGTATCCTAAACTGGATGACCGTATCCGGGAGACGTATGCCGCGCGGTCGAAGGCCACGAACAAAAATGGCCTCTACAACAGCTACATTCGGGCAATCCGGTGGGCCAGTGATCGGATAGGTGATGCTGGCGTCGTTGCTTATGTCTCGAACGCAGGTTGGATCGACAACAACCAAATGGACGGGTTGCGACTCTCGTTAGAGGCAGAGTTCGCGAGCTTGCATGTCTTTCACTTGAGGGGCGATGCCCGAACCTCTGGTGAAGTACGTCGGAAGGAAAAGGACAATGTTTTCGGTATGGGCACCCGGACGCCCGTAGCCATTTCGTTGTTGGTGAAGAACCCGAATGCGGCGACCCATGGGCAAATTTATTTCCACGACATCGGGGACTATCTGACGAAAGAGGAAAAGCTGTCCATTGTCGCGGGTTTTGCCAGCATCGGCGGCATTGCCAAAGCTAGGGGGTGGCAAACCATCATACCCGACGAGCATGGCGACTGGCTAGGCCAACGGGACAAGGCGTTTGATGCTTTCATTGCCATTGGCGAGAAAGATAGCGGTAACGGCATTTTCAAGAGTTATTCTAGCGGCGTGAAAACGCAGCGGGATGCATGGTGCTTCAACCCCAGCCGGGTGGGGTTGGCAACAAACCTGCAACGCATGATCGGTTTCTATAACGACGAGTTGGATCGCTTTAACGCAGCCCATCCTAGTGCGGACCGCAAGACACGTGATGCAGCGGCGGGAAACTTCATCGACACCGATGCAACCAAAATCAGTTGGTCGGACGGCTTGAAGGCGGAGATTGCCCGAAACAAGGCTCATGCCTTTGACGAAAGCTGTATCACGCCTAGCCTGTACCGCCCTTTCACGCGCCAATGGCTGTACTACAGTGCCACATTCAATGAGAGGCGATATAAAATGCCGCGCCTCTTCCCGGACGCCGAGGCGTCAAACAGGGTTATTGGTATTTCCGCGCCCGGCAATATCTCAGATTTCACGGCACTGATGACGGACGCTGTGCCGGAACTTTGTGTTTCCGCAATGAAGGGGGGAACCCAGTGCTTTCCTGAATATCTCTATGAGGCGGACGCGGGGATAGCACAGCACAGCACATTTATATCCAACACTGACGGAGGAGCAAGAACGCAATCTGGTGATCTGCACGTCCGCCGGGGGCCAGAAATTGCCCTTCACGGCGCTGATGACCAACGCCATTCCGAGCCTGCACATGGCAGATATCGAGGGCAGTCAGTGCTTCCCGATGTTCCTCTACGAAATGGAGGACACGGAATGAGCGACAGCCAACCCAGCCTCTTTGAACAGCCGCAGGCTGAAACCCGTCTCGTGCGCCGCGATGGCATTACCGATGAGGGACTGGCCCATTTTCAAGCCGCCTACCCGGGCGAAGCAATCAGCAAAAAGGACCTATTCTATTACGTCTATGGCTTGCTGCATTCCGAGGACTATCGCGCCCGTTTTGCCGACAACCTCACCAAGCAGTTGCCGCGCATCCCCCGCGTGAAAGCCGCTGCCGATTTCTGGAATTTCTCCAAGGCAGGTCGCGACCTGGCGGCGTTGCATGTGAATTATGAACAGGTGGAGCCGTTCCCCGTCACCATTGCCCAAGGTGCCTTGGCGTTGGCGCACATCTCGGACCCAGTGAAATTCTACCGGGTGGAGAAGATGAGGTTTGGCGGTAAGCGCCCGCAACAGGACAAATCCACAGTCATCTACAATGCCAACATCACGATGACTGGCATTCCGCTGGAGGCCTATGACTATGTGGTCAACGGCAAGCCTGCCCTCGAATGGGTGATGGAACGCCAGTGCGTCAAGACCGACAAGGCCAGCGGGATCGTCAGCGATGCCAACCGCTACGCCATCGAGACGGTGGGCGATCCGGCCTATCCGCTGTTGCTGTTCCAGCGGGTGATAACCGTTAGCCTAGAGACGATGAGGATTGTGCGGGGGCTACCCCGGCTCGAGATCGAGTGAAGGGTACTTTTCCATAGCTACCCCAGGACGGCCATGACGTTAGGACGGCTACCGTTATGGTTTCAACATCGAAAAAAGTTAAAGACAAATGTAAGGTCGGTCATATGCATCCTATCCGTCTTGGCGTAAGTCACCTAATTCGGGTGCCTATATTTGAATCCTGTCGATAAAGAAATGCCCAGATACCCTATCCCGCTGGACCCCTAAACGCTGTGCATCATCATACTTCGCCTTATCACTATAATGGCATTGCCCATTAACGATTATAGACACATGCAAATCTGACGTCCGCATAAGATCGTTTAACCCGATTACGCGACGTTCAAGTTGTATTATTTTACTATCGACAAATGCTCCTAATACCCTCTGGGTTCGCGTGGGTGATTCATATTGGGCTCCACTTTTAGTAAGCCCCGTTTCACCATCGAAGAAGTCTATTTCGACATTTGCAAGGGCTGCGTTGAGTGGCAGTTTATGCGCCTTTTCAATGATATATCGTGCATTGATATTCGTGGTTCTGTTCGACGAATGGAATATCTGAAAGCCGAGCTTTTGCCAAAATGGAAGCGAGCTGTGAGGGTAGCATTCAACCTCTAAAACATTAATCGCGTCGCGCTTGGCGCGTTGTAATGACGCTTCGAACAAGGTTCTACCAACGCCATTCAATCGCCACGCCTTTTGCACGGAGATTATGTCAGCAGCGTAGTTTCCTACTTGAAAGCCAATGACATTGCCATCATGCACTGCTGACCAAAGGTCATATTGTTCGCATACAGCACGTTCGACAATGGTGCGATTGGCCCAGAAGCCGCGCCCATCCTCTTCGTATTCTTGCTGAAGCCACGCCAATATCTGGTGGAGATCATCGATGCTCCCGCGTTGAATTGTGATGGTCATGCGGCAACCTCCAAGGAAATCCCGCGCAACGCCAAGCCTGAGCGGTACGCAACTCCGCCTTGCTTCTTTCCGTGATAGCCTTTCGCGCTTAGCGCGCGGCCGAACACCGATGCATTCACTGGCTCACGCGCACTGAATGAACAGTAGTCTTTGTACCGCATATAGAGCCCAGAGAACGCAACCGTTCCCTCCGGGCGTGGCTCGCAGCACTCCTCGACAAACTGGCCCACTGAGTCCATCTCCCAGCGGTACTCGGCATTGGCGTTGGCCACAGCAGCAGGAACTGCAAGGCCGTCGCGGTACCAGTTGGCTGCCCCCCGCACGATCCAAGCGAGAATGCCGGCTTGTTCTGCCTTCAGCTTCTCAGCTAGCTCGCGATCCTGCTCATGCGCAGCGAAAACGCGATTGAAAGGGATGGTGCGAATCCGACGCCAAATTGCGGGATCGTTGACGTTGACTTGAGGCAGGTGATTGGTGGCCAAGAACAGTTTAAATGAAGGGTGAAAGGTGATGAATTCCTTAAACAGGAAACGCGCCACAATCGGTTCATCACCCGTTATCTGTTTTAACAATGCCTCGGCCAGCTTGTTATCCGCGTTTGCTTCAGATGCGGTTACAAACCGCGTGCCAGCAAGCCGCGCAAGATCATTTGTCGCCGAGCTTGTTTTCGAGATCAGCGTCTCTGTAGGTGTGTGTTTCGCGTAGTCTCCCAGCACTCCCCGAATGGCATTGAGGAACGTGCTTTTACCGTTTGCACCCTCACCATGTAGCACGAAGAAGCATTGTTCTCGGGTCTGACCAGTGGCAGCTGTCGCGCGACAATCAGGGTGAGAAAGCG
>LWDJ01000031.1 GCA_002083435.1 Proteobacteria bacterium SG_bin6 | reverse complement strand
CGATCGACGAGGCGGCGGTGCATGTGCGCGAAGTAGTGAAGCGCGCGATGCAGCTGGGATCGGCGGCGATCATCCTGGTCCACAACCACCCCGGCGGCGACCCGAGCCCCAGCCGCGCCGATATCGACCTCACCCGCCGCATCGCCGAGGCCGCGAAGAAACTGGGGATCGCCGTGCACGATCACCTGATCATCGGGCGACAGGGGCATGTGAGCCTGCGGGCGCAGGGGTTGATTTGAGGGGGGCTAGCCGGAACCGCTTGATAGGTTGACCGTCTCAGCGGGGCATCAATATCGCCGGGAGACGGACCATGTTGCCTGCCTTGCTGCCGCTCGCGCTAATCGCGTTACAGGTTTCGAGCAAGGAGATCGTTTTGGACGGTGGCATCCTTCCTGACCGGACAACACTCAGACTGATGGCGGAGTGTTTGGGTAACCAAGTCGAAATTGCCCTAACCAGCGATTGCGAAGGCCCTTCAACCGTCACGCGCATCACAGTAAACGGCGTCGATCAGACCCCGTTACATGAATATCAGGACTTAGATGCCTATCTGAAAGATGTTCGCCTTTCCTACATTACGAGGGTCATTTGCAATAAAGACCGGATCGATATTTCGTTCGCCGGGCATAGCAAAGAAGGGGAGGGATCGTTTTATCGCGTAAGCTTACCGGTGCCAGCAAAAGCCCGGGCTCCGCGCTAAGCAGAACCCGGGCTTGGCATTACTTCGCCGGCTGCGCCAGGAAGCCCTTCAACTCCTCCTTGCTTACCGCGCCATTCTTGTCGGTGTCGGTCTGGGCGAAGGCCGAGTCGTTCCACTTCTTCATCTCGGCGGCACCGCCCTTCGCGGCCGGATCGTTCGCGCGCAGCGAGCTCATCCAGGCGGCGAATTCCTTCTTGTTGAGCTTGCCGTCGCCGTTGGCGTCATAGCTCGCCCATTGGCTGTCGACCGTCTGCGTCACCTGATCGGCGGCATTGGTCGCCGGCGTTTCGGTCGTCTGCGTGGTGCTCGCATCAGGTTGCTGCTGGGTCGGCGTCGTCGAGGATGCCGGCGGAATCTGGCTCGGCGAAGGCGAGGTCATGTCACTCGGCATCGCTTGGCCCTGATTGGGCTGGGTGACCGGCGGGGTCTGCGGCGGGGGCGCGCCCGGGGGCTGCTGCGCCAGCGACGGCGCGGCGACGAGAGCGGTGCCCGCGATCAGCAAAGTCTTCAGCATCGTTTTTCTCCGTTCATCTGGAATTAATCTAGCTGACAGCGGCATCTTTTCTGCCACCATCATGCGAAAGCCAACGCGTTACTTGATGGTTGGTCGCATGATGACGCGATTTGGCGGCGCGGTTCGTCCCTGCTAACGCCCGCCTCATCCCGCTTTGTCAGCCGAAGGCCCGCCCGATGGTTCCCCGCTATTCCCGCCCGCAAATGGCCGCGCTCTGGACGGCCGAGGCGCGCTATTCGATCTGGTTCGAGATCGAGGCGCACGCGACCGAGGCGCTCGCGGCGCTGGGCGTGGTGCCCCAGGCGGCCGCCGACGCGCTGTGGCGCTGGTGGGCGACCAAGCCCCGAATCGACGTCGCCGCGATCGACGCGATCGAGGCGGTGACCAAGCATGACGTGATCGCCTTCCTCACCTGGGTCGCCGAGCAGGTGGGCGAGGAAGCGCGCTTCATGCACCAGGGGATGACGAGTTCGGACGTGCTCGACACCTGCCTCGCCGTGCAATTGGCGCGCGCGGCGGACCTGCTGATCGCCGATGTCGACGGCCTGCTCGCCGCGCTCGAAGCGCGGGCGCGCGAGCACAAGCATACGCCCACGATCGGGCGCAGCCACGGCATCCATGCCGAGCCGGTGACGTTCGGGCTGAAGCTCGCCGGCTTCCACGCCGAATTCCAGCGCGCCAGCGCCCGGCTCGTCGCCGCCCGCGCGGAGATCGCGACTTGCGCGATTTCGGGCGCGGTCGGCACCTTCGCCAATGTCGATCCGCGCGTCGAGGCGCATGTCGCCGCCAAGCTGGGGCTGACGGTCGAGCCGGTTTCCACCCAGGTGATCCCGCGTGATCGCCACGCGATGTTCTTCGCGACCCTGGGCGTGGTCGCCAGCTCGCTCGAACGGCTCGCGGTCGAGGTGCGGCATCTGCAGCGCACCGAAGTGCTGGAGGCGGAGGAATATTTCTCGCCCGGCCAGAAGGGCAGCAGCGCGATGCCGCACAAGCGCAACCCGGTGCTGACCGAGAACTTGACCGGCCTCGCGCGAATGGTGCGCGGCTATGTGACCCCGGCGCTGGAGAATGTCGCGCTGTGGCATGAGCGCGACATCAGCCATTCCTCGGTCGAGCGGTACATCGCGCCTGATGCGTGCATCACGCTCGATTTCGCGTTGGCGCGCGCGACCGGGGTGGTCGAGAAGCTGGTGGTGTATCCCGAGCGGATGCGGCGCAACCTCGATCGCATGGGCGGGCTGGTGCATTCGCAGCGGGTGCTGCTCGCGCTCACCCAGGCCGGGCTGAGCCGCGAGGAGTCCTATGCGCTCGTCCAGCGCAACGCGATGAAGGTGTGGGAATCGGACGGCGCGCTATCGCTGCTCGCGCTGCTCCAGGCCGATCCGCAGGTGAGCGCGGCGCTCAGCCCCGCCGAGCTCGAAGCGCTGTTCGACCTCGATTATCATTTCAAGCATGTCGACACGGTGTTCGCGCGGGTGTTCGGCGCGGCCTGACCGCCTCACCCGCGCCCGCGATAGCCGGGGACGCCCTGATCGGGCACCCACACCCCCTCGGGCGGGGCGCCGGTCTGCCAGAACACGTCGATCGGGATGCCGCCGCGCGGATACCAATAGCCGCCGATCCTGAGCCATAGCGGCTGCATCTCCGCGACCAGCCGTTCGCCGATGCCGACCGTGCAATCCTCATGGAACGCCTGGTGGTTGCGGAACGAGCCCAGGAACAATTTCAGCGATTTCGATTCGACGATGCTCTCGCCGGGCACGTAATCGATCACCAGATGCGCGAAATCGGGCTGCGCGGTCACCGGGCAGAGCGAGGTGAACTCGGGCGCCACGAAGCGCACCAAATATGGACGCGCCGGGCGCGGATTGGGAACATAGTCGAGCACCGCTTCGTCTGGCGAGGCGGGCAGGGAACTCGTTTGGCCGAGATATTTGGGGGTAAGGCTCATGCGCGCCGATGTAGTCGTTCAGGAAATGATGTGAAGCGCGGTTTGATTCCGATCCTGGGCGATCAGCTGTCGCTGGGGCTGTCGTCGCTCGAAGGCGCCGATCCGGCGCGCGACGTGCTGCTGATGATGGAAGTGGCCGAGGAGGCCGGTTACGTCCGCCACCACCGGCGGAAAATCGCGTTTCTATTCGCGGCGATGCGCCACCACGCCGCCGCTTTGCGCGCGGCGGGCTGGCGGGTCGATTATGTCACGCTCGACGATCCCGCCAACACCGGCAGCTTCACCGGCGAGGTCGCGCGGGCGATCGCCCGTCACGCGCCAGAGCGGATCATCGTCACCGAGGCTGGCGAATGGCGCGTCGCGGCGATGCTCGACCAGTGGGAGACGCTATTCGGATTGCCGGTCGAGCTGCGCCCCGACAGCCGCTTCCTGTGCGGCCACGCCGAATTCGACGCCTGGGCGCGGGGCCGCAAGGCGCTGCGGATGGAGTTTTTCTATCGCGAGATGCGCCGCAAGACCGGACTGCTGATGGCGGGCGACCAGCCGGAGGGCGGGCAATGGAATTACGACCAGGAGAATCGCAAGCCCGCCGGGCATGACCTGACGATGCCGCGCTCCTTGAGCTTTTCGCCCGATGCCGAGACGCAGGCCGTGCTCGCGCTGGTCGCCGCACGCTTCGCCGATCATCCAGGGCGGCTGGAGAGCTTCGATTTCGCCGTCACGCGCGAGGACGCGCTGAAACAGCAGGCGCATTTCCTGAAGTATGCCCTGCCGCGTTTCGGCGATTACCAGGACGCGATGCTCACCGGCGAGCCCTTCCTGTGGCATTCGATCCTATCGCCCTACATCAACGCCGGGCTGCTCGATCCGCTGGAACTGTGCCGCGCGGTCGAGGCCGAATATCGCGCCGGCCGCGTGCCGCTCAATTCGGCCGAAGGGTTCATCCGCCAAATCATCGGCTGGCGCGAATATGTCCGGGGCATCTATTGGCGCGAGGGGCCGGATTATCCGCGCCGCAACTTCCTGGAAGCGCACCGCCCGCTCCCCGCCTGGTACTGGACCGGGGAGACCGAGATGCGCTGCCTGGCGGAGGCGATCGGCCAGACGCTCGACCATGCCTATGCCCATCACATCCAGCGGCTGATGATCACCGGCAATTTCGCGCTGCTGATCGGCGCCGATCCCTATCAGGTCCATCTCTGGTATCTGGAGGTCTATGCCGATGCCTATGAATGGGTGGAGGCGCCCAATACCGTCGGCATGAGCCAGTTCGCCGATGGCGGGCTGTTGGGATCGAAGCCCTATGCCGCCTCGGGCGCGTATATCAACCGCATGTCGGACTATTGCCGCCACTGCCGCTATGACGTGAAGGCGCGCACCGGGGCGAACGCCTGCCCGTTCAACGCGCTCTACTGGGATTTCCTCGCCCGGCACGAAGATAAGCTGGGGCGCAACCAGCGGCTCGCCATGCCTTATCGCAATTGGGCCAAGATGTCGGACGCGACCCGCGCCGACATCCGCGCCCAGGCCATGGCGTTCCTTGATGGCCTCGACGCGTCCGGCGCGAGCCGCTACTGAAAATCCACCCCAAGTTTCGGAGACGATGATGGACCTGCTGGTGACGACCGAATGGCTGGCGAACGAACTCCAGGCGAACGACCTGCGCGTCGTCGATGCGAGCTATTTCCTGGCCGAACATGGTCGCGATGCCCTTGCCGAATATGAGGCCGAGCATATCCCCGGCGCAGTGTTCATCGACCTGGCGGAGATCGCCGATCTCGCCAACCCGCTCCCCAACATGCTGCCCGCGCCCGAGAAATTCGCGAGCCGGATGCAGTCGCTGGGGTTGGGCGATGGCAGCCGGGTGGTACTGTACGACAATTCGCCGCTCCACACCTCGGCCCGCGCCTGGTGGATGCTGAAGGTGTTCGGCGCGCACGATGTCGCGATTCTCGACGGCGGGCTCGCCAAGTGGAAGGCCGAGGGCCGCGATTTGGCGAGCGGCAAGGAATCGCTGCGCCACCGCCACTTCACCGTCTGGGCCGACGACAGCCGGGTGCGCAATCTGGCGCAGATGAAAGCCAATCTCGAATCGAGCGCCGAGCAGGTGGTCGACGCGCGCAGCCCGGCGCGTTTCACCGGCGAGGAGCCCGATCCGCGCCCGGCGACCCATGCCGGCCACATCCCGGGCTCGGCCAACATCCATTATCCGCAACTGTTCAACGCCGATGGCAGCTGGAAGCGCGGCGACGCGCTGCGCGCGGTGTATGAAGGCGCGGGGATCGACCTCAGCAAGCCGATCGTCGCGACCTGCGGTTCGGGCATCACCGCCGCGATCCTGGTGTTCGGCGCGCAGCTGCTCGGCAACACCGCCTCGCTTTATGATGGCAGCTGGGCCGAGTGGGGCGCCGATCGCACCACCCCCAAGGCGATGGGCGCCGCCACGGCGGGCGCGGCTTGAGCGACGACAAGGACCGCCGCCCCCGCACGCGCGTCGTGACGGGCGGGCGGCGGCCCGAATGGACGCAAGGCATCGTCAACCCGCCGCTGTGGCGCGCCTCGACGCATCTCTACGAATCGGTCGCCGAGATGCGGGCGCGCGGGCGCGACACGCACCACAAGCTGTTCTACGGCCGGCGCGGCGCGCCGACCCAGTGGTCGCTCGCCGAGGCGCTGACCGAGCTAGAACCCGGCGCGGGCGGCACTTTCCTCTACCCGAGCGGCGTCGCCGCGATCGCCGCCGCGCTGCTCAGCGTGCTCTCACCCGGTGACGAACTCCTCTGCACCGATTCGGCCTATGACCCGACGCGCAGCTTCGCGACGGGGTTCCTCGCGCGTTTCGGCGTCCAGACACGCTTCTACGATCCGCTGATCGGCGCCGGCATCGCCGAGCTGATCGCGCCCAACACCCGCGCGATCCTGTTGGAATGCCCCGGAAGTCTCACCTTCGAGGTGCAGGACGTGCCCGCGATCGTCGCCGCCGCCCGCGCGCGCGGGGTGGTGACATTGCTCGACAATACCTGGGCGACGCCCTTGCTGTTTCCGGCGATCGCCCACGGCGTCGACCTGAGCATCCTGGCCGGCACCAAATATGTGAGCGGCCATTCGGACGTGATGATCGGTTCGGTCACCGCCACGCCCGATCGCTGGGCGGCGCTGCGCGACACCAGCCTTCAGCTCGGCCAGGTGGCGAGCCCCGACGATGCCTGGCTCGCGGCGCGGGGGCTTAGGACGATGGCGGTTCGGCTGGAGGCGCAGGGCGCGAGCGCGCTCGCCGTCGCGCAGTGGCTCGCCGCCCAGCCAGAGGTCGTCCGCGTCCTCCATCCCGCGCTCCCCGATTTTCCCGGCAACGCGCTGTTCACGCGCGACTTCCTGGGTGCCTCGGGGCTGTTCGGGGTGGTGTTGAAGGGCAGCGACAAGGGCCGCGTCGCGCTGCTCGACGGGCTGGAGCTGTTCGGGCTCGGCTATAGCTGGGGCGGGTTCGAGAGCCTGGCGATCGCCGCCGATCCCGCGCGCTATCGCACCGCGACGGTTTGTGATCTGGGCGGGCAGCTGGTGCGCCTGTCGATCGGCCTGGAAGACCCCGCCGACCTCATCGCCGATCTGCGCGCCGGGCTCGATCGGCTGCGCGCGGCGGAGGGCTGGTAGCCGATCCGGCGAATTGATGCTCAAAACGGGTAGCTCGTGCTTTTCCTATTGTGCAGCGCGGCAAAATCCGGCACCTTTCCTTAACGAAGAAATGACCATCCTGCGGAATCGGCGAGGTTCTGACTGTGGTGGCAGCAACAGCAGGCGGGACATCGCTCTTGGATAGGGGGGTGTACCATGCGACTGATGACTTCCTTGGCAGGCCTGGGCCTGCTCGCCGCCGCCGCGCCGGCGCTTGCCGATCCCACCGATCCGCCGCCGGCGATCACGGTCACGGGCAATATAGCGATCGTCAGCGATTATCGCCTGCGCGGCGTGTCGCAGTCAGATACCAAGCCCGCGATCCAGGGTGGCATCACGGTCGCGCACAAGAGCGGCATCTATGTCGGTATCTGGGGGTCGAACCTGGCCGGCTGGGGCACGTTCGGCGGGCCGAACCTGGAGCTCGACGGGATCGTCGGCTTCAAGCACCAATTGTTCAAGGGCACCGCCGATGTCGGGCTCACCTGGTACAATTATCCGGGCGGCGCGACGTTGACCGACTATGTCGAATTCTACGGCAAATATAGCGGCACCAAGGGCCCGGTGACGCTCACCGGCAGCGTCTATTACGCCCCGCCGCAGCGCGCGCTGGCCAATTATTCGAACACGCCGTTCAGCCGCCAGCAGCTGTACGACAATCTGTATCTGGCAAGCGACGCGGCGGTGGGTATTCCCAAGACCCCGTTCACGCTGAAGGGCCATCTTGGCTATTCGGTGGGCAATCCTGGGCTTGGCCCCAACGGCACCAGCGTCGCGCCGACGGGGAAATACTGGGACTATGGGATCGGCAGCGACGTCACCTGGCGCAACCTGACGTTCAACATCAGCTATGTCGGCACCGATATTTCGGCGGCCGACGCCGCCCGGCTCGCACCGCAATTTACCCGTGGGCAGAATGGCCGGGGGTCGATCTCGAACGGCACCGCGGTGCTTTCGCTGACGGCGGCGTTCTAGGGTCGTTTTCAGCGAAGCTGAGAACGACCCTAACGGCTCGGATCGCCTCATTGTTTGCATTTTCAGTCCGCGAGGCGTGGTTTTTGGCGGCTTGATCCGGTTCGGGCAACGGCGACACACCGCCGGCGCCCGATCGGTTCGTGGCGCACCGCCACGGGCGAGTCCCACCCATCCACGCCAGACGCGGTTCATGCCGCGGGCGGGCGCATCTTCTGCCAGTTATGGCATGGCGGTCGCTGCTCGCATGTCAGCTTGCAACCCGGCGCCTCGGCGCCCGTCGCGCCCTCGCCGATCGCGGCCGAGGGACTGATCTTCACCCCGAATGGCCGCGTGCCCTATTCGCCGCCGCGCGCGCTCGAAATCCGCGAGATCGACGCGTTGGCGGCCGCCTTCGCCGCCGCAACGCGCCGGGCGCGCTTAGCCGGGTTCGATGGTGTCGAGCTCAATGCCGCGTTCGGCTATCTCCCCGATCAATTCCTGCAGGACGGCAGCAACCACCGCACCGATGGCTATGGCGGCCCGATCGCCAACCGCGCCCGCTTCCCGTTCGAGGTCGTCGACACGATGATCGCTGCTTGGGATGCGCGCCGCGTGGGGGTGAAGATCTCCCCCGCCAATACGAGCTACGGAATCAGCGACTCCGGTCCGCTCGCGACGTTCACCCACGCCATTCGCGGGCTGTCGGCACGGGGCATCGGCTATCTACACCTGATCGAGCCCGACCAAGCCGATTTCGACAAGGGCCCGCTCGCGGTGCCGGAGGTGATCGATACCTTCGGCCCATGTTCGAGGGGCCGATCATCGGCAATTGCCGCTTCGATCGCGAACGAGCCGATGCGGCGATCGCGGCGGGCAAGGTGGCGATGGTGTCGTTCGGCAGGCTGTTCGTCGCCAACCCCGATCTGCCGGCGCGGATCGCGCAGGGCGCGCCCATGAATCCACCCGATTACGCGACTTTCTATGGCGAGGGGCCCAAGGGCTATATCGATTATCCCACGCTTTCCTGACGAACGGCGCGGTTAAATCGGTTTGACCTGCCGTCGGTCATTTCCCGGCGATCGGCGCTGGCACGAACCGCAGCGTGCCCCCCTTTGTCAGGGCACGATGGCTCACGCTGCCGCCAAGCGGCCGGCCGTCGAGCAAAGCGTCGCGCGCATAGTCGCGATCGTCCAGCGCCGGCGCGGAGACGATGAGCCGCCGTCCGCCCGCCAGCCGGAGCACCGCGCGCGGCACCAACGGGGCACCCAGCACATAGCGTCCGCTCGCGGGTTCGAGCGGATAAAAGCCCAACGTCGCGAACACGTACCAAGCGCTCATCTGCCCGCAATCGTCGTTGCCAATGATGCCGCGCGGATCGTCGCGATAGAATTCGTCCGCGATCCGCCGCACCAGCTGCTGGCCGGTCCAGGGGTGGTCGGTGAGGGCATAGAGCCAGGCGATATGGTGGCTTGGTTCATTGCCATGGGCATATTGGCCGATCATCGCCTCCTGCCCCAGATATTCGGCGCCTTGCGTCGGTTTCAGCTCGAAGAAGAAGCGGTCGAGCCTGGCGCGGAAGGCAGCGGGTCCGCCCATCGCCGCGATCAGCCCGGGTGGATCGAATAGCCCGGGTGTCCAGCTATACTGCCAGGCATTGGCCTCGGTATAATCGCCCGGATTGTTGAGCGGCGAGGTGGGGACGATCGGATCGAACGGCGTGCGCCACCGTCCCTGGCTGTCGCGACCACGCGCGAGCCGGGTTTCGGGATCGATCAGGTTGCGCCACGCCCGTGCCCGCTCCGCGAAGCGCGCCGCCGTCGCGCGGTCGCCGAGCATCGCCGCCATGCGTGCGGTCGCATCGTCATGGATGCCCGCCTCCAGCGTGCGCGACACCGCCTCTCCGCCCGCGATATCGAACGGGAAATAACCGTATTGCTCATATTGCGCCCAGCTCGATCGAGAAACGTCGTCGGCGGCGCGAACGCGGTTATCCTCCTGGCCGGTGCGGACCATCGCCGCGAGCGCCCGCGCGCCATCGAAGCCGCGAAACCCCTTGGCCCAGGCGTCGGCGATCACCGGGATGGCGGGCTCGCCGATCATCGTCCCGGTCTCGCCACCCCAGATCGGCCACATTGGCAGCCGGCCCTTGGTGCCCGCCTGGTCGATCAGGCTCTGCACGAAATCATCCACCCGTTCGGGCACGAGCAGGGTGTAGAGCGGGTGGGCGGCGCGGAACGTGTCCCACAGCGAAAGCGTGGAATAGCGCAGGCCGCGCGCGGCGGTGCGCACCGCGCCATCGGGCCCGCGCCAACGTCCGTCGACATCGCTCACCACGCTGGGGTGAAGGAAGGCGTGGTAAAGTGCCGTGTAGAAGATGCGCTGCTGCGGCACGGGCGCGGTGATCGTCGCGCGTGCGAGGAGCTTCTCCCAGGCTTGCTCGGCGGCGCGGCGGGTGGCGGCGAAGTCCCAACCGGCCAAGCTTGCGCGGTTGCGCCGCGCCCCCGCGACATCGACGGTCGAGAGGCCAACCTTTGCCTGCAGCACCCGCCCGGGCCCGAGATCGAAGCCGAGCAGATAGCGCTTGGCGGCGTCGCCCGGACGCGGGGCCAGCTCGATCCTCTCGGCGACCGGGCGATCGAAGACCAGGCTGAAGGCGATGGTGCGCGTCGTCCAGTTGCGGCGGCGCTGCACGCCCTCCACCCCGTCGCGCGTGACGCGGGTGTCGCTCGCGAGCACCGGCTGGCGGTCGCTGAGAAAAGTCAGCCCGTGCTGGAGGTCGACCAGCACCCACACCCGCCCGCCGCGATCGAAGCGATAGCGGTGGAAGGCGGTGCGGAGGCCCGCGGTCAGCTCCACCCGGACGCCGTTATCCGGTAGCCGCACCGCGTAATAGCCGGGCCGCGCGACCTCGTCTGCCTTGCGACTGCTGAAGTCGGCGCGACGGCCGAGGCTGGGCATCATCAGCACATCGCCCAATTCCGGGATGCCCGATCCGCTCGCTCGGTTCTGCGAAAAGCCTAGAATCTTCGGCGCGCGCAACTGATAGCCCGAGGTATATTCCCACCCCGTTTCGGCATTGTCCGGCCCGGGCTGGACCATGCCGAAGGGCAGGCTTGGCGCCGGAAAAGTGTGGCCGGTGCCCTCGGTGCCAATGAACGGATCGACCCGATCGACCAGGCGCTGCGCCGCCGCCGGCACCGCCAGCAGCAGCAGGGCGAGCGCGGCGAACAGCCTCACGCTGCTTCGAACAGCACGGGGTTGAGCGGCGAGGCGGCGGCCTCGCCGGGCTGGACGCCGGGCAACCAGGTGGCGAGATCATTGGCCTGCATCATATTGGCGGGCGCGGCGACCCTCATGTCGCGATCGAAATAGATCATCGTCATCACCGAACGCGGGGTTGCCGCTCTGTTGGCGCCGGCGCGGTGGAAGGTCCAGCCCAGATGGAAGCTTACCTCGCCCAAGTCATAGGGAGCTTCGTCGAGCGGGAAGGCGCGGGCTTCCATTGCGGCGGTGATCGCCGCCTCGCTCTCGTCCGAGATCGGCAGATCGCGACCGAACGCCTCGCGGTGGCTGCCGGCGAAGAAAGCGAGCGGCCCCATTTCGGGTGGCACCGGCTGCAGCGGGACCCACGCCGTCACCGTTTTGTCCGAGGCGAAGGGCCAATAATATTGGTCGGCATGGGCCGGGGTGATGCCGCCCGAGGGCTCCTTGTAGAGCGACTGGTCATGATACAACCGCACGCCTTGCGCGCCGATCAGCCGCGCGGCGATCCCTGCGAGCCTTTTCCCGAACACGAAGCGCCGCACCTTTTCCGAATGGCGCCACAGGTTCATCACCTGGAGGAAAGCGCGATCATAGGTGTCGCGCTCTTCGAGCGGGCGGGTCTCGGTGTTGAGTGCGAGGGTGAGGCGGGTGATCTCGGCGCCATAGTCGGCGAGCAGGTCGGCGGGGAGCACTTGCTTCAGGCGGATGAAGCCTTGCTGGTGGAAACGGTCGATGACGAGGGGGGCGAGCGGATAGGGGGCATCGAGCGGATCGGACATCGGGCGGCTCCGGCTGGCGGCGGGTTCCATCGGCAAAAGGCAATCTAACAGCTTCGCCCGCGCGCTCCAGCCCGTGCGAAAGGCGCTATGTAGGGAGCGCGTGACACAACTGGTCAGTCGCGCGGCTTCGCCTGCCAGTGGCGACAATATTCTAACAGGAAACTGGTGCCGCTTGCGTGACTCGAACACGCGACCCCATCATTACGAATGATGTGCTCTACCGGCTGAGCTAAAGCGGCGCCCGGCGCTGCGCCGGGCGGGCCCGTGCGAGCGTGAGCGGGGCGCTTATCAGCTTGGTGCGGGCGGTGCAAGCGCATCTAGCGGCGCTGCTTTACCGATCATTTACCACGGCCGGGGCACAAGCACCAACGGGGGCAAGCCGGCCGCCGGGGACTGACGCGCATGGACAGGCTGGGGTTCGACGAGGACGAGGCGATCGACGTCGCGGGCGACGAAAGGGCGGATATGAGTGTTGACGACAATCCCAGCCCGCAAATCGGCACCGACGAACGCCGGATGCATGTACGCGCCTATAATCACTGGGTCGCGTTGCTGAACGGCCGGCCTTATCCGGACATCGCCGATCTGGACCCGGAAAATATCGCCGATTTTGGGCCGAATTCGGTGCTGCTCGATTTCACCGGCGGGATCGAGGACCCGCAGATCCGCTATCTCGGTCATGCGCTGCGCGGTGAATGCGGTCTGCCCGGCACGATCAGCCGGATCAGCGAGGTGCCGAGCCGATCGCTGCTGTCGCGCCTGACCGATCATTATCTGCAGATCATCGCCAATCGCGCGCCGATCGGGTTCGAGGCCGAATTTGTCGGCTTGCGCGGCTATAACACGCTGTATCGCGGCATTTTGATGCCGTTTTCGTCGACCGGGGAGACGATCGACTTCATCTATGGCGTGATCAACTGGAAGGAGATGGTCGACGCCGCGACGCAAGCCGCGCTCGAGGCCGAGGTCGCCGCCGCGATCCGCCAGACGCCGCGCGTACCCGCCGCCACCGCCTGGGCGAGCGGTCCGAGCGCGGGGATGGCGCCGATCGAGGACGTGGCGCCGGCGCCGGGCGGTGCCTTGCCGCTCGCCGACCAGCTGACGCTCGCGCAGCAAAGCGCCGCCGCCGTCCGCGCCGCCGACACCCGCAGCCGCGCCGCGCTCTACCGCGCGCTCGGCCGCGCCTATGATTTCGCCGCCGCCGCCGAGGCCGACCAAGCCGCCTATGTCGCGCTGCGCGACGCCGCCGGCATCAAGGCGCAGGAGCGCGCGCCGATGACGCCGATCGTCAAGCTCGTGTTCGGCGCCGATTACGACAAGACTCGGATCACCGAATTTGCGGCGGTGCTCGCCCATGCCCGGCGGCATAACGTGCCGGTGGGGGCGCTCGCCGATTTCCTCGAAGTGAGCGAGGGCGGGATCAAGGGCGTGGTCGCCGCGGAACGCGCCGCCAAGCGGCCCGCAGGGGCGCCCCGCGACCCGCTCGCCAAGGCCCGGCGTAAACTTAACGCAGCGCCCGTGCTCGGCGAAGTCGCGCTGCCGGTCGAGGCCGATGACGGCGCGTTCGTCGTGCTCGTCGCGCGTAAGGGCAAGGCATTCGAGGTGATCGCCAGCCTGACCGCCGACGACCCCGCTGCCGCGCGCGCCATCGCCCGCGCGGCTGGCTGAGCACGGCTTACTTCGGCATTCCGCTCAGCCCGCTCGCCTTACGCAGCGCGTCACCATCGAGGCGGTAGCCGTCGAGGAACACGGTGTGCACTTGGCGCAGCGCGCCAATGTTCTTCGAAACATCGCCGTTCACCAGGATGATGTCGGCGGTCTTGCCCACCGCGATCGATCCGGTGCGATCGGCCATCCCGGTCATCCGCGCGGGAATGATCGTCGCGGTCTGCAGCGCCTCGGGGTTGGTGAGCCCGGCCTGCTGATAGAGTTCCAGCTCGCGCACTAGCTCGAGCCCATAGCCATCGGTGCCGGCGACGATCGGCACCCCCGCCCGGTGCAGCCGCCCGACCACGCCGATCATCTTCGCAAAGCTCTTGCGGAAATCGTCGCGGGTCAGGCCGCCGAACAGCGGATAGCCGGCGATCTTCCAGCCGCGCGTCACGGCGGGCGGCGCGACATCGGCGAAGGGTGAATATTCGGGCGACAAAGCGCTGCCGTCCGACGTCATCAGCGGTTCCCACACGGTCAACGTCGGATCGATGATCGTCTTGCGCTGGGCGAGTTCGGCATAGAACGCCTTCATCTCGGGTGAATCGAGATCGACATCCTTGCCGTACTTGGCCGGCCCCTCCAGCCGCGCGGCGGTGTTGGCCTTGTCGACCACCTCCTGCGGCATCGCCTGCATCATGATGAAATTGATGTGGGTGATCTCGTCATAGCCCGCGCGCACCGCCTCCAGCGGGCGCATCCCGGCGGGAATATGGCCGTGGACGTGCAGGCCGAGCTTGTGCGCCTCGGCTGCTGCCGGCGCGATCCACGCCGGGTTCATCGAGGTGTAGAACTTTACCCCCCACATGCCGGCTGCCTTGATCTTGCGCACCGCCGCGATCGCTTCCTCCGCCGATGTAACGGTGAGCGCGCCTTGGGCGGCGAGGGGATCCTTGCGATCGACGATCACCGACACCTTGCCATCGGGCGCGAGCAGATCGCCCGTCCCCCGCCGCTTGAAGATGCTGAGCGACTCGTCGATCATCGACCCGGGGCTGCGGTAATTGGTCATCCCCGTCGCGACATTCTGGAGCAGGTTCCAGTCGTCCCCACCGATATGGCGATGGGCGTCCCATAATCCTGGCGAGAGCGTCTTGCCGCGCCCGTCGATCACCGTCGCCCCGGCGGGAGCCTTGAGCGTGCCGCCCTTCGCGACGGCGGCCACCTTGCCATCGGCGATCAGCACAGCCTGGTCGGGCAGGTAGCGCCCGCCGACCGAATCGAACAGCAGGACATGATCGATCAGCGTGGGCGTGCGGTTGCCGGGGCTGAGGAATCGGTGCGCCACATCGCGCACCATGTCGGCGGTCGCCGCGTCCTGAATGTCCTTCAACCTGGGGCCGGCCGCCTCATAGCCTTCGGGCAGCAGCGAAATGATGCTGGCGAAGCCGAAGAAGCGGTTCTGATCGTCGAGCCACATCGGCGTGGGGGCGAAGCCCAGGCCCTGGACGAAGGCCAGCTTCACTGTCTTGGGGCCGTTGGGGCCGTCGATCGTCACCGCCTTGCCGATGCTGATCGAGGCATGGCCCTGCGGCAGCAGGTCGATACCCTTTTCCCCCGCCGCGACGAACGCCGCGATGTCGGTTTCGCCCGCCAGCCACGGCCCGCCATAGCTGTTATAGCGCCGGTTCGCGAACGGCGCCGATCCTTCGTCTACCGCCGTTTTCCAATGCGCGACGCCGGCTGAGTCGACGCTGAAATTCTCGGTCGCGTCGCCCGAGTCGGTGAAGCCGCGCACCGCGATCCGGGTAGGGCGTTTGTCAGGGCCAAAGCCGATCACCTCGTCGGTCTCGGTCACCCAGCCGCGCAGGGTCATCGACATGCGGTAGGCGGTCTGCCCATCGGGCAGCGTCCATGACCAGATGTCACCATGCTTTCCCGCGACCGAGCTGATCGTATAGTGGCGCGCACCGGCGGGCGGGACCAGCAACTGCTCCTTGGTCGCGGGGCCGGGCGTCGCCGAGGGCGCGGCTTCGTGCGCGAACAGTATCGCCGGCGCGGCGGTGGCAAGCAAAAGCGGTGCGAGCAGCAATCGGCGCATGATATTTTGTTCCCGAGAATGACAAGTGACAGTGACGCGATCAGGTGTCCAGTGCAACGCTCATTGTCGCCGCGAAGCCACTCGCGCCTTGCTCTGATCCGCTCGCCGCGCCTAGAAGCGCGCCATGGTCAAAGCCACGCTCAAGTCGTTGTCGGAGGCGCTTGCTGTCCGGCTGGTCGAAGGGGCCCTGCCGGGCGAGTTGGAGGGCTTCGGCGACGCCGAGCGAAGCGAAGCCGCGCGCTTCGTCGCCGCGACCGCCGGCGGCCGACCGGCCGAGACGCCTCGGCTGGAACTCGAGACGATCAGCGGTGACGAGACCAAGCGGCAGATGCGGCTCGCGATCGTTAATGACGATATGCCTTTCCTGGTCGATTCGATCGCGGCGACGATTGGTGCGCATGACATCGATATCGATCGCATCATCCATCCGGTGCTGCCGGTAACGCGCCAGGCCGATGGTACGATCGAGTCAGTCGGCAACGGCGCGCCCGAGTCGATGATCTATATCGAGATGGAGCGCGTCGACGCCCGTCGGCGCCGGGCATTGCTCGGCGATCTGGAACGGGCGCTCGCCAATGTCCGCGCCGCCGTCGCTGATTGGCCGCCACTCCAGGCTGCGCTCGCCGCCGATGCAGAACGGCTGCGTGAAAGCGAGGACAGCACCGAGCGCGAAGGCGGCGATCTGCTCAACTGGTTCCTTGACCGGCACTTCACACTGCTTGGCCATGAATGCTGGCGGCGCGAAGTCGGGGGGAGCGATAAGCTCGGCATCGCCCGGCTGGACCAGCCCGTGCCGATCCTCGCCGAGATATCACGCAAGCTCGCGCTCGATTGGTTCGCGGCGGGGAACCATGCGCCGCTGCTGGTGAAGTCGAACCTTATCTCCGCCGTCCACCGCGCGGTGCCGCTCGACCTGGTGCTGGTGCCACTGCGCGAGGGTGGACAGCTGACGGGCCTGTCGATCCATGCCGGGCTGTGGACCTCCTCGGCGCTGAATGCCGCGCCGCAAACGGTGCCGGTGCTGCGCGCGCGGCTGGCGGCGATGGAGGCTAAGTTCGGCTTCGATCCCAAGGGCCATGCCGGCAAGGCGCTGTCGCACGCGCTCACCCAATTGCCGCACGATTTGCTGATCAGCTTCGATCCGGCATCGGTCGAGCAATTGGCGCTCACCGCGATGTCGCTCGCCGATCGGCCGCGGCCGCAGATGGTGCTGGTGCGCTCGATCCTGGGGCGGCATTTGTTCGCCTTCGTCTGGCTGCCGCGTGACGATTTGACGACGGTCCGCCGCATCGCGATCGGCGATATGCTGGCCGAGGCCGCGCACGGCGCGCTGCTCAACTGGTCGATCGCGCTGGAAGACGGCGTCGTCGCGATGCTGCGCTATACCTTCGATCTGCGCGGCGAGGGGCGGTTGCCGGAAGTGGCGCCGCTCAACCTGCGGCTGCAGCGGATGGTGCGCGGCTGGGTGCCGGCGGTGGAGGCAGCGATCGCCGAGCGCGCCGATCCCGCGCGTGCCGCCCGGCTCGCCCTGCGCCATGCCAACAGCTTCCCCCAGGCCTATCGCGCCGTCGCAACGGCCGAGGAGGCCGCGCTGGATATCCTGCGGCTGACCACGCTGGAGACGCCTGAGGCGCGCTCGGTGCGGCTTTATCGCGGTGAGGGCGGACTGCGGATGAAAATCTATCGCTACGGCGGCGCGCTCGCTTTGTCGGACGCGGTGCCGGTGCTGGAGAATTTCGGCTTCCGCGTGATCGAGGAAGTGCCAACCGCCCTCGCCGACGAGGCCGAGGGCTTTATCCACGATTTCGCGTTGCAGCTGAGCCCCGAAGCCGCACCTGGCCTGATCGACGGCGATCCGACCATCCTCGAGACGGCGATTTCGGCGGTGCTCGAGGGGCAGGCTGAAAATGACCCGTTCAACCGCCTGATCGTCGATGCCGGATTGAGCCCGCAGGCGGTGGTGCTGTTCCGCGCCTGGTTCCGCTATCTGCGGCAGGCGGGGATGGCGTACAGCCTGGTGACGGTGGTGGACGCGCTGCGCCGCGCGCCGCACGTCGCCGCCGCGCTGATCGCCCGGTTCGAGGCGGCGCATGCGCCCGGCATGGGCGATGTGGCGGCAGCGGAGGCGGAGATCGCGCGCGGGCTCGACGGGGTCAGCGCGATCGACGACGACCGCATCCTCCGCAGCATCGCCGGGGTGATCCGCGCGACTTTGCGGACCAATTTCTATGCCCCCGCCGCGCGCGAGGCGATCGCCTTCAAGCTCGATAGCGCGAAGGTGCCGGGGCTGCCGGCACCGCTCCCCTGGCGCGAAATCTGGGTCTATAGCCCCAGGGTCGAGGGCATCCATCTGCGTGCCGGCCCGGTCGCGCGCGGCGGCTTGCGCTGGTCCGATCGGCGCGATGACTTCCGCACCGAAATTCTGGGGCTGATGAAGGCGCAGCGCGTCAAGAACGCGGTGATCGTGCCGACCGGCGCCAAGGGAGGCTTCTATCCCAAGGCACTGCCGAGCCCAATGAACCGCGACGCTTGGCTGGCGGAGGGGACCGAGGCGTATCGCATCTTCATCCGCACCCTGCTGTCGGTGACCGACAATATCGTCGAGGGCAAGGTGGTGCACCCGCAGGGGGTGCGCATCCATGACGGCGAGGACCCCTATTTCGTTGTCGCCGCCGACAAGGGCACCGCGACCTTCAGCGACGTGGCGAACGCGATCGCGCTCGATCGCGGCTTCTGGCTGGGCGACGCCTTCGCGAGCGGTGGCAGCCAAGGCTATGACCATAAGGCGATGGGCATCACCGCCAAGGGCGGCTGGCTCTCGGTGCAACGCCACTTCGCCGAGCGTGGCATCGATGTGCAGAGCGACAGCATCCGCGTCGTCGGCTGCGGCGATATGTCGGGCGACGTGTTTGGCAACGGGATGTTGCTGTCGAAGGCGCTGCGGCTGGTTGCGGCGTTCGACCATCGGCACATCTTCCTCGATCCCAACCCCGATCCAGCGAAAGGCTGGGACGAGCGCGCGCGGCTGTTCGCGTTGCCGCGTTCGAGCTGGGCAGATTATGACAAGGCGCTGATTTCGCCCGGCGGCGGGGTGTTCGCGCGCACCGAGAAGCTGATCCGCCTGTCGGACGAGGTTCGCGCCGCGCTTGGCATCGCGGCGACCGAGCTCGATCCGGCGGCGCTCATCTCGGCGATCCTGAAGGCGCCCGTCGATCTCATCTGGTTTGGCGGCATCGGCACCTATGTAAAGGCGGCGGCCGAGAACAACGTCCAGGTCGGCGATCCCACCAACGACCGGCTGCGCGTGAACGCCGAGGAGCTACGCGCGGTCGCGATCGGCGAGGGCGCCAATCTGGGCGTGACGCAAGCGGGCCGCATCGCCTTCGCCGCCGGCGGCGGGCGGATCAACACCGACTTCATCGACAATTCGGCGGGCGTCGATTGCTCGGACAATGAAGTGAACATCAAGATCGCCCTGAACCGCGAGATGATCGAGGGCCGGCTGGGCTTCGACGCGCGCAACGAATTGCTCGTCGGGATGACCGACGATGTCGCGCATATCGTGCTCGAGGATAACCGGCTGCAGACGCTGGCGCTGTCGATCATGGAGCATGACGGGGCGAAGGCGCTGCCGAGCTATGTGCGGCTGATCGAGATTTTCGAAAGCGCCGGCCGGCTCGATCGCCATGTCGAAGGGCTGGGATCGAACGACGATCTGTTGCGCCGCGCGCAGGATCGACGCGGGCTGACCCGGCCCGAGCTGGCAGTGCTGCTCGCGACTGCCAAGCTCGCGCTGCAGGAGGCGGTCGAGCACAGCCCGCTCGCCAATGATGCCGCGACCCGCGCCGATCTGTTCGCCGCCTTCCCGCCGGCGATGCGCGCGCAATTCGGCGCGGCGATCGACGCGCACCGGCTGCGCGGTGAAATCGTCGCGACCAAGCTCGCCAACCGCATCGTCAACCGGCTGGGGGTGCTTCACCCGTTCGAGTTGGCCGAGGAAGAGGGCGCGGCGCTTTCGGACATCGCCGCGATGTTCGTGGTGGTCGAGCATCTGTTCGAGCTGCCTGCGTTGTGGGCCGAGATCGAGGCGGCCTCGGTGCCCGAGGCGGCACGGATCGCGCTGTTCGACGAAGTCGCGCTCGCGACGCGCTCGCATATCGCCGATTTGCTGCGGCTGTCGGCGCCCGGCAGCAGCCCGCGCGCGGTGCTCGATCAGATCGGCGCGGGCGTCGAGCAGCTCGAAGCCCAGCTCGCGACGCTGCTGGAAGACGAAGCCCGCGGCCAGAGCGCGCGGATCGCCCAGCGGCTGCAGGCGGCGGGCGCGCCCGAGGCATTGGTGCGCCAGGTGGTGCGCATTTTCGAGCTCGACGGTGCGGTCGGCCTCGCCGATCTCGGCCGACGGTTGGGGGTGACCGTCGATGGCTTGACGCGCGCCTTCACCCGGCTGGGCGAGGCGTTGGGGCTCGATTGGGCGCAAACCCAGGCCGCGCGGCTCGATTCAAGCGATCCGTGGGAGCGGCTGCTGATCGCTGGCCTTGCGCGCGATTTCCAGCAGATCCGGCTCGAGTTTCTGGGTCGTGACGCGGGCAACCCGCAGGCGCGGGTTGACGCCTGGCTTGGCGAACATGCCCCGCGCGTCGCGCAGTTCCGGGCGCTGGTCGACCGCGCCCGCCGCGCGACCGCGCCGAACGCGGCGATGCTCGCTCAAATCGCGGGGCAGGCGCGGGTGCTGCTCGGGCGGTAGGCCGGGACGCACGCTGCTTCGACCCACCCCCGGCCCCTCCCTTACAGGGAGGGGTGTGAGTCGCGGCGCGCAGCATCTCCGTTTCAGCGGGGGCGTGGGGTAAGGCAGGGCCCCTCCCTGCAAGGGAGGGGTTGGGGTGGGTCGAAGCTCAGCGCAACGTCCCTATAGCCGCACCCGCAGCGTCGCCCGCGCGTTGATCGGCGCCCCGGTCGAGATGTTGTTGTCGGTGTGCGCGGTCGGGAAATAGCCCGCGTCGAACAGGTTCTCGATGTTCACCTGCGCTTCGATGTTCTTGGTGAGCTTGTAGTAAAGCGCCGCATCCACGCGCGTGTAGGCGGGCAGCGTCACCGCGTTCGAGATCGATGTCGCCCGGTCCGAGAAATAGCTCACCCCGCCGCCCACGCCGAAGCGCGGCGTCACGTCATAGCGGGTGAAGGCGGAAAAGGTGTGGCGCGGCACCAGCGGCACCCGGCGGCCAGCGGGGGCAGCGGTGGTGGTTTCGGTGATCACCGCCTCGGTAAGGGCGTAAGCGAGGCTGAGGTTCCACGCCTTGGTGATCTGCCCGCGCGCTTCCAGCTCCAGCCCGCGACTGCGCTGGGCGCCGGTGAGGACCGTCGTCCCCGGAGTCGGGCCGGGGGCGCGCGTGTTGGTGCGCTCCAGCTGATAGAGGCTCGCGGCGAGCAGCAGCCCCGCGCGCGGCTCCCATTTGGCGCCGACTTCGTAATTGTCGAAGCGTTCGGGGATCAGCGCCGCGCTCGTCACGTCAAGCGTGGTGAACTGGTCGCCCGATTGTGGCAAATAGCTGCGCGCATAGCTGAAATAGAGCGACACATTGTTGGTTGGGTGCCCGACCAGCCCGACGCGCGGCGACCAGAGCCCATCGGTGCGCACCAATGTCTGTCCGTTCAGGCGATTGAGCGCGTTCAGCGTGAAACTGTCGTACCGCAGCCCGAGCAGCAGCTCGATCGGTCCCCATCTCAGCTGATCCTGCGCATAGCCGGCGAAGATCGTCGATTGATAGCGCACCGCGCGCTGGCCGGTGCCGGCACGCAGGATCGGGGCGGGGATCACGATGGGGTCGCTGAGGCGCACCGGCAGCGTCAGCGCATCGGCACTCGCGCCCGGCTGGCCATCGAAAAAGCCGTTGAAGCGGCCATTGTCGCCGCGCTGATCGCCGAACTCGGCGCCGGCCAGCACCGTGTGGGCGATCGGGCCGGTCGTCACCCGCCAGACGAGATCGGTCTGGCTGAACAGATTGCGGCGGTTGTTGAAATCCTCATAGGCCTGGATCGGCACCAGCCCCGCCGCCGTCACTGGCGCGGACGGGAAGGCGTTGCGGTAGAATTTGTCATACTCGCCGTAGAGCAGTCTCCCGGTGATCTGGAGGTTATCGGAGAAGCGGTGGGTCGCCGTCACCCGCAGCACGTTCGCGGTGAAGGCGGTGCGGTTGAAGCCGGGGACGCCGAAAAAGGTGTCGCGAAAACCGTTCACTGGCCGCCCATTCTGCGAGGGCACGCCGCGATCGACCACGCGGCGATCGGCCTGATATTCGTAGCCGATGGTGACGCTCGTGCGATCGTCGAGCGCGAAGCGGACGACCGGGTTCACCGCGCTGATGTTGCCGCCATACAGATTGCGGTGATTGGCGACTTCCTCATGCACCGCGTTCACCCGCGCGGCGATCCCGGGGGCGACGGCCAGGTTCAGGTCGCCGTCGAGATACCAGGCGCCGAAGCTGTCGGCGGACGCGGTCGCGCCCAGGCCGAAGCCGTCGAACGGCGTCTTGGTGACACGGTTGACCACCCCGCCACCCCCGCCGCGTCCGAAGATCATGGCGTTTGGCCCGCGCAGTACTTCCAGCCGCTCGAGATTATAGACCGGGCGATAATATTGCACATCGTCGCGCAGATTATCGATGAAGAAATCGGCGGTGGTATTTTGCCCGCGCAGCACGATCTGATCGCGATTGCCCTCACCTTGCGCGGCGATCGCGCCGGGCACCTGGCGCAGCGCCTCGCCGATGGTGCGGACCGCCTGATCGTCGATCTGCTCGCGGCTGATCGCGGTAACCGATTGCGGCAGATCGAGCAGCTTGACGGGGGTGCGCGTGGCGGTGCTCGTCTCCTCGGTGCCATAGCCGAGCCGCTGGCCGGTGACGACCACTTCATCGCCGGGCGCCTCGGGTGTGTCGAGCGGCGGCGCGGCATGAGCGGCGCCGGCGATCAGCGCGAGCGGGCTGGCGGTAATGAGAATGAGTCGCAACAGAGCCTCCTGTGGGAGCCGTGCTATTGCGAGGCGTTCGCAGTGTCAACGCTATTGCGAGTCAATCGCAGCTTTGTGGCGGATTTGTCAAAAGCCAGCTCCGAAGCGCGCTGGCAAGGTTGGGCGGCGCAGGCGCCTGAATGCGCAGTGCATCAATGGCCGCGATGAGCGCCGAAAGCGGCAGCGCGCGCGCAGCAGCCGCCGCTTCGAGCGCCGCCCAGAACACGGGCTCCAGGCTGATCGAGGTGGGGTGCCCGGCGATGGTGACCGAGCGCTTCACCGGGCCGATAAAGCCGCCGGGGGGCGAGGTGATTGGGCTCACCGCCCCGGCGTGTCGAACAGGCTGGCCAGCTGTTCGATCATCGTGCCCCCCAATTGCTCGGCGTCCATGATCGTCACCGCCCGCGCGTAATAGCGGGTCACATCATGGCCGATGCCGATCGCGATCAGTTCGACCGGGGATTTCGCCTCGATCCAGCCGATCACCTGGCGCAGATGGCGTTCCAGGTAGGAACCGCTGTTCACCGATAAAGTGGAGTCGTCCACCGGCGCGCCGTCCGAGATCACCATCAGGATACGCCGGTCCTCGGGGCGGGCGATCAGCCGGGCATGCGCCCAGAGCAAAGCCTCGCCGTCGATATTCTCCTTCAGCAGCCCCTCGCGCATCATCAAGCCAAGATTGGGCTTGGCGCGGCGCCACGGTTCGTCAGCCTGCTTGTAGATGATGTGGCGCAGATCGTTAAGCCGGCCCGGCTGTGGCGGGCGCCCGGCGTTCAGCCAGTCCTCACGCGCTTGCCCGCCTTTCCAGGCGCGGGTGGTGAAGCCTAGAATCTCGGTCTTCACCCCGCAGCGCTCCAGCGTGCGCGCGAGGATATCGGCGCTGATTGCCGCGATCGAGATCGGCCGCCCGCGCATCGACCCCGAATTGTCGATCAACAGGGTGACGACGGTGTCCTTGAACTCGGTATCGCGCTCGATCTTGTAGCTGAGCGAATGGGTGGGGCTGGCGACAACCCGGGCGAGGCGCGCGGCGTCGAGCAGGCCCTCCTCCTGGTCGAAATCCCAGCTGCGGCTCTGCTGCGCCATCAAGCGCCGCTGTAGCCGGTTGGCGAGCTTGGTCACCGCGCCCTGCAGATGGACCAGCTGCTGATCGAGATAGGCGCGCAGCCGCACCAGCTCGTCGGCGTCGCACAATTCGGTCGCGCTCACCTGCTCGTCGAACCCGGTGCTCCACGCCTTGTATTCGAATTGCGGCGTCAGGTCGGCGGGGGAGCGATTGGCGCGCACCGGCATCATGCCGTCCTCGCCCTCGTCGCCGGGCTCGCCATCGGCGTCGTCGAAACTATCGTCCTGCTGGGCCTGGGCTTCGCCCTGGGCGTCGTCGCCCTCGGCCTGCTGGCTGCGCTGCTCGATTTCGCCCTGGCCCTGGTCGCCGGCGTCGTCGCTCTGGTCGCCTTCGTCCTGCTCCTGCTCTTCCTGGCCCTCATCGTCACTGCCGCCTTCCTCGGCGTCGTCGGGGGCGAGATCGCCTTCGACGAGTTCGAGGTCTTCGAGCAATTTCATGGAGAGCTTGGCGAAGGCGGCCTGATCGTCGATCGCGAGCGCCAGCGCGTCGAGATCGACGCCCGCCTTCCCCTCGATCCATTCGCGCACCAGCGCCATGCCGGGCGCGGCGAGCGCGGGGGAAGGGCGACCAGCCAGCCGCTCGCGGGCGAGCAGCGCGACCGCGGTCGAGAGCGGCACCTCGTCGCGGGTGCGGGCGCGGGTGATCGGGTCGCTCTTCAGCCGGGCGAGCAGCGCGGTCTCCAGATTGTCGCCGATGCCGCGATAGCCGCGCGCGCCGAGCGCCTCGACCCGCGCCGTCTCCACCGCGTCGAACACCGCGCGGGCGAGCGCTTCGGTGGGCGCGCCCTTCAGGTGGAGCGCCTGGTCGTGATGCTTGAGCCTAAGCGCGAAGCCATCGGCGAAGCCGCGAGCCTCAGCCACCTGCTCGGGCGGCAGGCTGCGCGCGGGCATCGGAATCTTCAGATGCTTGCCCGATTGGCTGGGCGCGTCGGCGGTATAAGCGAGATCGAGTTCGGGCTCATCGGCGAGCGCGCGGGCGGTGCCGCCGAGCACGGCCTTCAGGCGATCGAGCGGGGTTTCGGTGGCCATTGACCGCGCCTTACCAGATAGCGGCGGCGCCGGAACCCCTCTAGCGTCGTGCCGACGCGGAGGCTAAACGCACGCCCCATGAGCACGAAGACCGTAACGGATAAGCAATCGGCGGTAATCGAGCACCGCGACCAGCTGATCGCGACCTTCGCCAAGGGCGAAAAGCCGCCGGCGCGTTGGCGCATCGGCACCGAGCATGAGAAATTCGTCTATCGGCTGAGCGACCACCACGCGCCGAGCTATGACGAGCCGGGCGGCATCCGCGACCTGCTGATGGGGCTCACGCGCTTCGGCTGGCAGCCGGTGATGGAGGGCGAGCATGTGATCGCCCTGTCCGGCGCGGATGGGTCGATCAGCCTGGAGCCCGCCGGCCAGTTCGAGCTTTCGGGCGCGCCGCTCGACAATCTGCACCAGACCTGCGCCGAGACCGGGCGGCATCTGGAACAGGTGGCGAGCGTGGGCGGCGAGCTGGGGCTGGGGTTCCTGGGCCTCGGCATGTGGCCCGACAAGGCGCGCGCCGACCTGCCGATCATGCCCAAGGGGCGCTATGCGATCATGCTGCGCCACATGCCGCGCGTCGGCAGCCTCGGGCTCGACATGATGCTGCGCACCTGCACGATCCAGGTGAATCTCGATTATCAAAGCGAAGCCGACATGGCGCAGAAGTTCCGCGTCGGCTTGGCCCTCCAGCCGCTTGCGACGGCTTTGTTCGCCAATTCGCCCTTCACCGAAGGCAAGCCCAACGGCTATCTGAGCTATCGCAGCCATATCTGGTCGGACACCGATCCGGCGCGCACGGGGATGCTGCCTTTCGTATTCGAAGACGGCTTCGGCTATGAGCGCTATGCCGATTACGCGCTCGATGTGCCGATGTACTTCGTCTATCGCGATGGGCGCTATATCGACGCGGCGGGGCAATCGTTCCGCGACTTCCTCGACGGTCGCCTCCCCGCGCTGCCGGGCGAGAAACCGACCGTCGATGACTGGTCCGATCACCTCTCGACCGCCTTCCCCGAGGTGCGGCTCAAGTCGTTCCTGGAGATGCGCGGCGCCGATGGCGGGCCATGGGGGCGAATCTGCGCGCTGCCGGCTTTATGGGTGGGGCTGCTCTACGATCAGGGCGCGCTGGATGCCGCGTGGGATCTGGTGAAGGGCTGGGACATGGCCGGGCGCGAGGATTTGCGCGCGAGCGTGCCCAAGCTGGGCCTCGACGCACCGCTACCCGGCGGCGGGCGGCTGCGCGACATCGCCGGCGAAGTGCTCGACATCGCCCATGCCGGGCTTGCGGCACGCGCGCGGCACGACGCGGGCGGGAGCGACGAGACCGGCTTTCTCGATCCACTGCGCGAGATCGTCCGGCGGGGGACGGTGCCGGCGGAACTGTTGCTGGAGCGCTATGAGGGCGCCTGGGGCGGCGATGTCGCGCGGGTTTATGAGGAGATGCGGTTTTAGCCCAGTGCCAAGCCGCGAAGACGCTGGGCGCCGCCGCGGCTTGGCGTGAAACCCTAAACCGCCGCGCCCAGCTTTTCCGCCGCCAAAGCCTTCAGATCGACCTGCGGCCGCGCGCCGACATGGCTGATGATCTCCGCCGCGCAAATCGCGCCCAGCCGCAGCGATTGTTCGAGCGACATCCCGCGCGCCTGGCCATGCAGGAAGCCGGCGGCGAACAGATCGCCCGCGCCGGTCGTATCGACCACCCGCTCGATCGGCTCGGCGGCGACCACCGCGCTTTCGCCCCGGGTGATCGCGAGCGCGCCCTTTTCCGAGCGCGTGACGACCAGCGTCGGCACCAATGGCGCGATCGCGGCGAGCGCGGCCTCGAAATCTTCCATCTCCGCCAGCGCGAGCAGTTCGTTCTCGTTGGCGAACAGAATGTCGACCAGCCCGTCGCGCAACAATGCGCGGAAATCGCCGCCATGGCGGCTGATGCAGAACACGTCGGACAAGGTGAACGCCACCCGCCGCCCGGCACCGCGCGCGATCTCGATCGCGGCGCGCATCGCCGCGCGTGGCTCCTCGGGGGCCCACAGATAGCCTTCGAGGTACAGGATCGCGCCTTGCTCGATCAGCGCGCGGTTGAGCGCCACGGCCGGCAGGAACTGCGAGGCGCCGAGGAAGGTGTTCATCGTCCGCTGGCCATCGGGCGTCACGAAGATCAGGCAGCGCGCGGTCGCCGGTTCGCCGGCGCGCGCGGGGGTGTCGAACGCCACGCCGATCGAGCGGATGTCGTGGGCGAACACCTGGCCGAGCTGATCGTCGGCGACCTGGCCGATAAAGCCGCATTTGCCGCCTAGCGCGGCGATGCCGGCCACCGTGTTCGCCGCCGAACCCCCGCTCGCCTCGATCCCCGGGCCCATCTTCGCATACAGCGCGTCCGCCTCGACGGGAGAGAAGACGAGCTGCATCGATCCCTTGGTCATGCCTTCCTGGGCGATGAAGGCGTCGTCGGCATGGGCGAGAATGTCGACGATCGCGTTGCCGATCGCGACCACGTCAAAGGTGGCTTGGCTCACTTAATTCTCCCTAAAGGCGCTGCGTTCGCCTAATGGGGCGTGGACGATGGCGCAACGGGGTGTGCGATGCGGATTTTACCGGTGATGCTGTTGCTCGGCGGCTGCGCGACCGCCGTGGTGCCGCCCCCCGCGCCGCAGCGCGCGGCGCCCGTTCCGCTGCCGACGGTGAGCCGCGCCGGGCTCGAACGCGTGCTGGGCTCGACCGCCCCCCAGCTCACCGCGCTATTCGGTAAGCCCGATGCCGATGTGACGGAGGGGCCAGGGCGCAAGCTGCAATTTGCTGGCCCTATCTGCGTGCTCGACGCCTATCTCTATCCCAAGGGTAGCACGAGCGTGGTGACGCATGTCGACGCGCGCCAGCCCGATGGCGCGCCGATCGACCGCGCGAGCTGCGTCGCCGCGCTCACCCGGCGGTCTGGGGGGAAGTAACGCCAGGGCATCGTGGCCGCCTCACCCGGCCAGCGCCGCCGCCGCCCGCAAATCCGCGACGAACCGGGCATATTCCTCCTCGGCCCGCGATTGTTCCTCGATTCGCAGCAGGAAGCTGGGGTGGACCGTGATCCAGCCGGTGCCCCCCTCGGCGAGTTCGAACGCGCGCCCGCGCTCGCGCCCGATCGTCACCGCGCGGCCGAGCAGTGACCGCGCTGCGGTCGCGCCGAGCATCACCGTCACCTTGGGGCGCAGCAGCAGCCGTTCCTGCTCGATCCACCAGCGACAGGCGTCAATCTCGCCGGTGTCGGCCTTGGCGTGGATGCGCCGCTTGCCGCGTGGCTCGAACTTGAAGTGCTTGACCGCATTGGTGACATAGGCGCGCGCCCGGTCGACCCCGGCCTCGCCCAGCGCGCGGTCGAACAATTGCCCGGCCGGGCCGACAAAGGGGCGGCCGGCGAGATCTTCTTGGTCGCCCGGCTGCTCGCCGACGAACATCAGCGGTGCATCTACTGGCCCTTCGCCGAACACCATCTGCGTCGCGGGCTTGTAAAGCGGGCAGCGAGTGCAGCCCTTGCCCTCGTCGCGCAACGCCTCCCACGCTGCTTGCAGATTGTCGCCCGGCTGAGCGCGCGCCGCCTCGATCATTCTTGCCTCCCGCGCCTGCGCGCCCGCGATCAACTGCGGCACCAACGCGGTTTCGGGCATGTTTTTCCAGTATTTCTTGGGCATCTCCTTCAGCATCGCGCCGATCTTCACGCGGGCGGGGTTGAAGATGCTGGCGTAATAGCTGGCCCATAGCGCCTCGACCGGATCGTCCTGCGGCGCATCGCCTCGCTCCGCACCCGGGCCTTCGCGCAGAGCCCCGTCCCAGTGAAGCGAGAGCGCCGGCGTCAGGATCGACCAGGCAAGCGCGGCGAAGCGATTGACGAAGAAGCGGGCGTTGGCGCGGACGATATGATGCTCGGGCTCGAACCAGGCGACGAAGCGAGTCTCCTCGCCCTCGGCTACTTCGCGGAAGCGCAGGAAAGCGCGCATCTTGTGGATGTCGCGCCGAACCGCCTTGGCAAGTTCCTCCGCGCGACGCACCTGCGGATCGGCGCGGTCCTCGAGCAGCTTGCTATTGTCCTGCAGGCGCAACAGCAGCGCATAAAGTAGGCCGAAGCGTTCGGGATCACGGTGAAGGATCGCGTTCTGAGCCAGATCGATGAAGCCGCGCGGCACGGTGAGGTTGGCGCCCGCCGGCACCTCATGCGCTTGTGCTTCGCCCGCGAACAGATCGGCGGGGGCGCCTTCGATCTGCCACACCACCTCGCCCGGCGGCACCCGTTCGATCGCAAGCGCGCGCGCCGCGTGGCGCCAGCCGTCGAAGTCGTCAGGTGCTAAGAAATGAGCGGTGCGCATCAGCCGAACAGTTCGAGCTGCGCCGCCTTTGGCGCGACCAGCGGCTTCAGCTCGGCGCGATCGGTGAGTGCGCCGGGGTGCCAATCCTCGGCGACGATGAACGGGCGGAGCTTCGTGACCGACACCGTTAACCGCGCGACATCTTCCAGCCGCAACCGTCGCCACCGCCGCGCGGCGAGGATCGCGTTCACCGCCTTCACTCCCAATCCCGGTACGCGCAGCAGCAGCGCGCGATCGGCGCGGTTGATGTCGAGCGGGAACAGCGCGCGGTGCTTCAGTGCCCAGGCGAGCTTGGGGTCGATGTCGAGCGGCAACATGCCCGCGGCATCCGCCGCGTCGGCCACCTCGTCCGGCCGGTAATCGTAGAAGCGCATCAGCCAGTCGGACTGATAAAGCCTATGTTCGCGCATCAAGGGCGGGCGCTGGAGCGGCAGCACGGCGGAGGCATCGGGGATCGGGCTGAACGCCGAATAATAGACGCGGCGCAGGCCGAACGCGCCATAAAGCCCCGCTGCCCGCACGACGATGTCGCGATCGGTCGCGGCATCCGCGCCGACGATCATTTGGGTCGATTGACCGGCGGGGGCGAAGCGCGGCGCTGATTTGAAGCGCTTCTTTGCGTCCTTGGTCTCGACGATCGCCGCTTTCATCCCCGCCATCGCACCTTCGATGCGCGAAGCCGATTTGTCGGGCGCGAGCCTGGCGAGGCCGGCAATGGTTGGCAGCTCGACATTGATCGACACGCGATCCGCATAAAGCCCGGCCTGGCGGATCAGCTCGGAGTCAGCATCGGGAATGGTCTTGAGGTGGATGTAGCCGCGAAAGTCATGATTCTCGCGCAGTGACCGGGCGACCTCGACCAGCTGTTCCATCGTATAGTTCGAAGAGCGTATGATACCGGAGCTAAGAAACAGCCCTTCGATATAATTGCGCTTATAAAAAGCGAGTGTCAGCTGCACCACTTCCTGCGCCGTGAACCGCGCCCGGCGAACGTTCGAGCTTTTGCGATTGATGCAATAATGGCAATCGAAAATGCAGCTGTTGGTCAGCAATATCTTCAGCAGGCTGATGCAGCGCCCATCCGGCGCGTAGGCATGGCAGATACCCATGCCCTCGGTCGATCCCAGTCCCTTGCCGTCGCGCGAGTGGCGCTTGGCGGTACCGGAGGAGGCGCAGCTCGCGTCATATTTGGCGGCGTCCGCCAGAATCTCGAGCTTTTCCCGGGTACTGAGCTGCGCCATTCGTTCGATATATGTTCGCTGGCAGGCGAAGTCGAGCGGGACGCGCCGTTCACGGTGCGCTAAAGCACCAAGGCAAACGCTCAGTTCGGCGTGATCGCCGCTTCCTCGCGCGATTGCTCGGCGGCGCGTTCCTTGTTCTCCTTCCGCGCGCGGACGAACTGCTGGTTGGCGCAGCCGATGATGCCGCCGGCGCCCACCGCCGAGCAGCTGCCGATCCCGACTTGCCCCTGATCGACCACGTCGCGGCTGCGCGCCGCCCAAGCCTCATATTCAGGCTTGATCGAGCCTTCGCGCAGGTTCTTCGGAATGCGGAACTGCTCGCTGGCGTTCAGCCGCACGCATACGGTAACTTCGTTGCCATTGGCGTCGACCGGGCATTTCTGCTCACCATAAAGATAGGTGACGCCATTGATCGGCGCGTCGGGCGTCGAGCCCTGGCTGGCGCTCGGGCGCGGGGTGACCGGCAGGGTCGGGCCGTTGGTCTGCGCCGCGGCGATCGCCGGCGCGAGCAGCAGGGCAAGGACAGCAAGCTTCTTCATAACCGCTCCTTCGCGCAGACCGCGCTTCAAATCCGTTTCGACGCCTCGATCGCGACCCGGCAGCCGAGCCGGATCAATCCCGATAGAATGGGATAGGCCGGCGCCCGTTCCGCGCCTGCGGCGAGCGCGGTGTCGCGGTGCTCGACCTCCTCGGCCTGGAATTCGCGGATCGCGTCGGCCAGCTCGGGGTCGTCATCGCCCAGCTGCGCGAGCTGTTCGGCATAATGTTTGTCGATCTCGGTCTCGATCGCGGCGGTGCAGGCCATCGCCGCCTCCGGGCCCAGCGCCGCCGTCACCGCGCCCAGCGCGAAGCCCGCGACGTTCCAGAACGGCTGGAGCGCGGTTGGCCGCACCCCGCGTTCGGCGATCATGCGATCGAAGAATTGACGGTGCCGTGCTTCCTGGTGCGCCATCCCGGCGATCTCGCGCGCGGCCTGGCCGCGATCGCCCATCACCGCGAGCTGCCCGGCATAGATGCGCGTTGCGCCATATTCGCCCGCCTGATCGACGCGGATCATCGCATCGATCCGCCGCTTGGCGTCGCCCGGCTTCCAGCTCATGCCTGCCTCCCTTTCGCGAGCAGTGCCAATATGGTGGCCCCGCCGGCAAGCGAAAAGAGCGCGTTGAACCCCGCGAGCGAAATTGGGCCAAGCGTCCACTGTGGCGCGTCGCAACGCACGATTGGCGCGTTCAGGATCTCGCTCAGCGCGTCGCCGCCGTGGCTTGCCACGCGCGAACAGGGGGTGATGCCCTGCCACCAATGATATTCGACCCCGGCATGGAAAACGCCGATCGCCCCGCTCGTTAGGATCGCGAAGGCCGCGAGCGCGACGAGCACGCCGCGCGCCGGGCGCGGGGCGACGAATGCCAGCAGCGCCAGCGTGATCGCCGCATAATGCGGCCAGCGCTGCCAGTGGCACATCTCGCACGGGTAAAGCCCGCCGATAAACTGCGCGCCGAGCGCGCCGGCCATCAGCGCGGCGGGCACCGCGAGCGCGAGCGAACGGGCCGTGATCACGCGGCTCACTTGTTCGGCGCCGCTCCGGGGCCGGGCTCGACCTTCACCGGATTGGCGGGCGGCGCGAGTTCGGCGCGGCCGGGATTGGGCGTGCCTAGCTTGGCGATCATCGCCACCTGGGTCGGTCCGCCGAGCCGGGCGAGCGTCTGCAGCGCGTAATAAAGCTGATAATCGTCGATATTCTTCGCCTTCAGCGCATCGGGCGTCTCGGCGAAGCGCGGATCGGGCTTGCCGTCATCCTCGATCAGCTTGTTGTCGACCTTGGCGGTGTTGAGCAGGTGGCGGCGCAGATCGTCCTCGCGCACCACCGGGCGGTTCTTGTAATCGGCATCCGAAAGCTGCGGCACCGGCAGATCGGGGTCGATCCCGCCTTCCTGCACCGATCGGCCCGAGGGGGTGTAGTAGCGCGCGGTCGTCAGCCGGACATCGGTCTTGGGCCCCAGCGGCAGCAGCGACTGGACCGACCCCTTGCCGAAGCTGCGCTCGCCCTGGATCACCGCGCGGTGATGGTCCTGAAGCGCGCCGGCAACGATCTCCGAGGCGCTCGCGGTGCCGGCATTCACCAGCACGACCAGCGGCGCGCCGCCGGTCGCGTCGCCCGGGGTGGCGGCGTAGCGCTGGATGTCGAGCTTGTCGCGCCCGCGCTGCGAGACGATCTCGCCGTGATCGAGGAACACATCGGCGACCGAGACCGCTTCGTTGAGCAGCCCGCCGCCATTGTCGCGCAGGTCGATCACATAGCCGAGCGGATCGCGTCCTAGCTGCTTCTTGATGCCCGCCACCGCATCGCGGACATAGCGGCCGGTGCCATCGGAGAAAGTGGTGATGTTGATCACCCCGATCTCGCCCTTCACTTCCCAATTGACCGGCTTCAGAGTGATGACCTCGCGCGTGAGCGTCACCTGGATAGGCTTGTCGAGCCCCTTGCGCACCACCGTGATCGTGACTTTGGTGCCGGGCTTGCCGCGCATTTGCGCGACTGCTTCGTCGCGGGTCAGCCCATAGACGAACTTGCCGTCGACATGGGTGATATAATCGCCGGATTTCACCCCGGCGCGCCAAGCGGGTGTGTCCTTTTGCGGGGTGACGACCTTGACGATCCCGTCTTCCATCGTGATCGACAGGCCGAGCCCGCCATAATTGCCCTCGGTCTGGATGCGCAGATTTTCGTAATCGGCGCCGTCCTCGTAGCTGCTGTGCGGATCGAGAGCTGCGAGCATCCCCTCGATCGCCCCCTTCACCAGCACCTTGTTGTCGACCGGATCGACATATTTGGCTTTGACGAGATTGTAGACGTCCATGAACTGGTCGAGTTCACGGTAGCTGTCGGTCTCCACCTGGGCGAGCGCGCCGGTGGTGACGGGGATGAGCGCCAGCGCGGCGACGGTCGCGGTGGCTTGCAGCAGGACACGGGACATAAGGCACTTTCATTACGCCGTTTGGCCGGTTGTAGCGCGGCTTCGCCCGTGAAGAAATGGGGAATGGCGGACGCGAAGTGCTTCACCCCAGGAGCCGCGTGAAATCGACCGGCCGGTCGCGGCGGCGCAGTTCGATCGTCACTTGCGCCGTACCGGCGGTGGGCGCGGTGCCGAGCGCGGCGCCTTGGGCCAGCCGATCGCCCGGTTGCGTTCCGGTGGCGCCGAGCCCGGCAATCAACGTGCTCCAGCCGCCGCCATGATCGAGGATCACGACCAGGCCATAGCTGCGAAAGGTGCCGACGAAGCGCACCCGCCCCGCCGCCGGCGCGACGACGCGCGCACCGGGCGCGACTTGCAGCGTGATTCCTCGCGCGCGCGCACCCGAATCGGCGAGCTCGCCGAGCCCCGCCACCACTTGCCCCGCCACCGGCAGGCGATACGGTGCGCCCCCCGGCCACAGCTGTTCAGCCTTGCTCTCGGGGCGGGGCAGCGGCTCGCCGAGCGCGGCGAGGCTGGCGGCGGCCGCGGCGCTGCGCCGATCGTCGCTCATCTGGTCGACCAGATCGCGCGCCGCCTCGCCCAGCGCGATCGCGCGGTCCGACTCGCCGAGCGCGGCACGGCCGAGCGCGCGCGACTTCAGCCGGTGCTCGGCCTCAAGCTCCACCAGCGCGAGCCGCCGCGTTTCCAGCCGGGCGCGGCTGTCGGCGAGCGCGCGGACGGCGACCGCCTCGCCCGCCTCGAGCGTGCGGGTGCGCGCGAGTTGCTCGCGCAGCGCCGCGGTGCGCGCGCGCACCACCGGCGCGACCGAGCCGAGCACCGCGCGGACATGCACCAGATCCTCGACCGTGCCCGGCTGCACGAGACTAACCACGGTCGGGCGACCAGCAAGCGATTGCAGCGCAGCGATCAGCCGTACGATCGGCCCCTGGCGCTCGGCGATCGCCTGGCGCTGCTCGCGCAGCCGGTCGCGAAGCAGCGCGATCCGGGCCTGCGCGGCGGCGATATCGGCGCGGGCCTGCTCGACCTGCGCGGCGAGCGCGGCTTCCTCCTGCGCCGCCTTGCGCGCGGCGTCGCGCTCGGCGGCGGCGGCTTCGGCCAGCGTGTAG
>LWDJ01000030.1 GCA_002083435.1 Proteobacteria bacterium SG_bin6 | reverse complement strand
CTGGTGCGGTCGAGAAGACTCGAACTTCCACGTCCTTTCGGACACAACGACCTCAACGTTGCGCGTCTACCAGTTCCGCCACGACCGCACGTGCCTTGCTGCGGGGCCAAGGGCGCCCGAGCCGGTAGAGGCGCGCGCCTAGCAAAAGCGCGCGCGGGGCACAAGCGGTAACTCAGCCGACGCGCGGGCGCGCGAAGCTGAAGCGCAAGTCGCGCGAATTGCTCGGCACGTCGAGCTGGGCGCTGTTGAAGCGCAGGCTGGCGCCGGGGCGGAGCAGCCGTTGCTCGGGCTCGATCGTCCAGCTGAACACCACGCGGCGGTGCGAATCGCGCAGCTCGGCGAGAATATCGGGCACGCGCTGCGGCCGGTCGGACGGATTGACCACGCGCCCGCTCACCGCGAACAATTCGGAACCGTTGCGCTGCGCCTCGCGGCGGACCGGATCGGCCTGGACGATCAGCGGCGTGGTGCTCGGCGCGGCGAGCCCCAATTGCGCGGCAAGGCCTTGGGTGCCGGTCGCGCTCAGCGCCGCGATCCCGGCGACGAGCACCAGCGAGGTCGCGACCGCCGCGATCGTATAGCGCCGCGCCGGATTGCGGCGCGGGCGGAACGGCGGCTGATAGCCGAACGCGTCATAATCGGCGCCGTCATCGCCGCGCGGCTCGGCCATCTCCTCGGCGACGCTCGCGACCGGCGGCTCGGCCGGCTCGGGCATCGGCGCCGCGTCCACCGCCGGCGGCGCGATCGCCCCCGCGCTCGCGGCGAGCGCGGCCGCGCTCACCCCCTCTTGAAACCAGCTATGCTTGCAATTGGCACAGCGCACCGTGCGCCCCTCGGGCCCGATCGCGCTGTCGGGGACGAGATAACGCGTCTGGCACTCGCTACATTCGAGGATCATGAGCCGCGCTTCACAGGCTAAGCGGGAACGCCATTGTTACCCAATGTTTAATAATCGCACGCGCGCCCGGCGCTGGCAAGGCTCGCGCGCTTGAGCCGCGCGGCGCCGCGTGCGATGGCTCGGATGATTTTTGGCAAGGGGCTTGCGGCGCCGGCATGGCGAATATCGTGCAGTTCGAGAATGTGGGGCTGCGCTACGGCACCGGCGAAGAGACGTTGAGCGACATCAGCTTCACGCTCGCGCGCGGCGCCTTTTATTTCCTCACCGGCGCCTCGGGCGCGAGCAAGACCTCGTTGCTCAAATTGCTCTACCTCGCCCAGCGCCCGACGCGCGGCGCGATCCGGCTGTTCGACGAGGACATCGCCGCGCTCCCCCGCGCGCGCCTGCCGGGCTTTCGGCGGCGGATCGGGGTGGTGTTCCAGGATTTCCGGCTGATCCCGCATCTGAGCGCGTTCGACAATATCGCGCTCCCGTTGCGCGTCGCGGGCGTGCCCGAGGCCGATATCGCCGCGCCGGTGAAGGAAATGCTCGCCTGGGTCGGCCTCGCCGAGCGCGCCGAGGCTCGCCCGCCGACGCTTTCGGGCGGCGAGCAGCAGCGCGTCGCGATCGCGCGCGCGGTGATCGGGCGGCCCGATATCCTGGTCGCCGACGAGCCCACCGGCAATGTCGATCCCGATATGGCCGAGCGGCTGCTGCATTTGTTCGACAGCCTCAATCGGCTCGGCACGACGGTGGTGGTCGCGACGCACGACTTCCAGCTGCTCGGGCGGATCGCGGGCGCGCATATGATGCGGCTGGAGCGCGGGCGGCTGCTCGATCCCACCGGCTCGCTGCGTTTCCCGCCGCCGGGCGAGGCGCGGCGATGAAGCTGCGCCTGATCGCGACCGCCGCCGACCGCGCGCTGCTCGATAGCGCGGGCGAGACGCGCACCTTGCGCTGGATCATGGCGGTGATGCTGTTCCTGACGGTGCTCGCCGCCGCTTTCGGGCTCGGCGCGCTGGCGGCGGCGCAGACGCTCGATCGCCAGCTCGCGGGCAAGCTCACCGTCCAGATCGTCGAGGCCGATGCGGCGGCGCGCGAGGCGCTCGCGGGCCGCGTGCTCGCGGCGGTGCGCGCGCTGCCCGAGGTGAGCGCCGCGCGCCCGGTCGATCGCGCCGAACTCGCGCGGCTGCTCCGCCCCTGGCTGGGCGTGGACGGCGCCGACCCCGATCTGCCGATCCCGGCGATGATCGACGTCCAGCTCGCGAGCCCCGCCGGGCTCACGCGGGTGAGCGTCGCGATCCGCCAGGTCGCGCCGGGCGCGCGGATCGATCGTTACGAGGCTTGGATGTCGCCGGTCGCGCGCTTCATGCGCACGATGATCGCGCTCGCCGGAGCACTAGTGCTGGTGATGGCGGCGGCGGCGGCGACCGTCGTCGTGCTCGCCGCGCGCGCGGGGCTCGACGCGCATCGCGAGACGATCGCGATGCTCCATCTGCTGGGGACGACCGATGCCCAGATCGCGCGCCTCTTCCAGCGCCGCATCGCGCTCGAGACGCTTTATGGCGGGATCGCGGGCGCCGTGCTCGCGCTCGCGCTGATCGCGCTGATCGGCGGCGAGATCGCCGGGCTCGGCGCCGAATTGGTGAGCGGCGTGCGCTTCGGCTTGCGCGATTGGATGGTGCTGATCGCGCTGCCGATCCTGTTCGCGCTCCTCGCGACGCTGGCCGCCCGGCTCGCGGTCGAACGCGTGCTGGGGCGCACGCCGTGATCCGCCGGCTGATCGCGCTGGTGGCGCTCGCCTGGACCTTGGGGTTCGGCTGGTTCATGCTCGCGCTGCCCGGCGCCGCCGACGATCGCCGCACCGATGCGATCGTGGTGCTGACGGGCGGTGCCGGGCGGATCGACCGCGGGCTCGATCTGCTGAGGGCCGGCGCGGCGAAGCGGCTGTTGGTGACGGGCGTGGGCACGGCGGTGCGCCCGATCGACCTGGCGCTCAGCAACCGCGCCTCGCCCGCGCTGTTCGCCTGTTGCGTCGATCTGGGGCATGAAGCGGTGGACACGCGTTCCAACGCCGACGAGACGAGCGCCTGGCTGCGCGCGCATGGCTATAAGAGCGTGCGGCTGGTGACGTCCGACTGGCATTTGCGCCGCGCCAAGATGGAGCTGGAAGCAGCACTCGGCGACACCGGGATCGAGGTGCTGGGCGATGGCGTGCCCGGCCATCCCAAGGCGCCGCTGCTGCTCGCCGAATATAACAAATTCCTGCTGCGCCGCGCGGCGATTTGGCTGGGGTGGGGGGCATGATCGCGCGCGCGCGGACTTGGGCGTTCCTGCTGATCTTCTATCTGGGCTCGGTGCCCTATGTGCTCGCGACGCCGCTAACGATGCGGCTGTCGCGCGCGGCGTTGCTCGGCAACGTCCATGGCTGGTGCCGTTTCCACCGCTGGTGCTGCCGCTGGCTGCTCGGCATCCGCAGCCGGTTCGAGGGGCGGCCGCCGCCGGGCCAATATCTGTTCGCCGCCAAGCATCAGGCCTTTTACGAAACGTTCGAACTCGCGCTGGAACTGGTCGATCCGGTGGTGGTGCTCAAGCAGGAGCTGATGGCGATCCCGCTGTGGGGGCGCGCGGCGCGGCGCTATGGCGCGATCGTGGTCGATCGCGAGGCCTCGGCCAAGGCGCTGCGCGCGATGATGGCGAATGCCAAGGCGGCCAAGGCGGCGGGGCGTTCGGTGCTGATATTCCCGGAAGGGACGCGCGTGCCGGCCGGCGCGACGCCGCCGCTCCGTTCGGGCTTCGCCGGGCTTTATCGCGCGCTCGATCTGCCGGTGGTGCCGATCGCGATCGATTCGGGGCGGGTATGGCCGAAAAAAGGGGCCAAGCGCGCGGGCATCGTGACGTTCCGCTTCGGCGCGCCGATCCCGCCGGGCCTGTCGCGCGAGGCGATCGAGGCGCGGGTGCACGCGGCGATCAACGCGCTGGAGGGCGCGTAAACGCTCGACCATCGCGTCATGCCGGACTCGAACCCGGCATGACGGCGAAAATCACCGGCGCGCTTAGAGCCTGTTTGGAAAAGGCGCATGGCGCCTTTTCCAAGGCGGTTCCGGCCCGCTCCCCCACCCGGCCACCCACAGAATAATGCCGTTGGGTGGCCGGGTGGGGGAGCGGGCCGGGACCGCGAAATGCGCGTTCAGCGCATTTCCAAACGGACTCTTAGAAGTTGACGCGCCCCTGCACCCCGAAATAGCGGTTCGCCTCGCGCGGAATCAGATAGCGGAAGGTCCCATAGGGGCCGCCGCTGGTGATAGCCGCGGCGAAGCTTTCGTCGGCCACGTTCTTGACGAGGAACGTCAAGCGGAACTTGTCCTTGGGATCGACGATCGCGGCTTGCAGATCGACGAGCGAATAAGCGCGGATCGTCGTCGCCGCGCGGATCGCGTCGCTCGCGTCGAACTGCGACAATTGGCTCGATTGGTACGAGCCCTGCGCGCCGAACTCGAGATCGACCGGCCCCTGCGTGCGCCAGCGATAATTGACGCCCAAATTGGCCTTTACCTCGGGCGCATAAGCGAGCGGCGTGCCGGGCAGGATCGTCGCCGCGCGGGTGCCGTTCTGGTTGAGCGGCGCGTTGAACCGATCGACCCGCGCATCGGTATAGGCGAAGCCCGCGGTGATGTTCAGGTCGCGGGTCGGGCGATAGAATGCGTCGAGCTCGACGCCCCGGGTCGAAACGTCGCCGGCGTTGGTGAAGCGCGTCACGACGACGCCGTCGATCGCATCGGGATTGTTCGCCTGGAAATTCTGATATTCGGCGAAATAGCCCGCGATGTTGATCACCAGCCGGCCATCGAACAAGCTGCTCTTCAGCCCGACCTCGAACGAGTTCGAGGTTTCAGGGGCGATCACGTTGGTGCCGGTGCCGGTCAAGTTGAAGAAGATATTGTAGGCCGGCCCCTTATAGCCGCGCGAATAAGTGAAATAGCTCGTCAGCTGCGGGACGGGCTCATATTGGAAGCCGATCCGGCCCGAAATATTGTCCGCCGTCGTCGACGCGCGGAAAGGAATGCCGTTCGACGCGGCGGGCGATTGGGTGACGGCGGTCGTCGCCGGCACGCCGGCCGCGATCAACTGCTGATAGCGCACGAACACGCCCTGGTCGAAATTGGGGCTGATGCCGGGCCCGGTGAGCGTCGTCTGGCGGCTGTGGAAGACGCTGAGCGCATCATAAGTATAGCGCGCGCCGCCGATCAGGCGGAATTGGCGCGTCAAGTTCAAGGTCGCCTGGCCGAACACGGCGGCGTTCTGGAAGGTCGAGCCGAAGAAAGCGGTGCCGAACGGGCGGGTGACGACGGTGCCCGGCGCGGTGCACGGCGTCAGCGCGGTCGGTGCCGGGGTGAGTGTGCAGACCGTGTCGAACCGGCTGAAGCGGCGCTCCGAATAAGCGCGCGAGTAGAAGCCGCCGACGACATAATCGATCAGCTTGCCCTTTTCGGAGGCGACGCGCAGTTCCTGCGTGATCGTGTCGGTCTGTTGCGGCCCGAAATCATGGAGTTCGTTGAGCCCGGCGCCGACATAAGCGCGCGGCAGGAAATCGCCGTCGCGAATCTCGTTATTGTCCCACACCCGGTAGGACGAAATCGAGGTGAGCGTGCCGCCTTGCAGATCGAGATCGGCTTGAATCGAAACGCCCCAGCCATCCTCGAGCGTCGAGGTGACGAGATTTTGGGCGAGCGCGCGGGTGCGGTCGCCGCGCTGCGGGGGCAGCACCGCCGCGACTGGCGCGGCATAGACGTTCGCCGCGTTCACGACCGGCGCGGTGCCGATCACCTCGCCGCAGCAATTATCGGTGTTGGTGTGATAATCGCCGATGATCGTGAGCGTCAGATCCTCGATCGGCTTGGCGACCAAAATGCCGCGGATGCCGAAATGCTCATAGCCGTTCACGCGGCGGTTGACGGTGGTGTTGAAGATGTTGCCGTCGTAATTGGTATAGGCGGTGGTCAGCCGCAGCGCGAGCTTGTCGCTCACGATCGGCAGATCGATCGCGCCGCGCACGCGATATTCGGTGCCATTGTCGAAGAAATAGCCCGCCTCGCCATAGCCGGCGAGCTTGTCGCCCGGGCGCTTGGTGACGATGTTGATCACGCCCGCCGAGCTGTTCTTGCCGAACAACGTTCCCTGCGGGCCGCGCAGCACCTCGAGCCGATCGATGTCGATCAGATCGCTGAACGCCTCGCCCGAGCGCTGATAGACCACGCCGTCGACGACGGTGGTGATCGAGGGCTCGCCCGCGATCGAGAAGGTCGAGGTACCGACGCCGCGTAGGAAGAGTGATTGGTTGAGCGTGGTGCCCGACTTACGGAAAGTGAGCGTCGGCACCAGATATTGCGCGTTTTCCAGGTTGAGCGCGCCGGCGCGGGTGAGTTGATCGCCCGTCACCACGCTGACCGCGATCGGCACGTCTTGCAGCCGCTCGCTGCGCTTTTGCGCGGTGACGATGATGTCGGCGGGGATCGCCTCGGCATCGTCGACCGCGGGGGCCGCGGGCGGCGCGCTCGGCGCTTGGGCGAAAGCCGGGGTCGCGGACAGCGCCAACAGCGCGGCGCCGCTCATCAGCCCACTCATCAACGTCTTGGTCATCCATCCCTCCCTTTGGCGCCGATTTGTCGCGGCTGCCCCGTCTCGCGCTAGGCGCTTTGTTGCTGGGTCCCTGAAACTTTTGCTTGCGTCATCCCGTCAAAAACCAAGCTCGGCCAGCTCGACGACGCGCTTTTCGCGCGCGGAAAGCTCGGCCGCCGCGCCGATCGCGACCGCGCGCAACCCATCCTCGGCGCTCACCTCGACCGGCCCGGCGCCGCGCACGGCGGCGATGAAGCGCTGATGTTCGTAAAAGGTCGCCCCGTGGTGCGATCCGGCGGCGAGCGCTCGAGGATCGACCTCGATTACCCGCCGACGCACCCGCTTGGGGTTGCCGAAGCCGGTGCGCGGGGCATGGACCAGCGCGCCTTCGGGGATGAACACGTCGAGCCGCGCGCGATCGCCGACGGCGGTGATCTCTTCCTGATTCGCCGCCCCTTCGGCGAACATCGACAGATCGAGCATCGCGCGCACGCCGTTCGCGAAATCGACCGTCGTATAGCTATTGTCGATGATGTCGGGGCGTTCGCCGTCGTAAAGCTCGTCGAGATGGTTGACGTCCATCGCCCCCGAACAATAAACGCGCACCGCCTCGGCGCCGATGATGTGGCGCATCAGATCGAAGAAATGGCAGCATTTCTCGACCATCGTGCCGCCGGTATTGCGCGAAAAGCGATTCCAATTGCCGACCTTCACCAGGAAGGGGAAGCGATGCTCACGGATCGCGAGCATTTTCAGCGCGCCGACCGCGCCCTCGCCCAGATCGTCGATGAATTCGGCGACCGGCGGCATGTAGCGATATTCCATCGCCGTCCAAAAAATCGCCGGCGATTTGGCGGCGGTCTCGGCGATCCAGCGCGCGTCGTCGATCGTCGTCGCGAGCGGCTTTTCGCATAGGATGTGCAGCCCCGCGTCGAACAAGGGCGCGAGCACCGGGCGGTGGGTATGGTTGGGGCTGGCGACGATCACCGCGTCACACAGCCCCGATCGGGCGAGTTCCTCGGCGCTGTCGAACGATTTCACCTCGGCGGCGCGCGCGCCCAGCGCGGCATGCGCCCAAGTGCGCGAGGTGGGGACCGGATCGGCGATCGCCGTCACCACCGCGCCGGGGGTGATCGCCAGATTGTTGAGGTGTTCCACCCCCATCATGCCGGTGCCAATCAGGCCGTATCTTACTTGCTCTGACAATGGTCTGGCCTCTATGGTCCCAGGCTATGACAACGATGTCTTATGACTGGTCGGTTACACCCGATCCACGCCCGCTCGGCAAGAGCGGAATCATGGTCTCGCCAATTGCCTGGGGCATGTGGCGATTCGGTCACGCGAGCGTAACCGATGGCCGCGCGCTGATCGAAGCGGCACTCGCCGCCGGGGTCACTTTGTACGACACCGCCGATATTTATGGCTTTAATGCAACAAGCGGCTTCGGCGACGCCGAGGAATTGCTCGGGCGCATCTTCGCCGAAAGCCCGGGCTTGCGCGACAAGCTGGTGCTCGCGACCAAGGGCGGGATCACCCCGCCGGTACCCTATGACAGCAGCGCCGATTATCTGCGCGCGGCGCTCGAAGCGTCGCTCACGCGGCTGCGCGTCGAGCGCGTCGAGCTTTATCAGATCCACCGGCCCGACATTCTCACCCACCCCCAAGAGGTCGCGCGCACGCTCGAGGACATGGTGACGAGCGGCAAGGTCGCGGCGATCGGGGTAAGCAACTATACGCTCGCCCAGCATCAAGCGCTCGCGCGCTTCCTCTCGGTGCCGCTCGCCTCGACCCAGCCCGAATTCTCGCCGCTGCATCTTGAGCCGATCACGAGCGGGCTGCTCGATCATGCGATGGCCGAGGATCTGGCGGTGCTCGCTTGGTCGCCGCTCGGCGGGGGGCGGATCGCCGACCCGCAGGATAGCCGCGCGCGCGCCGTCGCCACCGCGCTCGATGCGGTCGCGGTCGAAAATGGCGTCAGCCGGGCGGCGGCGGCCTATGGCTGGGTGATGGCGCATCCCGCGCGCGCGATCCCGATCGTCGGCACGCAAAACGCCGCGCGCATTGCCGAGATCGCCGAGGCCTTCAAGATCAACTGGACGCGGCAATGCTGGTATGACGTGCTCGTCGCCGCGCGGGGAGAAAGACTGCCGTGAATTCACCGATCGAGACGCTGCCCCCTTGCGAAATCAGCTGGTTTTCCGCCCTTTGCGACGATGATTACGAATTCCTGGGCGTGCCCGACGCGCGGCTGAAATCGAGCTGGGAACATTGCCGCGACATCGTTCTCCAGGCCGAAAGTGGCGGGTTCGACAATATCCTGCTGCCCTCGGGCTATGCGCTGGGGATCGACACCACCGCCTTCGCCGCCGCGATCGCGCCGATGCTGAAGCGCCTCGCGTTGCTGATGGCGGTGCGCGTCGGCGAGAGCTGGCCGCCGCAACTCGCGCGCCAGATCGCGACGATCGACCGGATGCTCGGCGGGCGGCTGAAGGTGAACATCATCTCGTCCGAAATGCCCGGCGAAACGCTCGCCTCGGCGCCCCGCTATGCCCGCACGGTCGAGGCGATGCATATTTTGAAGACCTTGCTCAACGGCGAGCCGCTCGATCACCAGGGCGAATTCTGGCAGCTGAAGCTCGATCCGCCGCGCATCGGCACGCTCTCCGGCCGCGCGCCGCAGCTTTACTTCGGCGGGCTTAGCGAAGACGCGCGCGAGGCGGCGGCCCAGGGCTGCGACGTCTATCTGATGTGGCCCGACAAGCGCGAGGCGGTGGAAGCGATCATCGCCGACATGCGCGCGCGGGCGGCGAAGTACGGACGCGAACTCAAGTTCGGTTATCGCTGCCACATGATCGTGCGCGAAACGGAGGACGAGGCGCGCGCCTATGCCGCGCGGCTGCTCTCGAAGCTCGACGCGGCCGAAGGGGCGGCGATCCGCGCCAAATCGCTCGACGCGACCTCGGCCGGGGTGGCGGCGCAGGCCGCTTTGCGCGAAGGCGCCGACGCCGATGGCTATGCCGAGGCCAATCTATGGACCGGCATCGGCCGCGCGCGATCGGGCTGCGGCGCGGCGATCGTCGGCGATCCCGACCAAGTGGTCACCAAGCTCAACGATTATCGCGCGATGGGGATCGAGGCGTTCATTTTGTCGGGCTATCCGCACGCGGCGGAGGCCGATCTGGTCGCGCGGCACGTGCTGCCGCGATTGGCGCATGGGTTGATTTAGGGGGTTCCGCGGAGGATTTTGGTTCGCGCGGAGGCGCGGAGAAGGAAGTTTTTGGTTCGCGCAGAGGCGCAGAGATCGCAGAGGACGCGGGAGAGCCGCAGATAGCGCGTCGCGCCAGCGAAAGCCGGGGCCTTGATGAACCGGAGCGCCCCATCATCAAAAGGCCCCGGCTTTCGCCGGGGCGACGCGCTTGGCGATCGGCGCCCTCCGCAGCTTCCCTTTCTTCTCCGCGCCTCTGCGCGAACAAGATCTTTCTTCTCCGCGCCTCCGCGCCTCCGCGCGAACCAAAACTTCCTTCTTCTCCCCGCCGTCGCGCCGCCGCGTAAACCAAAACCTAGCCCCCGCCCCGCCCCCGCGCTATCAGCCGCGCTCCCAGAGGAGGCCCCATGACCGCGATCAAACTCACCCGCGCGCTGCTCTCGGTGTCGGACAAGACCGGGCTCGTCGATCTCGCCCAGGCGCTCGCCCGCCACGGGGTCGAGCTGGTCTCGACCGGCGGCACCGCGCGCGCGTTGCGCGAAGCGGGGCTCGCGGTGACCGAGGTCGAGGCGCTCACCGGCTTTCCCGAGATGATGGACGGGCGGGTGAAGACGCTCCACCCCAAGGTCCATGGCGGCCTGCTCGCGGTGCGCGACGATCCCGCCCACGCCGCCGCCATGGCCGAGCACCAAATCGCTCCGATCGATCTCGTCGTGGTCAATCTCTACCCCTTCGAAGCGACGGTCGCGAAGGGCGCCGAACGCGCGGAAATCATCGAGAATATCGATATCGGCGGCCCGGCGATGATCCGATCGGCGGCGAAGAACCATGAATTCGTGGCGGTGCTCACCGATCCCGCCGATTATAGCGCGTTTATCGACGAACTCGACGCGAACGCCGGCGCGACGACGCGCGATACCCGCCGCCGCCTCGCCGCGCGCGCTTATGCCGCGACCGCGGCTTATGACGCGGCGATCGCCGGCTGGTTCGCGCATGTCGACCAGGGCGCGCGCTTCCCCGATCGCGTCACGCTGCCGATGATCAAGGCGGCCGAGCTGCGCTATGGCGAAAATCCGCACCAGATCGCCGCGCTCTATACCCAAGCGCAAGGGCCGGTTGCCGGCATCGCCCAGGCGCGCCAGATCCAAGGCAAGGAGCTGAGCTATAATAATTACAACGACGCCGATGCCGCGCTCGAGCTGATCGCCGAATTTCGCGACGGGCCGCCGACGGTGGTGATCGTCAAACACGCCAATCCGTGCGGCGTCGCGACCGCCGAGAGCCTGGTCGAGGCGTATCGCGCGGCCTTCGCCTGCGACAGCGTCTCGGCGTTCGGCGGCATCGTCGCGGTCAACCGCCCGCTCGATGACGAAACGGCGGCGGCGATCACCGGCATTTTCACCGAGGTGGTGATCGCCCCCGAGGCCGACGCAGGCGCGCGCGCGCGCTTCGCCGCCAAGCCCAATTTGCGGCTGTTGCTGTGCGGCGCGCTCCCCGATCCGGCGCGGCGCGGGCGGGCGATGAAATCGATCGCGGGGGGCTATCTGATCCAGTCGCGCGACGATGGCGCGATCGCGCGCGAGGCGCTGAAGGTCGTGACCCAGCGCGCGCCGAGCGACCAGGAACTCGCCGATTGCCTCTTCGCCTGGACGGTCGCCAAGCACGTCAAGTCGAACGCGATCGTCTATGCCAAGGATGGCGCGACGGCGGGAATCGGCGCGGGGCAGATGAACCGCCTCGAATCGGCGCGGATCGCGGCGTGGAAAGCGCAGGACGCGGCCGAAAAGGCCGGATGGCCGGCGCCGCGCACCCAGGGTTCGGCGGTCGCCTCGGACGCCTTTTTCCCCTTCGCCGACGGACTGCTCGCGGCGATCGCGGCGGGGGCGAGCGCGGTGATCCAGCCCGGCGGCTCGATCCGCGACGCGGACGTGATCGCCGCCGCCGACGCGCATGGGGTGGCGATGGTCTTCACCGGAATGCGGCATTTCCGGCATTGAGGGCGCAGACGCCTAGGGCGGAGCGTTGGTCATTTACTCGTGACACCGCGCCTAAGAGCAACTGTTGATTTTTCTCGCACAAAGCCACGAAGACGCAAAGAGGAAGAAGAAGAAGAAGGACTTGTCGTCATTCCCGCGAAAGCGGGAATCCATGATCGCGCCGCGCAGGAATGCGGGGTTCCCGCTATCGCGGGAACCGGGAAGCAGTCGCCCTTCGCGTCTTCGCGCGAGAAAATCCACTGAGCGACCCGAGCCCCCTTCTTCGTGCCTTCGAGGCTTCGTGTGAGAACCAACTACCCCACCACTTCGCGCAGCGCCGCGATCAGCCCGCGCGTTTCTTCCTCGGTGCCGATCGTCATCCGCAGTCCGTGCGGCAGTCCCTGCCCCGGCAACCAGCGCACGATATAGCCGCGCGCCAGCAGCCCGTGATAGGCCGCCTCGGCGCTCACCGCGCCTTCGAACAGCACGAGCACGAAATTGGCCTTGCTCGGGATCGCGCGCAGCCCGGCATTGCCCATGCCGGCGATCTGCTCGGCGAACCAGGCGCGCCACTCGGCATTATGCGCGCGGGCGTGGGCCACGAACGCATCGTCGGCGAGCGCGGCGACGGCGGCCTGCTGCCCGGCGGTGGTGACGTTGAACGGCAAGCGGATGCGGTGCAGCGCCTCGATCACCTCGGCGCTCGCATAGCCCCAGCCGATCCGCTCGGCGGCGAGGCCGTAGATTTTGGAGAAGGTCCGCGTCACCAGCGCGTTGGGCGCGGTCTTGGCGAGCTCGAGCCCCTGATCATCCTCCTCGGGCTCGAGATATTCGGCATAGGCCTGATCGAGCACGAGCAGCACATGGCCGGGGAGCGCCGCGTGCAGCCGCGCGATCTCGCCGCGCGGCGCGAAAGTGCCCGTGGGGTTGTTGGGGTTGGCCAGGAACACGATCCGGGTGCGCTCGGTCACGCTCGCCAGCACCGCGTCGATATCGGTCGCATAATCGCGGTCGGGCGCGATCACCGGCGTCGCCCCCACGCGCCGCGCGGCGATCTCATAGACCGCGAAGCCATAGCGCACGAACACCACCTCGTCGCCCGGCCCGGCGAAGGCGCCGGCGGCCAGATGCAAAATATCGTCCGAGCCGGTGCCGTAAATCACCCGCGCCGGATCGAGGCCATATTTGGCCGCCACCGCCTCGCGGAGGATCGCGGCGCCGGGATCGGGATAGCGATCGAGGCTGGTCCGCGCCTCGGCGAGCGCCGCCTTCGCGCCCTCGGGCGTGCCGAGCGGGTTTTCGTTCGACGAGAGCTTGGCCTTGACCACGCCCCCCGCGACGGTCGATTTGCCGGGAACATAGGGGGCGATCGCCATCACCCAGGGCTTGGCTTGGGGCTTGCTCATGCGCCGCGCCCTAGGGTCTAGACCTATGACTGGCAATGCCCTGGATTGCGCTGGGAAGGCCGCCGGCAAGGAGCGCGGCGCAGACGCGTAGCTGCGGCTACGCGCAAGCAAGCGACGCCGCCGGCGGCCTTCCCAGCGCAACCGCTTACGCGGCGGGCGCCTTTTGGCGCAGAGGCAGCGTCGCTCGTCGGTCACGATGCATGATGCATCGCTCCCTCCTCGCTCCTAGCCCTGCGCCAAAATCCGCTCCGTCCAGGGCGTTGCCGGTTATAGGTCTAGACCCAAACGCGCGGGCGTTGACAAGCCAAGGCCCGCGCCCCCAAACGCCGCGCGCATGACCGATCACCGTTTCGGGCTCGCCCGCCGGGTGACGCTCCCCGGGCCTTTGCCGCTCGACGCGGGGAGCAGCCTCGCGCCGCTCGACATCGCTTACGAAACCTATGGCGCGCTGAACGCGGCCGGCGACAATGCCGTGCTCATCTGCCACGCGCTGACCGGCGACCAGCATGTCGCGAGCACCCACCCGATCACCGCCAAGCCCGGCTGGTGGCACCGCATGGTCGGCCCGGGCAGGCCGATCGACCCCGCGCGGCACCTGATCATCTGCGCGAACGTCCTCGGCGGCTGCCTCGGCTCGACCGGGCCGGCGAGCCTTGCTCCCGATGGCGCGCGCTATGCGATGCGCTTCCCGGTCATCACCATCCCCGACATGGTGCGCGCGCAGGCGCTGCTGCTCGATCATCTCGGGATCGAACGACTCGCGGCGGTGGTCGGCGGATCGATGGGGGGGATGCAGGCGCTCGCCTGGGCGGCGCTTTACCCCGAGCGGGTGCGCGCCTGTGTCGCCATCGCCACCACCGCGCGCCACACCGCGCAGAACATCGCCTTTCACGAAGTGGGCCGCCAGGCGATCATGGCCGATCCGCGCTGGCGCGGCGGCGATTATTATGGCGGTGAGCCGCCGGCTTCGGGCCTCGCGGTCGCGCGCATGGCGGCGCACATCACTTATCTGTCCGAAGCGGGGCTGACCGAGAAATTCGGCCGGCGATTGCAGGCGCGCGAGGCGAAAAGCTTCGGCTTCGACGCCGATTTCCAGATCGAAAGCTATTTGCGCCACCAGGGGCTGAGCTTCGTCGATCGCTTCGATGCGAACTCCTATCTCTATATCACCCGGGCGATGGATTATTTCGATCTCGCCGAGCCGCATGGCGGCCAGCTCGCGCGGGCGTTCGCGCCCGCGCGCGCGACGCGCTTTTGCGTGGTGAGCTTCGACACCGATTGGCTCTATCCGACGGCGGAATCGCGCCTCGTCGTCCAGGCGCTCAACGCCGCCGGCGCGCCGGTGAGCTTCGTCGAACTCTCGAGCCCGTTCGGGCATGACGCTTTCCTGCTCGACTCGCCCGAGCTCGACCGGGTGGTGAGCGGCTTTCTGGGAGCGCTGGCGTGAGCGACATCGAGCTTTCCGACGACAAGGCGCGGCTCGACGTGACGCGCATCCATGGCTGGCTCGCGGGCAGCTATTGGTCGCCGGGGATCGCGCGCGCGCGAGTCGAGCGGGCGATCGCGCATTCGCATTGCCTGGGCGCCTATCGCGGCGGCGAGCAGATCGGCTTCGCGCGGCTGATCAGCGACCGCGCGACCTTTGCCTGGCTGGCGGACGTCTGGGTGGCGGAAGGCGCGCGCGGCACGGGGGTCGGGCGGCGGCTCGTCGCCTGGTTCCTGGAGCATCCCGATTATCGGGATCTGCGTCGGATCGGCCTCACCACGCGCGATGCGCACGGGGTATACGCCGCGCTCGGCTTCCGCCCGCTCGCCCGCGCCGACTATTATATGGAGCGGATCAGCCCCGAACTCGCCCGGCTCTACGCGGCGCGGTGAGTAGGATGAGCCTGCGCCCCGATCTCGCGATCATCGCCGCGAACGTCGCGCCCGGCGCGCGCGTGCTCGACGTGGGCTGCGGCGACGGCGCGCTGATGGCGGCGCTCCGCGACGCGCGCGGGGTGGACGCGCGCGGGCTGGAGCTCGACGCGGGCAATGTCGCGGCGGCGGTCGCGCGCGGGCTGGCGGTGGTGCAGGGCGACGCCGATCGCGACTTGCCCGCTTATCCCGACGCGAGCTTCGATTATGCGATCCTCAGCCAAACGCTGCAAACGACCCGCGCCCCCGATCGCGTGCTCGCCGAGCTGCTTCGGATCGGGCGGCGCGCGTTCATCTCTTTCCCCAACTTCGCGCATTGGCGGGTGCGGTTATCGCTGCTGACGACCGGGCGGATGCCGGTGACGCGGCTGTTGCCCGAGCGCTGGTACGACACGCCCAACATCCACCACCTGACGATCGAGGATTTCCGCGCGTTCGTGGCGGCGCAAGGGGTGACGGTGGAGCGCGCCTGGTTCCTGGCGGGCGACCAGGCGTGCCGCGCGGCGGGGGCGAATTGGTTCGCCGAGCATGCGGTGTTCTTGGTGCGGGGGTAGTCCTCTCCCATCCGTCACCCCGGGCTTGGCCCGGGGTCCACCGTACCGCGAGTTCAGCGTACGCTAGCTTGGTGCGACGGTGGATGCCGGAACAAGTCCGGCACGACGATTAGAGATCAATTGGCTTTAAGGGTAAGAGCCCTTCGTCAATATCATCGGGAAACCAGTCTTCCGGCGGAAGCGGCTCGAGCGTCTTTAGAAAATCGAGCAATGTCGGGCGAGGAGCGGGCTCGATGATGAGCCGGTCGCCGTCCTTGTGGAGCAGCACGCGATCACCCGGAAATTCGAATTCCGCCGGAATGTGCAAGGCCTGGCTGCGGTTATTGCGAAAGAGCTTGGCTTCGCGCTTCGCCGATCCCTGCTGCGTCACCGCTCGCTCCATGGATATGCCAAGGATATATTAGCGCGCCTGGCCAGCGACAAGGCACCTCCTCAAAACGGCACGTCGTCATCCAAATCGTCCGGGAAACCGCCCCCGGCACCGCCGCGCGCGCCACCCGACGCGCCACCGCCGAACCCGCCGCGATCCTCGCCGAAGCCGCCGCGGCCGCCGCCCGAGCGACCCCCGCCAAAATCATCGCCATAATCATCGCCGCCGCTCGACCGGCCGCCGCCGCCACCGCCCGGCGCCCCATCGAGCATCGTCAGCGTGCCGTTATAGGGCCGTAGCACCACTTCGGTCGAATAACGATCCTGCCCGTTGGCGTCCTGCCATTTGCGGGTTTCGAGCTGGCCCTCGATATAGACCTTGCTGCCTTTGCGCAGATAACGCTCGGCGACCCCGGCAAGCGCTTCGTTGAAAATCGCGACCGAATGCCATTCGGTGCGCTCCTTGCGCTCGCCCGAATTGCGGTCCTTCCAGGTCTCCGAAGTGGCGATCCGCAAATTCACCACCTTGCCGCCGTTCTGGAAGCTCTTGGTCTCGGGGTCGCGCCCCAGATTGCCGACCAGGATCACCTTGTTGACGCTGCCCGCCATAAACCCCTCTCACAGTCCCGCCGCGACCGCCAACCAATAGGTCGCGCCCGAAAAGGCGTAAGCCAGCGCGAACAAATAGCCAACCATGAAAGCGGGCCATTTCCACCCATTGGTCTCGCGCCGCGTGACCGCGATCGTCGAGATGCATTGCGGCGCGAACACGAACCACATCAGGAAAGCGAGCGCGGTGGGGAGCGACCAGCGCCGCTGGAGCGCCTGGGTGATCGCTTGCTGCCCGGCCTCGGTCCCCTCATCGGCGCTCACCGCATAAACGGTGCCGAGCGCCGCCACCGCGATCTCGCGCGCGGCGATCGCCGGGATCAGCGCGAGCGTGATGTCGCGATCGAAGCCGATCGGCTTGGTGACGACCGCGACGCTATTGGCGATTCGCCCGGCGACCGAATAATCGACCGGGTTCACGTCGCTCCCCGCCGGCGGCTTGGGGTAGCTGAGCAGCAGCCACAGCACGATCGTCGTCCCCAGGATGATCGTCCCCGCGCGGCGTAGGAAGTTGTACGCCCGGCTCCACAGCCCGAGCGCGACGTCGCGCGCGCGCGGCAGCTGATATTTGGGCAGCTCCATCATGAAGCCCGAGGAAGCGCCCTTGGTCACCGTCCGCCGCAGCACCAACGCCGCGACGAACGCGCCGACGATGCCCAGGATATAGAGGGTGAACATCACCAACCCCTGCAGCCCGATGCCCGGCAGCACCCGCGTGTTCGGGATCAGCGCGCCGATCACCAAAGTGTAGACGGGAAGCCGCGCCGAGCACGTCATCAGCGGCGCGATCAGGATCGTCGTCAGCCGGTCCTTCTCGTCCTCGATCGTGCGCGTCGCCATGATGCCCGGCACCGCGCAGGCGAAAGAGGAAAGCAGCGGGATGAAGGCGCGGCCCGATAGGCCGGCGGCGGCCATCAGCCGGTCCATCAAGAAAGCGGCGCGAACCATATAGCCCGACGCCTCGAGCAGCAGGATGAAGAAGAAGAGGACGAGGATCTGCGGCAGGAACACGACCACCGCGCCGACGCCCGCGATGATGCCATCGGCGATCAGCCCGCGCACGAAGCCTTCGGGCAAGGCGGCGGAAACCGCGCCGCTCGCTTGCGCGAACAAGGCGTCGAGCGCGTCCTGCGGCACCGTCGCCCAGCTGAACACCGCCTGGAACATCAGGAACAGGATCGTCAGCAGCAGCACCGTGCCCCACAGCGGATGGAGCGCGACCGCGTCGAGCGCATGAGTGATCCGCCGCGTCGGGGTTTCGCTCACCACCGCCGCGCGGGCGATGGCGCGCGCGCGCTGTTGCAGCCCGCGCAAGTCGCTCGGCGGCGTGGCGACGTTGCCGCGCAGCCGCACCGCGCCGCTCGTCCCGATCGCGCTCGCCAGCGCGGCCTTGAGCGTGTCGAGGCCTTTCTTGCGCACCGCCACCGTCGGCACCACCGGCACGCCGAGTTCGGCCGACAAAGCCTCGGCCGAAAGCGTCAACCCGTCGCGCTCGGCGAGATCGACCATGTTGAGCGCGACCACCACCGGCATCCCCAGCGCGATCAGCTGGAGCGCGAAGCGCAGATGATTGTCGAGATTGCCCGCGTCGAGCACGATCACCAGCGCGTCGGGCAACCGCTCGCCGGCTTGGGTGCCGAGCAGCACGTCGCGCGTCACCCGCTCGTCGGGCGAGAGCGGATCGAGGCTATAGGCGCCGGGCAAATCGACCAGCTCGAACGGGCGTCCATCGGGCAGCGTCGCGCGGCCCGAGCGGCGCTCGACGGTGACGCCGGGATAATTGCCGACCTTCTGCCGCGCGCCGGTGAGCGCGTTGAACAGCGCGCTTTTGCCGGCATTGGGGTTGCCGACCAGGGCAACCAGCGGTGCCGCGTGCATCAGCCGTCCCGCGCGACCCGGATCGCGGCGGCGACCGGGCGGCGCAGCGCGACCGTCATCCGCCCGATCCGGCAGGCGATGGGGCCGCCCCACAAAGTCGCGCGGTGCAACATCTCCACGCGCACGCCCTCGTCGAACCCCAATTCGCGCAACCGCTTCGCCTCGGGCTCGGCGAGCCGCGCCCATTCGATCGCGGCGATCAGCGCGGGGGTGCGCGGCGGCAATTGTTCCAGGGTCAGCGCGGGGGCGAGCATGACTCGTCAGATACGTTTTATGCGAGTGACTATCAATCGCGGCCGCGCGGCGCGTTGCGTGAAATAGGCTTTTTCGCGCGGCCAGGGATCACAGGTTCCGAAATCCTGCAATCATGAGCGTCGCCCCGGCGAAAGCCGGGGCCTCGTGGGTATGGAGCGCTCCGGTTCATAGAGGCCCTGGCTTTCGCCGGGGCGACGCGCCCTTGGCAAGCATAGCCTAGCCCTCGATCAACCCCGCCTCGGCCTCGGGATCGAGCGTCAGCGCCAGGCGCCGCGCGGCGCGGCGGGCGAAGGCGAGCGTTTCGCGCCGCCGCGCGGGCGCCGCGAGCGGCACCGTCGCCGCCTCGCGCACGATCGCCGCGTCATAGCGATCGGCGACGATGATCCCGCTGCGCTCGGGCAGGAACGCCGCGCCCGACAGCGGCGCGAGATCGAAGCCCTGCGGCACCGCCCAGAAGAAGCGATCGCAATGCGCGAGATAATCCTGCCATTTGCCATCGCCCAGCAGGTCCGCGCGGCTGACCTTGATCTCGACGATCACCAGCCCGCCGCGCGGATCGATCGCCATCAGATCGGCGCGCCGCCCGCCCTCCAGCGGCACTTCGGCGACCGGCGTCAGATCGTGCCGCAGCAACAGCCGCGACACGCCGCGCACGACGTCGCGGGCGGTGAGATCGAGCGAGAGCATCGCCCCCGCGATAGAACATTCATCGAACGAAAGAAAGCGGGGTGTTAGCGGTAGAAGACGTGCCCACCGATCGCCGCCACCCGGCGCTTGCCCCAGCTGGGCGAGACGCGCGTGGCGTGGAAGAACAGCGCGTCGCCGACCGGGCTCTCCCATTCGCCGTCCATCGCGACCTGCGCGACCGCCATCGCGGTGCGATAATGGCCGTTATGCGGGATTTCGGGCATTTCACCGCCGCGCAGGAAGGAGAATTGCCCGCGTTGCTTCACCACCGAGCAAATCCCGCGCGGGAAGCGCCCCGATTTGGTGCGATTGATGATGACGTTGGCGACCGCGAGCTGGCCAGAAAGCGGCTCGCCCTTGGCCTCGAAATAAATCGCGCCGGCGAGGCAGCGGAGTTCGTCGTCGGGCGCCTCGGGCATCGATTGCGCGTCGACCGCGGCGGCGAGTGAGGCATAGCGCGCGGGCGCGTCGTCATTCTCGGCTTGGTCGGCGTCGGGCGCGTCGGCGGGCCGCGGCGCGAGCGGGGGAATTTCAGCGGCGATTACAGCCGGGGTGGGAACCGAAGCGTCGGTCGGCGAATTGGACTCGACGAGCTTGGGTTTATCGAGCGTCAGCGCGAGGCCGGGTTTGCCGGCGGCGGTGAAAGTGATCGTGCAGATCAACAGCGCGGCTGCGGCCTCGCGAAGCGAAAAATTCATCGTCCATCGTCAATGGGTGGTGGGTACGCGCAATCGTTCACCGAGCCGCGATGAAGCGCTCGTTTCGCCGAAAACGGGTGTCCCCCCGACTACGGTGCCGGTGGCGATCGCACCCCCGCCGGCCCTACGCGGTTAGTTTCTGCCGCCCATTGGCGCCCGGCTGCTTAACGGGTCAATAAAAAGCGCTCGTTTCAGCGGCGAAGCGTGGGTGGGACGCGACGTCCAGTTCGATCACCCATAAATCGGGGTCGCGCGCGCGGCGGCGGCGCCAATAGGCCTCGATCGCCTCGGGATCGGCGGCGGCGGGGCCGGCCGCGATCAGCGCAGGCGTGCCATCCGGCCCGATACCGCGCTCCAGGCATTTGAAATCGCGGCCCTTTTCGCTCACGATCAGCAGCACCGCGCCGCCCTGGGGCTCGCCTTTGGCGCGCACCAGCGCCATCCCGCCCGAATCATTCACTCGGCGGAGCAGCGCGCCGACGCGCAAGTGAGTCGGCAGCCGCTCGCTCATTCAGCCGCGATAGCCGCTCAGCCCGGCGAGCGCGATGCGCGAGCGCATGAACGTGCCGGTGCCGCGCGCGACTTCCTCGCCGCCCGCGTCGATCAGCCGCGCCTCGGCGATCAGCACGCGGCGTTGCCCGCTCACCCAGCGCCCCTCGGCGACCGCCGGCCCCGCCCCCATCGGCCGGGTGAACAGCAAGTTGAACTGGGTGGTGAGCAGGAAGCGATCGGTCACGAGCGTATTGGCGGCATAGAAAGCGGCATCGTCGAGCATTTTGAAATAGCTCGTGCCATGCGCCGCGCCGCCTGCGTGGAAGAAGCGCGGGTCGACCTGGAAACGAATGCGCGAGGCGCCGGGGCCGGTGATTTCGAGCACCGACTCGAACAATTGGTTGATCGGGGCGGCGGCATAAAGCGATTCGAGCGCGCGGTAATGCGCGGCGGCGCCGGCCGGCGCCTCAATCGAGCTCACGCCCATCCTCGGTCCACAGCGCATAAAGCGCATCGGGCGAGCCCGCGCCGCGCAATTTGGCGACGAACGCCTGGTCGCGCAGCCGCCGCGAGACCCCGGCGAGCGCCTTCAGATGCTCGGCCCCGGCGTTCGGCGGCGAGAGCATCACGAACAACAAATCGACCGGCAATTGATCGATCGCGGCGTAATCGATCGGCTGGGCGAGCCGGGCGAACAGGCCGAGGATACGCGGCGCGCCTTCGAGCTTGCCATGCGGAATCGCGATCCCCGCGCCGAACCCGGTCGAGCCGATCTTCTCGCGATCGAGCAAGGCGGCCGCCACCGCCTTGGCCGGCAGATCATGCACTTGCGCGAGCTGCCCGGCGAGCTGCGTGAGCAGGTTTTTCTTGTTCGCGGCCTGCACACCCGCGAGCATCGTCTTGGGGTGCAGCAGCGCGCTGAAATCGATCATCTTTACTTCCGAAGAGCCCCGGCGCGCCTTAGCCGGAAGGGGACGAGGGCGCAAACGATGCGGGGTGCCGTCGCGTCCGCCGATCCTCCCCCGTCACGGGAAGCACGGCCTCACCCTCCGCGTTTGGGCTCGACCCAGCCGATCGTGCCGTCGCCGCGGCGATAGACCATATTATATACCCCGCTCGCGGTGTTGCGGAACAGCAGCGCGTTGGTGTTGCGCAGGTCGAGCATCATCACCGCGTCGGACACGCTCGCATCGGGCACGTCGACGCGCGTCTCGGCGATCACCGGCGGGAAGTCGCCCTCGGGTTCGGCCTCGCCCTCGGGTTCCAGCAGCACGGTATAGCCGGCGTCCTCGGCCAGGGGCGCGGCGCGGTCCTTCAAGCGGCGGACATAGCGGCGCAGCTGTTTCTCGATCTTGTCGGCGGCGCCATCGAAGGCGAGATGCGCGTCCATCGCGCCATGCGTGCCCTTCAGGATCACGCCCTGCATCACATGGCAGACGATGTCGCAGGTGAAGCCATTGTCGCGCGGCCCCTTGCCGAGCGTGACCTGCGCCGAGAGCGCGCGCGCGAAATATTTCTCGGCGATCCCCTGGAGTCGCTCGGTCGCATGGTCCTTGAACGCGGTGCCCGTGTCGACCTGATGCCCGGAGAGCCGAATATCCATGTGAAACCTCCAATTTGAGCCGCGCGAGGGGGCGCGCGGCACGTCAGCCGAGCCAGAGCGGCTCGGTGATCGTCTCGAGAAAACGGGCGTGGGCGGCGCGCTCTTCGGCGCTCGGCGCGAACGGGCGCGGGGGGCGGGCGGCGCGCGGCGCCTCGACGATGATCGCCGTCTCGACCGCGACCGCCTCGGCGACCAGCCCCAGCCCGATCTGGCGCCCGCCGGTAAGCTCGACATAGACTTGCGCGAGCAGCTCGGCGTCGAGCAGCGCGCCGCGGAAAACACGCGCGCTGCGATCGATGCCATAGCGCGTGCACAGCGCATCGAGGCTGTGCTTGGCGCCCGGGTGGCGCGCGCGCGCGAGCGGCAGGGTATCGACCATGCGATCGAGCGCGATCGCCGCCTGGCCGCAGCGCGCGAGTTCGCCGTTCAAAAAGCCGAAGTCGAAGCTCGCATTGTGCGCGACGAGCGGGCTGTCCTCCAGAAAATCGAGCAGCTCGCCGCATTTCACGTGGAACAAGGGCTTGTCGGCGAGGAAGGCGTCGCTCAGCCCATGGACCGCCTGCGCCTCCGCCGGCATCGGCCGCTCGGGGTTGAAATAGGCGTGGAAGCGCCGGCCGCTGGGCACGCGGTTGATCAACTCGACGCAGCCGATCTCGACCAGCCGGTCGCCGCCTGAAAAGCTGAGCCCGGTGGTTTCGGTGTCGAAGACGATCTCGCGCATCGTCACATTATTGTCGCGCTTCGCCTTTCAGGCAAGCGATCAGGCGCATCACCGCCGCGCGCGTTTCGGCGAGCGGCACATCGGTCGCGATCACGAAATCGGCGCGCGCGCGCTTTTCGGCATCGGGAAGCTGGCGGGCGAGGATCGCTTCGAATTTTTCGGGCGTCATCCCAGGGCGGGCGAGGACGCGCGCGCGCTGGACCTCGGGATTTGCCGAAACCACCAACAGCTTATCCACGGCTTTGTCCCCGCCGGTTTCGAACAGCAAGGGCACGTCGAACACCACGAGCGGCGCGCCCGCGTGACGCGCGAGAAACGCGGCGCGTTCGGCGGCGACGGCGGGATGGACGATCGCTTCCAGGCGGCGCATCGCCGCATCGTCATGGAGCACGCGCGCGCCGAGTTGCGCGCGGTCGACGCCGTGCGCGGCGGTCGTCCCCGGAAACGCCGCCTCGATCACGGGCACCAGCGCGCCGCCCGGCCCTTGCAGCCGGTGGACCGCCGCGTCCGAATCGAACAGCGGCACGCCCGCCTCGACGAACATCGCCGCGACCGCCGATTTACCCATGCCGATCGAACCGGTGAGGCCGAGGATGATCATCCGCCGAGCAACGCCCGCAATTCTTCGTCGCGGTCGCGCGGGGGGGCGGCGCCGAAAAAGAGTTCGAAAGCGAGCGCCGCCTGGCCGATCAACATATCGAGCCCGTCGATCGCCTCGAGCCCGCGCGCCTCTGCCGCGAGCAGCAGCGGCGTATCGAGCGGGGCATAGACCAGATCATAGACGATCGCGTCCTCGGGCAGCGGATCGAGATCGAGCGCGAGCTCCGGTTGCCCCGCCATGCCGAGCGGGCTCGCGTTCACCAGCAGCCGCACCGGCGGCAGCGTCGCGCCGAGCGGCAGCGCCTTGCCCTTCAAGCCGAAGCGCGCCAGCAGCGCCGCGCCCTTGAGCGGGGTGCGGTTGAGCAAGGTCACCGGCCCCACCCCCATTTTGGCGAGCGCGAACAGCACCGCCCGCGCCGCGCCCCCCGCCCCGATCACCGCGACCGGCGCGCCCGCCAGATCCTGCTCGGCGAGCGGGGCGTAGAAGCCCGCGGCGTCGGTGTTGGTCGCGAACGGCCCGTCGCCCCCCCGCGCGACGGTGTTCGCCGCGCCGATCGACTCGCGCACCCCGCCGGGATCGGCGACGTGATCGAGGATCGCGACCTTATGCGGGATGGTGACGTTGCACCCGCGCCAGTCGGGATCGGGGGCGCGTTCGGCGACATAAGCGCCCAGCGCCTCAGGGGCCACGCGCACCGCGCGATATTCGGCATCGATCCCCAGCGCTTTCAACCAAAAGCCGTGGATCAACGGCGATTTGCTGTGCGCGATCGGATCGCCGATGACCTCGGCATGGATCATGACGGCAACACGCCGCGCGTTCGGCAATAATCGAGCAAAGGCAACAGCGGCATCCCCATGATCGTGAACCCATCGCCCTCGATACGGGTGAAGAGCTGAACCCCCGGCCCTTCGAGCCGGAACGCCCCGACACAGCCCGAAATCGCGGGCCATTCGGCGTCGAGATAGGCATCGATGAAGCCATCCGAAAGCGCGCGCACGTGGAGCCGCGCCTCGGCGACATGACGCCACACCGCGCGGCCGTTCTCGGCGACCACCGCCGCGCTCACCAGCCGAATCGTGCTCGCCGCCATCCCCCTGAGTTGCGCCGCCGCCGCCTCGCGGCTTTCGGGCTTGTCGAGCAGCCGCCCATCGGCGAGCGCGACGATCGAATCGCTCCCCACCACCAAGGCCTCGCGGCGCGCGATGCTGCCCTTGAGCGCTTTCAGCTCGGCGAGCGCGTCGGCGATGTCGCGGGGCGCGGCACCCGCCATCGCCGCCTTGACGCCGGCCTCGTCCACCGGCGCCGCGATCGCCTCGAACGGCACCCCGGCGGCGGCGAGCATCGCCCGCCGCGCCGCGCTTTGCGAGGCGAGTACGAGTTTCACGGCTCGGCGCGCCGTTCCTGGACCAGAGCGATGATCGCCGCCGCCGTCTCTTCGATCGAGCGGCGCGTCACGTCGATCACCGGCCAGCCGCGATCGTTGAACAGCCGCCGCGCGAAAGCGACCTCGCGCGCGACCGAGTCCTGATCGACATAAGCGGTCTCGGGCGCCTGATTGAGCGACAGCAGCCGGTTGCGCCGCACCTGCACCAGCCGCTCGGCGCTCGTCGTCAGCCCCACGACCAACGGTCGCTTCAGCTGAAACAGCGCGGGCGGCGGCGGCACTTCCATCACGATCGGGATGTTCGCGGTCTTGTAGCCGCGATTGGCGAGATAGATCGAGGTCGGCGTCTTGGACGAGCGCGAGACGCCGGCGAGCACGATGTCCGCCTCCTCCCAATCCTCGGGCGCGATGCCATCGTCATGGGCGATGGTGAACTGGATCGCCTCGACCCGCGCGAAATACGCCGCGTCGAGCGCGTGCTGGCGCCCGGGCCGCGCCTTGGCGGTCTGGCCGAGCAAGGCCGAAAGCGCGTCGGTCACCGGATCGAGCGGCGCGACCGCCGGCAGGCCGAGCGCACGGCACTGGGCTTCGAGCGTCGCGCGCGTCTCGGGGTTCACCAAGGTGAACAGCACCAGCCCCGGATTTTGCGCGATTTCGTGAAGGATGCGCTGGAGATGCGCTTCGCTGCGCACCATCGGCCAGAAATGGCGGATCGTCTCGACGTCATCATATTGCGCGAGCGCGGCCTTGGCGATCGTCTCGAGCGTTTCGCCGGTCGAATCCGACAGTAGATGCAGGTGCAGCCGCATCACCGGGGCGCTTCTGGGGATAACATGCCGAACAAGCGCTAGCGTAACTTCGCCCCCGCGCAAAGCCCGGCGCCACCGTGGACAAACGCCCCGCTCGTCCACAGCCCCGCGCACATGGGATGGATCGGCCCACAGGCTGTGAATCATGGGCACGCCCATCGCGACTCCGCCCGCGCCGCCGTGCCGTTCCCGGTCAAGCTGTTGGCAAGTCTGGGCCGAAGCCTTAAGCCCCGGCATCAACCGCACCAACCACCACAACATCCTTTTTAAGATTCTTTTGATTGAAGGGGGAAAGGCGTGACCAAGACTTTGCTCGCGGCGCTGAAGGGCGAGCGGCAGCCGCGCCCGCCCTTGTGGCTGATGCGCCAGGCGGGGCGTTATCTGCCCGAATATCGCGCGCTGCGGGCGGAGAAGGGCGGCTTTCTCGACCTCGCGACCGATCCCGAGGCGGCGACCGAGGTGACGCTCCAGCCCTTGCGCCGCTTCGGCTTCGACGCGGCGATCCTGTTTTCGGACATTTTGATGGTCCCCTGGGCGATCGGCCAGCAGCTCCGCTTCGGCGTGGGTGAGGGGCCCGAACTCTCCCCCGCGCTGGTCGATGCCGCGCTCGATGCGCTCACCCCGGCGCCCGCGCGGCTCGAGCCCGTGTATGAAACGGTGCGCCGCGTCGCCGCCGCGCTTTCGCCCGAGACGACGTTCCTGGGCTTCGCGGGCAGCCCCTGGACGGTCGCGACCTATATGGTCGTGGGCCATGGCAGCCGCGACCAGAGCGAGACGCGGCATTATGCCTATCGCGATCCGGAGGCGTTCGCGGCGATCGTCGATCGCGTGATCGAGGTGACGGTCGATTATCTCGCCGAACAATTCACCGCCGGGGTCGATGCGGTGCAATTGTTCGATAGCTGGGCGGGGAGCCTTTCGCCCGCACAATTCGAACGCTGGGTGATCGCCCCCAATGCCGAGATCGTCCGCCGGTTGCGCGCGCGGGTGCCGCACGCGGTGATCATCGGCTTTCCCAAGGGCGCGGGCGGCAAGCTGCCGGCCTATGCGGTCGAAACCGGGGTCGACGCGCTCGGGCTCGACGAGACGGTCGATCCCGAATGGGCCGACGCGGTCCTGCCCGAGGGACTGCCGGTGCAGGGCAATCTCGATCCGCTCGCGCTGCTCGCCGGGGGCGCCACGCTTGCGACCGCGATCGACCGCATCCTCGCCGCCTTCGCCGATCGCCCGCATGTCTTCAACCTGGGGCATGGCATCTTGCAGCAAACCCCGATCGAGCATGTCCACGCGCTCGTCGATCGGCTAAGGGGGGCGGCATGATTGGTTGGCTCGGCAATGCTTACCCCTGGGTGAAGGCGGCGCATCTGATCTTCGTGATCTTCTGGATGGCGGGGCTGTTCATGCTGCCGCGCTTCTTCGTCTATCACCAAGAAGATGGGTTGAGCGGCCCGCAAGCGCAGCGCTGGGTGGAGCGCGAGACCAAGCTCAAGAACATCATCCTCAACCCGTCGCTGATCATCGTCTGGGTGCTGGGGCTAATGCTCGCGGCCAATTCGGGGCTGTTTTCGGGCGCGCCGGGGCTGGGCTGGCTCCACGCCAAGCTCGCCTTGGTGGTGCTGCTGAGCGGCTTCCACGGTTGGGCGGTGGGCTATGCGCGCGCGCTCGCGAACGGCCGCGCGCGGCTCGCCGGGCGGACGCTGCGGTTGATCAACGAGATACCCGGCGTCGCGGTGACGCTCATCGTGATTTTGGTGATCGTGCAGCCGTTTTGAGGGGGGGGTGAACGCGCCGATATCGAACTTGTCGCGCACCATCCGGTGCCGCCGCATCCCGGCTTCGTCTCGATCCGCCGCCCCTTGCTTGACGCCGGGCGCCGCCCCACTTATCGCGCACTGAACGGTGCCGCGCGGCGCCGTCCCGCCTCTATCGCGCCCCGGGCCGCGTCTGGCCTGGCCGGCCCTTCTCCCCAAATCGCTGGACTTCCCATGCACCTCGCCGACCTCAAGAAAAAGACTCCCGCCGACCTGGTCGAAATGGCCGAAGGGCTCGGCGTCGAAGGCGCGTCGACCATGCGCAAACAGGATCTGATGTTCGGCATCCTGAAAGTGCTCGCTGATCGCGCCGAGCAGATCATGGGGCTCGGCACGATCGAGGTGCTGCCCGATGGCTTCGGCTTCTTGCGCAGCCCCGAGGCCAATTATCTCGCCGGCCCCGACGATATTTACGTCTCGCCCAATCAAGTCCGCAAATTCGGGCTGCGCACCGGCGACACGGTGGAAGGCGAGATCCGCGGCCCCAAGGATGGCGAGCGCTATTTCGCGCTCACCCGCCTCACCTCGGTCAATTTCGACGATCCCGAGGCGCTGCGCCACCGGGTGAATTTCGACAATCTGACCCCGCTCTACCCCGACGAAAAGTTGCGCCTCGATCCCGCCGACCCGACGATCAAGGACAAGAGCGCGCGGGTGATCGACATCGTCTCGCCCCAGGGCAAGGGCCAGCGCGCGCTGATCGTGGCGCCGCCGCGCGTCGGCAAGACGGTGCTGCTCCAGAATATCGCCAAGGCGATCACCGACAATCACCCCGAAATCTTCCTGATCGTGCTCCTCATCGACGAGCGGCCCGAGGAAGTGACCGACATGCAGCGCTCGGTGAAGGGCGAAGTGATCAGCTCGACCTTCGACGAGCCCGCCAGCCGCCACGTGCAAGTCGCCGAAATGGTGATCGAAAAGGCCAAGCGCCTGGTCGAGCACAAGAAGGACGTGGTGATCCTGCTCGATTCGATCACGCGTCTCGGCCGCGCCTACAACACCGTCGTCCCCAGCTCGGGCAAGGTGTTGACCGGCGGCGTCGACGCCAATGCGCTCCAGCGCCCCAAGCGCTTCTTCGGCGCCGCGCGCAACATCGAGGAGGGCGGGTCGCTCTCGATCATCGCGACGGCGCTGATCGATACCGGCAGCCGGATGGACGAAGTGATCTTCGAAGAATTCAAGGGCACCGGCAACAGCGAAATCGTGCTCGATCGCAAGGTTGCGGACAAGCGTATCTTCCCGGCGCTCGATGTCGGCAAGTCGGGCACGCGCAAGGAAGAGTTGCTGGTCGATAAGGCCAAGCTCAGCAAGATGTGGGTGCTGCGCCGTATCCTGATGCAAATGGGCACGATCGACGCGATGGAGTTCCTGCTCGACAAGATGAAGGATTCGAAGACCAACGAGGACTTCTTCGATTCGATGAACCAATAAGGCGGCGCAGGCGTTCGTTCGATGATGATCACCGCCCTTGCCGCCTCCGCGCTCGCCGCTTCGTCGATGTGGTCGAATATCGTCGCCGATTTCAGTAACTTAGGGTCGCCGAGCGCGCTCTCGGCGTTCTTGCAGGTGCTCGCGATCGACGTGCTGCTGGCCGGCGACAATGCGATCGTCGTCGGCGCGCTCGCCGCCGGACTGCCCGCCGAGCAACGTCGCCGCGTCATCCTGATCGGGATCGGCGCGGCGCTGGTGCTGCGGGTGCTCTTCGCGCTGATCGTCACCCAATTGCTTCAGCTCGTCGGCCTGGTCTTCGCGGGCGGGCTGTTGCTGCTGTGGGTTTCGTGGAAATTCTGGCGGGAACTCCGCCACAACGCGCCCGGCGAGGATGACGACGCCGCGCCGCTGCGCCCGGCCAAGAGCTTTGCTTCGGCCGCTTGGGCGGTGGCGATCGCCGATGTTTCGATGAGCCTCGATAACGTGCTCGCGGTCGCGGGCGCGGCGCGCGAGCATCCGGGCATTTTGGTGATCGGTTTGCTTTTGTCGGTCGCGCTGATGGGGCTGGCGGCGAACATCATCGCGCGGCTGATCGGGCGTTATCGCTGGATCGGTTATGTCGGCTTGGTAGTGATCCTCTATGTCGCCGGGCGAATGATCTTCGATGGCATCGTCGACCCCGAGGTGGGCATCGCGACATTGTTCTAGAATTCCTCCCCGCTCGCGGGGAGGGGGGTAGACGGACAACTCACCTGCCGGGGGCAGGTGATCCGCCGTAGCCCGGCTTGCAAAACAAGCCGGTGGCCGCGAAGCGATGGTGGAGGGGGCAGGCCGATAGCGCGGCGTCGCGCTACGAGACGCCCCCCTCCGTCACGCCTTCGGCGTGACACCTCCCCGTGAACGGGGAGGAATTGCGCTTACCCCAGATGTTCCGCGAAGAACGCCATCGTTCGTTCGTCCGCCAGCTTCGCCGCCGCGTCCGAGCGGCGCTTGCCGCTTTCGGTCGCGAAGCCATGGTCCTCGCCCGGGTAATCGAACAACGTCACCTTGGGGTGATCGTCGAGCCCCGCGTGCATTGCCGCTTGCGCGTCCTTGGGCACGAAACCGTCTTCGCCGGCGATGTGGAGCAGCAGCGGGTTGGCGATCGCGTGTTTCTCGCTTAGCAGCCCCGGGATGCCGACCGCATAATAGCCCACGCTCGCATCGGCATCGGTGCGCGCCGCGACCAGATAAGCCAGCCGCCCGCCGAGGCAATAGCCCACCACGCCGACCTTGCCGCCATCGCCGAGCCGCGCCCGCGCCGCGCGGATCGTCGCTTCGAGATCGCGGATCGCCAGATCCTGGTCGAACTTGCCCATCAGCGCGAGTGCTCGCTGAAATTGCTCGGGCACGTCGGGATCGAGCTCGACCCCGGGCTCGAGCCGCCAGAAGAGATCGGGGGCGATCGCCAAATAGCCTTGCGCGGCGAGGCCGTCGCATTTTTGGCGGATACCCGGGTTCACCCCGAAAATTTCCTGGATCACCACGATGGCGCCGCGCGGCGCCCCCTGGGGTTCGGCGACATAGGCGTTGAACCGGCCCTCGCCGTCGAGCGTGTCGATCGTGATCATCGGCTTTCTCCTCGTTCATGCGCGATCAGCCAGGCTTTGGTCGCGCTCCCCTCACCCGCCGAATAATGCCCGAGCACGCCATTCGCCCCCAAGACGCGGTGGCACGGCACGACGATCGGCAGTGGGTTGCGCGCGCACAGTTGGCCGATCGCGCGCGCGCTCGATCCCAAGCGCTTGGCGAGCGCACCATAGCTGAGCGTCTCGCCATAGCCGACCGCGACGAGCCCGGCGCGCAGTTCAGCGCCGCGCGGCGTGGGCACGGGCGCGAGCGGGAGATCGAAGTCGCGCCGCTCCCCCGCGAACCACGCCTCGAGCTGGCGCAGCGCCTCGATCGCGAGCGCCGATGTTCCACGTGAAACCGCGCCGCCGATCGTCACCCGCGCGAGCGCGCCCTGCTCGAGCTCGATCGCGACGGTTCCGATCGGCGTTGCGATTCCGCCGTGATCGCGCGCATACATGGCGCCGCTATGCCGTGCCCGCGCGCGGCGCTCAAGCGGAGAGACGCGTTGAAAATCAATGTCGAAGTCGAATGCACCCCCGAGGAAGCGCGCCGGGCGATGGGGCTGCCCGATCTTAGCCCGGTGCATGAAAAATATGTCGCGACGCTGCTGGAGATGATGGACGGCCAGATACGCCCGGAAATGATGGAAGCGATCATGCGCAGCTGGGCGCCGATGGGGGAAGCGGGAGTAACTTTCTGGCGCCAATTGTTCGATGCCGCCACGCGCAAGTGACACGATCTTCGCGGTGGCGAGCGGACCGCCGCCCGCCGCGATCGCGGTGGTGCGGCTGAGCGGCGCGCGCGCCTTCGTGATCGCCGAACATCTCGCCGGCCCCCTCCCCCCGCCGCGCCGCGCCAGCCTGCGGGCTTTGCGCGACGCGGCGGGCGCGCTGCTCGACCGGGCGCTGCTCCTCGTCTTCCCCGGGCCGCGCAGCGCGAGTGGCGAGGATTTGGTCGAGCTTCATCTGCACGGCGGGCGTGCGGTGGTGGCTGCGGTGTCGGCGGCGCTAACGGCGGCGGGCGCGCGCCTGGCCGAGCCCGGCGAGTTCACCCGCCGCGCGCTGCTCAACGGGCGGATCGATCTCGCCGAGGCCGAGGGGCTGGGCGATTTGCTGATGGCCGAGACCGAAGCCGCGCGTCGCGCCGCGCTCGCCGCAGCCGAGGGGGTGGTGAGCCGGCGCGTTCGGGACTGGACGGCGCGGCTGGTGAACGCCTCGGCGCTGGTCGAGGCGGTGCTCGATTTTTCGGACGAGGGCGATGTCGCCGCGCCCCCCGCGACGCTCCCCGTCGAACTCGCGGCGCTCGGCGCGGAGATGGCGGCGGTGCTCGCCGCGCCCCCGGTCGAGCGGTTGCGCGATGGGGTGCGGGTGGTGCTCGCCGGGCCGCCCAATGCCGGCAAATCGACCTTGTTCAACGCGCTCGCCGGGCGCGAGGCAGCGATCGTCTCGCCGATCGCGGGGACGACGCGCGATCGGATCGAGGCGCCGATCGTTCGCGACGGGATCGCCTATCTGTTGATCGACACGGCGGGCCTCGCCGAGGCGACCGACGACCCGATCGAGGCGATCGGCATCGCCCGCGCCCGCGCCGCCGCCGCCCAGGCGGACATTCTGCTTTGGCTCGACGATATGCCCCCGCCCCCGGGCGCGCTGTGGCTCTACCCCCGCGCCGATGCGCGGCCCCCCGTTGTCGGCGACCGGCTGGCGCTGTCGGCGCGGACAGGCGCGGGGCTCGACGCGCTTTGGGCGGCGCTTGCCGAGCGCGCCGCGGCGCTCCTGCCCCGCGCCGATCAACTCGCGCTCAACGCCCGCCAGCGCGCGCTCGTCTGCGAAGCGGCGGATGCGATCGCGGCGGCGGCGACGGAAACCGATCTCATCCTCGTCGCCGAGCAGTGCCGCCTCGCCCGGCGCGCGCTCGACGCGGTGACCGGCGCGGCGGGGACCGAGGCCATGCTCGACGCGTTGTTCAGCCGCTTCTGCATCGGCAAATGAGCGTTTCACGTGGAACATTTTGACCGGCGCGCACGAGCGGTGTAGCGGCGCGCCATGCGCTTCGATGTGATCGTGATCGGCGGGGGCCATGCCGGCACCGAGGCCGCCGCCGCCGCCGCCCGGCGCGGCGCGCGCACCGCGCTGGTGAGTTTCGACGCCGCCAAGCTCGGCGCGATGTCGTGCAACCCCGCGATCGGCGGTCTCGGCAAGGGCCATTTGGTTCGCGAGGTCGATGCCTTCGATGGGCTGATCGCGCGCGCGACCGATGCCGCCGGTATCCATTATCGCATGCTCAACCGCAGCAAGGGCACCGCCGTCCAGGGTCCGCGCGTCCAGGCCGACCGCAAGCTCTATGCCGCCGCGATCCAAGCGATGCTCGCCGCGCAACCGGGGCTGACGGTGATCGAGGGCGAGGCCGAGGCGTTGTTGGTCGAGCGCGGATGCTTGGGCGGCGTAACGCTCGCCGATGGTCGGGCGCTGCGCGCGCCGGCGGTGGTGCTCGCGACCGGCACGTTCCTCGGCGGCCGCATCTTTCGCGGCGAGGAGCGCGGCGAAGGCGGGCGGATCGGCGAGCGCGCGGCGACGCGGCTTGGGGTGCAACTCCGCGCGCTCGGCCTGCCGATGGCGCGACTCAAGACCGGCACCCCGCCCCGGCTCGACGGGCGCACGATCGACTGGGCACGGCTCACCGAGCAACGCTCGGATGACGAGCCCTGGACCATGTCCCCCGCTTCACCCCCGCGCGCGCTGCCGCAACTCTTCTGCGCGGTGACGCGAACCAATGAACGCACGCACGCGATCATCCGCGCCGGGCTCGATCGCTCGCCGCTGTTCACCGGGGCGATCGACGCGGCGGGCCCGCGCTATTGCCCCTCGATCGAGGACAAGATCCACCGCTTCGGCGACCGTGACGGCCATCAAATTTTCCTGGAGCCTGAGGGGCTCGACGATCCGCTGATCTATCCCAACGGCATTTCGACCTCGCTCCCGATCGATGTTCAGGAAGCGATGATCGCGTCGATCGAAGGGCTCGAGCGCGCGGTGATCGCGCAGCCGGGCTATGCGGTGGAATATGATCATATCGATCCGCGTGCCCTCGACCCTCGATTGGAACTGCGCGCGCTGCCCGGGCTGTTCTGCGCCGGGCAGATCAACGGCACCACCGGCTATGAAGAGGCCGCCGCGCAAGGGCTGATCGCGGGGCTCAACGCCGCCGCGCACGCGCTCGATCTCGCACCGGCGCGGCTCGATCGCGCGTCGAGCTATATCGGGGTGATGCTCGACGATCTGGTGCTCCACGGCGTGACCGAGCCCTATCGCATGCTCACCGCGCGCGCCGAATTTCGCCTGAGCCTGCGCGCCGACAATGCCGAGACGCGCCTCGGCCCCATCGCCGAGGGGCTCGGCTGCCTCGGCCCCGAGCGCCGGGCGCGCCATGCCGTGCGGATGGCGGCGCGGGCGGCGCTGCGCGATCGGCTCGAAGCCCCCCTCACCGCCGCCGAACTGCGCGCGCGCGGCGCCGAGATCGCGCTCGACGCGGGGCGGCACAGCGCCTGGACTTGGCTGCGTTTTCCCGGGGTGACGCTCGCGCATGTCGCCCCTGGCCTCGCCGAGGCGGCGCCGGCCGAGTTGCTCGCCGAGCTGGTCGAGGATGCGCGCTATGCCCCCTATCTCGAACGCCAGGCCGCCGAAGTCGCGGCGCTGCGCCGCGAGGAGGCGCTGCCGCTCCCGGCGACGCTCGACTATGCCGCGATTCCCGGGCTTTCCGCCGAGATGATCGAGAAATTGAGCAAGGCGGCGCCGACGAGCCTCGCCGCCGCCGGACGGATAAGGGGCATCACCCCGGCGGCGCTTTCAGCGATCTTGCTCCACGCCAAGAAGCGCGCGGCATGACCGAAGACGAAGCGCGTGCCTGGTTCCGCGCGCGCTATGTTTCACGTGAAACGGCGGTCGTCGATTTCGCCGCGCTGGTCGCCGAGGAACAGGCGCGGCAGAATCTCGTCTCGTCGGCGACGCTGCCGCTCATCTGGAGCCGCCACATCGTCGATTCGGCGCAATTGCTCGATCACGTGCCCGCCGAGGGGCTATGGGCGGACATCGGCAGCGGCGCGGGTTTCCCCGGCATGATCGTCGCTTTGCTCACCGATCGCCCGGTCGCGCTGATCGAGCCGCGCCGCAAGCGCGCCGAGTTTCTCGCGTACGCCGCCGAAGCGCTGGGGCTCGCCGATCGGGTGACGGTCCACGCCGCCAAGGCCGAGGCGCTGGCGCTGGAGGCCGCCGTCGTCTCCGCCCGCGCGGTCGCGTCGCTCCCCGATCTGCTCGCGCTGTCCACGCCTTTGTCCACAGCAAAGACGCGTTTCGTCTTCCCCAAGGGGCGATCGGCGCGCGAAGAAGTGGCGGCGGCGCGCCGGGCGTGGCATGGAGTGTTCCACGTGGAACCGAGCATCACCGATCCGGAATCGCTGATCATCCTAGCCAGGGGCGTGGCGCGTCGATGACTTGCATCACCATTGCCAATCAAAAGGGCGGCGTCGGCAAGACGACCACCGCGATCAATCTGGGGACCGCGCTCGCCGCCACCGGCAAGCGCGTGCTGATCATCGATCTCGATCCGCAGGGCAATGCCTCGACCGGGCTCGGCATCGGCCGGGCGCAGCGCGAGCTTTCGTCCTATGATCTGCTGATCGGCGACGCCGCGCTCGCCGATACCGCGCTCGCGACCAAGGTGCCTCGGCTCGATATCGTGCCGGCGACGGTCGATCTCTCGGGCGCGGAAATCGAACTGGTCGAGTTCGAAGAGCGCACGCACCGCCTCGCCCGCGCGGTCGAGGCCGATCGCGCGCGCTGGGACGTGATCCTGATCGATTGCCCGCCCTCGCTCGGGCTGCTCACGATCAACGCGATGGTTGCGGCCGATTCGCTGCTCGTGCCGCTGCAGTGCGAATTTTTCGCGCTCGAAGGGTTGAGCCAATTGCTCACCACGGTCGAGCGCATCCGCAGCCGCTTCAACCCCGGGCTCGGCATCATCGGCGTCGCGCTCACCATGTATGATCGGCGCAATCGGTTGACCGACCAAGTGTCGGACGACGTCCGCGCCGTGCTCGGCAAAGTGGTGTTCGACACGGTGATCCCGCGCAACGTGCGGCTGTCCGAGGCGCCGAGCCATGGCTTGCCCGCGCTCATCTATGATCATCGCTGCCCGGGCTCCGAAGCCTATATCTCGCTCGCGCGCGAGCTCATCCAGCGTCTTCCCGATCCCAGTGCCAAGGCCGCCGCATGACCGAAACCGTTCGCAAACCCCGCCCCGGCCTCGGCCGTGGACTCTCGGCGCTGATGGGCGAGGTTTCACGTGAAACACCCGTCGCCCCGGGCAATGACGCGCCCGCCAGCCCGCAAGGCGTGCGACTGCTGCCGGTGGGCGCGCTCAGCCCGCATCCCGGCCAGCCGCGCCGCCATTTCGACGAAGCCGCGCTCGACGAACTCGCCCAGTCGATCGCCGCGCGTGGGGTGATCCAGCCGATCGTCGTGCGGCCGCAGGGGCGCGGTTATCAGATCGTCGCCGGCGAGCGTCGCTGGCGCGCGGCGCAGCGCGCGCGGCTCCACGAAGTGCCGGTGATCGTGCGCGATTTCACCGACGCCGAAACGCTCGAAATCGCGCTGGTCGAAAATATTCAGCGTCAGGACCTGAACGCGATCGAAGAGGCCGAGGCCTATGCCCGGCTGCTCGCCGATTTCGGGCATAGCCAGGAAGCGCTCGCCAAGCTCGTCAACAAGTCGCGCAGCCATATCGCCAATTTGCTGCGGCTGCTCGATCTGCCCAAGCCGGTGCAGGCGCGGGTGATCGCGGGCGAACTGAGCATGGGCCATGCCCGCGCGCTGATCGGCGCGCCCGATCCCGAGGCGCTCGCCGCGCAAGTGGTGGCCAAGGGGCTGTCGGTGCGCGAGACCGAAAAGCTCGCGCGTGACGCGAAGCCGGGGCGCTCGGGCCGCGCGAGCGCGCCGCTCGCCGAGCGCCACCCCGATTTGATCGCGCTCGAAACCCAGCTCGCCGACGCGCTGGGGCTGAGCGTGCGGATCGCGCATCAGCCGACCGGGGGCAGTTTGACGCTCGGCTATTCGACGCTCGATCAGCTCGACATGCTTTGCCAGCGGCTGACGGGGGAGAAATTCTAGCGCCTCAAGCGCGAGATCCGCACCGTTCGCCCTGAGTTTGTCGAAGGGCTGTACTTCTTAACAACGGTCGACAAGAAGAACGGTGCTTCGACAAGCTCAGCACGAACGGCAGGCATGTGGTTCCGATGTAGCGCGACCAGCTCTAGAGTCTGTCCTGTTCGAATGAGAACACCGTTCGTGCCGAGCGAAGTCGAGGTACGTGCGCGGGGCGCAGCGCCTGGCTTCACGCCCCTCGATGTTGCTCGGGGCGAACGGGTTCCAATTTGATGGAACAGACCTAGCGCCGCCGCGCCCCTTGGCGGGCGACCGCGAGGCAGGCGGCGGCGGCGGTGACGTCGGGCCCGCCCGCTAGCAACCGGCGCTCGGCGGCGCGCAGATGATCGATCGCCGCGGCGAGGCGCTCGGGGCTCCAGTTGCGCAAGGCGGTGAGCGTCGCCGCGCGCTCCTTGAAGAACACCCGCTCGGCGAGCGCTTCGGCGCGCGCACCGGCGGCGACCTCGGCGCGCAGTTCGGCGAGCGTCGCGAGGCGGCGGACCAGCCCGCGCAGCAAGGGGATCGGCGAGACCCCCGCTTGTTCGAGCCGCGCGAGTTCGGCCCCCAGCCGATCGGCGGCGCCGGCGACCGTCGCCTCGATCGCGTCGCCTAATTCCCCCTCGCCCAAATCGGCGCCGAGCTGATCAATCACCGCCTCGCTCAGCGTCTGCGGCGCCTCGGGCGAAGCGTCTAAAAACAAAGCGAATTTTTCGAGTTCGCGGGTCAGCACCGCGCGGTCGCCCGCCGCCGCCGCCGCAAGCCGTCCGGCCAGGCGCGGCTCGATCCGCAGCCCCAGCTCGCGCGCGATCTCGGCGGCGACGCGGTCGGCCTCCATGCCTTCGGGCGGATAGCAGGCGAAGCTCAGCGCGAGCGGGTGCGCGATCGCCGCTTTGACGAGCTTGCCGCTCGTTTTCACCCCAGGCGCGATCGCCACCACCGGATTGCCCGCGACCGGCGCGGCGAGCAGCAGCTCGACCGCCTCCAGGCTTTCCTCGCCCATCGCGTTCACCCGGATGAAGCGCGCGCCGCCGAACAGCGACAGCGCCGCCGCCTCCCCGGCGAGCAGCCCGGGATCGCCCTTTAGCTGCGCGCCTTCCAGATCGACCCGCTCGGCGTCGGCGCCCATCGCGCGGGCGAGCTGTCGCGCGAACTCGCGCGCGCTGGCCTCGTCGGGGCCGTGGAGCAGGATCAGCCGCGTCGCCCCGGGCTTGTCGAGCGCGGTGCGGAGCTGGGAGAGGCTTGCCTTCACGATGGTCTCGCTAGCGCCAGGCGGGGCGCATCACGGCCGCCGCTGCTGCTGGCGATTGGCGTAGAGCGCGACCCGCGCCACGATCTGATCGGCGACGGTCTTGGAAAGCCGTTCGAGCTGCGTGTTCTCGGCGGCGATCGTCGCATATTCCGATCCCACCACGTCGATGCCCGCGTCCGATCCCGCGGTCGCGTCGAGCACCACCTGCCCGTTCGCCAGATCAATGAGCTGATAGCGCGCGCGCAGCACGCGGCGCTCGCGCGTGACGGTATCGTCGCGGCGCACGCCCAGGCCGACGATGCGATCGTCGAGCTTCACTTCCAGCCGGTAAGCGGGGCTGCTCGGGCTCGCTTGGCCGAGCTGGTCGCGCACCGCGTTGCTCACCAGATAGCCCGCCTGCCCCGCGATCGGCGCGACCTCGACCTGGGCGAGCGCCGCGCCCACCGGCCCGCGCGCGCCATCGCCATAGAGCGGCCGCAGCCCGCAGGCGGCGAGCGCGAGGCAGGCGAGGAGCGCGAGCCGCCTCATGCGACGAGGTTCACCAGCCGATCGGGCACGACGATGATCTTCCTGGGCGCCCGCCCCTCGAGCAGCCGCGCGACCTTGTCGGAGGCGAGCGCGGCGGCCTCAATCGCGGCCCTGTCGGTTCCGCGTGGCAAGGTGAGCGTGTCGCGCAGCTTGCCGTTCACCTGCACCGCGATCGTCACTTCGGCCTCGATCAGCAGCGCGGGGTCTGCCTCGGGCCAGGCGGCGTCGGCGATCAGCCCGGTGTGACCGCGCAGTGCCCAGGCTTCCTCGGCCAGATGCGGCACCATCGGCGCGACCAGGCGGAGCAGCAGGTCGATCGCGGCATCGCGCGAGGCGCTGTGGCCGGCGCGCTCGATCGCGTTGGTCAGCTCATAAGCGCGCGCGACCGCCTTGTTGAAGCCGAGCGATTCGATGTCGGCGGCCATGCCGGCGATCGTCTGATGCGCCTTGCGGTCGAGCGCTTCGTCGCGGCCCGTGCCGGGCTCGCCGGGCTGGAACAGCCGCCACAACCGCTGGACATAGCGCCACGCGCCCTCGATCCCCGCTTCGCTCCATTCCAGATCGCGCTCGGGCGGCGAGTCGGAGAGCATGAACCAGCGCACCGCGTCCGCGCCATAGGCATCGAACATCGCGTCGGGGGCGACGACGTTCTTCTTCGACTTGGACATCTTGATCACCCGGCCGACTTCGACCGGCTGACCATTTTCCTTCGCGACCACTTGCCCATCGCGGCGCTCGATCTCGTCGGGGCCGAGCCAGCCGCCGCCCTCGGGCGCGTCGGCGAGGCGATAGGTTTCGTGCGTCACCATCCCTTGCGTAAACAGCCCGGCGAAGGGCTCGGCCACGTTCAGCTGGCCGATATGGCGCAGCGCGCGCGTCCAGAAGCGCGCGTAGAGCAGGTGCAGGATCGCATGTTCCACCCCGCCGATATACTGCCCCACCGGCAGCCACGCCTCGGCCTCGGCCCGGTCGAACGGCTTGTCGCCGGGCTGGCTGGCGAAGCGGATGAAGTACCAGCTCGAATCGACGAAGGTATCGAGCGTGTCGGTCTCGCGCGTCGCCGCGCCGCCGCAGCTCGGGCAGCTGACGTGCTTCCAGCTCGGGTGGCGATCGAGCGGGTTGCCGGGGATGTCGAAGCTCACATCCTCGGGCAGCACCACCGGCAGCTGGTCCTTGGGCACCGGCACCGCGCCACACGCATCGCAGTGGATGATCGGGATCGGCGTGCCCCAGTAACGCTGGCGGCTGACGCCCCAGTCGCGCAGGCGATAGACGGTGCGCCCCTGCCCCCAGCCCTCGCCCTCGGCGCGCTGGATCACCGCGCGCTTGGCATCCTCGATGTCCATCCCGTCGAGGAAGTGCGAGTTCACGATCGTGCCCGCGCCGGTATAGGCGGTGTCACCGATGAATTCGGGCGCCTCGGTCGCGCCGTCCGAGACGACGCGCTTGACCGCCAGGCCATATTTGCGCGCGAAATCCAGGTCGCGCTGGTCATGCGCGGGCACCCCGAACACCGCGCCGCTGCCATAGTCCATCAGCACGAAATTGGCGATATAGACCGGCAGTTGCCAGCTCGGATCGAGCGGATGGGCGGCGGTGATCGCCAGCCTGTAGCCCTGTTTTTCCTGGGTCTCGATCTCGGCAGCACTCGTGCCGCCGCGCCGGCATTGCTCGGCGAACGCCGCCGCCGCCGGATCGGTCGCCGCCGCGGCCTGCGCGATCGGGTGATCCGCCGCGACCGCGACGAAGCTCGCGCCGAAAATGGTGTCGGGCCGGGTCGAGAACACCTCGACCTCGCCACCGTCCGACAGGGTGAACCGAAACGCCAGCCCCTGGCTGCGCCCGATCCAATTCTCCTGCATCAGCCGAACCTTGTCCGGCCAATCCTTCAGCTCGGCGAGCCCCGCGAGCAGCTCGTCGGCGAACTCGGTGATCTTCAGGAACCATTGGTTGAGCTTGCGCCGCTCGACCAGCGCGCCCGAACGCCAGCCGCGCCCGTCGATCACCTGCTCGTTGGCGAGCACGGTCATGTCGACCGGATCCCAGTTCACCGCCGATTCGCGGCGATAGACGAGGCCGGCGGCGAACAGATCGAGGAACAGCGCCTGTTCATGGCCGTAATAATCGGGCTCGCACGTCGCGAGCTCGCGGCTCCAGTCGATCGCGAGGCCCAGCCGCTTCAGCTGCTCGCGCATCGCCACGATATTGGCGCGCGTCCAGGCGCCGGGATGGACTTTCTTTTCCATCGCGGCGTTTTCCGCCGGCATCCCGAACGCGTCCCACCCCATCGGGTGGAGCACTTCATACCCGCGCATCCGCAGGAAGCGGGTGAGCACGTCGCCCATCGTATAGTTGCGGACATGGCCGACATGAATCCGCCCCGAGGGGTAGGGAAACATCTCCAGCACATAGCGCTTGGGCTTGGGGCTGGCGCTGTCGGCCTTGAAGCTCTGGCGCTCTTCCCACACCCGCTGCCAGGCGGCATCGCCCTTCAGGAAATTGAAGCGGGACGCCATGGTTCAGCCCGGCAGCGCGGCGCGGCGCAGATCGCGGGCGCGGGTGAGGATCACGTCCTCCAGCTTCTGCGCGGTGGCGGCGCGGACCGGGGCATCGACCCACTGGCCGTCACGATTGATCTGGCGCTGCACCGCGACGCGCACCGCGTCGGCGCGCAGATCCTGGTCGAGGATCGACACGGTCACCTTCACCCGTTCAGCCGGGGCGGCGGGGTTGGCGTACCAGTCGGTCACGATCACGCCGCCGTTCGAATCGGTCTGCAGCAGCGGCATGAACGACAAGGTGTCGAGCGTCGCGCGCCACAGATAGCTGTTCACCCCGATCGTCGTCACCCGCGCGGAGGCAAGCTCGCCCCGTGGCCGGTCGCCCTTGCCGCAGGCGGCAAGCGGCAGCGAGGCAAGCAAAATCAGGGCAAGCGGGCGCAACATGGGGTTATCCTGCAAGAAAGGTCGCTCGCGCATCTATAGAAGCTCGCCGTGGCGCCGCAAGCCGCGCCGCGGAGGATCATGCTGTGGGTTCAGCGCAACACTGGGCGGAAAAAAGCGGTGACACTGGTGGCGCCAGCGAACCGATTGCGCCATATGTGTTGTGAGAGCGGATGGGAGTGAGGGCGTGAAGCAGCGCGCGATCCTGGCGAGTGCAGTGGCGGCGATCATCGCCGTCGGCACCGTCGCGCCCGCGCTCGGCGCCGCCGATAGCCCCAAGCCGCTGCCGATCGCCCGGCGCGACGCGGGCGTGATCGGCTTCACCCCCGCCTCCGCCGACCCCAAGCTCGCCGCGATGCTCGCCAAGGCGGGGATCGGTGGCACGGCGCTCGGCTTCACCCCCGCCGAGTCGCGCAATGCGGATAAGGCGGTGACGGTGACCGTCGCGGTCCGTGCCCGGTCGAGCTTCGTCGTCCACACCGCGCCGCGTGGCGGCGATGTCGGCGCGACGACGCCCAGCGCGGCGCCGGGCGTCGCCCCGATCGCTTATGATCTGGGTGTGTCGGTCGGCTGGCAGCGCTTCGCCCTGCCGCCCGAAAAGCCGGGCGAGTCGGGCAATGGCGGCATCGGCCTGATCGAAACCAGCGCCAGCCTGCCGCCCAAGCGCCCCGCCCGGGTGCGCGTGGTGAACGACGGCCAGGTGATCGGCCGCGTCGGCCCCGATCCGTTGCCGCCGGTCGGCACGCTCGATGTCGGCGGCAGCTATCGGCTGACGCGCCATGTCGATCTCACGGCGGGCGTCCGCTACAAGGATCAGACCTACCGCATCGACCGCGGGCTCGACAGCCGGCGCGATAGCCAGGCGGTCTATATCGGCACCGCGCTGCGCTTCTGACGATTTGGCCATGGTGGCGGGATTCCGCGCCGCGATTGACCGGCGCGGCGTGCTGGATGCTGAACGCGATCCCGCCGGCCGCTCCGACATCGGCTGAGCCGAACCACCCCCTGCGCGCGTAAGATCGAGCGGCGATGTTCGCCGTTTCTTCAATATACCCGCACGATCCCCATCGAAAAATGACGAATTCATGACAAGACTGGCAAGGATGGCACAGTAAATGCCAATTTAACGGGCCGTAATTGGCCACCTGATTGCGCCGCTGACCAAAATCGCCATCAACCTGAACGAGCATTGCCAATCTCGTTCATGTTAACGACAGCTTTTGCCCGGTAAATAACCCGGGTGAGCGACGAAGGGCCGGGATTTCCCCCTGTTGCCGGGCCTGATGCTCACCTGCGTGACGAACGCTAGGTCGGCCCTCGTTCCATGCCCCCGGAGCGAGGGCCTTTCCTTGTCCGGCCGCCGAAAGGCGGTCGCGATCGTCACGCTGGCGTGTCGTGGGGCGAGCCCCTACATCGGCGCCGCATGACTCTTCGCATCGCTTCCTGGAACATCAACTCGGTCCGCTTCCGCCTGGCGATCGTCGAGCGTTTCCTTACCGAGCAGGCGCCGGACATCTTGTGCCTGCAGGAAACCAAGACGATCGACGGCGAATTCCCGGCGGACGCCTTTCGCGCGCTGGGGTACAAGCACATCGTCCTCCACGGCCAGCGGATGCACCACGGCGTCGCGATCGTCTCGCGCGTGCCGCTCGCCGAGGATGACCGGCTCGATTGGCAGGCGAACATGGAGGCGCGGCATGTCGGGGTGCGCCTGTCCGGCGGATTGCGGCTCGAAAATGTCTATGTGCCGGCGGGCGGCGACATTCCCGATCGCGCGCTCAACCCCAAATTCGGCCAGAAGCTCGATTTCCTCGAACGGATGACGCGCTGGTCCGAAAGCTTGAAGACGCCGACGCTGCTGGTCGGCGATTTCAACATCGCCCCGCTCGAATCGGATGTGTGGAGTCACAAGCAATTGCTCGACGTCGTCAGCCACACCCCGATCGAGGTCGCAACGCTCGGCCGGTTGCAGGCCGCGCATGATTGGGTCGATCTCGGCCGGCGGTTCGTGCCCCCGCCGGCGCGGCTCTATACCTGGTGGAGCTACCGCGCGAAGGACTGGGCGGCGTCCGATCGTGGCCGCCGGCTCGATCATATGTGGGCGAGCCCGCAGGTCGCGGCGGCGGCGACGAAGCATCAGGTGTTCGAGGATTGCCGCGGCTGGCTGAAACCCAGCGACCATGTGCCGATCCTGACCGAGTTCGCGCTGTGAGGAGCGGAAGATGAGCGCACGCGACACCGCCCGGGCGATCGACGCGCTGCGGCGCGGCTGGCCGATCGTGCTCGATCTGGCGAGCGGCCCCTTGTCGCTGCTACCGATCGAAACCGCCGACGCGCGCCGGCTCGACGCCTTCGATCCCGAGCATGTCGCGCCGGTGCTGCTCTCGGCCGGGCGGGCGGAGACGCTGAAGCTGAAGAATCAGCGCGCGGCGGGCGGCCCCGATTGCCCGGTGCTGGTCGAACGCACGCCCTGGCTCGGTTTCGACGCGGCGGTGGCGCTGGTCGATCCCGCGCTGGACCTGAAACATCCGCTGCAAGGCCCCTATTACGCGCTGCCGCTCGCCGATCCCAATGGCGCGCGCTGGGCGCTGAAGCTGGCGACGCTTGCCGGGATGCTGCCGGGGTTCTTCGTGCTCGAAAGCGGCATCGGCGAGGTGCGGCTGACGCCCGCCGACATCGAGGCGCATGAGGATGCCGAGCGGCTGGTGATCGCGGCGCGCGCGAAACTGCCCGTCGCGCAGGCCGAACATGCCGAGCTGGTCGCGTTCCGCAGCCCCGAAATGGCGGGCGAGCATGTCGCGCTGGTGATCGGCACCCCCGATGGCGGGCCGCCGCTGGTGCGGCTGCACAGCGAGTGCCTGACGGGCGATGTGCTCGGCAGCCTGAAATGCGATTGCGGGCCGCAGCTCGATGCCGCGATCGCGCGGATCGCCGAGCATGGCTGGGGGGTGCTGCTCTATCTGCGCCAGGAAGGGCGCGGGATCGGGCTGATCAACAAGCTGCGTGCCTATGCGTTGCAGGACCAGGGGTTCGACACGGTCGACGCCAACACCCGGCTGGGGTTCGCGATCGATTCGCGCAATTTCCGGGTCGCGGCACGGATGCTGAAGCTGCTGGGGCAGGACGCGGTGCGGCTGCTCACCAACAACCCGGAGAAGGTCGCGCAATTGCAGGCGGCGGGGATCGCGGTGGTGGAGCGCGTGCCGCACAAGCTGCCCCCCAACCCGCATAACGAGCGCTATCTGGCAACCAAACGCGACCGCACGGGCCACGCTTTCTAGCGCGTCGTGCGCTTGATGCGCGTCATGCGCTCGCCCGCCCTGACGGAGAAGGGCGTGCTGACGAGGCTAACTTCTTCCCCGGCGAAGGCCGGGGTCCAGTATCCCTCGGCGCGACGGGAGCGCGACACATGCCACGGCGCCCTGCTGGGCCCCGGCCTTCGCCGGGGAAGGTGTGAAGGGAAACCGGGGTTGGCTCGATCGCAATCAAGCACGGCGAATGGGACACTCCCGATTCAACGCACCCGGCACGAAACAGGCCGCGCTAGCCCGCCAGCCCCAGCAGCCGCGCCACCTCGCCGAAATCATGCGCGATCGCCTGCACACCTTTCGCGCGCAGCACCTCGTCATGTCCCGCGCCGCAATGCGTCGCGGCGCACAGCCCGACGACATAGGCGCCCGAGGCAACCGCGCCGGTCGCGCCGATCGGCGAATCCTCGATGATCGCGCACGCCGCGATCGGCACGCCGAGTTGGGCGGCGGCGTGGAGATACAGGTCCGGCGCGGGCTTGCCGCGCGTCACATGCTCACGGCCTGAATAAAGGTGCGGCGCGAACGCCTCGAACAGGCCGATATGGCGCAGGTGCCGCTCGATCCAGGCGGTGCGGCTCGACGAGGCGATGGCGCGCGGCAGCGACGGCGGCAGCGACCGGACGAAGGCGACCGCGCCCGCCACCGGATCGATCCCTTCGGCGACCACCCGCGCATCCTCCGCCGCGCGCGCCTCGGCGAAATCATCGGGCAGCGGGCCGCCGATCCAGCGCTCGATCGCGCCGGTGAAGTCCGCGCCCGACAGCCCCATGAAGCGCGCCATCGCCTGTTCGGGCGTGGTCGGATGGCCGCGCGCGGTGAGATACTCGGCGATGTGGCGGTTGCCGGCGAACTCGCTTTCAATCAGCACGCCGTCGAAATCGAAGATCAGCGCTCGCGGGGTCATGCGCGCGCGCCGAACAGCGCGGTGCCGACGCGCACCTGCGTCGCGCCGATCATCACCGCGGTTTCGAAATCGCCCGACATCCCCATGCTGAGGCCGGCCAGACCATGGTCGGCGGCGAGCTTGGCGAGCAGCGCGAAATAGGGCGCGGGCTCGCGATCGGCGGGCGGGATGCACATCAGCCCGGCGACGGGCAGCTCCGCCGCGCGTGCCTCGGCGAGCAGCGCGGGCAGTTCGGCGGTGGGCGCGCCGCCTTTCTGGGGTTCGTCACCGATATTCACCTGCACGAAACAGGCGGGGCGCCGGTCCGCCTTGTCCATCGCCCGGGCGAGCGCGGTGACGAGGCTGGGGCGGTCGACCGAATGGATCGCGTCGAACAGCGCGACCGCCTCGGCCGCCTTGTTCGATTGCAACTGGCCGATTAGGTGGAGCTGGGTGTCGGGTGCGCCCTCGCGCAGCGCCGGCCATTTCGCGGCGGCCTCCTGCACCCGATTCTCACCGAACACGCGCTGCCCGGCGGCGATCAGCGGCGCGATCGCCTCGGCCGGGTGAGTCTTGGAAACGGCGATCAGCGTCACCGCATCGGCGGCGCGGCGGGCGAGCTTGGCGGCGTGGGCGATCCGCGCCTGAATGGCGGCGAGGCGCGCGGCGGGGCTGGGTTCGGTCATCGCCGCTGCTATAGGCAGGCGGGTGCGTGCTTCCCACCTTTTGTTGCTGACCGACGAGCGGCTGGGCGATCGGCTATGGCCAGCGCTCGAACGACTGCCGCGCGGGGGCATCGTCGTCTTCCGTCATCACGGCCTGCCGCCGGCGGAGCGCCGCGCGCTGCTCGGCAAGGTACGGCGCGTCGCGAGCGCGCGCGGACTGCGCCTCGCGGTGGCCGGAGCGGGGCTCGGCGTTGCCCGGGCGGGGCCGGGCGGGGCGTTTGGGACGCACGGCCGCGATCCGCGCCGCCTTCCTGGCTTGCGCACCTGGCCCGCGCATGACGCGCGCGAGGTGATCGCCGGGATGCGCGCGGGCGCCGATCTGATCCTGATCTCGCCCCTCTTCCCCACCCGCTCGCACCCGGGCTCACGGACGCTGGGGCCGTGCCGGGCGATGGCGCTCGCGCGGCTGGCACCGGGCAAAGCGGTTGCGCTCGGCGGGATGAACGCGCGCCGTTTCAAGCGCTTACGGGGTTTCGTCGGCTGGGCGGCGATCGACGCCTGGGGCTAGCGCCGCTGCGGGCCGGGCTTGGGATCGTTGAAGCGGAAGCTGTTCTCGTTCACCGGCGCGTTGAAGCGCTGGTTACTCAGGCGCACGATGGTGCGGTTGTTCTGCCCATCGAGCGCGGTCCACCCCTGCAACTGCAACCCGCCCGGCGTGCCCGAGGTGCGGGTGAAGACCAGGGTGATGCGGCCATATTCGGGATGCTTGGGGTCCGCCGCCTCGACCTGGATCACCCCGGGCGTCGCGCTCGGCACCACCTTGGCGAAGCGGGTCGCGTCCTTGCTGGGATCGAGCAACACCCCCAAGGGCGCGTCGCCCACCGGCCAGCGCTGCTTCTGCCCGACTTGATAATCGAGGAACCACAGTGACTTGCCGTCTCCCACGATCAGGATCGGCACGCCCTTTTCATATTGGAAGCGAATCTTGCCGGGCTTCTTCAGCGTCAGCACGCCGGTGAGCGTGCGCCCGTCGCGATCGGTCTGGGCGAAATCGGCGGTCATCGTGTCGACCGCGCTCAGATGCGCGCGGACGAGCTGAAGCTCGTTGGTCGCGGCGATCGCGGGGACGGCGGCGAGCAGGGCGACGGGGGCGATCAACAGGCGAAACAACAGATATTCTCCACGGCGGAACGAGGCGGACTTAGCGCCCAGGCGTTGAACCCGCCATGAATTCCGCCGTTCCCGCTCAGTTGGGGCGTCCATCCCGGTCCATCAGCACGTCGCGGCGGCCGACATGATCGGGGCGTGAGACAAGCCCTTCCTTCTCCATCCGCTCGATCAGCCGCGCCGCGCTGTTATAGCCGATGCGCAGCTGCCGCTGCAGCCAGGAGGTGCTCGCCTTCTGGCTCTCCGCCACCAACTGGCAGGCGGCGCGATATTGCTGGTCCTCGGGGCTGTCCTCGCCATCCGGCGCGCCATCGAGCGCGAAGCTTTCGGCGGGTTCCTCGGTCACCGACTGGATATAATCGGGGCGCCCCTGCGCGCGCCAATGATCAGCGACCGCGCGCACCTCGTCGTCGCTCACGAACGGCCCGTGGACGCGGACGATGCCCTTGCCGCCGGGCATATAGAGCATGTCGCCCTTGCCGAGCAGCTGCTCGGCGCCCTGCTCGCCCAGGATGGTCCGCGAATCGATCTTCGAGGTGACGTGGAAGCTGATCCGCGTCGGCAAATTCGCCTTGATGACGCCGGTGATCACGTCGACCGAGGGGCGCTGCGTCGCCATGATCAAATGGATGCCCGCCGCGCGCGCCTTCTGCGCAAGGCGCTGGATCAGGAATTCGACCTCCTTGCCGGCGGTCATCATCAGGTCGGCGAGCTCGTCGACGATCACGACGATCTGCGGCAGCACCTGATAATCGAGCTGCTCCTCCTCATAGATCGGCTGGCCGGTGTCCGAATCATAGCCGATCTGCACCCGCCGCCCGAGCGGCTGGCCCTTGGCGCGCGCCTGGCGGACCTTGTCGTTGAAGCTCGCCAGGCTGCGCACGCCGACCGACGACATCTGCCGGTAGCGATCCTCCATCTGCTCGACCGCCCAGGTGAGCGCGCGCACCGCCTTGGCCGGATCGGTGACGACGGGCGCCAGCAGATGCGGAATATCCTCATACATGCTCAGTTCGAGCATCTTGGGATCGATCATGATCATCCGGCACTCCTCCGGCCGCAGCCGGTAGAGGAGCGAGAGGATCATGCAGTTGAGCCCCACCGACTTGCCCGAGCCGGTGGTGCCGGCGACCAGCAGATGCGGCATCGGCGCCAGATCGGCGATCACCGCGTCGCCGGCGATGTTCTTGCCCAGCACCAGCGGCAGCGCGCCCGGCTGATCCTCGAGCGCCTCCACCAGTTCGCGCAGATTGACCGTCTCGCGTCGGGCGTTGGGCAGCTCGATCCCGATCACGGTGCGCCCCGGAATGGTCGCGACGCGCGCGGAAATCGCCGACATGTTGCGCGCGATGTCGTCGGCCAGCTGGATCACCCGGCTCGCCTTGATGCCGGGCGCGGGTTCAAGCTCGTACATGGTGACGACCGGGCCGGGGCGGACGTTGGTGATCGCGCCCTTCACGTGGAAATCGTCGAGCACCGATTCGAGCAGCCGGGCATTGCGCTCCAGCGCGGCGCGGTCGATCGCGCCCGGCGGCGCGGGCGGCGCGGGCTTGAGCAGATCGACCGGCGGCAGCTTCGCCGCGTCGCCCAGATCGAACGAGGTTTGTTTGGGCGCGCGCGCCGGCGCGGGCGGCGCCGGCGGCGCGCGCTCGGCGATCACCGGCGCGGGGCGTTCGTCGGGCAGGGCGCGGGCACGGGGCACAGCGGGGGCGCGGGGCGACTCGATCGGCGCCTCGTCGGTGATCGCGCCGAAATCCTGCTCGCGCGCGGCGGGGCCTGGCAGGCGCAACCGCCAGTTGATGCTCGTGTCCAGTTCGTAGCTGACGGCGTAAAGCGCGATGCCGCCGACCCCGACCAGCGCCGCCACGCCGCGCGTCGCCCACAGCAGTGCCTGGGGATCGTCGATCGCCGACAGCGCCGCGCGCAGGCCGAGCGCCACGCCCAGCCCGAGCGTACCGCCATAGCCCGCCGGCAGCGTGTCGCTCGCCCCCACCGTCACCAGCGCGATCGCCGCGCCGATCAGCGCCATGCCGCCCAGCGCCTTCACCAGCATCCGCCGCCATGCGCCAACCGGCACGTCGCGCCACAGCCGGCTGGCGAACAGCAGCACCAGAGGCGCCAGCAACGCCACCGGCAGCCCCAGCAGCGCGAGCAGCGCATCAGCGATCAGCGCCCCCGGCGTCCCGAGCCAGTTGCGCGCGGGGCCAGCCGCCGCGGTCGACCACGAGGGATCGCTCGGCCGGTAGCTGAGCAGCGCGCCGGCGATCACCAGGCACAAGGCGGCGAGCGCCATCGCCGCGATCAGCGCGCCGCTGCGCCGCGCGCCATGCCGCACCGTATCGCGCCACAAAGGCGGATGCGCGCTTGCCATTGACTGTCCCCAAAAGCCGGGCGCCCATGCCCGGCTGTTCCGGTTATGATCATCGTCGCTGGCGGACTCGCCGTCAAGCTGGCGTCTTCGCGGGGGTCCGGCTAGGAAAGGCGCATGAACCAAGCCGATGTGCTGATTTTGGGGGGCGGGCTGGTCGGCGCGACCCTGTCGCTCGCGCTCGCCGCGCATGGGCTCACCGCGATCGTGGTCGATCCCGCCGATCCGGCGGTGACGCTCGCTCCGGGTTTCGACGGCCGCGCCTCGGCGATCGCCAGCGCGAGCGGCAAGATGCTCGAGGCGATCGGCGTCACCCCCCGGCTAGCGGGGCTTGGCTGCCCGATCGAGGCGATTCGGGTGAGCGACGGGATCGCGCCAGGCGCGCTCGATTTCGCCCCCGAGGCCGGCGACGGCGTGCTCGGCGTGATGTACGAGAACCGCGCGCTGCGGATCGCGCTCAACGAAGCCGTTCAGGGCAATGACCGCATCGACCTGCGGATGCAGACCCGCGCCGAGGAAGTGACCCGCGATCTGGCGGGCGTCCATGCCCGGTTGAGCGACGGCCGCCACGTTCGCGCGCAGTTGCTGATCGCCGCTGAGGGCCGCCAGTCCCCCACCCGTGACGCCGCCGGTATCCGCATGGCGCGCTGGTCCTATGATCACAACGCGATCATCACCGCGTTCAGCCACGCCCGCCCGCACGACAATATCGCCTATGAGATCTTCTACCCCGCCGGCCCCTTCGCGATCCTGCCGCTGGTGCCGCGCGAGGGGGTGAACCGATCGGCTTTGGTGTGGACGGTGTCGAGCGACGACGCGCCGGCGATGCTCAAGCTGTCCGAGCGCGCCTTCCTGGCGGAGGCCGAGAAGAAGATGGGCGGCTTCCTGGGGCCACTCAGCGATCTCGCGCCGCGGTCGACCTACAAGCTGGGTTTCCATCACGCGGCGCGGATCACCGCCGACCGGCTGGCGCTGGTCGGTGACAGCGCGCATGGCATTCACCCCATCGCCGGCCAGGGGTTGAACCTGGGCCTGCGCGACGCGGCGACGCTGACGCAAGTACTGGTTGAGGGGAAGCGGCTGGGGCTCGACCTGGGCGACGCGAGCCTGCTCCAGCGTTACGAGCGCTGGCGCGGGATCGACACGCTGATGGTGGCGGGCGCGACCGACACGCTCGCCCGGCTGTTCGGCATCCCCGGTGCATTGCCAAGCGCGGTGCGGCGGCTGGGACTGAGCGCGGTGCAGGCGATCCCGACGCTGAAGGCGCGCTTCATGGCCGAGGCGCGCGGCGAGGCGGGCGACGCACCCAAGCTGCTGCAGGGGGCGATGGTTTAGGGTGTTAGGGGGGTGGTGATGCGATTGATGGCTTTGGCGGCGCTTGCCCTCGCTGCGCCGGCGGCGGCGCAAACGGCCAATCCCTTCACGCCCGCCGTGGAAGCGCAGATGCGCGAAGCGGAACGGGTTTGGGCCGACATTGCCGTCACGGGGGATCCCACACCGCTCAAGACGATCCTCGCCGATGATTATGTCGGCGTCAGTTCGAGCGGCAAGGTCGTCACCAAGGCGGACCAGCTTGTGCCCGGCACCAAGGGCGAATTCATCGCGAGTGGCATCGATTACATTAACTACCGCCAATATGGCGACACCGTGGTGGCGCAGGGCGCCGAATGGGTACGCCGCGCCGACAAGAAGCCCGATCTGCGACTGATCTGGATCGACATCTGGAAGTATCGCGACGGGCGCTGGCAGATCATCGCCTCGCAGGATTCGCGCCGGCCGGCGTAACGGCGTTCGACTCGCCCGACCCCGCGCTTGTCGTCAGGCGGTGATCGGCATTCCCGCCTCGGGCAGCAGCACCGGCACCCCGTCGCGCACTGGATAGGCCAAGCCCGCCGCTTCGGTCACCAGCATCTGGCGCGCGCCGTCCCAGCGCAACGGCATGCGGGTGACCGGGCACACCAGCCGTTCGAGCAGCCACGCCTCGATGGGGCAGGCCGCTTCGCTCACAGCAGCGTCACTTCGTCGGCGTCACCAGTGCGGCCGAAGAACGCCATCAGCTGCGTCAGCAACTCCGCGCGGGCGGCAAGATCGGGGGTTTCGAGCAGCGCCTGCTTCGCTGCCGCGTCGAACGGCGCGATCTGGGCAACGCCGTTGACGAGCGATTCATCGTCGAGCTTGGTCACCGCTTCCCAATCCACCGCATAGCCCTGCGCATCGGCGAAGCGCCGCGCCTCGCTCTCCAGCGCCGCGCGCGCCGGGTGCGAAAGCGTTTCCGGCTCGGCGGGATAAGCCAGCAATTCGGCCTCGACCTGGCGGAACGCGGTTGTCACATCGAGTTCGCGTACGATCCGGAACAGCGACAAACCTTCGAGCACCAGATTGTACCGACCATCGTCGAGCGCCTCGAAATGCGCGATCTTGCCGACACAGCCGATCTCGAACAACGGTGGGATGCTGCCCCCGCCGCGCGGCTGGATCATTCCGATGCGCCGATCTCGGGCGAGCGAATCGCTTACCATCGCCCGGTAGCGCGGCTCGAAAATGTGCAGCGGCAGATGCATCCGCGGAAAGAGCAGCGCCCCTGGCAGCGGAAAGATCGACAGGCGGGTACGTTCGCCCATCACCCGAACAGGATCGCCGAAAGCCGCCGCCGCGTCGCCGCGACCCATGGGTCCTCCAGCCCCACCACCTCGAACAGCTTCAGCAGTCGCTGGCGCGCGGCGCCGCCGTCCCAGGCGCGATCGTCGGCGATCATCGCGAGCAGCGTGTCGGCGGCCGCCTGATGATCGCCCGCCGCCATCTGCCCGCCGGCGAGCTTGTAGCGCGCGGCCATATCCTCTGGGTTCGCCGCCGCATGGGCCGCGAGCCCCGCCAGATCAGCGACCGGCTCGGCTTCCTTGGCGAGCGCGAGCGCGGATTGGGCGCGGGCGATCTCCGGCGCCTTGGCGAGTTCGGAGGGCAGGTCGGCGACCAGCACCTCGGCCGCCGCCGCGTCGCCCGCGCCAATCAGCGCGCGGATCAAGCCGGAAAGCACCGCCGGATGCTCGGGCGCCATCTCGTGCAACTGCTCGAAGATGCCGCGCGCGCGCGCCGCGTCGCCTTCGGCCAGGATCTGCTCGCCCATCGCGATCAGCGGTTCCAGTTCGGCCTCGGCCTTGGCCCCCTCGGCTTCGATCGGTAGCTGACGCAGGATCTGGTCGAGCGTCGCGCGCAGCTGGCTTTCGGTGCGCGCATTGGTGAGATCGGCGACCAACTGGCCCTGGAACATTGCATAAACGGTCGGGATCGAGCGCACCTGGAATTGCGCGGCGATGAACTGGTTCTGGTCGGTATCGATCGGCACCAGCACCACGCCCTTGTCGGCATAAGCGGCGGCGACCTTTTCCAGTACCGGCTTCAGCGCCTTGCATGGGCCGCACCATTCCGCCCAAAAGTCGATGATCACCAGTTTCGTCATCGAAGGTTCGACAACGTCGCGGCGGAACGCGGCGACCGCCTCACGCTCCGCGGCGCTCATCCCCAAAGTGGCCAATTCACTTGCTCCTGGCGGGGCGCCGCCCCGCAATGGTCATGACAGGCGCCTATTTGGGCGCGCGGGGGCGCCAAGCCAAGGCCTTTCGTAATCGTGCTGACTCCTCTTCCATGCGAGCGGATCGAGCGATGTGGCGAAAGGGCTTGGCAGTCCCCGATTCGCCTGCTAATGGCCCGCCCTCACCCGCGGGGAGCCCTCTCCCCGATGGCGCCAGAGCGGGCGTAGCTCAGGGGTAGAGCACAACCTTGCCAAGGTTGGGGTCGAGGGTTCGAATCCCTTCGCCCGCTCCAGTTTTCTCCCAGAAAACCAATTGTTTGAACCTCGCGAAGCTCGCGAGGGCTTGGTGACAACAGTCAATTCCCCCGGGATTGTCACCACATTGTCACCAGTGCAATTCCAGCTTGGGACAATTCAGGCGTGCTCACGTCCCAGCCAGCCCAATCAATAACATCGATAATCACACGACCGGTGGTCGGGACAGGCCAATCTTGTTGGGGCGCCGGTTACGCGAATTGCCTGCACCCGGGCATGACCAACCACTCGCATTAGCCGCTGATCCCTGGGCTCGAAGCCTGTCCTCCTTCAATCAACCCGTGAAGGGTCCGCTACGCTAGCGCGTGCGGCCGCAGCCGAGCCGCGGTGATTGCGGCCAGCCCCCGGCCCTTGGGGCGACTGTCGAGCGGGGTGGTCCCGCTCCTCGACAGGAGCCGCATCATGCCACTTGCAACCGCACAATCACTTGGCTTGAACCTTTCCCGGACGCTGATGACGGTTATCGTCCTGATCAAGACCGGTCAGGGCTATTTTGTCATCCCTGCCGACGAATTTGACGGCGACCCCGATCAGGTCGTGCGCGAATATGACCCATTCGCCCGCTGACTTCAGGGACACTCGGACGTTTCGAACCGAGATTCATTGTGCTAATCTTACCGCGCAGATTGCGCTGAGGTGGTGGTGGCGAGCGCGTCCAGACAAGGGACGCCTATGACCATTCTTCTCATCCTCGGGAGCATCGCCGGCCTTTACATGCTCTCGCTCCTGTTCCGGCTCGCCAGCCTGGCGCTGCCAGTCTACGTCGCCATCGGTACGAGCTTTGCCCTGCTTCGCGGCGCCCACGGTTATCCTGCGGCAATTCTGACTGGCTTTTTCGCTGGAATCGCTACCCTGCTTATCGGCCGATTTCTGATCGCCTATATCCAATCACCCTCGGTTCGGCTTGGAATTGCGCTGCTTTTTGCGGTGCCGGCCGCCTTCGCTGGCTATCAAGCTGCCCACGGCCTGGCTTCACTAGCGACGAGCAGCGATCCCGCATTGGCGATTCTCGGAACGATCGCGGCTGTCGCCACATCCATCTCCGCCTGGCGAAACGTGATGGATGGCAGCGATCGGTTCGGCATAACCTCTGCTACCGACCGATCAGATGGAGGCTATTCCCGATAGCGCTGCATTCGTCGGGAACGAATAGCAGGACGGCGTGGTCAGGGCGATTGCCTCCTGCATCGTCATCGACTGGCCTGGTTCGAGCTCTATCTTGGTCAGCACTCCCGACGATTGACCTCGCGAACTATGCAGCGGGTGTCGTTTCCAGACGGAAAGCACCAGTACCGCCTCTTTCGATCCGCGCCCATGTCAGCAAGGCACTTCGCTTGGCAGGCTTGCCGCAACGGTGTGTTTCGGACTTTCTTCCCCCGGCGTTCCGCCGTTCCTCGCGAGACAAGAAAGACCGATCACCCCGTCCTTCGCTGACGCTGCGGGCTGACGCTGCGGCGCCTGCCACTGGCTGACCTTCATCCGCGCATCGAGGCCGCACTGGAGCGGTCCGACCAACGGAAAGGAAATACCCATGGCAAAGATCGGCAATTTCAAGAAGGTCTCGGGAGAATTCCGTGGCCAGATCGCCACTCTCGCACTGCAGGCCAAGTCGGTCCGTATCGCAGCAGAAGAAGGCGCCAGCTCGAATGCTCCCAGCCACCGCGTATTTGTCGGCGACGTCGAAATCGGCGCGGCATGGGAAAAGCGCACCCAGGATGACCGGCACTACCTCTCGATCAAGCTCGATGATCCGAGCTTTGTGGCCCCCATCTTCGCCCAGCTCTTCGAAGCTGAAGACGGCAGCTACGATCTGGTCTGGAACCGCCCCGCACGACGCAGCGAAAGCTGACCCGGCCAAGTCATCGCCCGGGCAACACCGGGCGATGACGAATCCCTAGTATATTGGGTGGCAGTATATTAGGGTTCCGCCGACCCACGGAGCATGAAGCTTCGGGAGATTTTTGCGACGAATTTAAGGCGAATGCGTCACGCCAGTGGGCTTTCGCAGGAGGAATTGGCGCATCGTGCTGGGCTCAACCGCAACTATGTCGGCCTACTTGAACGCGCAGCAAATTCGCCCACGCTCGACACGGTTGAACGACTGGCAGAGGAACTTGTCGTCGATCCGGCCCGCTTCTTCGACAAGACTGGCGAACAGTGACCGCACAATAGCGCCCGTTCGCAGATTCGACGTTCCAACTTTACAATTTTTCAACGACAGAAAGCAGAAGCTTGTTCTTCGCAAGTGGTTGCGCAACCACAATCCGTCTCAGCTTATGCGGGAAAGCGCATAATGCCCTACGGATTTAGGGGGAAATGTGGCCTGCTTCACCACTCGTGTTGCGGCGTTAACGCGACTATTATGGCTCCACACTTAGGAGGGACCCATGTCGGCTCCTGACTTCGAAGATCAACCACCGCAGATGGACCGGCTAAGCGCTTATGACGAGCGCCACCTCGTGACCTATTTGCGTCTGCTGGACGCCGAAAAAGAGGGTGCGCACTGGGAAGAGGCGGTAGCGATCATCTTCGCCATCGATCCCAAAAAGGAGCCCGAGCGGGCCAAGCTGGTTTACGACGGCCACCTTGCTCGTGCCAAATGGATGACACAGAGCGGATACCGTCATTTGCTGGATCCTCGCACAAACTAAACTCCCGACTTTCCACGATTGTGGCGCAATCGATTGTGCATTTCGCGCTGATAGCGTGCCACTGACTCCGGCACTTCTCGGAGCTTGCCGGTAACATGATCGTCCGACTCCAAAAAACCTCACAGGAGAGCTGTGATGGAGGAGAAGCCCGACTGGCGTTCGGAGAGTTACGCCAAAGCCTTTGAAGCACACGACCGTGCGGACTTCGCGCAGGAATTCCTGCGCCGCAATCCCGATTATCGGGCCCAATATGCTCGTGCCATCGACGCAGCGCCCATAGCGCGCAAACGTCTGGCCAAGCACTGGGGGTTGGTCTTTCGCGGCCGACCCTGAACATACCGCCACGCAAAGCCCCGCCATCTGGGACCCTTTCGCATCCGCTACAATCATCCGGCTGCAACCGGATCCAGCCACGACCGGCAGCTTCAATATGCTTTCCTCTGGCAAAGGTGCGACGGTCATCGCCAGTCATATTGCTGATCAAGCATCACATCTGGTGCTGACGTCTAGCGGACGACGCTATCGGTTGACCGTCCCAACAGGAGCATCCGACACTGACCCGCTCACCTATATGCTGCCTGCGGACACATTCTGGGAACTGCGCCGGGCTGCCATGTCAGCTTTCCATGAGCATATTCACTTTGGTCGGCTGCGTCCGCGACCAGTTTCTCTCGACCCTGGGCCATCCGAACGCTGGCGTTTGGTGCAATGGTTGAGGTTGCTCGATGCCTTGCCTGAAGGTGTCAGCGCACGCGAACTCGCAGTTGACCTGATTGCCAACGACGCGCGCCACTACTCCGCAGCTGAATGGGATAGCTCAAGCGAGCGCAAGCGGATTGCACGCTGGCACCGCCACGCGCTCGCAGTCCGCGACGGCGGCTACCGCCGCCTGCTGAACGGCAACTGATCGGGACAATCCAGACCGTCGCGGTATGTCCGTTCACCCAATCCCCTGAAAATCCGATCTCTCGCCTCCTGCTCGCCGGTCAACCCCCGTGTGTCCGGCACTTCACAGGAGGACAGTCATGGATGGAGAATTTGTACCCGTCGTTCCGCGCTACGTTCGAACACCAGACGCTGCCGTTCACCTTGGGCTTTCCGCTCGCACGCTGGAGAAGCATCGGTGCTATGGGACAGGGCCCGCCTTTCATAAGCTGGGGCGTCGGATCGTCTATGCCATCGCAGACCTCGACGCCTGGGCACAGCATGGACGCCGGAATTCGACGTCGGACCCCGGAAAAGGCATCTGTCTCTCCGCTCGACCGGTGCGGCGCTGATGCGGCCCTTTGCGCCCGCCACGCAACTGGAGCTGTTCCGGCCGATCGGCGGCGATATCGCCGCGCGGGACGCACAGGATCTCATGGCGTGGCCCTTTTTCAGCCTCGCCAAATCGCGCCGCTGCACACCAATCGATTTCACGATGGGCGCGACGTGGATTTCGGTCGAGGCCGTGCCAGAGCATGGCATGGCGACCATCTGGGACGCCGACATCCTGATCTGGGCGGCTAGCCAACTCGTCGAGGCCCGCGATGCAGGAAGACCCACGTCACGCCTTGTTGCAGCTCGACCGCACGAAATCCTGAACTTCATCGGGCGCGGGACTGGCAAAGACCATTATGAGCGGCTGCGCGCGGCACTTGACCGACTGCAATCCACCACCGTTGCGACCTCAATCCGGCAACAGCACCAACGTCGCCGTCACCGTTTCTCCTGGATCAACGAATGGCGGGAAACACTGGACGATCGTGGCCGGGCGACCGGCATCGAGATGATCCTGCCTGACTGGTTCTATGAAGGCGTGCTCGACAGAGGGCTGATCCTGACCATCGACCGGGCCTATTTCAGCCTGACTGGCGGCGTCGAGCGCTGGCTTTACCGGATTGTGCGCAAGCATGGCGGCCATCAGCGCGGTGGCTGGAGCTTCGACGTTCCACACCTGCATCTCAAATCAGGCGTGCTCTCGCCGCTCAAGCAATTCGCGTTCGAGCTGCGCAAGATCGTCCGGCAGCAGTCGCTTCCGGGCTACCATTTGAGCCTCGAGCACAGCTTCGGCCGCGAGCGGCTGATTTTCAAACCCATTCCCGTCGACTCGTTCGTCGCTGCGGCCCGGCGCGTTGGCTTGCCTGTGGAGAAGTTGCCATGACGCTCGGCCTATCGAAAACCGCCAGACTCGGCCCATCAGAAACCGGATCCTCGGCCTATCGGAAACCCGATAGTGCCGGAAACCCGCAGAAATCCGCGACAAATCGACTGCTCTCTAACGGTGCTAATAGAACAGAATCCTTCGGATTCTTGCTAACGGCCTGGCCACCTGTGGAAAACGCTGGCTCAGCGCCGACGCTGCGAGGCCTCGGGACCGCCGCTTTGCGCTCGGGGTCGGGACGGCGATCATGAGCAGTCCGGCATTGCAACGGTCTGCAGCCAGACCGCAACCACGCAGCGCGTTGACCGAGGTGGAACTGACCTGGATCGAGAAGCGCTACGAGCAATGGATCCGCTTCGGCCGCATGGCGACGGATCGGATCATCAACCGTCGCACACGTATCGTCGGCTTCCGTCCTGGGACAACCTTCGCGTTTGTGCGCTGGTTGTCGAGCGACTTCGGAACGGTTCACTCCAGCATCGACATCATCACCGCCGTCAAACCCGGCGAGCCTTACACGACGCTGCCATTCGTGCGCCCGGGCGGTGAAATGCTGTTGCATATCGAAGGCTGGCCCAAGGTCGCACAAGTGCTCCAGGCCATCGATGCCGTCGAAGCGGCCGGGGTCGATCCGTGCGACGCATCACCCGATCACTGGCGCCATGTCTGCAACCGCTTGAGCGCCGGAATGCCGGCTCGCGCCTATACGGCTGAGCGCCATGCAGCCTGGCTTCGCCGTAAGGCGCTCGAAGCGTGAGGCGCCGTCCCTATCTGCACGCGACGCTGCTGTCGGCATGCCTGTTCAGCGCCGGATTTGCCGCAGTCGCTGTGCTGGCACCGCGACCGCGGTTGATGTGGAACGCGAGCGCTAGCGCGCCCATCGGTCTCTACCGGATCGATAGCGATGCGCCTGTGACGCTCGGCCAGCTCGTCGCTGTCGCGCCTAGCGCCGAGATTGCCCGCTTCCTCGACAACCGCCGCTATCTGCCGTCCGGTGTGCCGCTCATGAAGCATGTCGCGGCTTTGCCGGGTCAGCAGGTCTGCCGCGTCGGTGCAGTCATCACGATCGATGGACGGCCATTGGCTGTGGCCAAATTGCAGGACCGCATGAGCCGCGCGCTGCCTGTCTGGCGCGGCTGCCATCGGGTCCGAGCCGGTGAAATCTTCCTCCTCAATCCTGCCCCCGACAGTCTCGATGGGCGCTATTTCGGGGTGCTCCCAGCAGCAGGCCTGATTGGCACCGCGCACCCCGTCCTCACACGCAATGCACCCGGAGAGCCGCTGCGCTGGCGCGCGCCGGACAGACCCATCCCTTTCCCGACGACCAACCAGGAGATCAAGCCATGATGATCGGCGACTTTCAATCCACGCAGGACGGCTTTGCAGGCCGCATCAGGACGCTCATGCTTGATGCTGTTGTGACACTTGTACCAGCGCTTGCAAACGACAGCGAAAATGCGCCCGACTGGCGCGTTCTGCTTGGCGATGCGGACACCGGTATCGAAATCGGTGCGGGATGGGATCGCACCGGCGAGCGCGCCGGCGCCTATGTTGCGGTACAGATCGATGACCCGGCTTTTGTTCAGCCTTTGCGCGCCAACCTGCTGCGCTCGATGGGTCGGCATGATGAGTATCACCTGCTCTGGACACGTCCGACACATCGCGATCGGAAATAGCCATGGATCGTCGATCACGCTCCGCGAGCAGGCGGCATCCATTGCGGATCGCCTTTCATCTGCACCGCTATCTCCTCCTTCCCGGTCTCTGCCTCGCACTTGGCGTCAGTTCAGTGACCGCCCGGCAGGCAGCGTCTGCTAGCGGGTCAGACCAGTTCGCGGCCCATCCTTACGCCCCGCATGTCGCGGAAGCCTCGCGGCGTTTCGGTATACCCGAACTCTGGATCTGGGCGGTCATGCGGGCCGAAAGCCGGGGCAACTCCCGTGCCGTCTCGCCAGCAGGCGCGATGGGTCTGATGCAGATCATGCCGGGCACTTGGGCAATGCTCACCGAGCGCCACCGGCTTGGATCTGACCCGTTCGATGTCCGCGCAAATATTCTCGGCGGGACAGCCTATCTACGCGCTATGTGGGACCGATATGGCGACGTCAGCCTGATGCTGGCGGCCTACAATGCCGGGCCGGGTCGAGCTGATGATTATGCAAATGGCCGTCGGCGACTGCCAGCAGAGACCGTCAGCTATGTTGCGCAGATCACCCCAAGCCTTGGTATAGCCAGTACTGTTGCCACTGCGGCGATCCCGGCATCAGCTCCGCAATCTTGGCGTCAGGCGGCGTTGTTTGCGGCGCGTGACTATGGCGGCGCAGAAGTCATCACCGATGCAACTTCGGTGCAGCTGGAACGTGCGATCAGTGCACCAACAGCGGCTTCTTCGCAGCGCGATGAGTCGGCTCCGCACCCCCTGTTTATTCCGCTTTCACCGCGGGTGCCGTGATGGTGTTCTCGGTCGCAGTTCTGACAGTCACGGCGATGTGCGGGCTTGTTCTGGCGGTGAGGCAGGCGTGGGAGAGACAGGTCAGTTTTGGAGGGCAAGATAAAAGGGCTGCCAGCAGGCTAGTCCTATGTGGTTGGGATGATTGGCAGATTTCGTATGGCATGAAGGCATGTCTGCCATACGCTGCTTCGAATTCGGCTTTGTTTTCAACGCAAAACAGTATGGCACACCGACCATGAGCGGGGACGACAATGAATTTCGTGTCCGGCCGGGAAGGGGGAGAGACAGCGGTAAGGGCGCAGGCCAAAGAGGCCAGAAGCTGGCGGCACAGGTCCGCCGTGCTGCAGCACGATCAGGCCAAACGCGCCTGCGCAGAGGTGGGACGCGAACAGGCCGAAGCTCTGGCAGAGCGGGCCGAGGTCGGCTTGCGCTTGCCGCTATGCGACACCGCTCGCCTGGTCAGCGACGGGTTACTGTCCTGGCTCGCATCGTCCGGCACAAGGGCGCACACTATCGCGCCGCACCGCTTGCTCGCCATATCTCCTATCTCGAACGCGACGGGGTGACCCGCGACGGACGCGATGCATCCATGTTCGATGCCCGCTCTGACCAGAGTGATCGCGAAGCCTTCGCCGATCGTTGCGAGGATGACCGGCACCACTTCCGCTTCATCGTCAGTCCCGAAGATGCGGGCGACATGCCGGACCTGCGGGCATTCACCCGCGAGTTGATGACCGACATGGCCAAGGATCTCGGCACCAGGCTGGACTGGGTGGCGGTCGACCACTGGAACACCGACAATCCGCACATTCATATCCTTGTCCGCGGCGTTGCTGATGACGGCACAGACCTGATCATCGACCGCGGCTACATAAGCGATGGACTGCGCCGCCGAGCCGAGGAGCGCGTCACGCTCGAACTCGGACGGCGCAGTGAACTGGATATCCGTACGGCACTTGAACGCGAAGTCGATGCCGAACGGTGGACTGGTCTTGACCGCCAGCTCTCAAAGCTCGGCGAGGACATGTCGGGCCGGGTCGACCTTCGCCCAGGCGGCGATGGCGAACCCGGCATGCGCCGTCTGCTCATCGGCCGTGCCGCCAAGCTGGAACAGCTAGGGCTTGCGTCCCGCGAAGGTCCTGCAGTTTGGACCATTGATCCCGGTGCCGAGCGCGCCTTGCGCGATCTTTCGGTCCGCAACGACATCATCAAGACCATGCACCGCGCCATGACCCGGGACGGCGGACGCTTCGATCCAGCTGCACTGGCTCTGCACTCAAAGACGCCCAGTGACCCCATCGTCGGGCGGCTCGTTGAGCGCGGCCTCCAGGATGAACTGGCAGGCAGAGCCTATGCCATCGTCGACGGCACCGATGGCCGTACGCATCACTTGCGCTTCGACGACATGGACATGACCGGCGATGCGAGGCCGGGAGCAATCGTCGAGCTCAGATCATGGGAGGACGCCAAAGGCCAGACACGGCTCTCGCTGGCAACACGTTCGGACGTGCCCCTTGCGGACCAGATCACTTCGCCAGGCGCAACATGGCTTGATCGCCAGATCGTCGCGCGCGAACCGGTAACCACAGGCAATGGCTTCGGACTCGAAGTGCGCAACGCGATGGAGGCCCGCGCGCACCATCTCGAAGCGCAGGGTCTTGCCCGGCGGCAGGGACAGAGGTTGATCCTCGCACAGGACCTTATCGGCACGCTCCGGAACGAAGAGCTTGCGTCGACCGCGCAAGCGATCGCTGCGCGGACCGGGCTTGAGCACAAATCGTCGTCTTCGGGCGAATACGTCAGCGGGATCTATCGCGAGCGCCTGACACTATCGTCCGGGCGCTTCGCGATGATCGACGACGGTATGAGCTTCCAGCTCGTGCCGTGGCGCCCAGCGCTCGACACGCACCTTGGGCAACACATCACAGGCACGATGTCGCCCGGCGGGACAGTCGATTGGAGCTTGGGTCGCGGGCGGGGGATCGGCCTGTGATGCACCAATTCCGAGAGGACAAAATCCCATGAATGACAAGATTCTCTGGGGCCAGATATTGGCCGTGTTCGCGATTATCCTCCTCACCATCTGGAGCGCGACCCAGTGGACTGCTGCCGCGCTTGGCTATCAGCCGGAACTGGGACAGCCGTGGTTTTGGATCGGCGCTTCCCCCGTCTATCCTCCACCGGCCTTCTTCTGGTGGTGGTTCGCATTCGATGCCTATGCGCCGTCTGTATTCGAGCGCGGTGCCCTCATTGCAATATCAGGCGGATTTCTGTCCTTCATGGTCGCTATCGCCATGTCTGTCTGGCGTGCCCGCGAACGCCGGAAGGCCGAAACCTATGGCTCGGCGCGGTGGGCCAATGAGCGCGAAATCCGCAAGGCGGGCATGCTCGGAGATGCTGGTGTGGTACTCGGACGCTTCGCGGACACCTATCTCCGGCATGACGGACCTGAGCATGTCCTCTGCTTCGCACCGACACGGTCAGGCAAAGGTGTGGGCCTGGTCGTTCCAACGCTGCTGACCTGGCCCGGATCGGCGATCATTCACGACATCAAGGGCGAGAACTGGCAGCTCACGGCAGGCTTTCGCGCTCGCCATGGCCGCGTTCTACTGTTCGATCCGACCAATCCCGCTTCCGCCGCTTACAATCCTCTGCTCGAGGTCCGGCGCGGCGAATGGGAAGTGCGCGATGTGCAGAATGTCGCCGACGTGCTGGTCGATCCTGAAGGCAGCCTTGAAAAGCGCAACCACTGGGAAAAGACCAGCCATGCTTTGCTTGTCGGCGCGATCCTTCACGTGCTCTATGCCGAAAAGGACAAGTCGCTCGCCGGGGTCACCGCGTTCCTGTCTGATCCGCGCTGCGGGATCGAAACGACGCTGCACCGGATGAAAGCCACCCGACATCTTGGTGAAAAGGGTGTCCACCCCGTCGTGGCGGCAGCGGCGCAGGAACTGCTCAACAAATCGGACAATGAGCGGTCCGGCGTGCTGTCGACCGCGATGTCGTTCCTTGGGCTCTACCGCGATCCGGTGGTGGCGAAGGTCACCAGCGCGTCGCATTGGCGCATCGCAGACCTTATGGCCGGTCAGCATCCGACCTCGCTGTATCTCGTCATTCCGCCCGGTGACATCAGCCGGACCAAGCCGCTCATCCGGCTGCTCCTCAACCAGATCGGCCGGCGCCTGACCGAAGACCTCAATCCCGGCAATCGTCCGCAGCGTCTGCTTCTCATGCTCGACGAGTTTCCGGCGCTCGGACGGCTCGATTTCTTCGAGAGCGCACTTGCCTTCATGGCGGGCTACGGGATCAAGGCGTTCCTGATCGCGCAGTCATTGAACCAGATAGAGAAGGCTTACGGCCAGAACAATGCCATCCTCGACAACTGTCACGTCAGGGTCAGTTTTGCGACCAATGACGAGCGGACTGCGAAGCGAATCTCGGAAGCCTTGGGAACCGCGACGGAAATGCGGGCCATGAAGAATTATGCAGGGCACCGGCTTTCACCATGGCTGGGGCATCTCATGGTCTCGCGCTCCGAGACAGCACGGGCCTTGCTGACGCCCGGCGAAGTGATGCAACTGCCCCCAGATGACGAGGTCGTGATGGCTACTGGGATCCCGCCGATCCGTGCGCACAAGGCCCGTTATTTCCGAGACCCGCGATTCACCATGCGTGTGCTCGAGCCACCCAAGCCGGTACACGCCAATTTCTCGAAAGCTGCTGCAGATGATTGGTCTGGCCGTGAGCCCATCCAAGCCGAACAGCTTCTCCAGGCTCCCGAGGCCAATGGACGGCCCGCAGCGATAGGAGCTTTGAAAACCACCAGGCCCAAGGCGTCCGTCAAGAGGCGCAACATGAAGTCGAAGGCCGATAGTCAGACCGAGACCAGCGGTATCCGCCAGGAGCCCGGCCTGCCCGAGCATGAGAGTATTGCGCCGGAGCCGGACCGTCCCTTCAACCCGTTCGATCCCGACGCCGACACATCCCCGGACGAGACGGCACAGAACCGGCAGGCCATTGACCGGGCCATGCGGCGCAATGCGCGCAATGCCTCGCTCGATCCAGACGATGGGATCGAGCTGTGAAGAAGCCTGATCGCCAAAAGATGACGTTTCGCATCCATGCCCACTTGGCGCGACAGCTTTCGGAGCGTGCGCGGTCCAGGCGGGTGTCGCAAACAGAAGTCCTCGAGGCCGCGCTCGCTTCGATGCTCACGCCTGACCAGGAGGAACGGGTCGAGGCCGCGCTGACCAAGCGGCTCGACCGGATATCGCGGCAGCTTGAGCGCCTCGAATGGCATGTTGAGCTGTCGAATGAAGCGTTTGCGATCTTCGTGCGGTTCTGGCTGACCAGCAATGCTCCGTTGCCCGACGAGGCAATGCGGGCGGCACAGGCAACCGGGAAAAAGCGGTATCAGGCCTTTGTGGAGTCCTTAGCGCGGCGGATGGAGGCTGGGCCAAAGCTGCGGGAAGAAATGGAAGGGTAAGAAACCGCCCTGGCGATGGCCTTTGGTTTGTGGTCAGCCTCTCATCCGACTTTAAGCCCACAACATCATCACGAGAGTTAATGCCGTCACATACGCGCGCCGGCAGTGCCCCTGCAAAAATGTTGCCTGACATTTTCTGTTGCCCGGCACATATATTCATGCTTCATATGGCCGGAAATTCCAGAAATTGGTGATGCATGCTCGTACTGGTGGAAGACAAAAAGGCGAAAGACGCAGCCCAGAAGGCTATGGAAGACGTCCTGACTAGATCTTTGCAGTGCATCGGAAAGCGCAACATCGGCTTTCCCAGCGGAAATCTCGACGAAACTATGTATGCCAACGGTGACGGCACTTTGTGGGCAGCGTTCTCGCATGCCAATGATGCCAAAATACCGAGGCGCTGGAATGCCTTCGGAGTCTATGACAGCAAGCGCCATACCCAGATGATTACCGTCGAGATTAACGTCCCGACCACTACGAATTCCGCATCTGTCGCAGGTTTCTTCGCTCACGACCCATCAACGGGCGCCACCTATTTCATGCACGATGGAAGCGTGGGCGGCGGGAAAAAGGGCGTTGGACGCGGTGCTTTCATGAGTTGGTCAGGCAGTGTCCTAGAGGATGTCGAACGAACGACAGGCGAGCCAAGATCAGGGATCGTCATCGGTCGGGTAGATGATCCCGATCTGGCTGGCCGCATCTGGACCTTCGTCTGCACCGTCCGTGAATTCAAGGACGCCGTGAAGCGAGGAGACCTTGATAACGTCGCTGCTCGTAAGAAGATCGCTGAATGGGATAAATTCAGAGATGAAGCTTCAGGCCGCCGGAAAGGACGGCGACGCCCCGAGTTCGATTATTTTTCTTACCACGGCGATGTTGTGAGGGCGATTCGTGATGAACGCCAGGCGATGGCCGCAAAAAATGAAGTGGTCGTAAACAGTCTGCTTGTCGACCTCATGGTGAAAATCGGAAGCAGGATGACCGAAATTTATGAGATCAAAACGGATTGCGGGCGCCAGTCTCTCTACACAGGTATCGGTCAACTCTTAGCCCACTCAGTCCGCGAAGGCGCAGAAGTCAATCGGACACTGGTCCTGCCAGAAGGGGACCTGCCAGAGGGGATGGATCTCTGCTTAGCAGAACTCGGAATCAAGCTGCGCCGCTTCCACCTAACGCCAGCACCGAACCGCAAGGTTGTATTGGCCTAACCATTGCATCCCCGGCGTAAGCGTCGCAGCGTCGACGGCTGCTACAGGTCGCAATCTACGCTCATCCCTGTTTTTCTGCGCCCCACTACGATGATGCTAAATCCTTGTTGAATCTGCCCCTTTTCTGCGTCTCTTAATCGTCCCCGTCGAGCAGGACGAACTTGTCCCGCTCCCAAGGCGGGGTATCCGATGGGCATTGAGCCAGTCAAAATCGAGGCACGTTCACGCGGCGCACGCATGCTGCGCACCGCGATGGGTGCATCGATCTCAACCTGGCTTGCCGATCCGCAGGTCATCGAGATCATGCTCAATCCCGATGGGCGGCTCTGGGTCGACCGTTTGGGTATGGGTCTCTCGGACAGCGGTGACCGGCTAACCGCTGCCGATGGGGAGCGCATAATCCGCTTGGTCGCTCATCATGTCGGGGCCGAAGTCCACAGCGATGCTCCCCGCGTGTCGGCCGAGCTGCCGGAAAGCGGGGAGAGGTTTGAAGGCCTTCTGCCACCGGTGGTAGCCGCACCAACCTTCGCGATCCGCAAGCCCGCCATCGCAGTGTTTCTGCTCGAAGACTATGTCGGTGCCGGGATCATGTCCGTTCAAGAGGCCGCAACCCTTCGCTCCGGCGTGGCTGACCGCCTCAACATCCTCGTCGCGGGCGGAACCGGCACCGGCAAAACCACCCTGACCAATGCTCTACTCGCCGAGGTGGCCAGAACCACCGATAGAGTCGTGCTCATCGAAGACACCCGCGAGCTGCAATGTCGCGCGCCAAACCTCGTGGCAATGCGGACAAAAGATGGCGTGGCTTCGCTATCCGACCTGGTTCGATCCAGCCTCCGTCTGCGCCCTGACCGGATCCCGATTGGCGAAGTGCGCGGCGCCGAGGCGCTCGATCTGCTCAAAGCCTGGGGCACTGGCCACCCTGGCGGGATCGGAACGATCCATGCCGGAAGCGCCATGGGCGCACTTCGGCGGATGGAGCAATTGATCCAGGAAGCAGTCGTCACCGTTCCGCGCGCCCAGATTGCCGAGACTATCAACCTCGTCGCCGTGCTGGTGCGCGAGGGCACTGGGCGACGTCTCGCCGAACTGGCCCGCGTCGACGGGCTCGACCCTGTCACCGGCGATTATCGCCTGATCCCCGCCACCCAAACTCAAGGAGACCTCCTATGACCCGTGCCCTCCGGCGTGGCACCACTCGTGCTTCGCTCGCCGCTGCCGCAGCATTTGTTGCGGTGGCCACTTCCACCCCGGCCCTTGCTGGTGGATCGTCGATGCCGTGGGAAGCACCACTGCAATCGATCCTTGAAAGCATCGAAGGGCCGGTCGCCAAGATTGTCGCGGTGATCATCATCATCGTCACCGGCCTCAGCCTGGCGTTCGGCGATACGTCCGGCGGCTTTCGCCGGCTGATCCAGATCGTTTTCGGCCTCTCGATCGCCTTTGCCGCATCGAGCTTCTTCCTCAGCTTCTTCAGCTTTGGCGGCGGGGCGCTCATCTGATGCCACCGGCTGACGATATCTTGGGTTTCTACGCGCCGGTCCACCGCGCGCTGGCAGAGCCGATTCTGCTCGGCGGCGCCCCTCGTGCTCTGGCAATCGTCAATGGTACGTTGGCGGGCGCGATTGGCCTCGGCTTGCGGCTGTGGATCGCGGGCCTCGCGATATGGGCAATCGGACACGCACTCGCTGTCTGGGCGGCCCGGCGTGATCCCCAGTTCGTCGATGTCGCGCGCCGTCACCTCAAATATCCGACGTGGGTGCGGCCATGATGTCGCTCCGCGAATACCGCACCAAATCCGCCAGTCTGGCCGACTTCCTCCCCTGGGTCGCACTGGTGGGGCCGGGCGTGGTGCTCAACAAGGACGGATCGTTTCAGCGCACGGCGCGCTTTCGCGGTCCGGATCTCGACAGCGCCACGCCCGCTGAGCTGGTAGCCGTGACATCACGCCTCAATAATGCCCTGAGGCGACTGGGCTCGGGATGGGCCGTGTTCGTCGAAGCGCAGCGTATCCCCGCACAGGCTTACCCGCATAGCAATTTCCCCGATCCCGTTTCGGCCCTGGTCGACATGGAGCGTCGTGAGCAGTTTCGCGAAGAGGGAGCGCACTTCGAGAGCGGCTACTACCTCACCCTGCTGTGGATGCCACCGCCGGAGGATGCGGCCCGCGCCGAAAGCTGGCTCTACGAGGGCAAGGCGGCGACGGGTGTCGACCCAAACGAGCTGGTTAAGTCCTTCGTCGATCGAACGGACCGCGTACTGCACCTTGTCGAGGGCTTCATGCCCGATGCCGGCTGGCTCGATGATCGCGCGACGCTGACCTATCTTCACAGCACTGTTTCCACCAAAATCCAGCATGTCCGCGTTCCCGAAACGCCCGTCTATCTCGACGCCTTGCTGACCGACGAGCCGCTGACCGGCGGTCTCGAACCAAAGCTGGGGCAAGCCCATCTGCGCACGCTCACCATTACCGGCTTCCCGACCGCAACATTTCCCGGACTGCTCGACGAACTCAACCGGCAGGCATTTCCATACCGGTGGTCGACCCGTGCGATCATGCTCGACAAGACCGATGCAACCAAGCTGCTGGCAAAAATCCGCCGCCAATGGTTCGCCAAGCGCAAATCGGTCGCCGCCATTCTCAAGGAGGTGATGACCAACGAGCAATCGGTACTCATGGATTCGGACGCTTCGAACAAGGCTGCCGACGCTGACATGGCGCTTCAGGAACTCGGCGCCGACCATGCCGGCATTGCCTACGTTACGGCAACGGTCACCGTTTGGGACCGCGATCCGGCGCTTGCTGCCGAGAAGCTTCGCTTGGTCGAGAAGGTCATCCAGGGCCGCGATTTCACCTGCACGATCGAGGGCATGAACGCGATCGAGGCGTGGCTGGGATCGCTCCCCGGTCATGTCTACGCCAATGTCCGCCAGCCCCCCATTTCCACGCTCAATCTCGCCCACCTGATCCCCCTGTCAGCGGTATGGGCGGGAGCGGAACGGGACGAGCATTTCGGTGACGTCCCCTTGCTTTACGGCAAGACCGAAGGCTCGACCCCGTTCCGCCTTTCCCTTCATGTCGGCGATGTCGGCCACAGCCTGATTGTTGGCCCGACAGGGGCCGGGAAATCGGTGCTGCTGGCGCTGATGGCTCTGCAATTCCGGCGCTACCCCGGCTCGCAAATCTTCGCCTTCGACTTCGGCGGTTCCATCCGGGCCGCAGCACTTGGAATGGGCGGCGATTGGCAGGACCTGGGCGGTGCCCTCAGCGCAGATGAGGATGACAACACGGCCGTCGCGCTTCAACCGCTCGCCCGCATCGACAATCCGGGTGAGCGCGCCTGGGCTGCGGAATGGCTGGCAGCGATGTTCGCGGGCGAAGGCGTGCATGTTGACCCGGCGGCAAAGGAGCATCTCTGGTCGGCGCTGACGTCACTTGCGTCCGCCCCGCCGCCCGAACGCACCCTGACCGGACTAGCCGTGCTGCTGCAATCGCAGGAGCTGAAACAGGCGCTGTCGCCCTACCTCGTCGGAGGCCCTTGGGGCAGGCTGCTTGATGCCGAGCAGGAACGTCTTGGTGAGGCCCCGGTCCAGGCGTTCGAGACCGAGGGTCTAATCGGCGCGTCGTCGGCTGCAGCTGTTCTCGCCTATCTGTTTCACCGGATCGAGGGTCGGCTCGACGGCTCGCCAACCATGATCATCATCGATGAGGGCTGGCTGGTGCTCGATAGCCCGGCCTTCGCCGCACAGCTGCGCGAATGGCTGAAGACGCTGCGCAAGAAGAATGCCAGCGTCATCTTCGCCACGCAAAGCCTTGCCGACATCGAGACCTCGGCCATCGCGCCGACCATCATCGAGAGCTGCCCGACGCGGATATTTCTGCCTAACGAGCGGGCCGCCGAACCCCAGATTGCCAAGGTGTATGAGCGGTTTGGACTGAATGACCGGCAAATCGAGATCCTAAGCCGGGCCACGCCGAAGCGCGATTATTACTGCCAGTCACGGCGCGGCAATCGCCTGTTCGAACTTGGCCTTGGCGAGGTCGCACTCGCCTTCAGCGCGGCATCCTCCAAATCCGACCAGCTCCGCATTGCCGAACTTGTCGCTGCCCATGGCCGCGACGGCTTTGCGGCGGCCTGGCTCCGGCATCGCAGCCTCGCATGGGCGGCCGAACTGCTTCCTCCCCCGCCGCCCGCACTCAACGGAAAGGAAATCCTCCCATGAAAATTCCCGTCCTACGCCGCACCCTCATGGCGACGGCAATCGCCACCTCGCTTGTGGCAGGCACCATGATCGCCGCGCCAGCGCAGGCCCAGTTCGGCGGGATTGTCTATGATCCCAGCAACTACGCGCAAAACGTGCTGACCGCCGCCCGGACGCTGCAGCAGATCAACAACCAGATCCAGCAGATCCAGAATCAGGCGACCAGCTTGATCAACGAAGCGCGCAATCTCGCAAGCTTGCCGGTTTCGACGATCCAGACGCTCCAGCAACAGGTCGATCAGACAAGGCAGTTGCTCAACCAGGCGCAGCGGATCGCCTACGATGTGACCGACGTCCAGCAGGTGTTCAACGGTCGCTACAAGGGCGCAGCCCTGTCAGCGGGGCAGGCTCAGATGGTCGCCAATGCCGATGCCCGCTGGCAGGACAGCGTCGGCGCGTTTGAAGATGCCATGAAGGTTCAGGCCGGGATCGTCGGCAATCTCGGCGCGACCCGCAGCACCATCACGACGCTTGTTGGTGCCAGCCAGTCGGCAACAGGCGCTCTTCAGGCAGCACAGGCGGGAAATCAGCTGCTCGCGTTGCAGACCCAGCAGCTTGCCGATCTGACAGCGGCCATCGCGGCGCATAGCCGCGCACAGGCACTGGAATCTGCCCGCAGTGCAGCGACTGAGGCTGAAGGACGCGAGCGCTTCCGCCGCTTCCGGACCCGCAACTGACATGAGCCGGTCGGTCAAGTTGGCGGCGGCCGCAGCACTTGGCGGGCTCCTCATGGCGATCGCGATTGCTTCGGCAACGCGGTCGCCAGTGGTGCCAACGACGACCATCCTTGTCGCTGACGAGGCAACGTCTCCCGACCCTCATGCCGCCGAACTCAGGCGCTGTCGGACAATCACCATGCCGGAATCTGGGTGCGACGCCGTCTGGGATGCCGAACGCCAGCGATTTTTCCATGGAAGGGATGGTCACCGATGAATGACACCGGCGTGATCGACCAGTTCCTGGCGGTCTTCATCCAATATATCGACAGTGGCTTTGGCCTGCTGGGCGGCGAGGTGGGGTTCCTGTCATCGACCCTGATCGTGATCGACGTCACGCTGGCGGCCTTGTTCTGGGCTTGGGGCACGGACGAGGATGTCCTGCAGCGTCTGATCAAGAAGACGCTCTATATCGGCACTTTCGCATTCATCATCGGCAACTTCTCGAACCTCGCCGGGATCATGCTCCAGAGCTTTGCCGGTCTCGGCCTCCAGGCCAGCGGCAGCGGCATGGCGATTGGCGATTTCATGCGCCCCGGTGTCGTCGCCGCCACCGGGCTTGATGCCGGACAGCCTCTGATCGATGCGACCGCAGACCTCGTCGGACCGGTAGGGCTCTTCACAAACTTCGTGCAGATCCTCATCCTGCTGATTGCCTGGGTGATCGTCGTAATCGCCTTCTTCGTGCTGGCAATCCAGGTCTTCGTCACGATCATCGAGTTCAAGCTGGTCACGCTTGCAGGCTTCGTCCTGCTACCGTTTGCCTTCTTTGGACGCACCGCCTTCATGGCAGAGCGCGTTCTTGGGCATATCATTTCGTCGGGGATCAAGGTCCTCGTGCTGGCCGTCATCACCGGCATCGGCACCACTCTTTTTGCGCAGTTCATCAACGCCGGGCTTGGCGCCGAACCTGACATCCAGCAGGTCATGGCCATTGCTCTGGCCGCATTGACACTGCTCGGCCTCGGCATTTTTGGTCCCAGCATCGCTAACGGCATCGTTGCCGGTGGCCCGCAGCTCGGCGCAGGCGCGGCGGCAGGAACGGCGATTGCTGCAGGTGCTACATTGGCTGGTGGTATCGCGGGCGCCAAGCTTGCTGCGGGTGCCGCCGGATCGGCCATGGCAGGAGCTGCCACTGGAGGCGCTCGCGCCGCGGGTGGTGCCTCGCGCGCCTACGCAGCAGGCGCCGCCGGCAAGACTGGCGGGGCCGCAGCGGCATCGGGTTTTGCCAACGTCGCGAAATCGGCCGCCGACGCTGCAACCTCGCCGCTCAAGCGCGCAGCCAATAGCCTCAAGGCCAACTATGCCTCGGCGAAGGCTGACGCCCCCAAAGACGGAACAGCGACGCCTGACGGTCCACCGGCTTGGGCAACAGCAATGCGGCGCCGGCAGACCATGGGCCAAGGCGCCTCCATTGCCACGCACACGCTGAAGGGCGGCGACAGCCATGGCAGCGGCTCAGGCCCCGACATCACCGACAAGAGCTGAAATCATCCACGAGGACATCACCATGTTTCGACGTCCATCCATCCGCTACGGGGCAAGTCCCGAACCCGTCACTCCCTATCAGCGCGCAGCGCAGGTGTGGGACGATCGTATTGGCTCCGCACGCGTCCAGGCGAAAAACTGGCGCCTGGCATTCTTTGGCTGCCTTGCGCTTTCGGGTGGGCTTGCGGGAGGTCTGGTCTGGCAATCCGCACACGGCACAATCACCCCATGGGTGGTCGAGGTCGACAAGTTGGGACAGGCTCAGGCCATTGCTCCGGCAGACGCCGATTTTCGTCCAACCGATCCCCAAATGGCTTTTCACCTCGCCCGTTTCATCGAGCAGGTGCGCTCCATTCCGGCCGATCCCATTGTGTTGCGGCAGGACTGGCTCAGAGCCTACGACTTCACCACTGACCGCGGCGCACAGGCGCTCAACGACTATGCGCGTGGCAACGATCCTTTCGCCCAAGTCGGCAAGGTGCAGGTCGCAGTGGATGTCTCAAGCGTCATCCGTGCCTCGAACGACAGCTTCCGCGTCGCATGGACCGAGAGGCGCTATCAAGACGGGGCGCTGATCGAAACCACACGTTGGTCCGCCATTCTAACCACGGTCGTGCAGCCGCCACGCACACCTGACGCGCTGCGCAAGAATCCGCTCGGCCTGTTTGTCAACGCCATCAACTGGTCAAAGGAGCTTAGCCAATGATCCCCCATTCGCGCGCGCTGCGCCTGTCGCTTCTGTTGTCGGTAACCGCTCTCGGAAACATCCCTGTCCCTGTCATTGCCAGCGGGGCTCCCGTTCGGGCTTTTGCGCAGACGCCGCCGCCCACCGCCGAACCTGCAGACCCGCGAACACGTATCGGTCGCGCAAACGCTGCGGCGCGTGTGCAGCCGGAGCGGACAAGCTATTTCAATGCGATCCAGCAATATGCCTATGCTGAAGGCGCGCTGTTCCAGATCTACACCTCACCGGGGCATGTCACGAATATCATGCTTCAAGAAGGCGAGGAGCTTGTGGGGCCGGGGCCGGTAGCATCGGGCGATACAGTCCGCTGGATCATCGGAGATACAGTGAGCGGCACCGGCCTTACGCGCCGCGTCCACATTTTGGTGAAGCCGACGCGGGCCGATATCAGCACCAATCTGGTCATCAACACCAATCGTCGAACCTATCACCTCGAACTGAGCGCCACGACGTCCACCTATATGGCAGCCGTCTCCTGGACCTATCCGCAGGATGCCCTGATTGCTCTGCGCAACGCTGAAGCCGAGACCGAGAGCAGTGCCCCGGTTGCCGCTGGAATCGACTTTTCGTCTCTTAGCTTTGACTATCGCTTGTCAGGAGACCGGCCGGCATGGCGACCGGTACGTGTCTTTGATGATGGGCGGCAGGTCTTCATCGAATTTCCGGCAAGCATCGCCAACGGCGATATGCCTCCTTTGTTCGTAGTTGGTGCAGACGGTTCGGCGGAACTCGTCAATTATCGGGTGCAAGGACGCTACATGGTTGTCGACCGATTGTTCGATAAGGCCGAGCTGCGCCTCGGTGCTGGCCGCAATGTCCGTCAGGTTCGCATCCAACGCGAAATTCCCCACAGTAGGGGGCGGGCATGAAAACGCCATCCCACATTGATCCGCCGTCTGCCGACGAGCAGCACGAGGACGAGTCCGATAAGCTGAACGAGGAAGCCCCGGTGGCGCCGTCCAGCCCGGACGGCTTTCGCCTTGGCGGAGAGCCCCCACGTGTAATGCGGCTATCGCGCAAGGCTCTTGCCACGCTCGGCGTGGCTGCCAGCGTCGCCATTGGCGGTTCGCTCATCTATGCCCTTCAGCCCAAGTCGCCTGTACCGCCAGAAAACCTCTTCGATACGAACAGCCGGAACCGCGCTGAACAGGTGACGGGCGCGCCAGCCAACTATAGCGATGTCCCCAAACTAGGGCCTCCGCTACCAGGTGATCTGGGAAGGCCAATCGTCGCTGCACAACAGGGTGGTCAAAATGTCCCGATTCCCCCAATCGGACCGCCAGCCAATGACACACCAACGTCCGATCCAAGGCAGATAGCTGCGGAGCAAGCGCGGGAACGGGCCGCGCAGGAGCGCGACAGCGCGCGCACGAGTCAGCTGTTTCTGGCAGGGGGCACACGGGCGAACGAGAATCGAGCCGATGCGGCGCCTAACGCAATACCTGCGATTGCCAATTCCGCCGGTGAGGCGGCTCAGGCCGCTCCTGCCTCACCGTCGACCAGTCGCCGTTCATTTTTGGAGCGAAGGGCGGATCGTAGGACAGAGAGCCCCGAGCGCATTATGCGGCTTGGGTCTCCCAACGTCGTGCAGGCAGGAAGCATCATTCCCGCCGCGTTGATTACGGGAATTCGCTCGGATCTTCCTGGCCAGATCACGGCGCAGGTCACGCAGAATGTCTACGACAGTCCCACCGGACGCATCCTGCTGATTCCGCAAGGGGCGCGTCTGATCGGCGAGTACGACAGCGACGTCGCGTCCGGGCAAAACCGCGTACTGCTGGCCTGGGACAGGCTCATCCTCCCGGGTGGGCACTCGATCCTGCTCGACCGGCTTCCCGGTGCAGATGTCGCAGGTATGGCCGGCCTTCAGGATCGCACCAACTTCCACAGGGGCAACATGCTTAAGGCTGCCCTGATCTCAACGCTGCTCGGCGCGGGCACGGAACTGGTCGCCAGTGATGAGAGCGATCTTTTCCGGGCACTGCGCTACGGCACACAGGATACCGTCAACCAGACGGGGCGGCAGGTGGTGCAGCGGCAGCTCAATGTTCCACCCACCCTTACCGTGCGTCCGGGGTTTGCTCTCCGGATCATTGTCACGCGTGACCTGATCCTTGAGCCCTTCCAGACGGGAGAAGCGCGATGACCCGGCTCAAACTGACCGATCTTGCCGACGAAAAGCCTGTACGCCTGACACTCGAGCTGCCAGCGCGGCTACATCGGGATCTTATCGCCTATGCCCTTGCGGTGAACGGGGGAGATCCCAAGGGTGCGCCCACGGTCGAAAGGCTTGTCCCGCCCATGCTGGAGCGGTTCATTGCCACCGACCGGGGCTTCGCGAAAGGGCGTCGAAATTCTCAGGCGGGGTAGCGCTCGTTGATGAGCGTGAAGAAGCGTTGCAGCGCGGGATTTTCATTGTCCTCGCGCCAGTAGACCGAAAACTCTAGGCGGGCCGTTCCACCTTGATCATGGATTTCCCGGAAATTGAGCCCGGGCCATGTCACGCCCTGCGAAGCTTCGGTTGCGACCGTGATGAAACGCCCGACCGACACGATGCTGAGGACGCTTTCCAGGCTTGTATCCTGGACAATGATATTGGGGCGGTAGCCTTGCTCGGTCAGGCGTGCGGCAAGCAGGTTTGAGATGATTGGGCCTATCCCACTGCCTGGGACGACAAACACTTCGCGCCGCAGGTCAGACCAATAGATGCGTTCGTTCTGCAACAAGCGATGGCCGTCGAGCAGGGTCACCATCAGACGATCCGACCAGACCCGTCGCGACCGAATCCCGACCTCTTCCATACCTGTCGGAGCCACCGCGACATCGATCGTCCGGGCTTGCAAGCGATGGAGCAGGCGCTCGGGACCCGCTTCGACGCCATCGAATTGAACGTCGGGAAACCGCACTAGGTAATCCGAGAAGGTTTGCTTGAGGTTTCCGGCCATCAGGGACGAACTGTAGCCAACCGCGAGCCGACCTTGTTCGCCGTAACTGACCGCCCGCGCCGTGGTTTGCAGATTGTCGATATCGGTGATGATACGCCGGGCGGATTCGATGAATACCTTGCCCATTTCGGTCGGCTCAGCGCCGCGCGTAGACCGAGTGAAGAGCTTGATCCCCAGCTGATCCTCAAGCTGCGTTACCCGTTGGCTGAGCGTCGCCTGTCGCATGTTGAGCGCCGCCGCAGCCCGGGACAAACTGCTCATGTCTGCCGTCAGCACTGCGTAGCGCAGCTGCCGAACCTCGATCGTCATGCATCCGCCCCCAAACTCGCTCCCTTATGCCAATTGAGGCAAGTTCAGCATTCGTGTTCAATGAAAAAATTCGTCATCAGCAATGTAGTGTATTGAAACGATAACTTAAGCACAGATTTTACAATTCAGAGAGCTGCCCAGATATCTCTCCAATTTGGAGAAATATCTGGGCCACACTGTAAGAAATTCGAGCTTGCGTCACTCGACAGATTTTTCCGCGAAGCCAAGGGTATTGGCATTTTCGATAAGTGTGCGAACCTTGGCGCGATCGAGGCCGGCGGGCACTTCTGCTTCAATCTCGAGCCGCAGAGTCACCTTGCTGCCTTGGAGCGTCGTCAATTGCTCGACTATGGCTTCGACGATCTGGTGCATGTCACGGGCGGGGCGATCTGGTGAGATCATGACCGTGCCACTGAACCGGGTCGGATTGCGCTCGACAGGCGGGGTCGGTTCCTGACCCGGCGTCTGACTCCCCGGTTCGGCGGGGTTGCCGGTCTCCGGTGTTCCCGGTTGGGGTTCGGTGGGTTGCGAAGGTGCCGGACGGTGCGCTTCAGCAACTTCAGGCCTGATGATGACGCTATCGCCGTCGATGACGATCATCGCGTTGCTGGTGTGATCAATCGCCAGACCAAGATACCTGCCTGTCGATTCTTCCCAACGCTCCGCATAAGCAAATGGCCCAGGCAGCATCCCACTCACTGCGGACTGCACAGACCTGATCAGCACGTCCTGATTCTTGAGACGGGGCAGGTAGATGTAGCGGTTGAGGTACTCGCGCAGATCCCGCAGTTGAAGGTGGGGCCGGTCGTTCCAGATGTACTTCTGCAGATCCCTATCAAGCCGCGTCGGGCCAAGTTCGGTCAACAGCCCTTCTTCGCCGATCAGCTTCTTGCTGGCGCGAGCGAGCAATCCGTCTTGAGCGGGGATCTTGCCGGAGACCCATTCAAGGTCTGCCTGCGCACTTTCCTGCGCCGGATAGTGAAGGTAGCACCACGCTTCCTTAAGCCGCGTCTTCACCGTTTCGTTGGCTTCGGCGAGCTTTGCCTTGGCCAGAGCGCTATCGCTCTGTGTAAGGTTGAGGCGGTCCGTATCTCGGACGATTTCATTCCAGGCGAGTGATGCGCGAACAGCGTCCTTGAGGTTGTCGAGCTGCTTTGCATCGGCTGCGATGAATACCAGCATATTCCGGTACACGCGCGGCGTGCTGCCGCGCTGCATCAGGATTTCCTTGGCTTCAACCAACGCTTCCGAGCCTTCCCGGCCATTATGCGGATGCGCTACACCCAAGACCACCGCCCGGACTCCACCGGCCTCATCCGGCACCTCGGCCGACCCTGCCGGTGCAACCTGCACGGCGTCGAAATGTCCTCGATCGGGCAGCGCATTGACGTATTTGGTCAGCTCTGCGTCGATCGTCACATCGACCAACGCTGCTTCGATCTGAGCCGCTCGGTCCGTCGCAATGCGATTCAGACTGGCCGCCATCGAATACCAGTAGCGCCCGAGGTCCGAGTGCATGAACTTGGCCTGATTGGTCAGGCGCCGCAATGCGTCGCCAAAAATGGCTGGCCGCTCGCCCGGCTGCACGACGCCGAGGTTGATCTGCTTGTCGTCGAGGCCCGTGTTCTGTTGCTGGTGAGTCGGTGCCGTGCCCATGAAGATGGCGCGGGCGACACGGCGCGTTGCCGAGTAGCGGTTGAGGTTGGGCGCCGATTGGTCGATCTTGTATGGGGTCGAAGCCGTGCCATCGACGTCGCCAGCAATGATCGATTGCCAGCTGACATCAAGATAATGCAGCAGTTCGGGTTCCACGCGCGGCGAATTGATGGCGACACTGCCCGGCATGATCATGACTGAGGGATCGCCGCTCATCCACAATTCGTGAATGGCCTGCGCCATCAATCGGAGCACACCGCGGGTACGCTGGAATTTTTCAAGCGATCCCCAGCTGGTGTAGAGCTGATCGAACAGTTCCGGATGGATCGGGTATGCCTTCTCCAGCTTGCGCCGATAATCTTCATCGGCGCAGCCCTGCGGAAAATCGTTGGCGTTTTCGCGGTATAGCTTCGCAAACTGCTTCAACGTGTTGTCACGGTGGTGGAAACGGTCGCCGGGGATTTCCTTGAACAGGCGCCGACGTACGATCTCGTAGCTCTCCTCCTGGCTGGCCGGTCGCCATGAGGATTCGACGCGGCTGAACGTCTGTTTGAGACGAGCCAAGGCCTCCTGGCCGCCTTCGCCGCCGACCTCAATCTGCGACGCCGGCAAGGACGCCACCAGCAGCGTGCCGGGGCTGGCCTTCACCGCCTCGGTCAGCGCCTGGACGAACGACAGATTTGCATCGAAGGACCCGGATGGCAGCCCCTCGACCTTGTAGATCTGGCGCAAGTAGGCGACCCATTCGTCGATCAGGATGAGGCATGGGGCGCACTTCTTGAAGATCGCTTCAAGAAGGTTCGAGCCGGGTGCGATCCCGGTCGCGTCATTCTCCGCGACCATGTCGAAGGCGTCGGCACCGCCCAGCTGCCAGGCAAGATCGCCCCAGGTGGTCCTGATCTTCCGACCGCCATCAGCATTAAGCACGTCCTGCGGGCCACGCGACGTGCCGACGAGGACAGCCCGGTTGATGCCACTGGGCACCGTCAGACCGTTGGTCTCCAGCAGCTGGTCGAGGCCAGACAGGTCCTGCACCGGTGTCGTGCCAGCCATGTGGTAGAGCGCCAGCATCGAGTGGGTCTTGCCGCCGCCGAAGTTGGTTTGCAGTTCAACCACTGGGTCGCCGCCAGTTCCGGACAAGCGCTTGGCTGCGCCGACCAGAAGAGTGCTCAAGCCCTCCGTCAGGTAGGTACGGCTGAAGAACTGCTTCGGGTCGCGATACTCTGCGGGAGCGCTGCCCGAATGGACCTTGGCGAGATCTGCGGCGAACTCCGCCTGCTGGAACTCGCCGGTCGCCACATCCTGGTGCGGCTCGACGACTTCACGCCACGGTTTGAGACCGGCGACCGTTTCGACCGAAATCTCCAGCCGCTGGGTCTTCCGCCGCTCCTCGTTGCGCTGAAGCTCGGTGAACTTGGTGCGCAGAATTGTGTCACGCATCCGACTGAGCTGCTCAGCCGCATCGCCTGCGCTGATCGATTCCATAAGGCGGCGCATGGAGTCGAGGGCGCGGTCGGCATCATCGTAGGTGAAGGTCTCGTTGTGCGAGAGCTTGTTTCGGACATCGAGTAGCTCAGACACATACGAGCGCTCGGGATGCCCCAGCACCGTGGCGAAGGCGTCCTTCCAGAAAGCCATCATCGTCTTGAGAAGACCTTGCTGGTCCCAGCCCACGTCGCCCTTCGAATTGGGGCGCAACCCTTGAACGCGCTGGACCACTTCCAGCTGCCAATGGCCCTTGATCGAGCTTTCCAGGCGCTTTTCCACAAACGGGATCAACGCGGAAGGCAACAGTTCCATGCCTTCGAACACATACTGGCGGGTGCTTTTTGCCATGGTCGTTCCCTTTAGACGTCGAAGCGCATCTGGCCGTCACGGCGCGTGTCGTGGACAGCAGCTGCCTGTCGGGTAAGTTCGGTCCAGTCAGTAATCAGGGCGTTGTAGGCTGTGGCTTCCTGCCGATCCTGCCGCCGCTTGTCGCTGATTTCATAAAGGACGTAAGCCAAGTCTTTCACCGCTTCGGCCTTGTCACTTCCGAACTTTTTCAGCAGTACGGCTGTATCGTGCGACAAACCGTCCAGCTGATGTTGGCGCACCAGATATTGGCAGCACTCCCAGATTGTGAGGTGCCTGTCAGCTTCTGGATCCCAGCCTTCCTCAAGCTCTTCACGCTTGTAGATCCGCACGCGACCAGCAGATGATTCTACGATACCAGCGTGGCGCACATCGTCGACTGAAATGCCGCGTGCGCGTGCAAGGCTATCGGCGTCGCCGAACATCCCCTTTTCGAAGCCGTGTTGCGTGAACCAGGTCACCGCAAAGCGCGTTTCCGGATCGAAATCCCCCTCTTGCGCAGACAGATATTGGTCGAGCTCCTCGTTGATAATCTGCAGAGCAGTCTTCACCGACATGGGCTTGTCATCGCGCTCGATCACGGAAGCATAACGACTGAAAATCGCGATGCCTGGGCCAATGGACGCTTGGGGAATGTCCACAGGTGCAATGCTCGCACGATGCATTTCTTTGAGGGCCGCGGGCAGCTCTCGGCGCAAAGCGCGGATGAACTCGACACGCGAAATGATCTCAGCGTCGGCCGGGCGCGGCCTACAGGCCATCACGACAGACGTCGCTAGAGCATTCTTGTTCTTCTTCAGGTTGCCCACGAGTTCCGTGCGAACAGGCCACGTTGCGCCGATCGAGTATCCTGCATCGACGATCGCCTGAAGGAATGTCGCCCACCCTTTTACTGAGAAGCCGCTCTCATCTACCTCCCCTTGACGGAAAGCATAATAGATTGCGGCTGGAACATCGGGACGGCCCTGGGTGGCCATATGATGCATGACCGTGGTCATGCCTTCGAGGAAGAAGTTGTCCGCTTCGTCCTTGCCACCGTGCCGTTTATAGTCGGCGACCAGTTCTTCCTGCTTGGGAACCAGCATGGTTGAGAACAATTCCGGGTACGTTCCTGCAAGTCCCTTCCTAAGCCAGACGTAGAAAAAGTCCGAAAGGTCGGCGTAGGGGACATTGTCGTAGTAGGGCGGGTCTGTTGAAATGACGTAGCCTGAAAAATCGACGTTCTGGGCATCCATTTGTCTCTCAACGCCTCCCTGATCTGAGCAAGGAAGTGCTGACACGGCTTTCGCTAGATATTCGACCTGACCCACGAAATTGCCTGATGAGGATGAGAAGGGGTTACCTTCAACAGTGTCCCACCTCATGGGCAGCGCTTGCATCGCGAACACCTGCTGTACGTTCTCGCCAGCAGTGTCCCAGAATGCGCTCGTGGATTGCCGATTTGCCAATCGACTCACACCCAAAACTAGATATGTGTAAATGGCCTTGCGATAATCTTCGTCTGGAATTTCGTGGACCACTTCCGAAATGAGGCCCATAAAAGTCGTTAGGGCAATTGTCTGCCTGTCCATGAAAAGATCAGAAATGTTTGTCGGACCGTAGTTGGTCACGCTCATATATTGGGGATGCTGAGACAGGGGGTACTCCGGTTTCCATTCAGGTTTTTCGCTGAATGCCAGAGCTTGATGTTCTTCCGTAGGCGCGACATACCTGCGCCCTCCCTTGCCTTCTAAGACTATAGCAAGCAATCGCCAGCCCATTCTGCCAGTCATACCTTCAGCTTTTACGTAATCAGCAGTAATGGCATCGCCAGTTAAAAGGCACTTGAAGTTCGCACCACGCCCAGCTTTAGTTCCGGTCGCCACAAGCGCAGGGTCAGCCGGTTTGCCATTGTGCACTTCGAAGGAAAACTCGGTCCCGCTGACAACAGGTTCAACCCAGACCGATTTCTTGGGCTTGTTACAAAGCCAGTAGTTCGAGATCAGCGGCACGTGAGCCCCACGCACCGCTGGGTTTGGACTAGCTACAGTTCGAGCCCACAACCATGCGAGCACAGTAGCGTCGCCACCGCCTTGCGCCTTGGTGAGAGCCACCTGCGGATAGAGATGGCCAATCTTGTCCCATGCCTTCGCGGTCAGCGCCTGTGCATACCAAAGAATATCCTCGGCGAGCCCTTCCGCTCCACGGTAGTGAAGGCGCTCTGGCTTTCCTGGATGGATGGGCTTTCGATCTTTGAACTTGGAAGGCAGTTCGATCATTGCCTTACCGATCATCACCGCAACTGGGTTCAAGTCAGAACCTGTAGCAGGCAGACCAAGCCGCAGGGCTTCTAGCGGAATTGAGCAACCGCCGGAGAAGGGATCGTAGGCCGGTGGAACGCCGTTTGGAAAGTTCCTGCGGATCTCTGCACGTGCGCGTTCGAGGACTTCCTCGTTGGTGGAGTTCTCCCACTTCACCAAATCCTCGATGATCCGGAAGAGGCGATCACGCTCAGCCTGAACTTCCTCCTCGGTCGTGAACTGGTCTGGGTGGCTCGACGGATCATCCACCAGCTGGGCGAAAAGCACTGCGCGGCAAGCCGCAAGCGGCCGCCGCGCCCACCAAAGATGCAGCGTGGACGGGTGGCCGTGACGGATCGACTTCTCGCGGGCGGAAGCAGCGTTGATTGCTTCAAGCGGGATCGCGACTTCGATTAGTTTCTTTGTGTAGGGGGTAGTCATGACGTTTCGACTTCTTTCTTATGTTCGCGAGGCTGCGCAATCACGAAGTCGACGCCAAGGCCGACGCGGACCACCTCTCGAAGAACCAAAATTTCTCTTGTGACTTTGCGGAAGCGAAGATCCTCTTCCGCGCCGGCATCAGCCCCTTCAGGGGCTATCGGGAATCGATCACGTATCGCATCTTCAGCATCTCGAAGCCCCTCTGGCACCAGCGGCCAAACTTTTTCCCGAACCTGCCCGACCGTCTCTTCCAGCGAGTCATCGGAATTCTGAGCTAGCCGCTCGGTCACCGCATTCGATATCGCCGCAAAGTCAGCTACCTTGACCTTTCTTGGCTCGGAACATCGCCAAGCGATCGTGGCTCCGGCAACATATGAAACCACGTGGCCTTTATCGTCAGGCAAGGGGCCAATCGCGCGAGGTGAGATCAACACGGAGCTGGTGTGAACCTGTGCGAGAGCATAGGCAGCGTTGAACGCTGCGGTACTTTCGCACGTGGGTGACGCATAATAGACCGCGCCGGGGAATTTCGCTTCTAATTGCATAAGATGGGCATGCTGATCCGAGAGATCGCGACGCATCAGGGGCATCCGGAAGAACGGCGTTGAGAGCCCCGCCAGTCCCAACTGCGCAATTTCCCGTGCAGTATCCCGCACCATCAGCTCAGGCAGCTTGAACTGGAAGAACAGCGGTGAGCCCGGCATGTCGATCCGCACGTCGTAACCCAGCTTGGCTTCCTGGACGAGATTAGGGAAAACAGGCGCAGATGCTGGCCCGCTGGCGCTCGACCGGATCAGGTTCTCCGTGAAAGCGTAGCCATAAGAGAACTCTGTAAAACCCAGCTTCATCGCGGAGCCTCTGCGCGCTCGAGCAGGCGCGGAAGATGGAATTGGATGGCGGTTTCGAGGAACGATGGTTCACGCTCGACCAGCGGGCCGCGAATGTAGCGCGGCTCATGGGCATAGCCGTTGCTGACCGGCACCACTGCCAGGATGAACTTCTCCGGCTCATGCAGCGAGGTGATGATTTCCTGCCGGGTAATCATAACGCTATCCGCGCCATCGATCCGGCCCTTGACCTCGATGAAGCGCAGATGACCCGTGGTTGGATCGTGCGAGGCAATGTCATAGCCGATCTTCTGCATCGACACGTCGGTCGGCGTGTTGCCGAGCGCCCGCTCCGCTGCCATCACCGCCTCCATCGCCGCCAGCTCGATCGCCCGGCGCGCTGCGGGATCTTCCGAGAAATGGTTGCCGATGGGCGCTGCGTTCTGGGCGTCGAGCAGCCCGCGCGGGATCACCACCATGCCGCCACGAACCCGCGGTGGCTGCGATGAAATGAACCGTTCTTTCTCGAGCTGGTCCATCCGCCGCTTCTGGCGCTCAGCCAGATCTTCGGCGCGGCGCTGCGCGTTCTGCCAGTTGAGCCGGGTCTTCTTGCCGGCCTTCTCCTCCTCCTTGAGCTCGAAGGCCCGTGAATCCCAGTAATTGATTTCCTTCTTGAGCCGGGCGCGGACCTCTTGCTCGACCTTGTCGATCTCTGGCAGACGCCGCGCCTTCACCTCAGCAACATGATGCTGCGCCAGTTCGACCGTTGCGAAGCGGATCGCCGTCTTCTCCAGATCAGTCGTTAGCCAGCCTTCATCCAGGTGGCTGCGCACCGCAGCGATTTCGTCAGGCGTGGCCGGGCGCAAGTTCAGGTGCGGTGCAATCCCTGCATTGGTGGCGTTGCCAGCCTTGTCGATCGCGGCAAATTGCAGCTTCTGCGACAGGGTATGCGGTTTGCCGAGGCTGGTCAGCCTGCCATCATGCACGCTGTGTTCGAGGAGGAAAACAGCGGACAAGGCTTCTCCTGCGTCGGTGTCGTCCACCAGTATCGCGCCCTGGCGCATGATCTGCTCATATTGCTCGCGGACCAGACTGATGACCGCTTCAAGCAGCGGGTGGCCGGGACATACGAACGCCGCCACGGGCTGCTGATTGATCTTGTCCTTCTCGAAACAGATCCGCTCATACTGCTTCTGGATCGGTGCGCCGGTGCCGATCTGGCGATCCCGCTCGCGGATACGGACCGGGACGTGGGTGATTTCCCAGCGCCCCTCTTCGCGCCGCTTGATGCGGCCGCCCAGATGCTGGAACGACTCGACGAAGAAGCTCTGGATATGGTGCGGCTGCAACCGCAGCGCCTCGGCGCGTTCCATTTCCAGGCGCAGCTCTTCGACCCGCGCTTCCGGCATCGTGTCGTTCGTCAGCGCGCGCCGGCGCAGCAGCTCAAGCAGATGGGTCTGATCGACGGCGCCATCGACCTGCTGGAACAGCCGCGCCTTGACCTCTTCCTGCTCACCATACTGGATCGCCTGGAACAGCAGATCCTTGAGCGCGGTGCCCTCGAACAGTTCGCCCAGCACGTCATAGACGCGTCCGCCCAGCGCTTCTCGTGCCGCCTCCAGCTTTTCAAGGAGGCGCGCATAGACCTCGCCTTCGCGGGTGTCAGCTGCAACCAGATTCCAGAGGTGACAGACCTCGGTCTGGCCGATGCGATGGATGCGCCCGAACCGCTGCTCGATCTTGTTGGGGTTCCAAGGCAGGTCGTAATTGACCATGAGATGGCCGCGCTGGAGGTTGACGCCTTCGCCCGCCGCATCGTTGGCGATCAGGACCAGCATGTCCTTGTCCTGCATGAACCGCTCGACCACCTTGCGGCGTTCCTCACGCGAGACCCCGCCATGGATCACGTCGACGGCCTCGGCATTGCCAATCCGTGCCCGAACCTTGTCGAGCAGGTAATTGAGCGTGTCCTTGGGCTCGGTGAAAATGATCAGCTTGCGCCGATTGCCAGCCGCATCGACCATCAGATCGTCATCGAGAATCCGGTTGAGCTGACTCCATTTGGTGTCGACGCCCGAGCGCAGGACGCCCAGAGCCATCAATTCCAGACCTTTGAGCGTCTCGACTTCGAGGGCCAGCTGTTCGACCGTCTCCGCGGTCGTAGCGCCAGTCGAGATCAGGTCTTCGAGTTCGTCGATCTCATCCTGACCATATTCGTCGATATTGCCGAGCATGTCGGGATTGACCTTGGGCACGGCGATGTCTGCCCGGCGACCAGCGTTGGCCAGGCGCGCTTCGCCCAGTTCCGTCTCGAGGCGCTCGCGGCGACGCTTCAGGGACTGGTAGATCGCAGCCGGGGATGATGCGAGCCGTCGTTGCAGGATCTGGAGCGCGAAGCCGACATTGTTGCGCTTCTTGCCATCGCCTTCGGCGAAGCGCTGGACCCGGTTCATCTCCGTGCGCACATAGTCGGTGACCGCCGTATATAGTGCAGCCTCGCCCTCGGAGAGTTCATACTTGACCGTGTAGGCCCGGCGCTCCGGGAACAGCGGGCGACCATCAAAGCGCAGCAGCTCTTCCTTGGTCAGTCGCCGCATCATGTCGGCCGTGTCGGCATAATGCACACCGTCGCGGAACCGGCCCTCGAACCGGTCACCATCGAGCAGTGCCATGAACAGCTGAAAATCCTCCTCCTTGCCGTTATGCGGCGTCGCAGACATCAGCAGCAGGTGACGGCAGACCTGACCCAGCTTCTGCCCAACCTGATAGCGTCGGGTGTATTTGACATCGCCGCCGAAGTAGGTTGCCGACATGCGGTGGGCTTCGTCGCAGATGATGAGGTCCCACTCGCGGGCGCTCATCAACTTTTCCTGCAAATCCTCGTTGCGGGCGAGGACATCGAGCCGGACGATAAGCCGATCGCGGTCCGTGAACGGATTGCCCGACCGCGAGGTCTCGATCATGTCCCGGGTCAAAATGTCGAACTCGAGGTTAAACTTCTGACCGAGTTCGTCCTGCCACTGCTCGACCAGACTGCCAGGCGCAACGATCAGGCAGCGCTCAAGATCGCTGCGCGCGATCAACTCCTTGATCAGCAGCCCGGCCATGATCGTCTTGCCAGCCCCGGGATCGTCGGCGAGCAGGAAGCGCAGCGGCTGACGCGGCAGCATCTCGCCATAGACTGCCGAAATCTGGTGCGGCAGCGGGTCGACCATGCTGGTGTGGATGGCAAGATAGGGGTCGAAATAATGCGCCAGCTTGATCCGGTTCGCCTCGGTCACCAGACGCAAAAGCGCACCGTCGGCATCGAACGACCAGGGACGGCCATTCTGCTCTACCTCTAGGCGATGTTCGTCATCCCGGTAGAGGACAGACTCGGCAACGGTTCCGTTATGATCACGGTACACGACATTGATCGCCTGATCGCCGATCCAGTCGACCGAAATGACATGAACGGGCTGGTTCGAGGCAATGCCGCGCACCGATGCACCGTTCTTGATCTCTTCAAGCTTCGCCCCCATCGGCACTACCGTCCCCTGTCCACGTCCTAAAGCTGGAACTCGGCGCGTTCGAGCGCGACCAGCGTTTCCTTGCGGTTCACATTGACGATATGTTGGCTTCGCGCACTGCGCTTTGCGGCATCATCAAGCAAACCGAGCCTTTTCAATACATAAAATAGCATCGCATAGCGCACGGAAAGCACCGTTGTGTCGACTTCGAGGCCGTAGTCCTTGGCGACAACTCGCTTCTGACTTTCGGTCAGCTCCGGGTGTGGACCGACAATCACATCGAAATAGTTGTTCCAGAGCCAGTCATGTTCGCCAGATTGGCCCGGCTCACCTTTCCCGCCAACCTCCAGGATCCGGGGAAGCAGGAAGTCCTTGAATTTGTTCTCGACGTGACAAAACCCTCGCACGTGCCAGCGAAAACCATCGTACCCGAACGCGTGCGGTGTCATCCGCCGCCAGATCGGGTCGGGCCGGGCGCTGTTCATGGACTGGTAGAATACGTCGATCGACTGGTTCTCCCGTACCGCTTCGAGAACCCGTCGCAGGATAGCGATGTCGATTTCGCGCTTGGGCGTGAGCGCGACGTCAGCGCTCGGCATCGCTGCGATCCATGACTCGCTTGCCGGCAACATCCCCTCGGCAACGGCCCTGAGCTGCGAGAGATACTTGTACGGGTCAGGATCGAGAAACCGCAGCACGAATGCGTCTGCCGCCACGTAGCGCTTGGCGCTTGCGTCGTAGAGCATGTTGCCTGGCGCACGCGCTTGATAAAGCGACAGATCCTTCGATGCTTGCGGCGTCGAGACACCGAAGCATTCGATGATATCGGCGCGGTTGATCGTGCCCTCCCAGAACAGGCGGAACTCGATAAACTCCAGTCGTTGCTCGACACCCCAGCGCACCTTGGCGACTCTCCATTAGTATAGAAACTATGCGAATCTTGACGTTCGATGAGAATAGTTTATATGCGGTTAATGTGAGTCGAGTCAAGGAGTGAGGTTATGGCAGACCGATATGTGACGAAGCACCCGAACGGATGGGCCGTGAAGGCGGCGGGCGCGCAGCGCGCCAGCAGCGTGCATTCGACCCAGCGTTCCGCAGAGCAGGCCGCCAAGCAGACGGTGCGCAACCTGGGGGGCGGCGAAGTCCGTATCCAGGGGCGTGACGGCCGCTGGCGCGATTCGGATACGGTCGCGCCGGGCAACGACCCGATGCCGCCGCGCGACAAGAAGCACTGAGCGCAGGAGCAGTCGGCGGTGAAGCGCATCCTGACCATCGATGGGGGCGGCATCCGGGGAACTTTCCCGGCGGCCTTCCTCGCCAATCTTGAGCAAGATCTCGAACAGCCGATCGGGCGCTACTTCGACTTGATCGCGGGAACATCGACGGGCGGGATCATCGCCATCGGTCTCGCTCTCGGCCTGCGCGCAGCCGACATTCTGCGCCTCTATGAGGAAGAAGGACCGGCGATCTTCGCGCAGTGTAGCGCGACATTCAAGGTGAGAGCAGCGCGACGATCAGGATGAGAAGTTGATTGTCGCGGCGTGACAGTTTCTGCGCATTCTGATTG
>LWDJ01000029.1 GCA_002083435.1 Proteobacteria bacterium SG_bin6 | reverse complement strand
TCTGAATGGTAACAATCGGGGGAGCACGTCACGCTCGAAGCCGGGATCGAGGCGATTGAACGGGCCGGGATGGTCAGCCGCGATCCGATCGTGAAAGGCTTGCGCGTCGCGACGTAGCGTTTCCGACTAATGTCGCCGCGCTACAATCGTCGATGTATTGTCATGCGCAAAGCTTGGCGTCCCTAGCATCAGCGCACATATCAGCACTGCCCGACTAAATACCTTCGACGTCACTAAGCTGCCCCACGCGATTCCTATAGTTGCTGTTGCACGGCTCGACCGTGCTTCAAATTAATTGAATTATTTGTGGCTTGCCGGCTGGAGGAATATCCGTTTTCTCACTGACCTCTGGTGACGGATCGCGGCCATGGACTGTCGCCAATTTTTGGTGATCATGAACCTCCCCCTTTCAAACCAGTTGGCGGAGCGAAAATTGCTCGGTCAATTAGCCCACATTGGAACGAGGTAACGACCCCGCGATCGATGATCGAGCCATCGGGCCCATAAACATCCAGCCGATGGGCGACGATGAGACCATTTGCTCCGAGGCGATAGTCGCTCGCTTCAACTCGGACGGCAGGCACTGCTTGAATATCTACGACGCGCCGGATTAGGTGGGTCTGGCGATCGAACCAGATCTGGAGCGGACGACCCTTCTTCGGGGTGATTTCGACAATATCGAACCGCCGGCCACCCTCGCTTGCAGCCCTGACATAGCGGAAGGTGGCGGGGAAGCGATCAGGAAAGAAGAAGCCATTGATACTGAGATAGTTCGTCACGATCGCTTCTTGTATCGAAGCCCGGTCCGCACTGGTCTCCGCCGGGCCGCTACCCGCCGCCTGCCATCTTACTTTTCCGTCGAACCCCATTGAACGGACCTTGCCGCCCCGATCATCATCGGTACGCATCCCGTACGTGCGCAGACTGAAACGGGTCAGATACGAAACCGCACCATCGGCGTGTGTACCGCGTTCAACGCATCCCTCTGGCTTATCCCAAGCGGTCCCGCCCGTCGCGTGCTTCGATGCGGCAATGACCGCTTTGGCTTTGGGAGCAAACGAGCGCGCCTCACTTACGCCGGCGATTGCCGAACAAAGCATCAGCGCCATTACGGTTCGGAACGACGGCATCGCAAAGCCTCCCGAAAATGACTTGTCCGGTGGTAGAGCGCGACGAGCAGCGCCGGCACCGTGACCGCCTGAAGAAGCAGGGCATGGAACTCGGACGGCACCCCCGCGACATTCGGGGTGATAGACAGCTGGATGACAACGGCGATCCCGGCGATCAGGAGCGCAATACACCATGCCGTGGCGAACCAGCGGATCTGCCGCCGACTTAGAAACCAGGCTGTGGCGAGTTGGGCCGCACCGAGCGCGAGAAAGCAGCTGATAACGATCGGTCGGGCCGCGTCATAACGCGCGATCACCGTCAGCGGTTCAGGCTGCCGCATAAGGACTTCCCGCAGCCCGTCATGCCCGCCGAACAGGACGAACATTCCACGAGCCGCGCAGGCCAGCCGGAGCACCGCGTAGAAAGCGCTCACCAAAGCAATCGCCCATAGCCCCGCCATCAGCTGCGTATCGGGGTCGCGCGCACGCTCGCTGATGGCCGCTCGCAAGCAGCCGAGCGCGAAGCGCAACGCAGCCGGGTCATCTTCGGTATGCGCCAACTCGGCGATCATGCCATCGGCCCATGATCGCCTGCTGGCAGGAAGGAGCCGGGCTGCGATGGTGCACAGCAGAAGCGGAAGGCCGCGCGTCATGCCGGCACCGGCTTCTGCACACCCCGAGGGTCGGTCGTGACCGCGATGCTTGCCAAGGCAAAGGTGACCCCCGCCTCGGTAAGGCGATAGGCATGACGCGGCGGTGCGCCAGGGCGAGTGGATTCGTGCCAAGCGGATTCAAGCAGCCCTTTGTCGGCTAGTCGCATCAGTACCGGATAGAGCGTGCCCGATTGGAGGCCGATTTGCTTGGTGAGATCATAGCCATATCGCCATTCGGCGGGGCGGACCATCAGCGCCCGAAGTACAAGGATCGTCTGTGTAGAGGGCCGACGCTTACGCATGCCGTAACTCTACATATATTGATTATGGCGTCAAGCGATTGCCGCTCTCCGTCGAAATTGCTTCGCCATTTTCCTAATGCACGGATGTTGATGGGGTGGCTGCATCAGCCCGTTGCCTCGGCTTGACACATGCTACTCATAAAGCAGCGGCTTCGATTGCTTCCAGCCTCTTCGACTGCGGTATCACGGCCCGAGGAACCTGGACGCCGCGTCAGTTTAGTGTCCGATCGAGGAAGGCGACGATTCTCGGCCAACTATCCTTGCGGGCTTGCACATTGGCATGAACCGTTCCCCCCAAAGTCGACCATCCACGCCAGCGGGGATCGCTTGCAGCCATTGGCGGACCCATGACACCATGACCAGCAGCGGGATAAACAACGAGCTCGGGTTTAACTCCGTTCTTATCGGCCGCCCGACGCGCGATCGCTTGCGCCATAGAACAAGATGGCCAGAGCGTATCTCGCGCACCACAAATCATAAGGACCGCACCGCGATATTTTTCCACCGGAAGGCGCGCTGGCGAGGTCGAAGGCAAATCTCTTAGCGCGTTAGCAAAGCGCGAGAGCAAGCTACCGTTAGCGTCCGGCCTCGCGTACGCGAGGCTCGGGATATCCTTTCCGCCCTCGGTCCAAGAGCTGATGCCGCCGAACAGGTAGCTCCGCATCGACAGAGCGTCCCACGCAACATTGGAAGGCATTCCCAGAACGATGGCCTTGACCCTGGGATAACGCGTGGCGACCAGCAGGGCCGCTTCGGCTCCCTTGGAATAGCCCACTATGCCAAGGCGATCTGCATCTGTACCTGGCTGCCGTTTCAACCAATCGAGTGCCTGATAAAACTGCTCCAGCGGAACCCGCTCAAGCTTCGATCCTTTGCCGGGCGCATTGAAATAGGCCAATTGCAGAGTGTTGAAGCCGTGCTGCTGCAGAAGCCTGGCCTCTGCCGCTACTTCACTGGAGAGCCCGCCCTCCGAACCACCCAAGATCAGCACCGCAGCCCGCGCCGCGCTAGAGGAACGACCCTGGTAGTAGTTACCAAACACATTGCCAGCGACAACGCGCGTTCCCGCGGGACCGGCAGCCGCAAGCCTCGCCGGGGCATTGGGCTTGAACATCAGCCATAGGAAGCCGCCCGCCCCCGCAAGCAGTACGACGGCGACGACAGACAGCGCGATTTTCCAGAATAGCTTCATACGTCTATCCCATTACCTCGTAGCGACCGAGCGACAGCCTGGCGATGCCAAGATTTCGGGAGCGTCCTCGTCGGCTGGCCCATATGGTTGCGGCACGCGCACCGAGCGTCGCGCGACTTCCCAGTTCTCGAACACGCCTACGAGGGTCTCAACGTCGCAATCGTTAGGACGTCGAAGGGAGAGGCGTTCTTGGGCGAGATCGGGCTGGCTCCCCCAGTGACAGGTCGGCGTTCGTTGTTTTACCTTCTAGGAAAGCCATCGTCGTCACGATCTGAACCGCCGCTTCTAGGCCAGAAGCGGGAACGAGTTGCCGAAATTGTGCAGCAGGATCGGCAGGAGCAGGCTACCCGTTCGCAGACGCATCCAGACTGCGATGAACGAAGGGATTGCCGTCAGCGCCATCGTTATGGGGTCGAATGAAAAGCTACCGTGCGAGAAGCTGAAGGCGTGCGCCATTCCGAAAAGGAAGCATGACAGCACGGCGCCCCAACCCCAATCGACGCCGAGAAACCGCTTCCTGCGGGTGAACGCCTGATCGAGCGCGAAGAGCAGGATGCCGCGGTAGAAGGGTTCTTCCTCCAAACCCGGCATGGTCAACTGGAAAGCGATTTCCTCGCCGCTCGACCGGCCGCCGGGAAAGGCCACCGCGATCACGGCGAAGAAGGCACAGTAGAGCAAAGCGACCGGCAATGCGGCCTTCAGACTACCCAGTTCCTGCGCGATCGTCAGACCGACGCGGCGAAAGCTGAATGCCGGCGACGCGGCGATGGCGAGCGTGGCACACAGCGCCAGGAGCTTGCCTTGCCAGTTCCACTCCCCGCCGATCAGGTCAGGCAACGATCCATAGGCGCGGGTCAAAAGCCCATCGTTGACCGCCACCAGCAGCGCCGCGATCAGCAGCCAGCGCAAGGAGAAGCGTTGCCGATCGGTGCATCCCACCACAACTCCCAGGACGAGGAGGATCGCCAGCGTTCCTCCCAAGCTGATCAGTCCGTTCACGCGCCTACCTCCATCCTATGCAGTAGAAGCGTGCTACCCACGAGCAAGCGATGTGCCTCCTTAAAAGCCAGCAATCCGCTCCTCAAAACCCGGCTTTTGCCAAGTCGGGTCGTTTAGATCGCCTCGGCGCGCAGCGGCTCGGTAGTCGCTGGGGGTGCGTCCTTCGATAGTTTTGAAAGCGCGGTTGAAACTGGCGAGCGAGGCGAAGCCGCTGTCCAGCGCGATGGTGATGAGCTTGTCATCCCGATCCTGGTCGCTGAGCAACCGACGTGCCTCCGCCAGCCGGTAGTGGTTCAGGAAGGTTCGGAAATGATCGTAGCCCATCTCGTGGTTGATGAGCGTTCGCACGGTGCGTTCCGACGCTCCCATGCGCTCGACGAAAGCCTTGAAGGTCAGTTCGGGATCGAGGAACACGCGCTCGGTTTCCATCAGGCGGGCCAGCCGGCGATGCAGCTCGCCGTCATGTCGGAGGCCGAGCTGCGGCGTTGCTTCCGGCGGCGACGATGCTTCCTCCCTGATGCCGAACGTCAGCACATCGGCACGCACGGTCAGCAGCCTTCCCGCCAGCCACAGGGCGAAGGCGAGCGCCATCGCGTTCTGGGTCATGGCGAACGCGAGCGGACGCCAGGCGAAGCCGAACAGCGCATCGGCCGCCAAGTCGATAAAGAGCATCCCGCCAAGGAGGACGGCGACCATGATCCGGGCGTCGTGACGTTGCTGGATCAGGTCGCCCTGACGTTCCGCCAGCAGTCGCCAGACCAGATGTGCAACGATCGCGAAGCCCATTGGGACGAGCAGGAGCGACAGGCCCTGGCGTGCGAGCGTGTCGCCGAGCAGGCCGCGATCCACTGCAGCTATGGCGGCCCAGGCCAGACCGACGCCCAGCACGCCCCCGCCTAACCTGAACCGGCTATCGAAGCACGACAGGCAGAACCACCATAGGAAGACGACCGCGAAGCCGCTCGCGATGTGAGCGATGGCGCCGACGATCCCGGCTGGAGACAGCGCGGCGATCGGCGTGTTGCCAACGATGAAGCCGGACAGGCAAAGCGCCAAGGGCGCGAACAGTGTCGCGGGCAAGCCAACCCGCCGACGTGCGCTGAACAGGAGGCACGCGAGCAGGAGGATCGTGCCGACAGCACCCGCCCGGATCGCGGCGTCAAGTTGGCCAATGTTCATGCCGTCACGATACGGCAGGGCGTGGCAGCAAGCCACCTCGCTAATCTGTAACCGACTGATCATCAGTGTCTCACCAGCGGTGAGTTTCAAGAATCGTTTTCCGCTCTCGCTCAATCATCGTTTTCGGGAAAGGCAGCTACAGCCCACTATCCACCTGAAAGCAGCCTGTCTGCTAACCACCCCATTTCTGACCTTTCCGCCTGGGCCGATCAGACGGCCGCTCTCGGGAACCGGCCCACCGCCAGCTAATGACCAGAATTGGGGCGCATAGCCGACACAATTCAACCACCGCCCGACCAACCCCACCCCTCACCCAGCCACGCACCCAAGCGCCGCCGCGTCGATTGCGGTTGCCGCGCCGGCGAGGGCATAGACATCGGCGAAGGGGCGGCCGCTCGCGCCTTGGGCTTCCACGCTCAGGCTGCGGCCGGCGCGCATCGCGGTGACGATCGCGGCGTCGGCGCGGGCGTCGCTCGCCCAGGCGTCGCGCGCGCCGGCGATCAACTCGAAGCGGCGGGTGCCGATGCTCAGCGTCACCCGCGCGCCCGGCGCCACTGGTGCCGACAGCCGGACATGGAGCTGCCCGCGCAAGCCCTGGCGCGGCCAGCTGCCGATCGAGACGAACGCGCGGCCCCCGCCGCCCGCGCGCACCGGCGCGGCGATCGCGTAGCAGCTCTTCGGCGGCCCGCCGCGAAACGCGCCCCAATCGCCGCGCACCGTCAGCAGCTCGGCCATCAGCGCGAGCGGGATCATGCCGCGCCGATCATGCCGGGGCGTGCCCGCCGCCAAGATGGACGACCCGCTCCACCCCGCGCTCGATCATCACCACGCTGCCCTGCGGCAGCCCGCGCGCGGCGGGCGCGCCGAGCGAGGGCCATACCGGCAGCCCGGTCATCACCCCGCGCAGCACGCAGCTCGACACGCCGTGCATGATCACCAGCCGGTCGCCGGGATCATCGTTGGTCTCGGCGAGCCAGGCGCGCACCCGCGCCTCGATCTCCGGATAGCGCTCGCCATCGGGCGCGGGGCGCAGCAGGCCGCTCTCGGCGTCGATCACCGGGCCGACCTCGGCGATCACCTCGGCATAGCCGCGCCCGCCCCAGCCACCCATGCCGATCTCCACGAGGCGCGGATCGGCGTGGCACCCGTGCCAATCGAGCTCCAGATGCTCGGCGATCACCGCCAGCGTCTGGAGCGCGCGCCCGGCGCTGGAGGACCAGAGCGTCAGCGCCGGGCGCGGCCCCAGCAGCCGGCGCAGCGCCGCGCCCATTTCGTCGGCCTGGGCGAAGCCGGCGCGGGTGAGCGGGGTGTGCAGCGCCTCCCCCTGCAACCGGCGCGCGGCGTTGAACACGGTCTCGCCGTGGCGCGCGATGAAGTCCCGCCCCTGGCGCGTTCCGCCCTGCATCAGGCGATGATATCGGGGATCAGCTGATCCTCCAGCAGCGCGATCTCGTCGCGCAGCCGCAGCTTGCGCTTCTTCAGTCGCGCCAGCTGCAGCTCGTCGGCGCCGGCATTTTCCCCCAGGGCGACGATCGCCGAATCAAGATCGCGATGTTCGCTGCGCAATGCTTCCAATCGCTTGGCGATCAACCCCTGGTCCATTGCCCTATCCCGTGCCGCAGCCGCCGCGCTAGCAGATGGCGGGCGCCGTTTCGATGCCAAATCCGTTGGTCCGCAAAAAGCGCGATCCCGTCGCGTCGGCGCTCGCCAAGCGGTCAGAGCTGTGATCTATTGGCTGGTCCCGGCTCCCCCGGGCCGGGCACGAGGTAAGGAGACTGCCCAATGAACAGCGCGCACCAGTCGGCATTGCAAGCCAAGCACGCCCTGCTCGATCGCCAAATCCAGACCGAGCTGCAGCGACCGCTTCCCGACGCGCTGATCGTGGCCGAGCTGAAGAAACAGAAGCTTCGCTTGAAGGAGGAACTCTCCGCCCATTGAGGCACCTGGCCCGGCCGTGCGGGGGCGCGCGACCGGGCCTGATTTCACCATTGATGTGAAGGCGTTGTCCGGCGTGGCGATGGCGCGGGCGGACCGGTTGAAGCCCGGGCCGTGCTTGGCTCAGTGGCGTGGCAGATAGGCGACGGTGGTCGGCCCGGTCTTGTTGCCGGTCACGGGCTTGCGCGCGCGCAGCGGATCGACGGGTTCGTCGAACGCGATGCCGAGTCGGCCATGCGCGGCCCAGGCGATCTTGCCCGCGACCCAGCCGATGCCGCGAATCTCGATTTCCACCGCCGCGCCGGCTTCGAGCTGTCGCGGCAGTTCGGCCATCAGCCCGCCAGCGGAAATGTTGCGCACCCGGCCGTCAACGGGCTCGCGAACGCCGGGCACACGGAACCGCGCCCCCAGAAACATGCTTTCGCGCAGCTGGTGGCGGACCGATCCCGGCTCTTCGTCAATATGGTCGAATCGATCGGCGGAAAGCTGGTCCATGCGACACTCGGTTGGCATGTGAGCACCTTGCCCACGGTGCCCGCCCTAGCCCCGCAACCTCTCCAAACTCTTAAACCCCCGCCCGGATCGGGGCACGCGGTCGCTACAGCCCGTTCAAATGCAAACCTTTTTCGGGGCTATACTCAATCGTCGCGCGAGACCTTCTCGTTGCGCTCATGGCGCTCCTGCGCCTCGACCGTCATCGTCGCGATCGGGCGGGCTTCCAGCCGGGCGAGCGAGATCGGCTCGCCGGTCACCTCGCAATAGCCATATTCGCCTTCCTCGATCCGGCGCAGCGCCGCGTCGATCTTGGCGATCAGCTTGCGCTGGCGGTCGCGGGTGCGCAGCTCGATCGACCAATCCGTCTCGCTGGAGGCGCGATCGGTGAGATCGGCTTCGCGCAGACTGTCGATCTGCAGCTGGTTCAATGTCTCCTGCGCTTCGAGCAGGATGTCGTCTTTCCACTTGAGCAGCTTCGCCTTGAAATAGGCGAGCTGGCGGGGGTTCATGAACGGCTCGCCTTCGCTTGGCCGATAGACGCCCTCGGCATCATTGGCGGCGGCGGGTTCGAATTTCTGGCCCTGAAGGCTCTTTACAACTGACGCCATCCCCACTCTCCTACGCGAAACAACTTTATTTCATTTGGCTCCACCCGGCCGCGCCTATACGCGCCCTCTCGCCCCGCGACAAGCAATGTTGACGCGATGCGATCAAGGAATCGGCCGGGTCGCGGCGCGGCTGCACGGATCGCGGCGCATCCGTCTCGTCGCGTCTGGCGAGTAACATTCACCTAAAACTGTCCCAGCTTGAAACATTAACCGCACCCGGCTCTCGGATAACAAGGCGATAGCCGCGTTGGGACGCGAATTGATGGTTAATATAATTGAACTTAAGCCTTTATTCTGCACTGTGCGGGATAGCCGATCCCTACTCGTCGTGCCCTGGCACCGCGGGATGGTGGACGGGCCGACAAAAAGGAAGCGTGATGTCTGTTCGGATGGCCTTGGCGAAACTGTGCGCCTGTGCATGCGGGGGCGCGGTGATCGGTGGCGGCGCGGTGCATGTGGCCGAATCGGCCAAGCCGCGCGTCGCGCACGTCAAGAAGACCAAGCGGATCGTGCGCCAGGTGGCGGTGCGCCGCGCGGCGAAAGTGCGCCGGGTGGTGACGACCACGCGCACCATCTGTCCGCCGCCCGCGATCAGCATCGCCAGCACCCCCGTGCCGCTCCCCCCCCCCTTCCCCGCGGCGGACTTCCCGGTCGGTGGCGGCGGCGCGGCGGCGGTGCCAGTGGTGATCGGCGGCAGCGGCGGCTTTGGCGGGTTTGGCGGTTTCTTCGGCGGCGGCTTCTTCGGGGGCGGCAGCAGCGGCGTCGCGATCTCGTCCAACGGCGGCTCGGCCTCGTCGAGCGCGAGCGGATCGTCGTCCTCGGCGTCGAGCAGCGGCACCTCGAGCGGCACCAGCAGCGGCACGTCGACCGGCTCCAGCAGCACGTCGAGCGGCACGTCGAGCGGAATCACGATCAACATCTCGTCGACCTCGTCGACCGGGGGCTCGTCCACCTCGACGGGCGGCTCTTCGACCTCCTCGTCCACGGGCGGCTCCTCGACCTCGTCGTCGACCGGCGGTTCGTCCACCTCGTCCTCGTCGGGCACCATCTCCTCGACCTCGTCGAGCTCGACCTCGAGCGGCGAAGTCAGCTCCACCAGCTCGTCGTCGGGCAATGTCAGCACCTCGTCCAGCTCGAGCACCAGCTCGTCCTCGTCGGGCGATGTCAGCACCTCGTCGAGCACCAGCAGCTCGTCCTACGGCTCGTCGAGCGTGGGCTGGAGCACCAGCGCCTCGTCCAGCTCGTCCTCGGCGTCGAGCGCGAGCTCGGCCTCGTCGTCGGGCAGCACCGGCAGCTCGGGCGGGCCGCCGCCCGATGGCCCGACCCCGGTGCCGGCGCCGCCGATGGTGCTGCTGTTCGGCGCCGCCGCCGCCGCGCTGGTCGCGCGGGGCCGGCTCGCCAACCGCAAGGCGCCCGCCACCGCCGAATGAGTTGCACCGTCGTGCGGGCGCGGCCATAGCGTCGCGCCATGCACGATATTCGTTTCATCCGCGAAAACCCGGAAGCGTTCGATGCAGGGCTCGCGCGCCGGGGGCTTGATCCCCAGGCGGCGGCGCTGCTCGCGCTCGACGAACGCCGCCGCGCGCTGATCACCGAACTCCAGGCCGGCCAGGCGCGCCGCAACGAGGCGAGCAAGGCGATCGGCGCGGCCAAGGCGGCGAAGGACGAAGCCACCGCCCAGGCGCTGATGGCCGAGGTCGCGGCGCTGAAAGAACGGCTGCCCGCGATCGAGGCCGAGGAAAAGGCGCTCGGCGAAGAGTTGCAGGCGGCGCTGGCGATTATCCCCAATCTGCCCGGCGCGGACGTGCCCGATGGCGCCGACGAGCACGGCAATGTCGAGGTATCGCGCTGGGGCACCCCGCGCGTGTTCGATTTCACCCCGCGCGAACATGCCGATCTCGCCCCCGCTCTGGGAATGGATTTCGAAACCGGCGCCCGGCTCTCCGGCGCGCGCTTCACTTTCCTGCGCGGCGACATGGCGCGGCTGCACCGCGCGCTCGGCCAGTTCATGCTCGACACGCAGACGCGCGAGCAGGGCTATGCCGAGTGCAACCCGCCGGTCCTCGTGAAAGACGAGACGATGTACGGGACGGACAAGCTGCCGAAATTCGCTGAGGACAGTTTTCAAACCAGCGATGGCCGCTGGCTCATCCCCACCTCCGAAGTCTCGCTAACCGCCAGCGTGATGGGCGAGCTGCTCGACGAAGCCGCGCTCCCGATGCGCCTCACCGCGCTCACCCTCTGCTTCCGCTCGGAGGCCGGGGCGGCGGGGCGCGATACGCGCGGGTTCATCCGCCAGCACCAGTTCGAGAAATGCGAGCTGGTCAGCATCGTCCGCCCCGAGGAGAGCGAGGCCGAGCATCAGCGCATGACCCGCGCCGCCGAGGCGATCCTCGAAAAGCTGGACCTCCCCTATCGCAAGCTGCTGCTCTGCACCGGCGACATGGGGTTCGGCGCGCGCAAGACCTATGATCTGGAGGTGTGGCTGCCGGGGCAGAACGCCTGGCGCGAGATCAGCTCCTGCTCGAACACCGGCGATTTCCAGGCGCGGCGGATGAACACGCGCTACCGCGTGGCGGGCGAGCAGAAGCGCACCGAATTCGTCCACACGCTCAACGGCTCCGGCCTCGCGGTCGGGCGCACGCTGGTGGCGGTGATCGAGAATTATCAGAATGCCGATGGCAGTGTGTCCGTGCCCGAGGCGCTGCTCCCTTATATGGGCGGCGTCACCCGGCTGGAGGCCAAGGGGTGAGGGCTGGAACCTCCCCAAATTCATTTGGGGAGGGGGACCACGCGAAGCGTGGTGGAGGGGTGGCGAGCGCAGCTCGCCGGCTGCGCCGGCGCCCCACCCCCAACCTGCGGTTGGTCCCCCTCCCCGAGCATGCTCGGGGAGGTTCTAGGTAATGCGCATCCTGCTCACCAATGACGACGGCTATCACGCCCCCGGCCTCAAAGTGCTGGAGGAGATCGCCGCCCGCTTTTCCGACGATATCTGGGTGGTGGCGCCCGCCGAGGAGCAATCGGGCGCGGGCCATTCGCTCACCCTCACCCGCCCGATCCGGGTGCGGCGGCATGGCGAGCGGCGCTTCGCCGTCGCCGGCACGCCGACCGACGCGGTGATGATGGCGCTCGCCCGGCTGATGCCCGAACGGCCTGACCTGATCCTCTCCGGCGTCAACCGTGGCGCCAATCTGGCCGAGGACGTTACCTATTCGGGAACCGTCTCCGCCGCGATGGAGGGCGCCCTCGCGGGCGTCCGCGCGATCGCGCTCAGCCAGGTTTACGCGCGCGAGGGCGCGGGTGACGACGTGCCCTTCGCCGCCGCGCGCGCCTGGGGCGAGCGGGTGCTGCGCCCGCTGCTCGATGCCCCGCTCGCGCCGCGCACGCTGGTCAACATCAACTTCCCCGCGCGCCCCGCCGATGCGGTGCAGGGCATCCGCGTCGCCGGCCAGGGCCTGCGCGATTATGGGCGGCTGAAGATCGTCAGCAACCGCGATCCGCGCGGCTATGAATATCACTGGTTCGCGCTCGGCCCCTCGATCGCGACCCCGGCGCACGATACCGATCTGGAAGCGGTGCAGGACGGCTTTATCGCCGTCACCCCGCTCCACCTGGACCTGACACATCGCGAATCGCTCGATATGCTGCGGGCGATTTATTGAAGCGGCTTCGGGGGGAGCGATGCGACAGGGAGCGGCGATGATCGTGTTGATGCTGGGGGCCTGTGTGCCGCCCCCGATCGAACGGGCGAGCGACCGGGGGCCGCAAATCCCGCCGCCGCCGATCGTGACGCAGGAAGCGCCCCCCGCCGATCGCCCGCCGCCCGACCGCCTGCCCCCCGCCGCCCCGCCACCGCGCCCGGCGTGGGAAGCGCGGCCGGTGACGCCCGACGCGCGCAAGGTCCGCGCCCAGGATTATTATGTCCGCCCCGGCGACACGCTGCGCGGCGTCGCCAATTTCACCGGCGCGGGGAGCGAGGCGATCGCGCGCGCGAACGGCCTCACCCCGCCTTATGTGCTGCGGCTCGATCAGAAGCTGGTGATCCCGGCGGGGCGCTATCATCTGGTGCGCGCGGGTGAGACGGGGATCGCGATCGCCCGCGCTTACGGGGTACCCTGGGCGCAGGTGGTGGAGGCGAACGCCCTCGCCGAGCCCTATGTGCTGCGCGCCGGGCAGCGCATCCTGATCCCGCGCGGCGGCCCGATGTCCCCCGCCGAGCGCGCCCGCGCCTTCGCGCTCGATATCGAGGATATCGTGACGGGCGGCGAACCCGCGCTCGCGGCGAACGCCAACCCGGTCGCCCCCGCCCCCACCGCGCGGCGCGTGCTGCCGCCCGAGGCGAGCGTCGCCGCGCCAAGCCGCTTCGTCGGCGGCTTTGGCTGGCCGGTCGAGGGTCGGATCGTCAGCCGCTTCGGCCCCGGTGCGAGCGGCGAGCGGCAGAACGGCATCAAGATCGCCGTGCCCTTGCGCACCCCGGTACTCGCGACCGCCGACGGGGTGGTGAGCTATACCGGTTCGGGGGTGAAGGGCCTGGGCGGCATCGTCATCGTCCGCCACGGCGATGGCTGGAGCAGCATTTACGGCCATGTCGGCGAGATTCTCGTCCAGCGCGGCCAGGCGGTGAAGCGCGGCCAGGCGGTGGCGCTTTCGGGCGACAGCGGCTTCGCCGCCCAGCCCGAGCTGCATTTCGAACTGCGCAAGGGCCGTGTGCCGGTCAATCCGGTGGCGGAATTGCCGGGGCGGTAGGGCGAAGACCACCCTCACCCAACCCTCTCCCGCCAGCGGGAGAGGGCCTTGCGGTTGAGCCTGGAACGACCCGATTAGCCCTCTCCCGCTGGCGGGAGAGGGTTGGGTGAGGGCCTTCAACGCTGGACCCTTCCCTCGACCCCAACACCCATTCTAAAGCACCTGCATGACCTACGCCTCCACGCTCCTGCGCACCCTCGACGAACGCGGCTATATCCACCAGGCGACCGACGCCGCCGCGCTCGATGCGCTCGCCGCGAAGCAGGCGGTGCCCGGCTATATCGGCTTCGATGCGACCGCCCCCTCGCTCCATGTCGGCAGCCTCGTCCAGATCATGATGCTGCGCCGGATGCAGCAGACCGGACACAAGCCGATCGTGCTGATGGGCGGCGGCACCACCAAGGTGGGCGATCCTTCGGGCAAGGATGAAAGCCGCAAGCTGCTCGACGACGCGGCGATCGACGCCAATATCGCCTCGATCCGCCGGGTGTTCGAACGCTTCCTGAGCTTTGGCGACGGGCCAAGCGACGCGGTGATGGTCAACAATGCCGAATGGCTCGATGGCCTCGCCTATATCCCCTTCCTGCGCGAGGTGGGGCGGCACTTCACGATCAACCGGATGCTGAGCTTCGATTCGGTGAAGCTGCGGCTCGATCGCGAGCAGCCGCTGACGTTCCTCGAATTCAACTACATGATCCTGCAAGGCTATGATTTCGTCGAGCTCGCGCGCCGCCAGGGGTGCCGGTTGCAGCTCGGCGGGTCGGACCAGTGGGGCAATATCGTCAACGGGATCGAGCTTGCCCGGCGGATGGAAGGCACCGAGCTGTTCGGGCTCACCAGCCCGCTCATTACCACCGCCGATGGCGCCAAGATGGGCAAGACGGCGGCGGGCGCGGTGTGGCTGAACGAGGATGCGCTGCCGGCCTATGATTATTGGCAGTTCTGGCGGAACACCGATGATCGCGATGTCGGGCGCTTCCTGCGGCTGTTCACCGATCTGCCGCTCGACGAGATCGCCCGGCTCGAAGCGCTGCAGGGCGCCGAGATCAACGAGGCGAAGATCGTGCTGGCGAACGAAGCGACCGCGCTGTGCCGGGGCGCCGAGGCCGCGACCGCGGCGGCGGAAACCGCGCGCCGCACTTTCGAGGAGGGCGCGGCGGGCGATGCCCTGCCCCGCGTCGCCGCCCCCGCCCCGCAGATGCCGCTGGTCGATGCGCTGGTCGCGCTCGGCCTCGCGGCGTCGAAGGGCGAGGCACGGCGGCTGATCAAGGGCGGCGGCGCGCGCGTGGATGGGGAGAAGGTGGCCGATGAGGCGGCGATCGTCCATATCGGCGTGGCCCCGGTAAAAATCTCGGCGGGCAAGAAGCATCACGGCCTGCTGCTGCCGCCCGTATAAATTCGGCCCGGTATAACCACCGGAAACCAATTATTTACGCTGTTTCTATCGAGCCGGTTCACGGCCGCCCGCTTAGTCTTTCGCTGTCACGGGCCGCAGGGAATTGGGCATGGCCGGAACCGCTTTGGCATTTCACGATCAGCGCGGCGCGCCGCGCGACGAGGTTTTTCATCGCACCCGCGCGACGCGGGCGGACGGCGCCACCATCGTGCTGCTGATCGTCAACCTCTCCGCGATGGGGCTGATGGCACGGTGCGAGAGCGACCTCGCGCCGGGCGAGCGGCTGAGCCTGACGCTGCCGGTAGTCGGCACGCTCACCGCCGAGGTGCGCTGGGCGCTGGGCGGGCGGATCGGCTGCGAGCTCGACCGGATGATCCCGCTCGCGGCCTATTATGATCTGCTGGCGGTGCTGCTGAAGGGCCGCTGAATAGCCGCTGAGCCCCTTACCCGTTATGCGCGGCGATCCATTGCTCGACCACGGGCGCGATCCGCGTGCGCCATTTGCTGCCGTTAAAGATGCCGTAATGGCCAGCGCCCTCGGCCATCAGATAGTGCTTCTTGTCGGCGGGCAGGTTGGCGGCGAGCGTCAGCGCCGCCTTGGTCTGGCCGAGCCCTGAAATATCGTCACGCTCGCCCTCGATCGCCAGCAGTGCGACATCGGTGATCGCCTTGGGATCGACCGGCAGCCCCCGGTGCAGCATCTCGCCCTTGGGCAGCGCGTGGCGCTGGAAGACGAGATCGACGGTCTGCAAATAGAATTCTGCGGTCATGTCGCACACCGCGCGATATTCGTCGTAAAAATCCTTGGTCGCCTCGGCGCTTTCGCCGTCACCTTCGACCAGATGTTTGAACATCTCCCAGTGTGACATCATGTGATTGCCCAAGTTCATCGTCATGAACCCGGCAAGTTGCAGGAAGCCGGGATAGACCTTGCGCCCCGCGCCCGGATAGGTGAGCGGCACGGTCGCGATCACATTCTGCTCGAACCAGGCGTGCGGGCGTTGCGTCGCCAGCGTGTTGACGGCGGTCGGCGCCTCGCGCGTGTCGACCGGGCCGCCCATCATCGTCAGCGTCCTGGGCCGGCAGGGATGCTTGGCCGCGCTCATCACGCAGGCGGCGGCGTAACAGGGCACCGAGGGCTGACAGACCGCGAGCATATGCGCGCCCGGCCCGATCGCTTCCAGAAAGGCGATCACGTAATCGACATAATCGTCGAAATCGAAGCCGCCATCGCTCATCGGTACCAGCTTCGCGTCGCGCCAATCGGTGATGTAGACATCGGTCGAGGGCAGCAGCCGCTCGACCGTGCCACGCAGCAACGTCGCATAATGGCCCGACATCGGCGCGACGATCAGCAGCTTCGGTCCACGCTCGACGCCTTCGCGCACGAAATGCTTCAGCTGGCCGAACGGACGACGCGCGACAATTTCTTCAAGCACGCCGACAGGGCGCCCATCGACGATGGTTTCGGTGAGCCCGAATTCGGGCTTGCCGCGCGGGGCGGCGGCATGGGCGAACACTTCGAGCGCCGAGGCGAAAACCGGACCGCCGCCGAAGTAAGCAAAAGGATTCGCAGGATTTTGCAAGAACCCAGCGCCCATATTGGCGATAGCACTCGCACCCGCGAGCATCGAGCGCTGGAATTCATAGGCGTCGTACAGCATCGGCGTTCCTATAGCATGACAGCGTTTACCGCCGCCTTAACCAGGGCATAACAGGATACGCCGTGGCGACAATGCGCATTAACCGCACGGAATGCAACCGTGCGGTCCACGCATGCCTGCCATGGCGATAGGCGGCACAATCCCGGCTGCTCAACAGCGTTGAGCCTCCATAACGCGCCTGCTAGGCCTTTGTGTCATGGCCGATCCCATTTCCCCCGCCGCCGATATTGCCACGCCCCGCGCGAAGCGCAAGCTTTCGAGCCTGAACCTCGTCTGGTCGCGGGTGCGCCGCTATCCGGTGCAGCTCGCGCTGGCGATGATCGCGCTCACCATCACCTCGGCGGCGACGGTCGCGATCCCCTATGGCTTCAGCCGGGTGATCGACCGGGGCTTTGGCGGCGTCGGCGCGCCGGACGCGGTCGCCGCCGCGTTCCATTATCTGCTGATGATCGTCGTCGTGCTCGCGCTCGGCACCGCGATGCGCTTCTACTTCGTGTCGTGGCTCGGCGAGCGGGTGGTTGCCGATATCCGTACCGAGGTACAGCATCACCTGATGCGGATGGCGCCGCGCTTCTTCGAGGAGAACCGTCCGAGCGAGATCGCCTCGCGGCTGACGAGCGACACCGCGCAGGTGGAAATCGTCGTCGGCACCACGGTTTCGGTCGCGCTGCGCAACGCGCTCACCGGCATCGCGGGCATGATCTATCTGTTCGCGATCTCGCCCAAGCTCGCCGCGCTGCTGGTGATCGGGATTCCGGTGGTGATCCTGCCGATCATGATCCTGGGGCGGCGGGTACGGACGATGTCGCGCAGCTCGCAGGACCGGATCGCCGATGTCGGCACGCTCGCCACCGAAACGCTCGCCGCGATGAAGATCGTCCAGGCGTTCGGCCAGGAACGGCGCGAGGGCGAGCGCTTCGCGGCGGCGGTCGACGCCACCTTCGAAACCGCCAAGCGCCGCATCCTGTGGCGCGCGACCGTGACCGCGCTGTTCATCGGCGCGATCTTCGGCTCGATCACGATGGTGATGTGGGAAGGCGCGATCGACGTCGCGGCGGGCCGGCTGACGGGCGGCGCGATCGCCGCGTTCGTTGTGACGGGTGGGATCGTCGCCGGCGCGTTCGGCGCGCTGACCGAAGTTTATGGCGATCTGCTACGCTGCGCGGGCGCGGCCGAGCGGCTGAGCGAATTGCTCGCCGCCGAGCCTGAGATCGCCGCCCCGCCCCACCCGGTCGCGCTTCCCACCCCGCCGCGCGGCGCGATCGCGTTCGAGCGTGTGACCTTCCGCTATCCGACGCGGCCCGAACTCGCCGCGCTCAACGATTTCTCGCTCACCGTGTCGCCGGGGGAGACGGTGGCGGTGGTCGGCCCTTCGGGCGCGGGCAAATCGACCTTGTTCCAGCTGCTCCAGCGCTTCTACGATCCACTCGCGGGCGCGGTGCGGATCGACGGCGTCGCCCTGCCCGAGGCTGACCCGGCCGATATTCGCGCACGGATAGCTATGGTTCCCCAAGAAACGGTGATTTTCGCGGCCTCCGCGCGCGACAATCTGCGCTATGGCCGGTGGGACGCCGATGATGCGGCGCTCTGGGCGGCGGCGGAAGCCGCCAACGCCGCCGAATTTCTGCGCAAGCTGCCCGAGGGGCTCGACGCCTTCCTGGGCGAGGGCGGTGCGCGGCTTTCGGGCGGGCAGCGCCAACGCGTCGCGATCGCCCGCGCGCTGCTGCGCGACGCGCCGATCCTGCTGCTCGACGAGGCGACCAGCGCGCTCGACGCCGAAAGCGAGCGGCTGGTGCAGGAAGCGCTCGAACGGCTGATGGCCGAGCGCACCACGATCGTGATCGCCCACCGCCTGGCGACGGTGCGTGCCGCCGACCGGATCATCGTGATGGACGAAGGGCAGATCGTCGAGGAAGGCACGCATCAGAGCCTGATCGGCCGCGGCGGGCTCTATGCGCGCCTGGCGAGTTTGCAGTTTAGCGAGGCGGCTTAAGGGGTAGGAAGATCATGGCAAACCGCGATTTCGATCTGATCGTTTACGGCGCGACCGGCTTCACCGGCCGGCTGGTCGCCGAATATCTGGCGCAGGCTTATGCGGGCAAGGATCGCCCGCGCTGGGCGATGGCGGGGCGTTCCGAGGCGAAGCTCGCCGAGGTGCGCGATCTGATCGGCGCGCCCGCCGACACCCCGTTCGTCATCGCCGATGCGAGCGATCCGGCGAGCCTTAAAGCCATGGCCGAGCGCGCGACCGTGATCCTCACCACGGTCGGCCCCTATCAGCTTTATGGCAGCGACCTGGTCGCGGCGTGCGTCGCGGCGGGCACCGCTTATGTCGATCTGTGCGGCGAGCCCGGCTGGATGCGCGAGATGATCGACGCGCATGACGCGCGCGCCCGGGAAACCGGGGCGCGGATCGTGTTTTCGTGCGGGTTCGATTCGATCCCGTTCGATCTCGGCGTGTTCACCCTGCAGGAGGCAGCGCGCGAGCGCTATGGCCGCCCCTGCCCGCGGGTGAAGGGCCGCGTCCGCGCGATGAAGGGCGGCTTCTCGGGCGGCACCGCCGCGAGCCTGAAGGCGACCCTCGCCGCCGCGGCGCGCAACCCCTCGCTGATCGCGCTCCTTACCAACCCGTTCGCGCTCACCCCCGGCTTCCAGGGGCCGGGCCAGCCGATGGGGATGATCCCCGAATATGATCGCACGATCGAGGCCTGGGTCGCCCCCTTCATCATGGCGCCGATCAACACCAAGAACGTCCACCGCACCAACTTCCTGCTCGGCAAGGCTTACGGCGCCGATTTCGTTTATGACGAGATGATGGTCGCGGGACTGGGCGAGATGGGCAAGGCCGCCGCCGAGGCGATCGCCAAGATGAACCCGCTCGCCAGCGACAAAGGCCCCAAGCCCGGCGAAGGCCCGAGCAAGGAAGAGCGTGACAGCGGCCATTACGACCTGCTGTTCGTGGGCGATATGGGCGGCGGCGTGCGGCTCGACGCGGTGGTGACGGGGGACAAGGACCCCGGCTATGGCTCGACCAGCAAGATGATCGCCGAGGCGGCGCTCTGCCTGATCGAGGACGTGCCCGAGGCGGCGGGCGGGGTGTGGACCCCGGGCGCGATCATGGGCGCGCCGTTGCGCCAGCGGCTGGTGGAGCGCGCGGGGCTGACGTTCAACGCGGGGTAAGGGGCGAGAGAGCGAAGGTCTCGGGCTGAAACGGGCGAACCCCGATCAAGCACATGGTGCATAGCCCCGGCCTTGAGCCGGGGCCGGACTTCTTCTTCTCCTGTCGCGAGGCGACCAGAAGCGAAATCATGGCAGCGCGCTCCTCCTCCGCTTTAGGGGAGGAGGCTGGGAGGTGGAGGCGATATGCGGCGCGCAGCACTCATTGACCGCCCCCACCCCAACCCCTCCCCTTAAGGGGAGGGGCTTTCATATGCTCCATCTAGTGATCACGCTCTAGCCCCGGCTCAAGGTCGGGGCGACGTCGTTTCGGGGAATCACGCCATGAGCGCCACCGCCGCCGCCCCGGCGGCCGCGAGCGCGCCCATGAACAGGCCGACCCGGCGCCGGCGGTTGCGCGAATACTCATCCCATGCGGGCACATCGAGATAATAGCGCCCGCCCTCGGCCCAGACGAGCACCTTGGCCGCGACGAAGCGATCGAACATCTGGTTTTCCAGCCGCCGGTTAGAGACGAACGCGATCGCCTTGTCCGGCGTCACCGCGTTCTGCGTCATGAAATAGGAGATGACGTGGCGTCGCGCGCGGGCGACGAGCGCTGCTGGTCCTGCCATGATTGCGTCCTTTCGCTGTTCGTGGAACGACCTATGCGCCGCCCCGCGTCGAGGCTCAACGCTTTCCTATGCCCCCTCCCTGGCAGGTAGGGGCCGGGCAGTGGATGATTCCCTGGCGCGCGGCAAGATCAGCGAACGCCGGTGGCCATGCTGGAGGGCGCACCGCGGCGCCCGGCTTCCACCCACCCCACCCCCCCTGGCAGGGCGTGGCTATCCTGCTAGCGCCGCCGGCGCTGATGGCAAATGTTCGCCGGCCGGCCGCGCCGCTTGACGATGCGCGCTCGCGGCGGCGGCGCGCCGCCCTCGACCAGTTCGAACCGCAGCGCGCCCGACACTGGATTCGCCTCGACCAGCCGCAACTCGAGCTTCTGCCCGCTTTCGTAGCGAGTGCCGGTCTCCTCGCCGATCAGCGCCCGCGCCGCCTCGTCATAGCGGAAATATTCGCGCCCCAGATCGCGGACGCTCACCAGCCCGTCACCGCCGACCCCTTCGACGGTCGCGAAGAAGCCGAAGCTCTGCACGCCGGTGATCCGCGTCTGCAGCACCTGGCCGACATGCTCGGCGAGATAGGCGGCGACATGGCGGTCGATCGTCTCGCGCTCGGCTTCCATCGCGCGGCGTTCAAGCATCGAGATCGACTCGCCGATCCGCTCCATCGCCGCCGCCTCGCCCGCGGTCAGCCCGCCCTCGCCGAGCCGGTACGCGCTCACCAGCGCGCGGTGGACGATGAGATCGGCATAACGCCGGATCGGCGAGGTAAAATGCGCGTAGGAACCGAGCGCGAGCCCGAAATGCCCCATGTTCGCGGGCGCGTAATAGGCCTGGGTCTGGCTGCGCAGCACCTGCTCCATGATCTGCGGGCGGCTGTCGCTCTCCGCCACCTTGTCGAGGATGGCATTGAAGGTCGCCGGGCGGATCACCTGGCCGAGCGCGAACTCGATGCCATGCGTCTTCAGATATTCCTTCAGCGCGACCAGCTTCTCGCGCGCGGGCGGCTCGTGATCGCGGTACATCACCGGCGCCTTCTTGGCCTCGAGCGCCTTGGCGGCGGCGACATTGGCGGCGATCATGAAATCCTCGATCAGACGGTGCGCGTCGAGCCGTTCGCGCGGGGCGACCGAAAGGATGCGGCCCTTCTCGTCGAGCACCACGCGGCGTTCGGGCAGATCGAGTTCGAGCGGCGCCCGCTTCGCCCGAGCACGGTCGAGCGCGCGCCAGCACGCCCATAGCGGTTTCAGCGCCTCGTCGACCAGCGCAGCGTCCCACTTGAACGCCGGGGGAGCATCGGCGTCGATCGCCGCCTGAGCTTCCTCATAGGCGATGTTCGCCCGGATGCGCACCACCGCGCGGGTGAAGCGGAAGCCTTTGAGCGCGCCGGCCTTGCCGATCTGGAGATGGCAGACGAGCGCCGCCCGGTCCGCCCCCTCCTTCAGCGAGCAGATGTCCGCCGATAATTGCTCGGGCAGCATCGGCACCACGCGATCGGGAAAATAGACCGAATTGCCGCGTGCCCGCGCCTCGCGATCGAGCGAGGAGCCGGGGCGCACGTAGAAACTCACATCGGCGATCGCGACCACCGCGCGCCAGCCGCCGGCATTGTCAGGATCGTCATCGGGCGCGGCCCACACCGCGTCGTCATGGTCGCGGGCATCGGCGGGGTCGATCGCGACGATCGGCAGATGGCGCAAATCCTCGCGCCCCTCGCCGAGCGGTTGCCGCGCCACCGTATGCGCTTCCTCGATCGTCTCGGGCGCGAAGACGTGCGGGATGCCATGCTTGTGCACCGCGATCATCGAGAAGCTGCGCGGCGCGAACGGATCGCCGAGCCGTTCGGTGACGCGCGCGGAAAAGCGCGGCGGGCGCCCGGCCTTTTCCGCCAGCACCAAATCGCCCGGCGCCGCGCCGCCCAAATCAATCACCGGAAACTCGCGCCGTTCCTTCTTCTCGACGCCCTGGAGCCAGATACGCCCGCCTTCCTCGCGCAGCACCCCCAGGATCAGCTCCTCGCCCCGCGCGAGCCGCTTCATCGGATGCGCGATCCAGCCCTGCCCCGCTTCCTCGGTACGCGCGAGCAGCCGGTCGCCAATGCCCAGCGCGCCGCGCCCGCGCTCGCGCACGCGCAGCTTCGGCGGCGGCACGCCTTCGGCCTCCCAGCGTTCGGGGACAGCCCAGGCGATGCCGTCATCGGTCACGTCCACCACCCGCAGCACGGTCACCTTGGGGACGCCGCCCATCTGGTGGAAGGCGCGGCCCTGATGGTCGATCAACCCCTGATCGGCCATGTCCTTCAGCCGCGCCTTCAGCGCGATCTTGTCCTGCGCGGAAAGCCCGAAGGCACGCGCGATCTCGCGCTTGCCGACGGGCGTATCGGCGCTCGCGATGAAATCGAGGATCTGGCGCTCGCTCGGCAGGCCGGGCTGGAGTTTCTTCATCGGTCAAGCCTTAGGCGCATTGCGCGAAGAACCCAAACCGCGCGGCGCCGCAGCCGAGTCCAAGCCGTCGCGTCTTCCCCGGCCCACGTCGGGCAAAGTACGACGCATGACTGAGACCGCCCGCAAGTCGGCGATCACACTGGAAAATTCGATGGCGCCCCCTTATCCGACAGCGGTGACATATGACCTGCTCATCATCGGCGGCGGCATCAATGGCGCGGCGATCGCGCGGGAGGCGGCGCTTGCCGGGTTGAAGCTGCTGCTGGTCGAGCGCGACGATCTGGCGAGCCATACCTCGAGCGCCTCCACCAAGCTGATCCATGGCGGTCTGCGCTATCTGGAATTCTATGAATTCAAGCTGGTGGCGGAAGCGTTGCGCGAACGCGAGCGGCTGGTAAAGGCCGCCCCGCACCTGATCTATCCGATGCAGTTCGTGCTGCCGCATGACGGCCAGCGTCCCTGGTGGATGCTGCGCGCGGGGCTGTTCCTCTATGATCGGCTGGGCGGCCGGATGTCGTTGCCGCGCTCGCGCGGGCTGGGGGCCGGCGATGCCGCGCTCACCGCGCCCTTGAAGGGCACCCGGCGCGGCTTCGTCTATTCAGACGCCTGGGTCGATGATTCGCGGCTGACCCTGCTCAACGCGATCGACGCGGCGAGCGCGGGTGGCGAGATCGCGACACGCACCGCGCTGGTGTCCGCCCGGCGTGAGGACGGGCTGTGGCGCGCGACGCTCTCGGACGGACGCGAGGTTGCCGCGCGCGCGCTGGTCAACGCCGCCGGGCCGTGGGTGGGCGAGGCGCTCGGGCGGCTCGGCGTCAATGCCCGCGCCGGGGTGCGGCTGGTGAAGGGCAGCCATATCGTCGTGCCGCGCCTGTTCGAGGGCGACCAGGCCTATATCCTCCAGCAGCCCGATGGTCGCATCGTCTTCGCCATCCCCTATGAGGGTGCCTTCACCGAAATCGGCACCACCGATGTGCCGGTCGACCGCCCCGAGGATGCCCGGATCGACGCGAGCGAGATCGCTTATCTCTGCGACGCGGTGAACCGCCACTTCGCCCGCCAGATCGTCCCGGCGGACGTGATCAGCGATTGGTCGGGCGTGCGCCCGCTCTATGACGACGGCGCGAGCGAGGCGCGGCAGGTGACGCGCGATTATGTGCTTGAACTCGACACGAGCGGGCCGCCCCTGCTCTCGATCTTCGGCGGCAAGATCACCACCGCCCGGCACCTGGCCGAGGAGGCTGTGGGCAAGCTCGCGCAGCCGATGGGGTTGGCCCACACCCCGCAAACCCGCGCCCGCGCCTTCCCCGGCGGCGACATGCCCGATTTCGCCCGCTTCCTCGCCAATGTCCGCCGCACCTGGCCGTTCCTGGGCGATGCCCGCAGCCTGCGCATGGCGCGCGCTTATGGCACGATGTTGCACGATATGTTGCGCAGCATTTCGCGCGAGGCGCAACTTGGCCAGGCGTTCGGCGGCGGCTTCACCGAGGTCGAGGCGCGCTGGATGCACGAGCGCGAATGGGCACGCAGCCCCGCCGACGCGCTCGAGCGGCGGAGCAAGCTAGGGCTGCATCTGAGCGCGAGCGAGCGCGCGCTGTTCGGCGATTGGTGGGCGCGCACCCTGTGATCCGCGTCGCCGCGCTTTATCAATTCACGCCCTTCCCCGATCCCGCCGCGCTGATCCCCGCGATCGAGGCACGCGCGGCGGCGCTCGGCATCAAGGGCACATTGCTGTTCGCGACCGAGGGGATGAACGGCACGATCGCCGGCCAGGCGGACGCGGTCGCGGCGTTGCTCGATGTTCTTCGCGCGCTCCCCGGCTGCGCCGGGATCGAGGTGAAGTTCAGCGACGGGGCCGCGATGCCCTTCGGCAAGCTGAAAGTGCGGCTGAAGCGCGAGATCGTGACGATGGGCGTGCCCGGCATCGATCCCTGCGCCGCCGCCGGCCGCTATGTGCCGCCGGCTGAATGGAACGCGCTGATCGACGATCCGGAAACGCTGCTAATCGACACGCGCAACGCCTATGAAGTGGCGATCGGCAGCTTCGCTGGCGCGGTCGATCCGGGCACCGCCACGTTCCGCGACTTCCCCGCCTGGTTCCGGGCCAACCGCGACACGCTGATGGCCGGCAAGAGGCGGGTCGCGATGTTCTGCACCGGCGGCATCCGCTGCGAGAAGGCGACGGCGTTCGTTCGGGCCGAGGGGGTAGCGGAGGTCTATCACCTCGAAGGCGGCATCCTGCGCTATCTGGAGGAAGTGCCGGCCGACGCGAGCCGCTTTGCCGGGGAATGCTTTGTGTTCGATGAACGCGTCTCGGTCGGCGCGGGGCTCGCGCCGGGCAGCCACGCGATGTGCCGCGCCTGCGGCCACCCCTACCCCACCGACCAGACCTGCCTGTGCACGGTGGACGTGAGCGGAACCGGCGCTTAGACCCTTGCCACGACCAGGGGGGTGGCGATGCGGCGATGGGCGTGGGTGGCGCTGTTGTGCCTGGGGGCGACCGAGGCGGAGGCGCCGCCCGCCTGGCTCTACGTCTTCCAGCCGCCCGCCGAGACGCCCAGCTATGACACGCGCGAGCGCCGCACGCTGCCCGGCAGCCCTACCCAGCTTACCGAAGCCGAATATCGCAGCGTGTTCCGGGTGGCCGACTGGTATCCCGAAGACCATCCCCCCGCCCCGCCCGCGGTGACGCAAGGCGAGCGGCCCGAGCGGCGCGCCTGCGGTTCGTGCCACTTGCTCACGGGCGGCGGCCGGCCCGAAAACGCCTCGCTCGCCGGGCTGCCGGCCGATTACATCATTGAGCAGATGCGGCTGTTCGCATCAGGCGAGCGGATCAACACCCCGCACAATCCGGTGTCGATGACCGCGACCGCGCGCGCGATCAGCCCCGCGCAGCTTGCCGAGGCCGCCGGCTATTTCGCCGCGCTCAAGCCGCGCCGCTTCGGGCGGGTGGTGGAGGCAGCGATGATCCCGCGCGTGCGCACCGCCGGCAATCTCTGGCGGCTGGACGATGCAGGCGGCACCGAACCAATCGCCGGCCGGCTGATCGAAGTGCCCGATGATTTCGCCCGCCACGAAATGCGCGATCCACGCCTGGGCTACACCGCCTATGTCCCGCCCGGCAGCATCGCGCGCGGCGCCGCGCTCGCGCGTAGCTGGGGCGGCGGCGGCGCGATGGCGTGCGCGAGCTGCCACGGCCCCGATCTGCGCGGCGATGTCGGCCCGCCTCTTGCCGGGCGCTCCCCCAGCTATCTCGCGCGCCAGCTCTATGACTTCAAAAGCGGGTCGCGCGGCGGCCCGGCAAGCGCGGCGATGGCGGAAGTGACCCGGAAGATGACGCTCGCCGACATGGTCGCGCTGTCGGCCTATATCGGCAGTCGCGCGCCCTGAGGCTGACAGCGGAACCAGCCGCGCGGGGGCTTGTTCTTGCGTCATGGCCCAAACCGACAGCCCCGACGCGCTGCTGACCGCCGCGATCCAGGATCTGCGCGCGGCGGCCGATCTGCTCGCCGAGCGGCTGGGGCCGATCGGGCGACGGGTGACCAACCCGGGGCTGTGCCACGCGCTCGGCGAACTGATCGTGCAGGCGCGCCATGCCTCGGCGGCGCTGGCCGCAACGGGGCGCGGCGCGGGCGGGCCGGAGAATGGCTGGATGAAGGGCGCGCTCGACGATGCCGCGCGTGATACCGAACACGTGCTCAGCGGTCCTTTGCTCGATCAGGCGCTCGCCGGCGCGGTGCGCAAGGGCCAGGCGGCGAGCGTCACCGCTTATGAAACCGCGATCGCGCTGGCCCGCGCGCAGCGGCAGGACGACCTGGCCGGCGAACTCGACCAACTTCGCGCCCGCGACGCGGCGGCGCGCGACGAACTGGGCGGGCTGATCGAGCGGCTTGCTGGGGTGTAGGCGCGAGCAAGCCGCGCGGCCATTGACTTCGCCGCCCATCGCACCGCCTAATTCGGCGCGATGCCGCCGGTTGCCACCCCGCTCTCCAGACCTGTCCGCGCCCGCAATCTGATCGGCTATGAGGTTCGGCTGCTGCGCGGCGCGATCGCGCAGTCTTTCCCGCGCCCGACCGACTGGGCGATGCTGCTGATCGTCGCCCTGGTGGGTGTCACCTTCCTCCACGCACAGCTGCCCGCGCTGGCCGGCGCGATCCGCCAGTGGATGCCGCTCGCCGGTCTGGCCATCGCCGCCGTCATCGGCTTCGCGGCGTCGCGCTTCGCCTGGCGGCGGTTGGACGACATTGCCGACGGCGGAATTCTCCTGGCCGAAGCGCTCGATCCAGCCGCCCGCCAATCTTATCTGGGCGTCCACCAGCTGCTGGCACTGGCGGTGCTGGCGAGCGCGACCGGCGATGTCGCCTGGCACGCGCGCGCCCTGCCCGATTTCGGCTATCTGGCGGCCTCGATCGCCGGCTATGCCCTGGGATGCTGGGCGGCGGCGATGCTCGATCAGCTGCCTCCGACCCGGCTTCCCCCGGCGGCGATGATCGACGCCAAGGCGCCGGGCGGCGCGGCGCTCAACTATCCGGGGATCGTGCGCCAGTTGCAAATCCGACCATTGCCGCTGCCCTGGCCCCCGATCGGGGTTGCCATTGGCATCGGCCTGGTCACCGCGCTGGCGTGTACCGAAACCGCCCGTATGGCGGGTCTGCCGGCGGGATTGACGGTCGAAATCTTGCTGCTCGCGCCCGCCGCCGGGCTGCTGAGCCGAACCGACGACCAGCTGCTCCGCTTCGGCCGCTTCGCCGGCATCGGGGTGGCGCGCGGCTTACGAAGTCACTTGATCCTGGCGACGATCGCCTGCCTGACCGTGGCCGCCGGATCGGCGCTGGTGCAACCCCCGCTCGCCATCGCCGCGCTTGGCATCGGCACGCTCATCCTCTGGGTCCGCACGCTGATGCTGCTGCTCGCCACGCTGCACCCAAAGCGGATCGCCAAGCTGCGCGTCCAGCTGGAAATCACGGCGGCGGTCCTGCTCGGTTATGTCTTGCCGCCGCTTGGGCTGCTGGTCGCGATCGGGCGACCGGTCCAACTCTACCGCCTTTCGGTGCGGCGGCGCTGGGACGCGATCTAAATGATCCTGGCTCAGGCGATTTCGGTGACGTTGCGCGGCCGGACGATCATCCCCGCGCTCGATCTCGCTTTTGCCAGGCCGGGTTGGCTCGGGATCGTCGGCGCGAACGGATCGGGCAAGACCACCCTGCTCCGCGCGCTGTGCGGCCGGCTGCCGATCGACGGCGGCACCCTGACGATCGATGGCGTCGACCTCACCCATGATCGCGCCGCGCGCGCCCGGCGGACCGCGCTCGCTCCCGAGGCGCACCGCCTGCCCGACAGCATCACCGGTGATCAACTGCTCGCCATCGCCGCCGGCACGCCCGGGTGGCGGCAGCCAGCGGGCGGGCTCGATCCGCTCTACCAGGCGCTGGGGCTGGAGGCCTTTATCCACCGGCCGATCGGCACATATTCCGCCGGGATGCGGCAGCGGCTGGCGATCTTCTGCCCGTTCGTCACCGGGGCGAGCATCATCATCCTCGACGAGCCGTTCAACTGGCTCGATCCGGTCGCCGCCTTCGACGCCCGGCAAGCGCTGCGCAACCTGTCGCAGGAGCGCCACACCCTGATCACGGCGCTCCACGATCTGCCCTCGCTGTATCATTTGTGCGACCAGGGCATATTGCTCGCCGGGGGCATGGTGCGGCTGCGGCTGGCGAAGGACCAGCTCGCCGCCTCGGGCCGGGGCGCCGAGCTGTTCGAGCAGGACGTGATCCGGCATCTGCGCGGCGCCGATAGCTGATCCGCGCCCTATTTCAGATACTTCCCGAACCACCCCAGCACCCGCGCCTGCACGTCCGCCGCGTTCACCGGGTTGCGGATGCCGTGCCCTTCCTCGGGGTAGATCACCAGGCTGGCCGGCACGCCATGCGCCTTCAGCCCGTTCCAATATTCCACCGACTGGGTCGGCGGCACTTCGATGTCGCGCTCGCCGACATAGATGAAGGTCGGCGTCTTGGCCTTGGCGATCTGATAGATGGCCGACGGCGCCTCGTACGCCTTGTAATCCTCGTACATCGGCTTGCCGAAGAACGGCACCATCCAGGTGTTGATGCCGTTGGTGCCGTAATAGCTGATCCAGTTCGAAAGCCCCGCCGAAGCGACAATCGCCTTGAAGCGGTTGGTCTGGGTGTTGGCCCACATCGCCATGAAGCCGCCATAGCTGCCGCCCATCAGCCCCAGCCGTGCATCGTCGATCGGCGCCACCTTCTCGGCCGCGTCGATGCCGGCGAGGATGTCGCGCAGGTCGCCGCCGCCGAAATCGCGCTTGTTGGCGGCGACGAAGGCCTCGCCCTGGCCATAGGAGCCGCGCGGATTGGGGAGGAACAGATAATAGCCCGCCTTGATGAGCGCCGCGGTCTGCCCGCCGGTGACGAAGCCCGGCACATGCGCCGCCGAGGGGCCGCCATGCACCACGGTGATCATCGGCGCCTTCTTCGCCGGATCGGCGTCCACCGGCGCGAGCAGCCAGCCCTGCGAGGTGAAGCCGTCCTGCGTCCAGCTGATGCTCCGGGCGGTGACGATCGGCTTCTCGCCGTCATTGTCGTGCGTCAGCTGCTTGGGCGCGCTCACCGGGCCGGCGACGATCGCCGGGGCCTGGGTGAAGCTCTGGGTGACGGTTGCCATCACCCGGGCGTTGCCGCTGAGCGCGACGCGGCCATCCCCGGCCGAGAACGAGACCGGCCCGCCATAAAGCGGCGCGGAGAAACCCTTGTCGCTTACCGACACCAGCTCCATCCGGTCCCCGCGCAGCACCACTGCGCGCAGGCCGCCCTCGGTCCAATCGATCGCGGTCGCGGTCGCCTTCTGGCCTTCGGTCAGGTTGCGCGGGCTGCCACCATTGATCGGCACCACCCACACATCGCCGCCCACCGAGCCAAAGTCGCTCATCAGCCCACCGATGAACGCGACCTCGCGGCCATCGGGCGAGACGCGCGGAAAATTCATCTGCAGCGGCGGCTTGGCGATGGTGGTGACGGTGCCGCTCGCCGCATCGATCCGATCGAGCGTCGCGACCCACCAATTGGCGTCGCCATTGCCGAGCACAGAGGTCGCGACGACGCCGCTGCCATCGGGCAGCCAATCATATTCGTAGACATAGCGCCCGGCGGGGCTGATCGGCGTCACCGCCTCGGGCGCGATCGGGGCGCTAGCGCGATCGAAAATGGCGAGGCGCTGCTCGTCATTCTTTTCGCCAATCTCGCCGACCTGGCGCACCCCGGCCTGGGCCGCGCCGGCTTCCTTGGCGGCGCCGATGGTCACCAGCAGCGCGATCCGTTTGCCATCGGCGGCGAAGCGCGGCGTCTGGGCGATGCCTTTGACCGTGGCCAGCGCGCGCGTCTGATCGCCTTCGTTCAGTTCGAGCGTCACCGTGCCCGCCTTACGATCGCGCGCCAGAAAGGCGAGCGCGCCATCGGGGGCGAAGGTCAGCCCCGAATAGCTGCACACCGGGCAAGGATCGAGCGTTCCGATCGCGGTGCCGTCGATCCGGCGCAGCACGATCTTGGCGTGGCCCTCGCCCTCGACGCTGGCGATCCGGTCGCCCGCAGGGCTAATCGCGAGCCCGCCATATTGCTTGGGCGCGGCGAGCGCCGGTTGCGCGACGCCCGCCGCCAGGATGATGCCGATCGCCCACGTCTTCATGCTGAACCTCTCCTTGATTTTGGAGCGGCGTTTAGCAGCCCGGCGCGGGCGAGCAACTGGTTAGCGCGCCTGCCGGTCGTGCTTCTGGACATAGACGCGGCGGCTCAACCGGTCGAAGCGGCGATCGAGATCGCGCCGCTCCGCCATGTTCAGCCCGCCACTCGCGCGGTAGCGATCCTCGAGCCGGGCGATGTCGCGATATTGCATGCGCAGCCGCCGCGCCTCTGGGCGAGTCAGCGCACCGCTGCGCACGCCCTGATCGATCCGGGTCGCGAGATTGGCCTGGCGCTGGTTGATGGGCACCCACTGCGCCTGCGCGGCCGCGGGCAGGATCGTCGCGATCGCGGCGGCGAGAAATAACTTACGCATAACGTCCTCCTCATGCCCCCTCACGCCCGGGGGTAGAGCAAGGGCGTCGCGCGATTGTCTCGCGCCACGCCCTCAATTGTCGCGAAAGATCAGCGGCAGCGAACCTGATCGCGATCGACCGAATTGCCGATTGCTGCGCCGCCCGCCGCGCCTAGGATAGTGCCAAGCGTCTTCGAGCCACCCGGCGCGATGATGTTGCCGAGCAGACCACCGGCCGCGCCGCCGACGATCAGGCCGGTGGTGCCGTCGTTACGGCGGCAATAATAGCGGCCGTCGCGGCCACGATAGACGCGGTCATTGCGGCGCAGCGTTCGCTCCGAATAACCTGGACCATCCCGATAATAGCTGTCCGCGTAATAGGGCCGGCCATAACCGTCGCCATAAGTCGAACAGCCCGAGACGGCCACCGCCGTCGCCGCGGCGATCAATAGTTTCCGCATCATGCACCTCCTTGATTGATGCTGGTTAAATGACCCAAGCGGGCGGTTGGTTGCGCCGGCACCGCCTCAATACGGGGAGTCATACCTTGCGGGTCTTGTCGGGCAGCATCCGTCCGGTCGTCTTGTCGAGCCCGCGAGCGACGAAAATGTCGAGCGCGGTCGCCGCGACCACGAATCCAAGCACTCCTCAGCCCCAGCCAGTCCGGGGCGACCGGCGCAGCGCCGCGCCAACCCCGATGAGGTCGAGCGCATCCCCGGCGACGCGCGCCCAAACCCCGGTGGAGACGGCTGGCGCCGCCACGAGCGCCGCGCCGGCGGCCAGTTCACGCGCGCCGAACGCCTTCACCAGTCCTTCGCTGCCTTCCGCCTTCAACGCGCCGGTCACGCGCCGGGCGGCGAACAACTCGGTCACGCCCAGCGCGATCGAGAACAGCCCGAGACCCAGGCCCAAACGCTTGTAGATCATGCCGCAACCTCCTTGGGGTGATACCAAGGGAAGCGCCGGGCGGGCGCGCCGGTTCCGTGCCGGCCGGCGCGACGGGGACCGCCAGAGCCCCGGGCGGGCCGTGCCGTCGCGCCGCGCCCTCGGTCAGGCGATAAGCCCTGCGCATCGGATCATTGCGAAGGGCCACCCAATTTGCGTCCCTTTTTCGCCATCCGCCGCCGAGCCATTCCGCCGGGGAATAGGCTTTATCACAACATGGTACAATCTCATCACCGCCACGGTGCGCTATCTGATCCCTCGCCCCGGACAGTAGTCGGGCCGATGGAGGACATGATGGCTAAGTTCGCAACCTATCAGAACGCCTTCCCGCACGCGAAGCTGACGCGCAAGGACAATGGTGTGCTCGAAATCGCGCTGCACACGAGCGGCGGCAAGCTGGTGTTCAACGGCCACACGCACGAGGAATTCGTCGAGCTGTTCCACCAGGTGGGCGAGGATCGTGACAACCGCGTGGTGATCCTCACCGGCACCGGCGATGCCTTCATGGACGCGATCGACCCCGAAGGCTTCGATTTCTTCACCCCCCAGGGCTATGACAAGATCCTGCGCGAGGGGCGCAAGGTGCTGTCGAACATCCTCGACATCGAGGTGCCGATGATCACCGCGCTCAACGGGCCGGTGCTGCTGCACAGCGAATATGCGCTGCTGACCGACATCATCCTCGCCACCCCCGAAACCGTATTTCAGGACAAGCCGCATTTCGACTTCGGCATCGTGCCCGGCGACGGCATCCATCTGCTGTGGCCCGAAGTGATCGGATCCATCCGCGGCCGGTACTTCGTGCTGACGCGGCAAGTGCTCGATGCCCAGACCGCGAAGGATTATGGCGTGGTGAACGAGATCGTCGCCGCCGACCGGCTGCTCGCCCGCGCGCATGAAATCGCCGATGGCATCGCCGCGCTGCCCCCGCTTACCAGCCGCTATACCCGGATCGCGATGACCCAGAAGCTGCGCCGGGTGATCGACGAGGGTACCACCATGGGGCTCGCGCTCGAAGGGATCAGCGCCGCCGAAGTCGCGCGGCAGATGGCGGCACAGGGCTGAGACCGGGAGGAACGATCATGCTGAAAGTCTATGCTTTTTCCACGCCCAACAGCGTGAAGGTGCCGATCGCGCTGGAGGAGATGGGGCTGGAATACGAGTTGCACGGCGTCAACATCCGCAAGGGCGAGCAGAAGGCGCCCGAGTTCGTCGCGCTCAACCCCAATGCCAAGGTGCCGGTGCTGGTCGATGGCGAGCTGGTGCTGAGCGAAAGCGCGGCGATCCTGGTGTATCTCGCCGAAAAGAGCGGCCAGCTGCTCCCGGCGAGCGGCCCCGCGCGGGCGCGCACCTTCGAGCAACTCTTCTTCAACGCCGCAGGCCTCGGCCCCGCGTTCGGCAATGCCGGCTTCTTCCGCAAGTTCGCGCCCGAGCCGATTCCGCTCGCGATCGATCGCTTCGGCAATGAAGCGGTGCGGATCGTCGGCGTGCTGAACGATCTGCTCGCGTCCCAGGAGTTCGTCGCCGGTGACGTGCTGACGATCGCCGACATCGCCCATTTCGGCTGGCTGTGGCGCCGCCAGTTCGCCGAGGTGCCGATCGACGGGGCACCCAACGTCCAGCGCTGGTACGACGCGCTGGAGGCGCGCCCCGCCTTCCAGCGTGCGATCGAGCGCACCACCGCGCTCGCGAGTGGTTGAGAGCCCGTTTGAAAAAGGCGCTCCGCGCCTTTTTCAATTGGACGCTGAACGGCTTGCCGAGAGCGGCAAAGCCGCCTAACACCACCCCCGCGACAGGTTCCCAGCGATGGGATTGAAAGGGAACCCGGAACTAGGCGGAAGCCTATAGTCCGGGGCTGCCCCCGCAACTGTGACCGGCGAGCCTTGCTCCCTTCGCGTGCCACTGAACCCCGTGCGGTTTGGGAAGGCCGGAGCCAAGGCGCTGACCCGGGAGCCAGGAGACCTGCCTGCCGCGGTCGGTCCTTCGCGTGGACGGGGTGTGCCAGGCGAACGGGGTTTTTCCTCGCGTGACGACATCGCTCGGTGCGTGACCTCGTGGTCGCGCATCATGGTTGTAACGCGGGGAGGAACCATGAACCGCTTTTCATCACTGATCCTGGCGCTGCCGTTGGCGGCCGCGCCCGCTTATGCTCAATCCACCGACACCAAGGACAGCGCGGCGCCCGCGACAGCGCAATCGAACGGCGCGCTCGAACAAGCCCAGGCGAGCGACGCCGAGGTAACCGTCACCGCCGGCCGCCTGGTCCAGCGGCTCGATACCGTCGGCCAGGCGGTGACGGTGCTCGACAGCGCCGAGATCGCCCGGCGGCAGTCCGCCATCGTCAGCGACCTGCTGCGCCAGACCCCGGGCGTCACCGTGATCCGCAATGGCGGTGTCGGCACCGTCACCTCGGTGAGCATCCGCGGCGCGCAGAGCGACCAGACGGCAGCGCTGATCGACGGCATCAAGCTCAACGATCCCTCGACCCCGGCGGGCGGATTCGATTTCGGCCAGCTGCTCGTCGGCAATATCGCCCGGATCGAGGTGGTGCGCGGCGCGCAATCGGTGCTGTGGGGCAGCCAGGCGATCGGCGGGGTCGTGAACATCATCACCCGCCAGCCGACCGAGCAACTCGCCCTCAACGCCCGCGCCGAGGGTGGCACCTATGGCACCGGCCAGGCCTTCGCCAATGTGTCCGGCAAGGCCGGTCCGCTGCGCGCGAGCATCGGCGGCGGCTGGTACCAGACGAACGGCATTTCCGCCTTCGCCGGCGGGCGCGAGGCCGATGGCTTCCGCCATTATGCCGGCAATGCCAGCCTCAACCTGGCGGTGACCAACACGCTGTCGGTCGATCTGCGCGGCTTCTATGCCGACAGCCGCACTGATATCGACGGCTTCGCCCCGCCGACCTTCGCCTTTGGCGACACGCCTGAATATAGCGTCGCCAAACAGGCCTTGGGCTATGCCGGGGTCAACTGGGCGACGCTGGGCGGGCGGCTGCGCAACCGCATCGGCTATGCGCTCACCAATATCCGCCGCCGCAATCTCGACCCGAGCGGCGGGGGCTTGCGCGAAACCTTCGCCAGCACCGGGCGCAACATCCGCTTCGATTATCAGGGTGTGCTCGATCTCGGCCGCGTGACCGCGACCTTCGGCGCCGAGCGCGAGATCAGCCGCTATGCGACCGGCACCACCGGCGGCCCGATCAGCCGCGCGCGCGCGAGCATCGACAGCGGCTATGGCCAGCTGCTGGTGAGCCCCCTCGCCGGGCTGAACCTGACCGGCGGCGTGCGCTATGACTCGCACAACCGCTTTGGCGGCATCGTCACCGGCGCGGCGAGCGGGGTGTATACGCGGCGCGGCACCACGCTGCGCGGCAGCTGGACCCAAGGCTTCAAGGCGCCAAGCCTGTTCCAGCTGCAAAGCGATTTCGGCAACCCGCTGCTCCGCCCCGAAACCTCGGAGGGCTGGGACATCGGCCTCGCCCAGCGGCTGCTCGGTGGCAGGATCGAGGCGAGCGCGACCTGGTTCAGCCGCACCGCGCGCGATCAGATCATCTTCGTCTCCTGCCCGCGTCCGCTCACCGGCATCTGCACCGGACGCCCGTTCGGCACCTATGACAATGTCGCCCGCGCGAGCGCCGAGGGGCTGGAGGCGACGCTCGCGCTGCGGCCGACCGACGCGCTGACGCTCAGCGCGAGCTATAGCTATATCGACAGCCGCGCCCGCGCCGGCGCCAATGCCGGGCTGCGCCTGCCGAACCGCCCCTCGCAAAGCTTCACGCTCAACCTCGATCATCGCTGGCGCTTCGGGCTGGAGACGGGGGCGACGCTGGTGAATCTCGGCCCCAGCTTCAACGACGGCGCCAACCGGGTGCGACTGGCGGGCTATACCTTGCTCGATCTGCGCGCCGCCTTTCCGGTCACGCGCGGGGTGCAGATCTATGGGCGGGTCGAGAATGCGTTCGACACCCGCTATCAGACGATCAGCCAATATGGCCAGCCGGGCCGCGCCGTTTACGGGGGGGTGCGAGTGGGACTGTAATTCAGCCCGGGGTGGCGCGGCCCAGTTCGGCCAGCGTCACCCCCGCAAGGCTCTCGAAATGGCGCGGCGAGAGGTGTTCGGCGCCGACCGTCACCAGCGCGAAGCCGCCGCGAAGCGCTGCTTCTGCGCCGGCCGCTGAATCCTCGATCACCAGCGCCTCGGCCGGCGGCACGCCGATCGAACGCGCGGCGAGCAGGAAGATGTCGGGCGCGGGCTTGGGCGCGGCGACGCTCGCCCCATCGGCGACGAAGGCGAAGGCGTGGGCGAGCCGCAGCCGATCGAGCACCGCGCGGGCGTTGCGGCTGGAGGAGGCGAGCGCGCACGGCATCCCCGCCCGCGCGGCTTCGGCCAGCAGATCGAGGACGCCGGGCAGCGCGTCGTCCGGGCTCATCCGCGCCAGTTCATCAAGGAAGTGGAGCTGCTTGCGCGCCAGCCAATCGGCACGCTGATCCGCGTCCAGCACCCGACCGCCGAGGAACACGGAGAGCGAATCCTCGCGCGTCAGCCCGAGCAGCGCGCGGGCGGCGTGATCGTCGAACGCCATGCCCTCCTCGCCGGCGAGCCGTGCCCATGATCGGCGATGCGCGGCGGCGCTGTCCGCGACCACGCCGTCGAGATCGAAGATCAGCGCCTTCATGCCGCCAGCCGGGGCGCCGCCAGCGCGTGCGCGGCGCTCGCCACCTGTTCGGGGGCGACTCCTGCCAGGCACAGATGGTGCCCGGTCTTGCAGACCGAGGCATAGCACCAGCGGCACGCGACATCGCGCCACAGGACGCGGTGCGGCACCTGCCAGGGCGTATGTTGCGGGTTGGTGAGCGCGTAGAGATCGACCAGCGGCGTGCCGACCGCCGCCGCCAGATGCGCGGGGCCGCTATTGTTCGTGATCAGCACCGGCGCCGCCGCGATCACCGCCGCCAGTTCGGCGAGCGACAATTGTCCCGCAAGCGATCGGCCGGTGCCGGCGGCGGCGATCACGGCGTCGACGATCGGCGCTTCCTCGCCGCTGCCGGTCACCAGGAACCGCCACCCGTCCCCCGCCAGCTGGCGCAGCGCCGCGCCGAACAGCGCGGGCGGATAGCGGCGCGAGGGCGCGCTCGCCCCGGGCGAGACCGCCATCCAGCGCCCCGGGGGAAGCAGCGGCGCGACCCGTTGCCGCGCCGCTTCGGGCACCGCGATTCCCAGCCGCGCATCGTCGCTCCGCCAGCCGAGGCTCGCGACCAGATCGAGCTGCCGCTGCGCCTCGTGACGGATGCCGCGCTCGGGCTCGGTCTCGTCCACCGCGTCGCTCACCAGCTTATAGGCGCGCTCGCGGACATGCGCGGCGATCCGCGGGATACCCGCGAGATGCGCTAGCATCGCGGCCGGGAACGGCGTCTGGCTGAACACGGTGAAAACCACCGCGATATCGAATTGCTGCGCGGCAAGTCGTTGAACAAGCGCGTGATCGGCCTCCGCCGGATGCGGCGCCCCGGCCTTCATCCACGGCGCTTCATAGGCGATCACCGCATCCACTTCGGGCACCAGCGCCGCCACCCCGGCCCCGGCGGGCGAGCTGAGCAATGTCAGGTGATCGACATGCGCGCGCATCGCCCGCAGCGCGGGTGTCGTCATCAGCACATCGCCCATCGCGTCGAGCCGGATCGCGAGCGCGCGTGTCACAGCTCCGCCACCTGCGGCGCGTCGTAACTCGCGCGGATGCGGTCGATAATGCTCGTGGTCGAGCGGTCGTCGAGGAAATCGAGCAGCTTCACTTCGCCCCCCAGCCGCTGGACCAGCGGCGCCTCGGGCAGGGTGGCGATGGTATAATCGCCACCCTTCACGAACAGATCGGGGCGGATCGCCTCGATCAGCCGCGCGGGCGTGGCCTCCTCGAACAGCACGACCAGATCGACACAGCCGAGCGCCGCGAGCACCGCCGCGCGGTCCCCTTCCGGGTTGATCGGCCGACGCGGACCTTTGAGCGCGCGCACGCTCGCATCGGAATTGAGCCCGACGATCAGCACGTCCCCCAGCGCCTTGGCGCGGTTGAGGTAGGAGATATGGCCGTGGTGGAGAATGTCGAAACACCCGTTGGTGAAGACGATCCGCTTGCCTGCCGCGCGCCACGCCGCGACCTGGGCGGCGACGCTCGCTGGGCCGGCGAGCTTGGCCTCGCCCGCCACGCGTTCATGGAGCATCTCGGCGGTGCAAGTGGTGGTGCCGGCGGTCGCGACGCAGGCGGCGGCGGCGGCGGCGGCGATGTCGGCGGCATTGGCGCTATGCGCGCCGGCGGCGAGCGCGCAGGCGAACGCGGCGGTGAAGGTGTCGCCCGCGCCTGCCGCATGGCTGTCCGGCGCGGGGCTGGTGAAGGTGCGATAGGGCTCGCAGCCGGGCTCGAGCAGCACCGCGCCCGAGGTATCGAGCGTCACCGCGAGCAATTGCGCGCCCGTGCGCGCCGCGAGTATCTCGCGCGCCGCGACGATCTGCTCGACCCGGTCGATCCCCTCGACCGCGCCCAGCCCGAGCAGCGCGATCGCTTCGGCATAATTGGGTTTGGCGGCGCTCAGCCCTGCCCCCGCCCAATGCCCCAAATCCTTGGCATCGGCGACGAGCACGCGCGGGCTGCGGCGCTGGAGTTGCGCGACCGCTGCGATCACGCGATCGGTGCAGATGCCATAGCCATAATCGGAGACGATCACCGCATCGGCACCGCTCCAGGCCCGGGAGATCGCCTCGATCAGGCGGCGCTCGATCAGTTCGGGGACCGCGCCCTCGCTCCCACGGTCGAGGCGAAGCAACAGCTGGCCACGCGCGCTGATCCGTTGCTTGACGATCGTCTCGCGTCCCGGTGCCGCGAGCAGCGCGTCGGTATCGACGCCGGCATCGGCGAGCTTCTCGGCCAGGATCACCCCCGCCTCGTCCGCGCCGACCACCGAGAGGAAGGCGCAGCGCGCGCCGAGCGCGGCGACCGCGACCGCCGTGTTCGCTGCGCCGCCTGGCATATCGTTGCGCTCATTCAGCGCGACGATCGGCACCGGCGCCTCGCGACATACCCGCCCGACGCTGCCGCCGAGATAGCTGTCGAGCATCGCCTCGCCGATCACCAGCACGCGCAAGGAGGCGAAACGGGCGACCCAATCGGTGAGGTTCATGCCGGTACTCCTTCCGCCGGAAGGCCAGCTTTCCGCTTCAGCAAAGGGCTCACAAGCTCCTCCCCTTCGAGGGGAGGCGGACGATTTGCCCAGCGAATGGTGGAGGGGTGACGCCCTCGAACAGCTGGGAAGGAGCTTGATTCGCGGCCGCCAGGATCGCGCGCGCCGCTTCGGCCAGATTGCGCGCGATGAAGGTCGGCCGCCGATACGGGCCGTCCGCCCATTCGGTCTCCCCGCCATTGTCGACCAACACCGTGCGGCATCCGGCCCGATTGCCCGCTTCCACATCGTGGAGAATGTCGCCGATCATCCAGCTTTGGGCGGGGTCGACTCCGATCGCGCGCGCGGCGTTCAGGATCATGCCCGGCTGCGGCTTGCGGCAGGTGCAGACCACAACATAAGACGGAACCACGCCTTCGGGATGGTGCGGGCAGTGGAAAAATCCCGCGAACTGGACCCCAAGCATCATCTGCAACCGGATCGCGACCGGCCCGAGCGCGCGGGGCTCGAACAACCCCCGCGCGATGCCCGACTGGTTGGTGACGACCGCGATCTTATACCCCGCCGCCGCCAGCGCGCGCACGCCCTCGCGCGCGCCGGGCTTCAGCGTGATACGGCCCGGATCGACATTGTGCGGCACGTCCTCGATCAGCGTTCCGTCCTTGTCGAGAAACACCGCTTTCATGGCCAGCTCGTCTCGCGCATCGGCACGACCAGCAGTTCGGGGATCACCGTGTCGGCCGGTTGTTCGATCAGGAAGCGCACTGTTTCCGCCACCGCGCGCGGGTCTTGCAGGTTTTCGAGCGGGGTATCGGGGAAGCGATCGAGGATGAACGGCGTGCGCATCCCGCCGGCCAGCAGCGCCGTCACTTTGATGCCAAGCGGCCGCCCCTCGACATGCATCGCGTGCGACAGGCCGAGCAGCCCCCATTTGCTGGCGTGGTAGGCGGTCGCATTCGCCCAGGCGCGCTTGGCCGCGGTGGAGACGATGTTGATGATCGCCCCCCGCCCCTTCGCCTTCAGGTGCGGAAACGCCGCCTTGGCCAGCGCGAAGGGCGCGCGCAGGTTCACGTCGATCACGCGGTCGAAATCAGCCTGGTCGAGTTCTTCGATCGACTCGGTCTTGTCGGTGCCGGCATTGTTGACGAGCACGTCGATCCCGCCGTCGCTCGCGACGCGGTCGATCAGCACCTGGCACGCCGCGGCGTCGGTGAGATCGAGAGTGAAGGCCTCGCCGCCGATTTCAGCGGCGACCGCCTCGGCGGCTTCGGCCTGAAGATCGGCGATCATCACTTTACCCCCGGCTTCAGCCAGCACCCGCGCGATCTCGGCGCCGAGGCCGCTCGCCCCGCCCGTCACGATGATCCGCCCGCCCGCGATCACGAGACCACCTCTTCGAGCGTGCTGGCGGGGGCGGCGAGCGCGCGGGCTTCGACGAGTTCACAGATCAGATGCAGGGCCAAGCTTTGTACCTCCTGGATGCGCGCGGTGTCGGTCGAGGGGACGCGGACGGCGGCGTCGGCGAGCGCGACGCACGGGCTCAAGGCGCCACCCAGCAGCGCGACGGTCTTCAGCCCACGCTCGCGCGCCTCGCGCCGACGACATTCTTGGAGCGGCCGCTGGTGCTGATCGCGACGAGCACGTCCCCCGGCTGGCCAAAGGCGCGCACCCCGCGCGCGAACACGTCGTGATAGCCGATGTCGTTCGCCCAGGCGGTGACGAAAGCGGTGTCGGCGCCGAGCGCGATCACCGGCAGCGCGCGGCGACTGTCGCTCTTGAAGCGGCCGACGAACTCGGCGGCGAAATGCTGCGCGTCGGCGGCGCTCCCGCCATTGCCGCACACCAGCACCTTCTGGCCGTTGAGCAGCGCCCCGGCGACGATCTCGGCCGCCGCCCTGATCGGCTCTCCCAGCAGATAGCGCGAGCGGGCAAGTGTTTCAGAAAGCAGCGCGAAGGCCTGATCGATCACGCCCGAATCGCTGCGCGGATCGAGCCGGGCGATGCCGGCACCGGCGCGTTTGGCGAGGGTTTCGCGGTACACCTCCTCCATCTGCAGCGCGACCTGACGCCAGGTGAAGCGTTCGCGCACCCGGGCGCGCCCCGCCCGCCCCATCCCCTCGGCCCGCGCGGGATCGCCGAGCAGCGCGCGCATCGCGGCACCGAGCCGCGCCGGATCACGCGGTGGCACGCGCAGCCCGGTCTCGCCCTCGGCGACCGTGTAACGGAGCCCGCCCACGTCCGAGGCGATCACCGGCCGCGCGCACGCCATGGCTTCCAGGGGCGTAATGCCGAACGGCTCGTACCACGGCGCGGTGACGAACACGTCCGCCGCGCCATAATACAGCTTCAGCACATCGCGCCCGCGGCTCCCGGTGAAGATCACCCGCTCGCGCACCCCGGCACGCTCGGCGACCGCGATCAGGCGCGCGAGTTCGGGATCGCGCGCCGGATCGGGCTCGGGCGACGCGCCGCCGACCACCACCAGCCGCGCGTCCCTCTGCGCGAAGGCGAGCGCCTCGATCGCGGTATCGACACCCTTGCGCGGCACCATCCGCCCGAGCTGCAGCGCGATCGGCGCGTCCGCCGGCAGGCCGAGCGCGGCCCGCGCCTCGGCCTTGTCCAGCGGCACGAATTCGTCGGGATCGAAACCGCACGGCACCATCCGCAGCCGCAGCGGATCGGCGCCGTAGAGCGCGAGCAGATCGCGTTCATCCTCCGGGCATTCGGCGATCACCCGGTCGGCTTCGGCGACGATGCGCTCCTCGATCGTGAAGCGCGCGTCCGGGAAGCCGTCGGCCGTCTGCTGGTGCTGTCGGCGCACCTTGCCGAGCGCGTGAAACGTCACCACCGCCGGAATCTCGAAGGCGCGGGCAAGGTCGATTCCGACCAGGCCAGACATGAAGAAATGCGCGTGGATCAGATCGGGCGCGCCGTGGAGCGCGAAGAAATCGCGCATCTCGTCGGCGAAGCCGTCCATCAACGGCAGCAGCTTCTCCTTACGGATGACGCGCGCCGGCCCGGCCACCACCTGCACGACCCGCACGCCGGGAGCGAAATCGGTGAGTTGGGGGACGCCGGCGTCCTCGCGCCGGGTGAATACATCGACCCGGTGGCCCAACGTCGCCAATTGCCGCGAAAGCTGCGCGACATAGACATTCTGCCCACCGCCGTCCGCGCCGCCGAGCGTGGCGAGCGGGGAGGCATGTTCGCTGATCATCGCGATGTACATCACGCCGCCCTTTCGATCGCGCCGGCAGCGACGTGCCGCAACAGCTGGTCCCAATCGTGCGCGAAACGTTCGATCCCGAAGCGCGCGAGCGCGGTCGCCCGCGCACCTTCGCCAAGCGCGCGCGCCAGGCCCGGATCGGCAAGCAGCCGGCGCATCGCATCGTGCAATTCGGCCTCGCTGGTCGCGATGAAGCCGTTCTCGCCATTGCTGATGATCGTCGGCAGCTCGGTGGTCGCGAGGCCGACGATCGGCAGCCCGAGCATCATCGCTTCGAGCAGCGCGAGGCCGAGACTGGTGTAGCGGATCGGGTGGAAGAAGAAGCGGTAGCGCGCGGCGAAATCGGGCAGCTCGGCGAGCGGCACCTCGCCGATGCCACCGGCTTCCTCGGCATACATCCCAACCAGATCGAGCGGCAACCGCGCCCGCGCGCGCGCGAACACATCGGCGCCGAGCCGCCGTCCACGCCGCGCGAGCCCGTTCACCACCACCAGCCCGCGCTCGATCTCGCCCGAATAGCGATGGCCCAGGTCGGGGACGCCGTGGTCGATCACCGCCGCCGGGTTCGCTCCATTGTCCCACATCAAGGCGTTGAAATGGGTGACATGGACGATTTGGACGCGCGGATCGTCGACCGGGTGGCGCGTGTCGGTCGGGCTGTCGCGCGGCGGATCATGCTCCAGATACACCGCTGGCAGCGCGCGCAGCGCGGGCGGCAGGTTCAGCCGATCGACCCGCCAGTTGCGATGCGACTGATAGAGCACCACGTCGAACCGCTCGCTCGCCAGTTGCTCGACCGGCACCTCCCGCACATTCGCGCCCCAGGCGAAATTGGGGGTGCGCCCGCCATGCCCCTCGCCCCGATCGGGCGTGACCGGCAGAAAGAAGTCGTGCGGCGCATGTGTCAGGTAATGGAGATAGCTGCCATGGACATGCCAGGTGAAGACGCGGAGCCGGCGCATCACGCCAGCTCCATCAGGCTGGTGGCCGCCGCCATCACCTGCTCGAACCTGGGCAGGCTCGGCGCGATGTCATGCGGCGGCGCGCCGATCGGCACATCGGGCACGCCGCGCCCGACCGCGACGTGGCGCAGTCGATCGGCCGCCCCCCAACGCGCGGGGTCGGACGCGATGAAGATCGTCACGCTCGGGGTCGCGAATGCTTCGGCCAGATGCGCGGTGCCGGTGTCATTGGTCACCACCAGCGCCGCCCCGGCGACGAGCCCGGCCATCTCGCCAAGCGTCGTTCCGCCGCACAGATTGGCGGCAGGCGCGGCCATGCTCCCAGCGACCGCTTCGACCACCGCCGCCTCGTTCGCAGTGCCGGTCAGCACGATGGCATGGCCCGCGCGCGCCAGCATGTCGGCGACCGCCGCGAAGCGATCGGGCGGCCAGCGGCGCCGGGGATCGCTCGCCCCCGGGTGAATCAGCGCATAGTGCCGGCCGAGCCCCAAGGCGTCGGGCGCGGCGCGATCGGCGGTGGCGAGCGGAAATTCGGGCGCCGCGTCACCCTCGGTACAGCCGAGCCGCTCGACCAACGCGAGCCAGCGATCGGCCTCGCGCAGGTGATCGGGGAACGGTGAGCTGCCCTCCGGCGCCCAAAGTCCGGGCACATGATAGCCCGCGAAGCGCGCCGCGCCGAACAGCGCGGTAAAGACGCTCGAGACACTGCCGCTGCCATGCATCTGGATCGCCAGATCGATCCGGGGCGCCGCCGCGCGTTCGGCGAGGAAAGCGCTCAGCCGGTCAATCGCGAAGGGTTGCTCGACGATGCCGGGAAAGCCCGGGAACGGCAGGAAAGCGTCGATCAACTCGGCATAGCGCGCGACCACCGGGCGCACCTGTTCGAGCCCCAGATAGGTGATCTCGGCCTCGGGATGCGCATGGCGCAGCCGCTTGAGCGCGGGCACTGCCGTCAGCACATCGCCCAGCCCGCCGAGCGCGCGCATCACCAGAATACGCCCGCTCACCGCTCGATCCTCGCGATCAGTGCCGCGTGATCGGAAAAGCCCCCCGTTACGAGGTCGAGCGCGGTTACCATTGGCGCGCCGGCGCGCTCCAGCACATAATCGATCCGCCGATCGGGCGTGGGCGCCGGATAACTGAAGCCCGATCGCGCGCGGTTCAGACGCGGCCAGCAATCGACGAAGCCTGCTTCGGCGAACGCGGCCAGCGCGGCGCTTTCGGGTGGCTGGTTGAAGTCCCCCACCAGCAGCACATCGCCCATGCCGCTCAGCGCGCCGAGCGTGTCCGCGACATTTGCCTCTGCTTGTTCGTCAGCCCATGAAAAATGCCCGATCGCGACCACGGGGCCAGCGGGCGCCAGCCCGACGATCAGCAGTTCGCGCTCGAACGGATCATCGCGCAGGCCGAGCTGGCGCAGCGGCACTGCCCGCGCGTCGGCCATCGACACTTTCGTAAGCAACGCGATTCCGCTGGCGGTGGCGACCTGGCCATGCTCAGGAAGGGCGGCGCCGAGCGCCATTAAAGGTCCATCGTTCCCATCGGCGTCAACCCCGGCCTGGACCGCGACGATTTCGATTTCGTGCTGATCAACAAGTGCAACGATTTCGCCGATACGCTCTTTCAACGACGCAAGACGCTGGTTAGAGCCAGCAATGTTAACCTGCATCAATTTCAAGCAATTACCGGCCATGTTTCGCTCGCGGAAGGCCGATGCAACGAACGTTGGTCAGCCGTTATTGATCGCCTCCCTCAATTCGTGAGGGGCGCGTCCGGTTCCGAAACTTTCTTTAGGCCAACCGGAGCGAACTATTCATGAAGAAAACTGCCGGGGTACAATATATTCCTTGCGGCACTAATTTCTATAACGGCAATTATTTCGGGGCATTAATAAGTGTTCGTCACGGGAAAAGTTTGATCTGGGTCACCCGCCTCCTAATCCGGGCGACCCCAATACCAAATGCGCTGCAGCTCACGCTTGCCATCCAAAAACTGATGCTTGAGCGCGCCGGCGATGTGCAGCACGACGAGCAAATAGACGAGCTTCGCGATCAGTTCATGTGCTTCACCGAAAATGTCGTGCACCTGTTTCTTCGTCGCCGGATCGAGCGCCATGACGAAGGACAGGCGTGGCCATTCGAACAGGCCGAACCAGTAATTGGGGTTCTGCGCCGCTCGATCCCAAGCAGAGTCCATCACCCAGCCGGTGATCGGCATGGCGAAGATGATGAAATACAGCCCCCAATGGGCGGCATGGGCCAGGTTCTTCTCCCACGGCTTATAGCTCGGCGGCAGCGCCGGCGGGCGGTGCGCCAGCCGCCACAAAAGTCGCAGCAGCGCGAGCGCCAGGATCGTGATGCCAAGCGACTTGTGGCTGTCGATCAGCGGCCGCACCTGCGCATCGGGCACGGTCGGCCAGATCCAGGCGAGCGCGACATTGGCGATTACCGCGATCGCGATCAGCCAGTGCAACGTGATCGCAAGATTGGTGTAACGGCGCGGCATCACTTGCTCCCTACTGCGCGTCGTGCGCTCGGCGACCCTAGCGACGGCGCGTTTCGGTCCTACCTTAGCGCGAGCCCCGCCGCCTGCAAATCGAGATGACCCTTGAACGCTTTAAGTCGCAATCTGGCGATCGAGTCGCCCCGCCTCTCGCCGCGACCGGTGCCGGCATCGGCTTATCTGATCGCCTTGGCGGGCGCGCTGCTGTTCGTCCTCCTGACGGCGCAGGCTTTTTTCCGCGCCGGGCTCGCCGGCTGGTCGGTTGGCCTTGCCTATATTCTGTACGATAGCGCGCTGCTGGCGTTCACCGGCCGCAAGATCGGCGCGCTCACCCGGCCGCTGCCGATCCCGATGACGACGGTCGGTCCGCTGCCGACGCTTGGCGCGATCATCGCCGCGCATAACGAGGCGGGCGTGCTGAAGGTCACGATCGATCATCTGCTTGCCCAAGACCGGCCGCCCGAGACGATCCTGATCGCCGACGACGGATCGACCGACGACACCGCCGCCGTGCTCGAAAGCCTCTATCGACTGGCGCCGCCGCCCCTCGGGGTGATGAGCGATCCCGCTCCCGGCGAACCGCGGCTGCGCTGGCTGCGGCTGCCGCATGGCGGCAAGGCGCGCGCGCTCAATCAGGCGATGCTGTGGCTCGACACCGATCTGGTGATGACGATCGACGCCGACACGTTGATAGATGCGGGCGCGCTGAGCGCGATGCGCGCGGCGTTCGCGGGCGACCCCGATCTGGTCGCGGCGACCGGCGTGCTGACGCCGATTTGCGGTCCCAGCCTGAAGGGCCGCTTCTTCGAGTGGTTCCAGCGCTACGAATATGTCCGCAATTTCCTGTCGCGCTACGCCTGGGGCCGGGTGAACAGCCTGCTCTTGGTGTCGGGCGCCTTCGGCGCCTATCGACGCGAGGCGTTGCTCACCGTCGGCGGGTTCGATCCGCTGTGCCTCGTCGAAGATTATGAGCTGACCCACCGGCTGCACCGCCATTCGGCCGATCGCGGGCTTGGCTGGCGGGTGGCGGTGGTAGGCGAAGCGACCGCGCGCACCGATGCGCCGGCCTCGCTGATCGGCTTCCTGAAGCAGCGCCGGCGTTGGTTCGGCGGCTATCTCCAGACCCAGTTCTGGAACCGCGACATGATCGGCAACCCGCATTTCGGCGCGCTGGGCCGCGCGCACATGCCGGTAAAGACGCTCGACACGCTGCAACCGATCTATGGCATCACCGCCTTCGGGGTACTGGTGACGCTGCTGGTGACGGGCCGGCTGTTCGTGGCGAGCGCGGTGCTGGCCGTGATGCTGGCGAAGGTCACGCTCGATCTGGGCTATCACCTCTGGTCGATCCACCTTTACCGTCGTTGGACCGGGAAGCATGAAGGCCTGGGCCTGGGCGCGGCGATGCTCGCCTCGCTGCTCGAGCCGTTTACCTTCCAACTGCTGCGCCACATCGGCGCGCTGTGGGGCTGGCACGCCTTTTTGACCGGGCGCGAGACCTGGGGCTGGCAACAGCGCACCGCGATCGGGGTGGAAGCGGGGCGATAGCGACGGCGCGAGGATTGGCGCCGCACGGCGTTACCCCAAGCTTAGCAGCAGCGTCAGGTTCAGACCGATCAGCAGTGCCGCCACCCCCCAGGCGAGCGCGCTCAGCCAGCGTGGCGCGGCGAGGCTGCCCATCACCCGCCGGTCCGCGGTGAAGGCGACCAGCGGCACCACCGCGAAGGGCAGTTGCAGGCTGAGCACCACCTGGCTCAGCACGAGCAGATCGGTCGCGCCCTTGTCGCCCATCCAGCCCAGCACCGCGACCGCGGGCAGGATCGCGACCGCCCGCGTCAGCAGCCGCCGCACCCAGACGGGGAGCTTCAGATCGAGAAACCCCTCCGCCACGATCTGCCCGGCGAGCGTGCCGGTGATCGTGCTGTTCTGCCCCGAGGCGAGCAGCGCCACCGCGAACACCACGCTCGCCGCCCCCGCGCCGAGCAGCGGCGACAACAGGTGATAGGCCTGGTCGATCGCCACCACGTCGGTACGCCCGACGCTGTGGAACGCCGCCGCCGCCAGAATCAGGATCGCCGCGTTGATGAACAGCGCGAAAAACAAGGCGAGCGTCGAATCGATCGTCGCCAGCCGGATCGCCTGGCGCTTGCCGGCTTCGTCGCGGGCGAAGGCGCGGGTCTGCACGATCGCGCTGTGAAGATAAAGATTATGCGGCATCACCGTCGCCCCCAGGATGCCGATCGCCAGATAGAGCAGCTTCGGATCGGTGACGATCGCCGGATCGGGCGCGAGCCCGCCCAGCACCGCGCCCAGCGCTGGCTGCGCCACCGCCAGTTCATAAGCGAAGCAGCCCGCGATCACGACCAGCAGCGTGACGATGAACGCCTCGAGCAGACGAAACCCCCAGCGCTGCAGCCCCAGGATCAGCAGCACGTCGAACCCGGTAAGGATTACCCCGGCGAGCAGCGGCAAACCGAACAGCAATTGCAGCGCGATCGCGGTGCCCAGCACCTCGGCCAGATCACAGGCGATGATCGCCAGCTCGCACAGCACCCACAGCGCGAGCGCGACCGGGCGCGGGTAGCGCGCGCGGCACGCCTGCGCCAGGTCCGTCCCGCTCGCCACCCCCAGCCGCGCGGCGAGCGCCTGGAGCAGCATCGCCATCAGGTTCGCCGCGAGGATCACGACGAGCAGGCGATAGCCAAAGGCCGAGCCGCCGGCGATGTCGGTCGCCCAATTGCCCGGGTCCATATAGCCAACCGCGACAAGAAACCCCGGGCCGCTGAACGCGAATAGCCGCCGCCACCAGGCGCCGCGCACCGGAATCGTCCGGTGGACATCGCTCAGCGACGGTCGCGCGGGCTCCGGCGCGGCGAACGCGTCGCTCGGCTCGGCGGCGAAGGGCGGCGGGCTCATCGCGGGGTCATGTGGGCGAGCGGCGCGGGCGATGCAATCGACGCCCTTTGACAAAATCCTCCCATAAAACCGAGAGGAAGCATTGCTCAGCCCAGCACCCGGCCCGCAACCGCGTCAAGCTTGGCGACGAGCGCCGGATCGCGGCGCGCGGGATCGGTAATGAGCGCATGATCGAGCACCCGGTCGATCGGCGAGGGCGCGCGCTCGGACGGTAGCGCGCGCAGGAACTCAGCCACGGTGCGCCGGGCGAGATCGCCATTCGCGTGCATTTGCGCGATCACCTCGCTCACTTCCACCGGCGCCTCGCTCTCGCGCCAGCAGTCATAATCGGTGATCATGCCGATCAGCGCATAAGGAAGCTCGGCCTCGCGCGCGAGCTTGGCCTCCGGCAGCGCGGTCATCCCGATCACGTCCGCGCCCCATTGCCGGTAGAGCAGGCTTTCGGCGCGGGTGGAGAATTGCGGCCCTTCCATCGCGATATAGGTCGCGCCGTCCGCCACCTTCCCCCCGGCGCGCGCGACGGCGGCGGCAGCGAAGCCCGACAGGCGCGGGCAGACCGGGTCGGCCATCGAGACATGGGCGACGAGGCCCGATCCAAAAAAGCTCGACACGCGCCCCTGGGTGCGATCGATAATCTGGTCGACGATCACGAACCGGCCCGGCTCCAGCTCCTCGCGCAGCGACCCGATCGAGCTGATCGCGAGGATATCGGTGCAACCGCTGCGCTTCAGCGCGTCGATATTGGCGCGGGCGTTGATCTCGCTGGGGGAGATCACATGGCCCCGACCGTGGCGCGGCAGGAAGCGCAGCTCGATCTCGCCCACCCGCCCGAACAGGATTTCGTCGGACGGGCTGCCCCAGGGCGTATCGACCCGGCGCCATTCGGCTTGTTCGAGCCCTTCGATCGCGTAAAGCCCGGAACCGCCGATAATGCCGATCGTCCAACCCATTTGCTCGCTCCGATGGAGAATGTTGATGCGTTTCTATTGCCTGGCGCTACTCGCCGCCCTGCCCGCCGCCGCTCATGCCGCCGAGCCGATCACGGGGCAATGGGTGACGAAGGAAGCCAAGGCGATCGTGACGATCGCGCCGTGCGGCGGCGGTTTGTTGTGCGGCAAGGTCACCAAGGCGCTTAAGCCCTTCACCGAGGGCAATGGCTTGGATATTCGTAACCCCGATCCCGCGCTGCGCACCCGCCCGATCGTGGGGCTGACGATCCTTTCGGGCTTCAAGGACACCGGGCGCGACTGGCGCGGGCGCATCTATAACCCCGAGGAAGGCCGCGACTACCGATCGATCCTGCGCCGGCTGCCCGATGGCTCGCTGGAGGTGAAGGGGTGCTGGGGGATTTTCTGCCAGACGCAGAATTGGAAAGCCGTGCGCTAGGAACGTTCGAGGAGATGCGAGGCTAAGACCTCAGGGCCGCGATCTCCACGCCACGGCCTGAACCCAAATCAAACGACTTCCATGTCCACTTTATAATGGTGCCAGGCGAAGATCGCCGCCGCCCCCCGGTGCGGGCGCCAGGCTTCGGCAAGTTCCCGCGTGCGCTTCTCGCTCGGGCGCGCCTCAAGGCCCAGAATCCGCCCGATTTCGATCTGCACCGCGAGGTCGCCCGCCGGCCAGATGTCGCCGCGCCCCTCGGCGAACAGCAGGTAAATCTCCGCTGACCAGCGACCGATGCCCTTCACCCGCACGAGCTGGGCGATCGCTTCCTCGTCATCCTCGGGAAGCGCCGAAAAATCGAGCCGCCCGCTCGTCACTTCCTCGGCAAGGCTATGCGCATAGCTCGCCTTTTGCCGCGACAGGCCCACCGCGCGCAGTTCCTCGATACTGGCGGCGGCGAGCACGGCGGGGTCCGTCAGATCACCCAGCGCCTCCAGTTTGCGCCAGATCGCGGCGGCCGCCGCCACGCTCACCTGCTGGCCGACGATCGTGCGCAGCAAGGTCGCATAACCACGATCGCGCAGGCGCGGCTCGGGATAGCCGGCGCGGACCAACGCGCGCGCGAACGCCGGCTCCAGCGTGGCGAGCGCGTCGACCCCGGCACGCAAGCGCTCGGCGCTCAGGCCCATAAGCGCCGCCTTGAAAACGCCGCGCCCTCGCGGCAAGGCGCTTGAGACGCCTGAGAGGAGATAGACATGCCGCAGCTTATCGTCGTGATGCGCAATGGGGAAGAAAAGACGATCACGGGCGAGGCCGGCCTTTCGGTGATGGAAGTGATCCGCGACGCCGGGATCGACGAAATCCTGGCGCTGTGCGGCGGCTGCTGCAGCTGCGCGACCTGCCATGTGCATGTCGACCCGGAATTTGCGGCCAAACTGCCCAAGATCAGCCTGGACGAGAACGACCTGCTCGACAGCTCGGCCGATCGCGACGCGACCAGCCGGCTGTCGTGCCAAATCCCGTTCACCGACGCGCTCGACGGGCTGAAGGTACGCATCGCGGCGGAGGATTGAGGGGGGCCGTCCGCCGGCTGCACGAAGCTCGGAAACGAAAAAACCGCCTCATTCATAATCATCCTGCTTCCCCGGCGAAGGCCGGGGCCCAGCGGCGACCACGAGCAGGAGAAGCGCGACGCTTCCCACGGCGGGCGACGGGGCCCCGGCCTTCGCCGGGGAACAAAGCTATTTCGACAGTCGCCGCGCCTTGGCCGCCAGCCTCTACCGCGTCGCCACCGCGTAGAGCGCGATCGCGGCGGCGTTGGAGACATTGAGGCTCTCCGCCTTGTCCGAGATCGGCAACCGGGCGAGCGCGTCGCAATGCGCCTCGGTATTTTGGCGCATCCCCTCGCCCTCGGCGCCCAGCACCAGGCAGGTCTTGCCGCCGCCTTTGAGCGCCTCGCCCAGCGTCAGCTTCGCCGCCCCGGTAAGGCCGATGCGCCAATAGCCCGCCTCGGCGATCTCATCGAGCGCGCGGGCGAGGTTCACCACGCGCACCCATGGCACTACTTCCAGCGCGCCCGAAGCGGCACGCGCCACCACCCCCGATTCGGGCGGCGAATGCCGGTCCTGCGTCACGATTCCGACCGCGTCGAAGGCGGCAGCCGAGCGCAGGATCGCGCCGACATTGTGCGGATCGGTCACCTGATCGAGCACCAGCAGCGGCCTCGCCGGCGCGTCCTCGCCGAGCAATTCGTCGAGGAAAACGTCGTCCAGCGGGTCGACCTCGCACACCAGCCCCTGGTGCGGCGCGTCGTTCGGCACCAGCCGCGCGAGATCGGCGACGTCGGCATACACCGTCGGCACATCGTCGGGCATCACGATCAGCGACGCCGCCTCGCGCGTGATCCACAGCTTGCGCACCTGGCGCGCGGGATTGTCGAGCGCGGCATAGACCGCGTGCCGCCCCCAGAAGCGCGGCCGCTGGGGGGAACCGGTCGGACGGCCGCGCTTAGCCATGATCAGTCGTCATCGTTGCTGTAGGCATAGGGATCGGTCGGCGCCGGCTTGGTGGGGAGCGGCGGCTTGGGCAGCGCCTTCTCGGCATTGGCGGCGTTCACCAGGAAGCTCGCGATGATGATCGAGCCCTGGCGCATATCATCGCCCTTCAGGTGATCGAAGGTGTCGGCGCCGGTGTGGTGGATGCGGCTATTATAATCGAGCGGGTCCTGGATGAACTGGAAGCCGGGCAACCCGATCGCCTGCATGAAGTAATGATCGGTGCCACCAGTGCGGTCGATCACGACCGCGCTCGCGCCCATGCCCGAGAAGGGTGACAGCCAGTCGCGGAAGATCGGCACGACCGCCGGGTTGTTCTCCGCATAAATGCCCCGCACTTTGCCCGAGCCATTGTCGAGATTGAAATAAGCCGCCAGCTCGTCATAGCCGGGCTTCGGATTGATCGGCCAGCGGTTGTTCCAGCCATAAAAGCGCGACAAGCCCGTCTGCTTGGGCTCGTTGCCGGAGCCGCGCGTCGCGATATGCTGTTCGATATAGGCAAGGCTGCCGAGGATGCCCTGCTCCTCGCCCGCCCAAAGCGCGAAGCGGATCGTGCGCTTGGGCTTGATGCCGCTCGCCGCGATCAGCCGCGCGGCCTCCATGATCATCGCGCTGCCGGCGCCATTGTCCGCCGCGCCGTCGCCCGCCACCCAGCTGTCGAGGTGCGCGCCGGCCATCACATAGCCGGCCTTCGGATCACTGCCGGGGATTTCAGCGATGATGTTGTACGCCTTGCTGTCGCTATCGTCGTAGCGGACCTGCGAATCGATCTCGATGGTCGGGTTCATCCCCGCCTTGGCGAGGCGCGCGAGCCGGCGATAATCCTCGGCCGCGATCTCGACGCCGGGGAGCGACGGGCTCTCTTCCTTGGTGAACAGATAGCCCTCGCCATGCAGCAGCTTGGCGTCGAGCCGCGACATCTGCGCCCAGGCGACCGCGCCTTCGGCTTTCAGGAAAGCGTCGAGCTTCTTGGCAAAATCGAGCCGCTTCAGCCGGCGATCCGCGCCTTCGGGATCATGATTGGGCCAATCGAACTGATCGAGCTTCGACAGTTCCTCGCCGGTATAGCGCTGAAACGGCGGCCTGCTCGGCTCCGAGGCGGTGCCGGGGCGGCTGATGAGCACCACCTTGCCCTTCAGCTGGCCGCGCCACTTCTCGAAATCGCGCTCCTTGCTCATCGGCGCGACGATCACGGGCGCGGTGAGCGCGCCATTGGTCGCGGGGGTCCAGGCGATCGGGATCGCGGTCAGCTGTACCGGGCGCGGGGCGACCATGCGCACGCTGGAACGCTCGATCCACCAGCCGCGGCCGAACTCAAAACCTTCCTTGTGGACGTTGATCAGGCCCCATTCGCGGAACTTGGCTTGCGTCCATGCTTCCGCCTTGCGCATATTGGGCGAGTTGGTGAGGCGCGGGCCGATGACGTCGGTCAGATATTCCGCCGTAACCATCACCTGGCTGTGGTTGGTGCCCTCGTCGATCAGCTTGTTGATCGCGGCGCGGTCGACGCTCTGCGCGAGCGCGGGCGCCGCCAGCACCACGGCGGCGGCCGCCAGCCAAAGTGAACGCATTGAAACCCTCCCTTATTCGGTCGTCGCGACGGGTTTAGCGAGCGCCACCGCGAGCGCAAGCGCGGTTGACAGCGCGGCTCCGCCACGTCATGGAGCCGCCCTCGCCCATCCGGGCGCCGGCACTCGTGGAAGGGTGGCCGAGTGGTTAAAGGCAGCAGACTGTAAATCTGCCCGCGTGAGCGTACGCTGGTTCGAATCCAGCCCCTTCCACCATCGCTTCTCAAGCGTTGCCCACTGGGTTAGCCTTGCCCCCGCAACGAGGGAGGCGAGGATGCGAGTCATTTTAGGCGCGGCATTAGTGTTGGTGGCGGGCGTGGCGATGGCGCAAACCCCTGCCAAGGCGCCGAGCGCGGCGGAACTGGTGGCGGCGCGGCAGGCCGGATTCCGGCTGATGGCGGCCGATTTCGTTGGGCTGAAAGCGGCGATTGATCGTGGCGACGATGTAAAGCGCCTCGCCTTCCCTGCGGGCGCGATCGCGGGCTGGGGAAAGGCGCTGCCCGGGCTGTTCCCGGCAGGCAGCGCGACGCCCGAATCGAAAGCATTACCGAGCGTGTGGAGCGACCGTGCAGGGTTCGAGGCGGCGGCAGCCAAGCTGGCGATCGAAGCCGGCAAGCTCGCCGAGCTCGCCAAGGCGGGCGACACGACGGGATTCGCCGGGCAGTATCAGGCAGTCGGCGGTGCCTGCAAGGCCTGTCACGACAAGTATCGGGTCGAGGAAAAGCGTTAGGACATGCCGGTCGTAAAGCCCCTCCCCTGAAGGGGAGGGGCTAGCCACAAGGTCAGAATCGGAACGCCGCGGTAAAGCGGATCGAGTGCCAATCGAAGGTCGGGTCGCTGCGGCGGAAGATGGTGCCGCCTGGGCTGTTGAGGACGAATGGATTGGTCGCGGGGGCGGTGCCCTGGGTCGCGACCACGCGGTAATTATTGTCCTCGTAATTGTGATAGAGATATTCGAGGCCGACCGAGAAATGCTTGCCGAGCTTCTGCTCGATGCCGAGCCCGGTCTGATAGCCCCATTTCTCGCCGCTGCCGTTGGTGACAAAGGCGTTGGCGGTGTTCGTCGTGCTGAAGCGGTTCTGGAGGCGGATATAGCCGGCGCCCCCGGTCGCGTAGAACAGCGTCGTGCGCGCGGCGTATCCCACGCGGCCGCGCAGGCCCAGTTCCCAATCCACCCGGCGAGTGATGGTGTAGCTCGCGGGGGTGGTGCTGAAGGCGGAGACGCTGTCGGTGATCTCGCTCTTGCCGAACTCGGCGAGCGCGCCGAACACCAGGGCACCGCTCTGCACGTCGAAACCGACGCGGCCATAATAGCCAATATCGTCACGGTCGTTGCGACAGCCCGAGTCCGGCGTCGCGCCGCGCGCCGCGCCGCCACAGAAGCCCGGCGAAAAGGCATTGTCACCGGCCGCGGTCGTCACCGTCGTGCCGCCCGCGCGGTTGAACAGGATGCCCGAGGCATAGTCGTTCGCCTGCACGTCATAGCTGACGCTGCCGCCGACATAGAGGCCCTGGAACGGCTTCTGCGTCGGGTCCCAGTCGCTCGGCGGGGCTTCGGCGGTGGTCGTGGTCTGGGGATCGGTGGCGGTGCCGCTATTGTCTTGGGCAAGCGCGGGGCTGGCGAACGCCACGAGCGCGGCGCCCGCCGCGAGGGTGAGTTTGGTAAAGCGCATGGGGTACTCCCTGATGGTCCTAGCGGGGCGCTGAACGAGGGGAGCGCGGAAAGTATTCATTCAAATCAAGTTTTCGGCCGCGAAACGTGGCTTTCGGGACACAGCGCCGGACCGCATATCCCCGCCTTGCGCCCGCCGTCGCGCCGCCTATAGCCGTTGCATGGCCGATGACCTTTTCGCCGCCAGCCCCAAGGCGGAACGCGACTATAACGCCTCGTCGATCGAAGTGCTCGAAGGGCTGGAGCCGGTGCGCCACCGTCCGGGCATGTATGTCGGCGGCACCGACGAGCGCGCGCTGCATCACCTGGCGGCCGAAGTGCTCGACAATGCGATGGACGAGGCGGTGGCCGGCCATGCGACCCGGATCGAGGTGGTTCTGGAACCCGGCAACCGGCTGACCATCACCGATAATGGCCGCGGTATCCCGGTCGATCCGCACCCGAAGTTCCCGGACAAGTCAGCGCTCGAGGTGATCCTGTCGACGCTGCACTCGGGCGGTAAGTTCACCGGCAAGGCTTATGCGACCTCGGGCGGTCTGCACGGCGTCGGGGTAAGCGTGGTCAACGCGCTGTCGGTCGAGACGGTGGTCGAGGTCGCGCGCGCCAAGACGCTCTATCGCCAGCGCTTTTCGCGGGGGGTGACGCTGGGGCCGATCGAGAATTTGGGTCCGGTGGCGAACCGTCGCGGCACAACGGTCAGCTTCGTGCCCGATGCCGAGATTTTCGGCCCCGAGCTGCACTTCAAGCCCGCGCGGCTCTACAAGCTCGCCCGCTCCAAGGCCTATCTGTTCGCCGGCGTCGAAATCCGCTGGCGCTGCGCTCCGGAGTTGATCGCGGACGACACGCCCGCCGAAGCCGTGTTTCAATTCCCCGGCGGCCTTGCCGATCACCTGCGCGAGCAGCTCGGCGAACGCGACTGCGCGACCAGCGACTTCTTCAAGGGCAGTCAGGAATTTCCCGATGGTGCCGGCCGCGTCGAATGGGCGGTCGCTTGGCCGCTCTGGTCGGATGGCTCCTACAGCTGGTATTGCAACACCATCCCTACTCCCGATGGCGGCACCCACGAGGCAGGGCTACGCGCGGCGCTGGTGAAGGGCATTCGCGGCTTTGGCGATCTGGTCGGCCAGAAACGCGCCAAGGACATCACCGCCGAGGATATCGTGACCGGTGCCGAGCTGATGCTCAGCGTCTTCATCCGCGAACCGCAATTTCAGAGCCAGACCAAGGACCGACTCACCAGCCCCGAAGCCGCGACGCTCGTCGAGCGCGCGATGCGCGACCATTTCGACCATTTCCTCGCCGATGGCGAACGCGGCCGCGCGCTCCTGGGCTTCGTGCTCGAGAAGATGGACGAGCGCCTGCGCCGCAAGGCCGAGCGCGAGGTCAAACGCAAGACCGCGACCGGCGGGCGCAAGCTGCGCCTGCCCGGCAAGCTGACCGATTGCGCCTCGGACTCGCCCGAAGGCACCGAGCTGTTCATCGTCGAGGGCGACTCCGCCGGCGGCTCGGCCAAGCAAGCGCGCGACCGCAAGACGCAAGCGATACTGCCGATCAAGGGCAAGATCCTGAACGTCGCGAGCGCCACCTCGGCCAAAATCCTGGCAAACGGCGAGATCGGCGATCTGGTGCAGGCGCTCGGCTGCGGCACGCGCAAGGACTGCCGGCCCGACAATCTGCGCTACGAGCGCGTGATCATCATGACCGACGCCGATGTCGACGGGGCGCATATCGCGACGCTGCTGATGACCTTCTTCTTCCAGGAAATGCCAGAAATCGTGCGACGCGGGCACATTTATCTCGCGCAACCGCCGCTCTATCGCCTCACCGCCGGCACCAAGAGCCTCTACGCGATGGACGACGCCCACCGCGCGCGGATCGAGGCGAACGAGTTCAAGGGCAAGAAGGTCGAGGTCGCGCGGTTCAAGGGGCTCGGCGAGATGAACCCCGCGCAGTTGCGCGAGACGACGATGGACCCGCGCACCCGCCAACTGCTCCGCGTCACGCTCCCCCAGGAATATGAGGAGCGCGCCGAGATCAAGGATTTGGTCGAACGGCTGATGGGCACCAACCCGGCGCACCGCTTCGCCTTCATTCAGGAAAATGCGGCCCGGCTAGACGAGGAAGCCATCGACGCCTGACGCGAAGCGCGCTAGTTGACGCCGGTATTGGCGATTGGCAATGTGTGTGTATCACAACGCCAACACGGAGCTTCCCCGCCGCCATGCTGCTCAATCGTCGTGACCTGATCGTCGCCGGAACCGCCGCCGCCGCCCTGCCGCTGATCGGCGCGGGACCCGCCGAAGCGAGCTGGGAAACGCTCACCACTGAGCCCTTTCCCGGCAAGCGGGACGATATCAGCTTCGCCGACGCCGCGCATGGCTGGTACGGCACCGGCAAGGGCGATCTGTTCCGCACGACCGACGGCGGCGCGAGCTGGGCGAAAGTCGCGAGCAAGCCCGGCACGTTCATTCGCGCGCTGGGCTTCGTCGACGCGAACACTGGCTTTATCGGCAATATCGGCACCGACTATTATCCGGGCGTCACCGACACCACCCCGCTCTACCGCACCGATGACGGTGGCGTCACCTGGACCCCGGCCGAGCTGGGCGGGAAGACGATAACCGGCGTCTGCGCGATCGACGTGCTGCGCAGCCAGCGCATCTATCAGGGCAAGCTCGAACCGCGGCTGGTGGTCCATGCCGCCGGCCGGGTCGGCGGGCCGACCGGGATGCTGCGCTCGACCGATGGCGGCAAGAGCTGGACCGTCAGTGATCTGAGCGCGGTCGCCGGCATGATCCTCGACGTTAAATTCTTCGACGAGCAGACCGGGCTGCTCTTCGCCTCGACGGGCCGCGATCCCGCGACGACCGAGGGCCTGATCCTGCGCACCACCGATGGCGGCACGAATTGGAGCGTGGTCTATAAGTCGGGTCGGGAGGCGGAGCTGATCTGGAAGGCGTCGTTCGTCAGCCGCCAGATCGGCTATGCCACCGTGCAAAGCTATGATCCCAACCGCGCCCAGCAGCTGATCGTGAAGACGCTCGACGGCGGCAAGACCTGGACCGAGTTGCCGATGGTGCAGGATGCCAAGGCGCGCCAGTTCGGCATTGGCTTCATCGACGAAAAGCGCGGCTGGGTCGGCACCGCCGCCGGCGGGTTCGAGACGCGCGACGGGGGCAAGAGCTTTACCCCCGCCCCCATCGCCCGCGCGGCCAACAAGTTCAGAATGGTCCAGGACGGGGCGAAACGCCACGTTTATGCGATCGGCACCCAGGTCCAACGGCTGACGATTGCCTAGCGTGCCAGCCCCGCCCGGCGCGCCGAGGCGAGCGCGATCGCGTAGCAGCCGGCGAGCAGCACCGCGTCCTTGACGAGGAACTGCCCCGCCCCCGCCAGGAACGGCGCGCCGAGGGTCTTCTCGAAAATCGGCGCGCCGAGCATGAAGCTTAGCGTGATGAGGAACGTACACATCCCCATCAGCCCGCCAAGCAGCGACACGCGCGGCGAAAAGGCACCGATCGCGAGCGCCGCGCCGGTCGAAAGCTCGATCACGCCGATCGTGTTGCTCGCGCCCTGCACGCCCCACAGCGGGTACATCCAGGCGAACAGTGGATAATGCTCGGCGATCTTTGCCACCCCTTCCGCTTCGTAACCCGCGAATTTCGCGGTGCCGAACAGGAAAAAGATCAGCACCAGCGTCCAGCGCAGCGCCTCAATGCCCGAGCGCTCGCCCGGCAACACGATTTTCGACATTTTAGACCCCTGTTGTTCGATCAGGCAGGTTCGCGGGCATCGGGCCGAAGGTTACAGCCCACAGCAATTCATCGCGCGGGCCATTCCTCGCGCAGCATTCCCCAGATGAAGCTGTCGCGCACCCCGATATGCGTTTCCCACTCGCCGCGCAGCCGGCCTTCGAGGGTGAAGCCCAGGTCTTTCAGCAGCGCGTTCGAGGCGACATTGTCGGGATCGACATCGGCGAAGATGCGGCGTTGCCCCTCTTCCTGGAACAGCCGGTCGAGCAATCGCGCGACGCCCTCGCGCGCATAACCTTGACCCCAGAAACGCCGGATCAACAAATAGCCAATCTGCTGCACCCCGGTGCGCTCGCGCATCGTGGCGAGCGTACCGATCACGGCGCCGTCGCTGGCGCGGCGCATCGTCCAGCCGCGAAAATCCGGATCGTCGGGGCCGCCGGCCAGATAGTCGCGGCTTTCCGTGACGGATCGATGCGGCGCGCTTGACCAGAAACGCATCAACTCCGGGTCGGCATAAGCCTCGAACAGCGCCTCGGCGTCGCTGATACGCTGGCGGCGCATCACCAGCCGTACACTGGCGAACTCATCATCACTCACGCGGTCAGCGCCTCGACCAGTGCGCGGACCTTTTTCTGGCGCCATTGTGGCACCGGCGCGATCAGCCAATAACCCTCGCCATGCGGGCGCGGTTCGGCGACCAAAGCGAGCCGTCCGCTCTCGATGTCGCGCGCGGCGAGCAGTTCGGGCACGGTCGCGCGCCCCAGCCCACAGGCAGCGGCATCAATCGCAAGGCCCGCATCGCCCACGCGCATGATCGAAACCTCAGCCGCCTCCGGACAGCCAGGCCAGGAAATCCGAGTGTCGAGCCCGCCACCAGGTCGCTCGACCGTCACCATCCCCGCCGATTCGAGCGCTTCGCCCTCATAATCCCCCGGCCCGGCGCCCCAGCGGACCGCGAGATCGAGATTGGCTTCGGTGAAATCCACCGCGTCGTCGGCGGTCATCAGCGCGAAGCGAAGGTCCGCGTCACGCGCGGCGATGGCGGAAAGGCGCGGCAACAGCCATTTCTCGATCAGCGCGCGGGGTGCGGCGATCGCGACCGCCTTGCTGCTCTGCCCGGCCTGCATCGCGCGGACCGATTCCTCGAACTGGAGCAGGCCATCACGCAACGCGCGCAGCCCGGCCTCGCCCTCGGGCGTCAGTTCGAGCCCCTTGGTCGTGCGGCGGAACAACACGACGCCTAGCGTTTCCTCCAGCGCGCGGATCTGCTGGCCGACCGCGGCTGGTGTCACCGCCAGCTCATCGGCAGCGCGGGTGAAGCTCAAATGGCGCGCGGCGGCGTCGAGCACGCGCAACCCGTTCAAGGGCAGATGCGTCCGCTTCATTTGGTTCAGCCATTCCCCCGCGGCGGCGCGCGTTCGGCGCCGCCGGGCTGCACAGGCGCGATCAGCGCGAATTTGGGGATGTCGACATCGAACCCCGCGCCATCCTCGCCGATCACGTGATAGCTGCCCTGCATATAGCCGCTCGGCGTCGGCAGTGGGCAGCCTGACACATAGTCGAAGCTGCCGCCCGGCGCGATCAGTGGCTGTTCGCCGACCACGCCCTCGCCCTCCACCGAATGACGTGCGCCGCGGCCATCGGTAATGATCCAGTGGCGGGTGAGCAATTGCACCGCCTGCTCCCCCTCATTCTCGATACGGACGTGATAGGCCCAGAACCAGCGCCCGCGCCGTGGCTCGCTCTGCTCCGGCAGATAGCTCACCGACACGCGCACGATCACGCCGCGCGTTTCGGCGACATTGGGGAAGAGCGCCTTCATCACCGCGCTATAGCCGGGCTCGGCCGAGCGCGCGATCAAGATCGTCGATCAGGTCGGCGGGGTCTTCCAGGCCGATGTTCAGGCGCAGCATCCCCTCGGTGATACCCATCTCGAGCCGCTTTTCCTCGGCCAGGCTCGAATGGGTGGTGGAGGACGGGTGCGTCATCAACGAGCGCGAATCGCCGATGTTGTTCGAAATGTCGATCAGTTCGAGCGCGTCGAGCAGCGCGTGCGCCTGCGCGCGGCCCTCGACGAAGAACGCGAAGATCGAGCCGCCCGCCGCCATCTGTGCCATCGCCAGATTATGCTGGGGATGGCTCGGCAGCGCGGGATAGAGCAGCCGGGGCACGCGGCCCTCGAGAAAGCGCGCGACCGCGAGCGCGTTGTCGCTCTGCCGGCGGATGCGGAGATCGAGCGTCTCCAGCCCCTTCAACACCACCCAGGCGTTGAACGCCGAGAGCGTCGGGCCGGTGTTGCGAATGAAGGCGAGCAATTCGCCCTCGATAAACTCTTGCGCCCCGCACACGGCGCCCGCGAGCACGCGCCCCTGCCCGTCCATCATCTTCGTCGCCGAATATGCGACGATGTCGGCGCCGAATTCCAGTGGGCGCTGGAGCGCGGGGGTGGCGAAGGCATTGTCGACCACGGTGCGGATACCGCGCGACCGGGCGAGGCCGCACACCGCCGCCAGATCGACAATATCCATCGTCGGATTGGCGGGTGTTTCGAAGAAGAAGACCTTGGTGTTCGGTCGGCACGCCGCCTCGAACGCGGTCGTGTCGCGCGCGTCGATCACTGTCGTCTCGATGCCGAATTTGGGAAGCAGGCTGTCGACCAACCAGCGGCACGAGCCGAACGCCGCCCGCCCGGCGACGACATGGTCGCCCGCCTGCAATTGGCAAAGGAGCGCCGCCGTCATCGCGGCCATGCCGGTTGCCATCGTCCGGCAGGCCTCCGCGCCCTCCAGCAAGGCGATGCGCTTTTCGAGCATCTCGACGGTGGGATTCTGCAGCCGCGAATAGGTCATCCCAACCTGTTCGCCGGCGAAGCGGGCCGCGGCGTCGCCGGCGCAATCATAGGCATAGCCCGAGGTTAGGAAGAGGGCCTCGCTCGTCTCCCCCCATTCGCTGCGCGCGGTGCCGCCCCGCACGGCTTGCGTCGCGGGGCGCCAGTGGCGGGCGGCGTCGGACTGGCCGGTATGTCGCTTCATGGGTCGGCTTTGCCGGGCGTGAGGGGGCGCCGTCAATGCCGCCCGCGCTTGCACCGCCCCCAAGCCCGGCTTAACCGGCGCCGCATGGGGAGCGACAAGGGACGAAGCCGGGCGATCGGCGCCGCGCTGGGAACCGTGGCGCTCGCGCTGTTCCTGCCCAACCTCGCCCGCCCCGACCGCGCCTATTTCGACGAGGTCTATTATACCGATGCCGCGCGCCGGCTGGCGGCGGGGCATTCGCTGGTCAACACCGAGCATCCGCCGCTCGCCAAGGCGATCATGGCGGCGGGCATCAAGCTGTTCGGCGATACTCCGTTCGGCTGGCGCCTGTTCTCTGCGGTCGCGGGCGCGCTGTGCGTGGTGGCGCTGTTCGCGATCTGCCGGCGGATTTTGGGGCGCGATCGGCCGGCCGCGGTCGCGACCGGCTTCGCGCTCGTCAACTTCCTGCTCTTCGTCCAGAGCCGGATCGCGATGCTCGACATCTTCATGGCGGCGCTGCTGCTGAGCGGCACCGCCGTGCTGTTCGCGGCCTGGCAAAGCCGGCGAACGGCGACGATCGCGCTGGCGGGCGCGCTGATGGGCGCGGCGACCGCGTGCAAATGGGGTGCGGCGCCGTTCATCGCGCTCGCCTGCCTCGCGCTGCTGATTGCTGGCACACGCCGATGGCACGCGAGCCTCGCCTTGGGCACGGTGAGCCTCGCCGCTTATTTCCTGGCGTTCCTGCCCGGCTTCGTCGTCAGGCACGATCCGCTGACGCTGTCACAGTTGCTGCCGCGCCAACTGGAGATGTACCGAGCCCAGACCCAGACCTATCCGCCGCACACCTATCAGTCGCCCGCCTGGAGCTGGCCGCTCGATCTGCGACCGATCTGGTATTTGTATGAGCCCGTTGACGGTGTGTGGCGCGCAGTGCTGCTGGTCGGCAACCCGGTCGTCTTCTGGGCGGGGCTGGCGGCGGTGCTGGGGTGCCTGGCGCTGGGGGTGATGCGGCGTTCGCCGACCCTGCTTGCGCCCGCCGGGCTGTGGCTCGCGAGCTACGGCGTGCTGCTCTTGATCCCCAAGAAGATCGGCTTCCTCTATTATTATTTGCTGCCGAGCCTGTTCCTGGGCCTGGCGATCGTCGCGCTCGCGGAGGCGCTCCGGCGCCGCTGGGTGGCGGAGGCGCTGCTCGTCGCCGCCGCGCTGGTGTTCGCTTACTACTATCCCGCGCTCAGCGCCGCGCCGCTCGAAGGACCGCTCGCCTTCAAGCGTTACGCGCTGCTGCCGGGCTGGCCCTAATAGCGCCCCCAGACGAAACGCGACGACAGCGCGTAATTCCACACCGCGCCCACCAGCACGCCAACCAGCGCCGATCCCGCCCAGCTGCCGTGCTGCGCCTCATGCACGAAGCCCGCGACGCCGATATTGGCGACGAGACCCACCGCGCACACCGCGCAGAACGACACCCAGCCATCGATCAAGGCCCGCGTGCCTCTCAACCGCCGATCGCGATAAGTGAGCGCGTTATTCAGGAAGAAGTTCGCGGTCATCGCCCCAAAGGCCGCCAATATCTGGCTCGCGAGGAAATCACCGCCCAGCCCCCAGGCACCGCCCAGGATCGCCATATGCACCAGCACGCCGAACGCGCCGACACAGGCGAACAGCGCGAAGCGCGCCGGCACGATCCGCCCCGCGAGCCGATCATAGAGCGCGATCAGATATTCCATCGCGACGACGTGATCGAGCTTGCTCTCCCCCACCGCACGGGTGCGGAAGCTATAGGGCAGCTCGATGAAGTTGAGCGGCCGCCGCGCGGTCGTCATGATGTCGAGCAGGATCTTGAAGCCGATCGCCGAAAGCGCGGGCACCAGACCGCGCACGATCTCGCTGCGGATCATGAAGAAACCGCTCATCGGATCGTTGAGCTCGGCCTTCAGCACCGCGCGGGCGAGCTTGGTCGCGAAGGCCGACTTGGCGACACGGTCGCGGTCCCACGCCCCGGTCCCGCCGCCTGCCACGAAGCGCGAGCCGATGACGAGATCGAGCGCCGGATCAGCCCTGAGCGCCGCGACCATCTTCGGCAGCAGAGTCTCGTCATGCTGCAGATCGCCGTCTATCACCGCGACGAGCGGGGCCGCCGTCGCGCACATCCCTTCGACGCAGGCCGAGGAAAGCCCGCGCCGGCCGATCCGCTGGATCACCCGTACCCGCCGGTCGGCACGGGCGAGCGCGCGGGCGGCATCGGCGGTGCCGTCCGGGCTGTCGTCATCGACGAAGATCGCTTCCCAGACGAGCCCAGCGAGTGCCGTATCGAGCAGCGCGACGAGGCGCGGCACGTTCGCCGCCTCGTTGAAGGTGGGGATCACCACCGCCAGATCGAGCAGGTCGGCCGCGTGTCCGGCCTCCCGCGTCATCAGCATCGCCGCGCCTTCCATCGCCCCGGTCTTATCCCATTCATGGTTAAGCGCCTGTTACCCCGCGTCTGGCGGGGGCGCCAACGGGGCGAGCCGATCGATCAACCGCGCGCGCGCCGTCAGCGCTTCCGCGGCGCGGCCCACCAGCAGGTCGCGCGTTAGGAAATGGCCGGTGAGGGCTAGGCCGTTCAGCACCGCCGCCCAATCGGCCGACCCGCCCTCCAGTAGGAACGCCGGCAGCGGCAGCAGCTTGGCGGCATAGGGCGCCCCCGCCGCGGCGCTTACCGCCATCCCGCTCTTGGGGCTGACATAAGCGAGGTTGTCGCACGCGCCAGTCGCCGCGCAGGCTGAAAGATCGAGCCCGAATCCCAGTTCGGCGAGCAGCAGCAATTCGTAGCGCACCAGCGCCGCCGCCCAATCGCGCGCGGCGGGCGCCGCTTCGATCGCGCGCAATACCGCGTCGAGCCCGGCATAGAGCCGAGGATAGGGCTGCGCCTCGGGCAGCGTCGCGGCGGTCAGCGCGGTGAGCCACTCGATGGCGGCGGCGGCGAGCGGCTCGGCGAACAGCGGCGCACGGCTGTGGAGCAGCTCTACGGTCAGCGCGGCGAGCTGAGTATCGGTGCGCGCGCGCCACTCGCCGAGCAACGCATTGCCCGGCTGAAGCACCGGCCGCAGCGCACGCGAGCGGCCGCCCCGCACATAACCGGGCTGCACCCCCGCCGTCTCGGTCAGCGCGCGCGCGACGACGCCGTGCTCGCCGTGCGGCCGCGCGGTGAGCAGGATGGCGGGCGCGCGCACGTGCATGGCCAAGCGTTAGCGCGGCAAGCAACGGGCGTCGATTGGGACGCGACGCGCTACCGGCGCAACCGCCGCGCCATCCGTTCGAGCCCCAGCCGTCCGACCAGCGCCTTCGCCCGCGCCGCACCGCCATCGAACGCCGCGAGCGCGGCCAGCGCCGCCCGGTTCGCGAGCGTCGGCCGCAGCAGCAGCAGGTCGCGGCAATCGACCCCGCCGCTCGCGAATTGACGCTTGTGCTGCCCCTCGCCCTCGGTGAAATCGAACCGGCCGAAACACCCTTCGGCCAGCAGCCCCTTGAGCGCCTCGAACAACAGCACCGAGCCAGGTGAGAGTTCGGCGAAATCGGGATCGTGGCCGACATAGTCATAGCGCAGCGTGGCGCCGTCCGCCGGACAATAGAGATAGGCCGCCGGCCGATCCTCGATCAGCAGCAGCCAGGCGCGGACCTGATCGGCGGCCGCCTGACGGAGCATCGTCGCGACAAAGCCCGGGTCGGCGGGGAGCGCGCTCCCCAGCAGTCGCGCCTGATAGGTGCGCGCGGCGAGGGGCGCGGCGAGCGCGTGAAACGCCGCCAGCTCATCAGGCGTGCGATAGGCACGGATCATCATCCCCGCCCCGCCCAGCTTCTTCGCCTTGCGCTTGATGCCCGATCGGGTGTTCGCGCTCAGCCCCGCGAGGAAAGCGGTCTCGCCCTGGCGCAGATCGACGAAATGGCGGGTATAAGCCTGGCGCTCGAACGCGATCAGGCCCTGTCGCGCGACGGCGGGCACCCAGGTGGCGGGAAGCGAGGTGAGGCTATATCCATCCGCCTCGGCCGGCAGCGGGGGCAGCGCGGGCAGCGCGGTGCCCAGTGCCGCCTCCAGCGACAGCGGCACGCGCACCAACCAGCGCGGGATCGCGAACAGGGTGCGCGCACCGAGCTGGAATTTGAGCGGCAGACTGACCGCGCTCATGTCGCGTGCTCGGCGACCATGTTCGACCAGAGCTGCTCGACCTGGCGCCAGCGCAGCCGCGCTTCGCTCGGCGGCAGCGGCGTATCCCGGCGATCGAGCGGCAGCGGCGCGCGGCTATCGAAGCGCGTCGTCGCCAGACTATCGCCGCTTTCGGCGAGCATCGCGCACAGCGCCTCGAACCGGCGGACATGTACCGCGTTCGCGCCGGTGCCTGCACGATTGGCGAGTTCGAAACCGTGGCTCACGATCACCACCGCCGCATGATCGGCGGTAACCGCGTGATCGAGCGCCGCACGCATCTCGGCGGCCGAGAGCGCGCAGATCTGAAAAGTGCGTAGCCGACCGGGGCGCTCCTCGATCAGGCTCACGGGCAGCTCGATCACGCCGGCATGGCGACACGGTGCCACCTGCGCCGGCGCCAGCCCCACGCGCGAGGGCCAGGGCTGCATCGAGCCATTATGGCTGCTGTCATAAGTGAAACCGAGCCCGGCAAGCGCGGCGAGCGTCGCATCATCGGCGGCATAGCTGCCCGCGCGAAACGCGATCGGGGGCGGCGCGCCCGCTTCGATCAGCAGCGCCCGCGCCTGGGCGATGAAATCGGCCTGCTCGTCCGGGGAGCGGCCGATCAGCTCGAACGGTCCGTGATTCCGCCCCTGGTCCCCCACCATCGCGCCGTACCAATTGGGGTGAAGATGCAGCTGCACTTCCTGCCCGGCGGCGAGGATCGTCTCGACGATACGTCGGATCGGCGCGAGGCCATAAACATGCGCCGGCATCGGATCGATGAAGAAGCACGCGTTCAGCCCGAAATCACGCAATATCTCCAGCTGATAGGAAATGCCGACCCCCGCCGGCTCGAAACTGCGCTCGAACTGAGTCGCGATCGGCAGCCCGGCGACGTGATGGCGCCAGACCAGCTCGGTATCGATCGTCAGGAACACCGCGGGCATGTGCGAGCCTTATCGGCTCGCGGTTAAACTTTGCCCAACATTCCCCTCGGAAACCGGCTTATCCCAGCGCTTTCTTCAGCAGCTCGTTGACCACCGCGGGGTTGGCCTTGCCGCCCATCGCCTTCATCACCTGGCCGACGAAGAAGCCGAACAATTTGTCTTTGCCGCCACGATAATCGGCGACCTTGTCCTCGTTCGCGGCCATCACCTTGGCGATTTCGGCCTCGATCGCGCCGGTGTCGCTGGTCTGCTTCAGCCCGCGTTCCTCGACAATCTTGCCCGCGTCGTCGCCCGTTTCGAGCATGATCTCGAACACCTGTTTGGCGAGCGTGTTCGACAGCGTGCCATCGGCCACCAGCTTCAACAACTCGGCCGCCTGAACGGGGCTGACCGGGCTGTCCGCGATATCGCGCCCCAGCCGGTTGAGCGCGCCGAACAACTCGCTCGTCACCCAGTTCGACGCTTGGGAGGGCTGGGCGCCGGCTGCCAGCAGCGCGTCGAACCAGCGCGCGCTTTCAACCTCGGCGGTCAGCACGCCGGCATTGTATGGGGTGACGCCCGCGGCGACATAGCGCGCGCGCTTGGCGTCGGGCAGTTCGGGGAGGGACGCGCGGCAATCCTCGATGAACGCGTCGTCCAGCTCCAGCGGCAACAGGTCCGGATCGGGGAAATAGCGATAGTCGTGTGCATCTTCCTTGGAACGCATCGAGCGCGTGGTGCCCTTATCTGGATCGAACAGCCGGGTTTCCTGGACGATGCGGCCACCGCTTTCGATCACGTCGATCTGGCGCTTCGCCTCATGCTCGATCGCCTGCATCACGAAACGAACCGAATTGACGTTCTTGGTCTCGGTCCGCGTGCCGAACGGCGCGCCGGGGCGGCGGACGCTGACATTCACGTCGGCGCGCATCGAGCCCTGGTCCATATTGCCGTCGCAACTGCCGACATAGCGCAGAATCGCCCGCAGCTTCGTCAGATAAGCGCCTGCTTCAGCCGGAGAACGCATATCCGGACGGCTGACGATCTCCATCAGCGCGACACCCGACCGGTTGAGATCGACATAGGAGCGCGTCGGATGCTGATCGTGCATCAGCTTGCCGGCATCCTGCTCGACATGGATGCGCTCGACCCCGATCCGCTTGGTCTCGTCCCCCACTTCGATCTCGACCGCGCCCTCGCCCACCAGCGGATGGTAGAGCTGGCTGATCTGATAGCCCTGCGGCAGATCGGCGTAGAAATAATTCTTGCGATCGAAGCGCGACCATTTGTTGATCTGGGCATTGATCGCGAGCCCCGTGCGCACCGCCTGGCGGATGCACTCCTCGTTTGGCACCGGCAGCATCCCCGGCATCGCCGCGTCGACCAGGCTCACCTGCGTGTTTGGCTCCGCCCCGAATGCAGTCGCCGCGCCTGAAAAGAGCTTGGCGTTGCTCACGACCTGGGCATGGACTTCGAGGCCGATCACGACCTCCCAATCGCCGGTCGCGCCAGGGATGAGATAGGGGGATGCGTCAGCCATGTTCGGTCTCGGGCGTGATGAGGGGAAGTTGGGGAAAATAGGCTCGGTAGCGACGAGGATCGCGGGTAATCAAGGTGGCGTCTTCGGCGGCTGCATGGCCTCCGATCAGAAAATCGGAAAGCAATTTTTCTCGCTTGCCTCCTGCCTGCCGATACGCTCGATGGGCTTCGCCGGCCAATTGCGCTGCTGGTGCATCAAGCTGCCAAATCATGATATCTAGCTGCTGTAGCAAGGATACCATCGCGGGCAAAATGCGCCCTCCCGACGCCAATTCCCCAATGACAACCGGACTCACCGTGACGAGTTCGGATTTCGCCGCCCGAGCAACTGCAGTTGCGGACCAATTAAACCAAACATCGTCTTCTTCGATTAAATCGACGAGGACATTCGTGTCGAGCATAATCATGGCGGGAAAGGATCGTCCCCACGTAGGTCGCGCATGATCTCATCGGTCGGGCGACCGTCGCGCAAATGAGCGAAGCGGCGGCTCACCTCGCGCATTTCTGCTACCCGACGAGCAAGCGGTTCATCGTCATGGCTCGCTTTGCGGATGACCATTTCGCCGGCTAAATTGCGCTCGAACACCACCGGCTCACCTGCGCGAAGCCCCAGGGCCTCCCGAACATCCGTTGGGATAGTAACCTGACCTTCGGGTGACATTCGAATAAGCGTGCCCATGCTCCCAGTCTATCAGGCGGCGTCGTCATGGTCCATGCACGGACGTGGCGGCGGTGGTGCGGTGGACTGCGGCGGCCTGCGACGGGGCTTTTCCTCAGCCAGCCCCTCTAACACGCCCTCGACGACGCCCAGGCAATCTCCAGCGCCGTTTCGAATGCCCAGTGCACCTACCACCACGCCTCGGGCCGCGCGATGAACCCCGCCCGCTCCTCGATCGCGAGGCACGCATCGAGCACGCCCTGCTCGTCAAGCGGCTTGCCGATGATCTGCAACCCTAGCGGCAGCCCCGCCCCATCGAGCCCGCCCGGCACGCTCATCGCCGGCAGCCCGGCGAGCGAGGAGGGCACGGTGAAGACGTCGTTCAAATACATCGCGATCGGATCGGCCGATTTCTCACCCAGCGCGAAGGCGGCCGAAGGCGCGGTCGGGGTCAGCAGCAGGTCGCACTGCGCCCAGGCGCGCTCGAAATCGCGGGCGATCAGCGCGCGAACCTTCTGCGCTTGTGTGTAATAAGCGTCGTAAAAGCCTGCGGACAAAACATAAGTGCCGATCATGATGCGGCGCTTCACCTCGTCGCCGAAGCCGGCGGCGCGGGTCGCGGCGTACATTTCCTGCAGGTTCGCGCCTTCGGGCAGGTCGCGCCGCCCATAGCGCACGCCATCATAGCGCGCCAGGTTCGACGAAGCCTCGGCCGGGGCGATGATGTAATAGGCTGGCAGCGCGTACTTGGTATGCGGCAGCGATACGTCGACGATCTCCGCGCCCGCGTCGCGCACCCAGGCAATGCCCTGCTGCCACAGCGCCTCGATCTCGGGCGGCATCCCGTCGACCCGATACTCCTTGGGAATGCCGATGCGCTTCCCGTTGAGATTACTCGACAATCCCGCTTCCCAATTGGGCACGGCCAGATCGAGCGAGGTGGCATCCTTGGGATCGAACCCGGCCATCGCCTGAAGCATGATCGCGCAGTCGCGCACGTCGCGCGCCATCGGCCCCGCTTGATCGAGCGACGACGCGAAGGCGACGACACCCCAGCGCGAGCAGCGGCCATAGGTTGGCTTGATGCCCGAAATGCCGGTGAACGCCGCCGGCTGGCGGATCGAGCCGCCGGTGTCGGTGCCCGTCGCCCCCGGCGCGATGCGCGCCGCTACCGCCGCCGAGGAGCCGCCCGACGAACCACCCGGCGCGAGCGGCGCGTTGCCGCCATCGTTGCGGCGCCACGGCGAGATGACATTGCCATAGGCGCTGGTCTCGTTCGAAGAGCCCATCGCGAACTGGTCCATGTTCAGCTTGCCGAGCATCCCCGCGCCGGCCGCCCACAAATTGCCCGAGACGGTCGACTCATAGGTTGGCGTGAAGCCATCGAGGATCAGGCTGGCGGCGGTGGTCGGTACGCCCTTGGTGCAGAAGAGGTCCTTCATGCCGATCGGCACGCCGGCGAGCGGCTTCGGCGTCTCGCCCGCCGCGCGCGCCGCGTCGGCGGCATCGGCCGCGGCGAGCGCGTGATCGGGGGTTTCCACGAGGAACGCGTTGAGAGGCCGCGCCTTTTCGACCGCGGCGACGAAGGCCTCGGCCACTTCGCGCGCGGAGAATTTGCCATCGCGCACGCCGTCGCGGATCGCCGCGATCCCGAGATCGGTGAGCGCGCTCATTCGATCACCTTGGGCACGGTGAAGAAGCCATGCTCGGCCTGGGGCGCGTTGGCCAGCACCTTATCGCGAACGTCGCCATCGCTCACCACATCGTCGCGCAGGCGCAGATGATTGGGGATCACCGCCGTCATCGGCGCGACCTCGCTCACGTCCACCTCGCCCAGTTGCTCGATCCTGCCGAGGATGTTGCCAAGCTCGGGCGCGAGCCGCGCCGCCTCGTCCTCGCTGATCGCGATGCGCGCGAGGCCCGCGATCCGTTTCACGGTGGGAATATCGACTGCCATGCGAGCGCGGCTAGCACCGCCCGCGCGCCCCGTGCAACCGTCCGCGGCACGCATCAGGAGAGTTTCGCCAGTCCGCGCGTTGATGTTGCGCCGCACAATGCGCATATGAGGGCTCGGGCGGTATCGGCGCCGGCTTAAGGTTCGGAGTACGCTTTGGCTCGTAAATTTCTCTATTTGGTGGTGATTCTGGTTGTGATCGCGCTTGGCTCTCTGCTTGCCTTTCGCCTGTTCGGCGCGCACATGATGCGCGCCGCGCTGGTGCCTAGCGCCGCATTCGAAGCGCAGGTGCCGGTGCGCGCGCAGGCTTATGCCGATCCCAACATGTGGATCGCGCGGCCTGACAAGCCGAGTAATCCGGCCCTCTGGACGCCGCCGGGCTATAAGCCAGCCACGGCGGCGCCCCAGGCGGCTTTGTTCTTCATCCACCCGACTTCGTATCTGGAGCGCGCCCGCTGGAACGCCCCACTCGATGACGCGACCGCCAATGACCGTGCGGCGCTGTTCCTGCGCGGCCAGGCGAGCGCGTTCAACGAATCGGCCGCCATCTGGGCGCCGCATTATCGCCAGGCGACTTTCGGCGCGTTCCTTACTAACCAGCAAGCGGCACAACAGGCGCTCGATCTGGCCTATGGTGACGTGCTGGCGGCGTTCGATGCGTTCCTGGCGCAGGCGGGGCCGGATCGCCCGATCATCCTCGCCGGGCACAGCCAGGGCGCGCTCCACCTGACGCGGCTGCTGCGCGAGCGCGTCGCGGGTAAGCCGCTCGCATCGCGCATCGTCGCGGCCTATGTCGTCGGCTGGCCGGTGTCGCGCACCGCCGACCTACCCGCGCTCGGCCTGCCCGAATGCCGTACCCCCACCCAGCGAGGTTGCCTGCTGAGCTGGCAGAGTTTTGGCGAGCCGGCTGATCCCAGCCTGATCCTCGATACCTTCGACGCTACGCCCGGCTTCACCGGCGCGGCGCGGCGCGGGACGGCGCTGGTGTGCACCAATCCGCTCACCGGCACGCCCGATGCCGAGGCGCCGGCGAGCGCCAATCTCGGCACGCTGGTCCCCTCGGCCGATCTGAAGACCGCGACGATCGAGCCCGGCAAGATCGCGGCGCGCTGCTCGGGCCGGGGCATATTGCTGATCGGCACGCCGCCCATCCAATTCCCCAGCTTCGTGCTGCCGGGGAACAATTATCATGTGTTCGATTACAGCCTGTTCTGGGCGAATGTGCGCGCGGATGTTGCGCGGCGGCTGGCGGGTTAGCGGCCGCTGGAACGACGCGCCCCGGCGCGCCATAACGCCCCCATGCTCATCACCACCGACCCCGCCGCCTTCCGCGTCGCGCTTCCCCAGGGCGGGCGGCTGCTGGGGCTCGACGTGGGCACCAAGACGATCGGCACCGCGCTCTGCGACGCCGAATGGCATTTCGCGAGCCCCGCCCTGCTCATCCGGCGCACCAAATTCACCGCCGACAAGGCCGCACTCGCCGGGCTGATCGCCGCGCAGGCGGTGAAGGGCGTCGTGATCGGCCTGCCGCTCAACCTGGACGGCAGCGACAGCCCGCGCACCCAATCGACCCGCGCCTTCGCGCGCAACTGCGCCGATCTTGGCCCCATATTATTGTGGGATGAGCGCTGGTCGACCCAGGCGGTCGAACGCCAGATGATCGCCGAGGATCTCTCCCGCGCCAAGCGCGCCGAGCGCGTCGATAAGCTTGCGGCGAGCTACATCCTGCAAGGCGCGATCGACGCGCTGGCAATGGGGTGAGCACTCATTCTCCCAGCGCCGCCTTCGCGACGCGCGCCAGCTCGGGGTCGAGCGGCGGCGGTTCCAGCGGCACGAACGCCTCGAGCCGATCGGCCACCGCCTTCAGCGCCGCGATCCGTGCCGCCTTCTTGTCATTGGCGTCGATCGCGACCCAGGGCGCCCAGCGCGTATCGGTGCGGCGGAACATTTCGGCCATCGCTTCCAGATAATCCTGCCGCCGCGCCCGGTTGCGATAATCGTCGAGGCCCGTCTTCCAGCGTTTCCACGGGTCTTCCAGCCGCTCACGCAGGCGTTTGTCCTGCTCCTTCTGGGTGATGTGGAGGAACAGCTTGATGATGGTCGTGCCGCTGTCGGCCTGCTGCGCCTCGAATTCGTTGATCTCGTCATAGCCGCGGCGCCATTCGGGCTCGCTCGCGAAACCTTCGACCCGTTCGACAAGGACGCGGCCGTACCAGCTGCGATCGAACACCGCGATGTTGCCGGCGGCCGGTAGCCGCGTCCAGAAGCGCCAGAGAAAGTGGCGGGCGCGCTCCTCGGCGGAGGGGGCCGCGATGGGAAAAACCTCGAAATAGCGCGGGTCCCATTCGGCGGTCAGGCGCTTGATCGCCCCACCCTTGCCCGCCGCGTCCCAGCCTTCGAACACGATCACGGCGCGGCGTTTGTGGCAAAGATGCGCTACCTGAAGTCGGGCGAGCCGAGCCTGCAACACCTTCAGATCGACATCGTAATCACCCTGATAGTCAGTAGTTTGTTCAAAGTTTTTGAGGTTAATTGTCATGTCGTCACCGGCAAATGAACGGTCCAGGCGCCGCGCGGTCGCACGACCAACAGATAATAGAGCGCCGACAGCGCGATCTGCGCGGCGGTGACGATCAACCCCGTCCGCCCCTCGCCCGCATCGAGCGCGTTGAGCACGACCAGATACAGGCTCGCGGCGAGCGTGACCACCGGCGCGAGCGGAAACCATGGCATCCGGAACGGCGCCCCCGCCGTCGCGCCCCGCACCCGCCCAACGATCGCGGCGAGCGCGATGCCAGCATAGATCGCGGTCAGCCCCAGCCCGCTCGCGACGAGCAGCAGCGGCAGCGGGACCAAGCAGCACAACGCCCCCAGCCCGCCCGTCGCGAGCGTCGCGATCCAGGGCGAGCCGAAGCGCGGGTGGATCGCCGCCATCAGCGCGTCGCACGGCGCCCCCCAGCAGCGGTCGCGGCCGGTGCCGTAGAAGAAGCGCGCGGTCGACAGGATGCTCGCGATCGCGGCGTTGATGATCGCGACCGCGACGCCCAGCGCCACCGCCTCCCCCGCCAGCCGGCCGAGCCGGCGGGAGACGAGGAAGCCGAACGGATCGTCCATCGCCAGCAGCGCGGGCAGATCGGGGGCGCCGATCAGCACCGCGGCGATCGGCAGGCCCTCGATCGCGATGGTCAGCAACGCCGCCCACAGGATCACCCGGCCGATCCGTGCCGGCGCCGCGCGCATCTCCTCGCCGAAATAGACCGCGACACCGAAGCCGTTGAGCGCGAGCGTCGCGATCGCGGCGGCGACACCGATCGAAACGCCCCTCCCGGGCAGCGCCGCGCCGCTGCCGGGCATCACGGGGTCGGTGAGGAACAGCCAAAAGCCGCGCTCGGGCAACGCGATCCCCGCCCAAACCACCGCGAGCACCGCCAGCAGTTCGATGAGCAGGAAGACGCCGGTGATCCAGGCGTTCACCCGGATTTCGAGCAACGCGACCAGCGTCGCCGCGACCACCACCGCGAGCGCGAGCGGCACCTGCGGCACGCCCGGCACCACCGCGCCCAACACCGCCGCGAGGCCCAGCCCCAGGATCGGCGGGAACAGCACATTGTTGAACAGGTTGACGCCGAGCATCACGAACCCCGCCATCGGCCCCAGCGTGCGCGCGACGAACACATATTCGCCGCCCGCCACCGGCCAGCAGGAGGACAGCTCGGCATAGACATAAGCGGTCGCCACGCAGATGACGCTCGCCAGCGCCATCGCCCAGATCGCGCCGGTGCCGGCGGCGTGGAGCATCCCGGGCACGGTCGCGAACAGCGAGGAGACGGGGCTCGCGACCGAAAGGGTGAGGAAAAGGACGCCCAGGGGGCCAAGGCTGCGGTTGAGCGATTGGGGCGGACCAGGAGCAGCGACGTCCATCATGCCCATCCTCGCGTCTCCCCGGCCTTGAGCCGGGGTGCCGCTATTCCTGCGGCGCCAAAGGCAGCGGGACCCCGGCTCAAGGCCAGGGTGGCGGGAATGGGGTGGCGCGGGCCAGCCCATTCCCATCCCCCATGTCGCCCCGTGCGTGACACGGGGCTAGGCTGCCTTGCGCCCAGGGTAGAAGAAGCCAAGCCCCGGCTCGGGGGCCGGGGCGACGGCGTTATTCTCGAAATGGCGGGTCAGCCGATCAGCAGCGGGGCGAGCCTCGTCCTTACGCTGGGCTATCGCGCCGCCCAACCGCGCCCAGCCGCGACACTCGATCGCCCCCGCCCCCACCGCGGCTAGTCGACCGTGCGGATATGCAGCTCGCGCAGCTGCTTCAGCGTCACCGCCGAAGGCGCGCCCATCATCAGATCCTCGGCCTTCTGCGTCATCGGGAAGGTGATGACCTCGCGGATATTGGGCTCGTCCGCCAGCAGCATCACGATCCGGTCCACGCCCGGCGCCGAGCCGCCGTGCGGCGGGGCGCCATATTTGAAGGCGTTGATCATCCCGGCGAAGTTCGCATCGACATCGGCGCGGCTATAGCCCGCGATCTCGAACGCCTTGTACATGATCTCGGGCCGGTGGTTCCGGATCGCGCCCGACGACAGCTCGATCCCGTTGCAGACGATATCATACTGATACGCCAGGATATCGAGCGGATCCTTGGTCTCGAGCGCGTCCAGCTCGCCCTGCGGCATCGAGAAAGGATTGTGCGAGAAGTCGATCTTCTTCGCGTCCTCATCATATTCGAACATCGGAAAATCGACGATCCAGCAGAATTCAAAGCGCTTTTCGTCGATCAGGCCGAGTTGCTGGCCCACCCGCGTCCGCGCGAGGCCGGCGAGTTTCGCGGCCTGCGCTTCCTTGCCGGCGGCGAAGAACACGCCGTCGTCCGGCCCCAGCCCCAGCGCTTGGGCGATCGCGGCCATCCCCGCCTCGCCATGGTTGTTGGCGATCGGCCCGCCGAACACGCCGCCCTTGCGTGTCGCATAGCCCAGGCCGGGAAAGCCCTCGCTCTGCGCCCAGGCGTTCATATCGTCGAAGAATTTGCGGCTCTTGTCCGCCGTGTTGGGCACCGGGATCGCGCGCACGACGTCGCCCGCCGCCACGATCGCGGCGAAGCGGCCAAAGCCCGATCCCTCGAACAGCGCCGAGACATCGGTGATGACGAGCGGGTTGCGCAGATCGGGCTTGTCATTCCCGTATTTCAGCATCGATTCGCGATAGGGAATGCGCTTGAACGGCAGCGGCGAGACGGTGCGCCCCTTGCCCTGCCAATCGGCGAACTCCTCGAACACCCCGTGCAGCACCGGCTCGATCGCGGCGAACACATCGTCCTGCGTCACGAAGCTCATCTCGAAATCGAGCTGGTAGAATTCGCCCGGCGAACGGTCGGCGCGGGCATCCTCGTCGCGGAAGCAGGGGGCGATCTGGAAATAGCGATCGAAGCCCGCGACCATCAGCAGCTGCTTGAACATCTGCGGCGCCTGGGGAAGCGCGTAGAACTTGCCCGGATGCACCCGGCTCGGCACCAGATAATCGCGCGCGCCCTCCGGCGACGAGGCGGTGAGGATCGGCGTCTGGAACTCGGTGAAGCCCTGGCCGATCATCCGCTGGCGCAGCGAGGCGATCACCTGCGCGCGCAGCATGATGTTGGCATGAACCTTCTCGCGCCGCAGATCGAGGAAGCGGTAGCGCAGGCGAATATCCTCGGGATATTCGGATTCGCCCGCGACCGGCATCGGCAGATCCTGCGCCGCCGATTGCACCACCGCTTCGCGCGCGCGCACTTCGATCGCGCCGGTGGCGAGGTTCGGATTCACCGCCTCGGCCGCGCGAGCGACGACCTCGCCGGTGATGGTGACCACGCTCTCGCTGCGCAGCCCCTCGATCACCGCGAAGGCGGGGCCGTCGACCTCGGTCACGATCTGGGTAATGCCGTAATGATCGCGCAGATCGACGAACACCAGATCGCCATGGTCGCGCTTCTTGTGGACCCAGCCGGAAAGGCGGACGGTCTGGCCGACATCGGCGGCGCGCAACTGGGCGCAGTTATGGGTGCGATAGCTATGCATGGCCGCGCCCATCGGGTGTTGGCGCGGCGCTTGTCAAGCGCGGCTATGGTTCGCCGTCATTGGCGCCGCGGTGGCTCGCCTCGCCACCCTTGCGCCCGGCCTCGGCGGCGCGCTGCGGATCGTTGGCGAAGTTGCCGCCCGATACCTTGCCGCCCGCCCGGCCCGCCGCCGCCGCCCGCGCGGGATTGTTCTTGAAATTGCCCCCGCTCGCCTTGCCGCCCATGCGCGCGATCTCGCGCTGGCGTTGGGCATCCATCGCCGCGAAACCGCGGCCACTCCCCTTGGATTTGGGCGTCTCCGCCATCGTCTTCCTCCCGAACCTGGTGGGTGCGGTGAAAACGCGGCGAGATTTCAATCCGTTCACATAGTTTCGCCGGCGAGCCGCTTCGCTTGGCTTGGGATATGCCCGGTCTGGCCGCTGGCCGATGGTGGTGCTACCGGATGCCATGCACATTCACGATCTGATCACCGACTCTGCCACGCTCGCCAATCTCTGCCACCGCTTGTCGCAAGCGCGTTTCATCACGGTCGATACCGAGTTCATGCGCGAGAACAGCTATTGGCCCGAGCTGTGCCTGATCCAGATCGCCGACGAGAACGAAGCCGCGGCGATCGATCCCAAGGCGCCCGATCTCGATCTGGGGCCGCTGCTCGAACTGCTTGTGAACAATGAGGAGGTGCTGAAGGTGTTCCACGCCGGCGGGCAGGACATCGAGATCATCTACAACCTCACCGGCAAGACCCCGCACCCGCTGTTCGACACCCAGATCGCGGCGATGGCGCTGGGGATGGGCGAGCAGATCGGCTATTCGAACCTGGTCGAGGCGTTCCTGGGGATCGGCATCGACAAGGGCGCGCGCTTCACCGACTGGAGCCGCCGCCCGCTCGACAAGCGCCAGATCGAATACGCCATCGGCGACGTGACGCATCTGGCGACGATCTTCCCCAAGATGCTCGACCGGCTGCGCAAGACCGGGCGCGGCGCCTGGCTCGACGAGGAGATGGAGCGCATCGCCGAGCCGGGCAATTACCGCAACGACCCCGATCAGGTGTGGCAGCGGGTGCGCATCCAAGGGCGCAAGCCCGAAGTGCTCGGCCGGCTGAAGGCGCTCGCCCGCTGGCGCGAGATCGAGGCGCAGACCAAGGATCTGCCGCGCGGGCGGATCGTGAAGGACGAGACGCTCGCCGACCTGGCGCTGTCGCCGCCCAAGAAGCAGGCCGATCTGGCGAAGGTGCGCGGCCTCTCGGCGAGCTGGGCGGGGAACGACATCGGCGCGCGGCTGATGGCGGCGCTGGAGGATGCGCGGCCGATGTCAGCCAGCGAAATGCCGCCGCGCGACGATCGCAAGCCCGGGCTGGGCAAGGACGGCGCGCTGGTCGCCGATCTGTTGAAACTGCTTCTGAAGATCCGCGCGCGTGACATTGATGTGGCGGCGAAACTCCTCGCCCGCAGCGACGAGCTGGAGGCGCTCGCCGCCGGCCAGCGCCAGGGGCTGCCGATGCTGGAGGGCTGGCGCTACGAGCAGTTCGGCAAGGACGCGCTCGCGCTGGTCGAGGGGCGGCTGGGCTTCACGGTGCGCGGCGGCAAGCTGAAGATGACGCGGGCGGAGGAGGCCTAGCCCACCCGCACCACCGCCGGTCGCCCGAGCGCGCCGGCCAGCGCCTTGTGGCGGCGCTCGACCGCTTCGGAATAGAGCGCGCGGTCGTCGCCGCTCAACGTCAACGCCAGCGCCTCGCCCTCGTCGCGCAGCGCCGAGCGGGTGAGCGGTCCGGCGAGCCCGCCCGACAGGCGCTGCCCCAGCCGCATCGCCAGCCCCCTGGCGACCGCACGCTTCAGCTCGGCCGCGCCCGCGAGCGCCGGCAGCGGATCGGGCGAGGTCAGCCCGCCGCCGAGCGAGGTGAACAGCGCCTGCGCCACCAGCGCGCGGCCCGCGGCATCGATCGCGACCCAATTGCCGTGGAGCGCGATCTCCATGCCGCGTTCGGCGCGGAATTCGGGGTTGGCGCGCCAGCCCACGTCCGCGAGCAGGCAGGCGGCGTGGCGCAGCCGCGTCAGTCGCGCGCCGTCGCCCTCGAACAGCGGCGCGATCCAGCCGTCGAGCAGGTCGCCATGTTCGGGGAAGCGCCCCAGCCGCCGCCCCTCGTCGCGCGCGGCGACGATCAGCGGATCGAGCGCGCGCTCCTCGGGCGCGAGCGCCGCATAGAGCAGCCCCTCGCGCAGCCCGAAGGCGGAGACGATCGTCGTGCTCGATCCCAGATGCCGCAGCAGCACGCCGAGCAGCGCGCAGGCATCCCCCAGCGTCGGGATGCGCGACGACGACAGGTTGGGAATCGCCCGCAGCGTGCTCTTGGAGATGTGCGCGAGCGTCCGCGAGAGCCGCGCGATCGCGGCCGGCGGCATCTCATATTGGTGGATGATCGGCAGCTCATAGCCGGTCTGGTGCATGTCGAGCCGGGCGAGCGAGCGCCACGATCCGCCGACGAGGTAGAAGGGCAGCCCCGCCCCCGCGCCTTCCCAGCCGGCCTCGGCGATCAGCCGATCGACCGCGCGGTCGAATTTGCGCGCCCCCTCGCCCCGGAGCGCCGGCAGCCGCAACACGCCGAGCGGGAAGCTGGCGCGCGCGTGGACCGCGCCGTCCTTCACCCGCACCAGTTCCAGGCTCCCGCCGCCGAGATCGCCGACGATGCCGTCCGCCTCGGGGATCGCGGAAAGCACGCCCAGCCCCGCCCCCAGCGCCTCCTGCTCGCCCGACAGCAATTCGACCGTCAGCCCCATCGCCCGCGCCTCCGCGAGGAGTTCGCCGCCATTGGCCGCATCGCGCACCGCCGCGGTCGCGACCACTTTCAGCGCCGCGACATCCATCTCCCGCGCGACGGCGGCGAACCGCGCGAGCGCCATCCGCGCGAGGTCGAGCGCCGCGGTGTCGATCGCCCCCGTTTCGGCGAAACCGCGCCCCAGCCCCGCCATCACCTTCTCGTTGAACAAAATCGCCGGCAGCCGCGCCGGTCCCTGATAGACGACCAGGCGGATCGAGTTCGATCCGATGTCGATGATCGCGGTGCGCGGCTCCACGCCCGCCGGGCGGGCCTTCGCCTTGCCGAAGAACAAGGTCGCCATCAGTCGCGCGCCACCGCCGCGCCCCGGCTGAGCGACAGGCGCGGCACCGCCCCGCCCTTCAGCGCCGCGCCGCGCCCGGAAAGCGACGGGTTGGTCATGAAATAACGGTGCAGGTTGAACGGCTTGGCGCCCGGCTCCAGCCGGCGATAGCTGCCATCGGCCTGCAATTCCCAGCTTTGCTCGGTGTCGATCAGATTGGCGACCATCACCTGATCGAGCACCTGCATATGCACCGTGGGGTTCAGGATCGGCAGCATATATTCGACACGGCGATCGAAATTGCGCGGCATCCAGTCGGCCGAGCTGATGAACAGCAGCGCATCGTCATTGGGCAGCGCCGCGCCATTGCCGAACGCCCAGATGCGGCTGTGTTCCAGGAAGCGGCCGACCACCGATTTCACCCGGATCAGCTCGCTCATGCCGGGCACGCCGGGTTTCAGGCAGCAGATGCCGCGCACGATCAGCTCGATCCGTACGCCGGCATTGCTCGCTTCATACAGCTTCTCGATGATCGCGGGATCGACCAGCGAGTTCATTTTCGCCCAGAGCGCGGCCGGCTTGCCGGCGCGCGCCGAAGCGATCTCGGCGTCGATCAGCTCGAACAGCCGGCCGCGCAGGTTGCGCGGGCTCATGCACACCAGTTCCATGTCGGTCGGCTCGAGATAGCCGGTGACGTAGTTGAACATCTGCGCCGCATCGCGCCCGATGCGCGGATCGGCGGTGAAGAAGCTCAGGTCGGTATAGATGCGCGCGGTGATCGGGTGGTAATTGCCGGTGCCGAAGTGGCAATAGGTGCGGAACTCCGCCCCTTCGCGGCGCACCACCATCGAAACCTTGGCGTGCGTCTTCCAGTCGATGAAGCCGTACACCACCTGCACGCCCGCGCGTTCGAGCGCGGAGGCCCAGAGCAGATTCTGCTCCTCGTCGAAGCGCGCCTTCAGCTCGACCACGGCGGTCACCGATTTGCCGGCCTCGGCGGCGGCGATCAGCGCGTTGATCACGCCCGGCTGCTTGCCCGCGCGGTAGAGCGTCTGCTTGATCGCCACGACATCGGGGTCCGCCGCCGCCTGGCGCAGAAAGGCGAGCACCACGTCGAACGTCTCATACGGATGCTGGACGACGATGTCCTTGGCGCGGATCGCCGCGAAGCAATCGCCGCCAAACTCGCGGATGCGCTCGGGGAAGCGCGGGGTGAAGGGGGTGAATTTCAGGTCGGGCCGATCCTCGTCGACCAGCGCCGCCAGATCGCCCATGCCGAGAAAGCCGACGCTTTCGGTGATGATCCCGTCCGCGCCGCCCAGTTCGGCCTTCAGCAGCGCCTCGATCTCGGCGGGGAGATCGGGCTCGCGCTCCAGCCGGATCACCCGGCCGCGCCGGCGCTGCTTGATCGCGGCGGCGAAGTGGCGGACGAGATCCTCCGCCTCTTCCTCGATTTCCAGATCGCTGTCGCGCAGCACACGGAAGGTGGCGGCGCCGCGCACTTCGTAACCGGGGAAGACCAGCCAGCAATAGCGCTTGATGAGCGTTTCGATCGCCATGTAGCGCGCGCCCTCGCCCGGCAGGCGGACGAAGCGGCCGAGCGCGGTTGGCAGCATCACCAGCTCGCGGAACATCGCCTTGTCGCGCAGGCGGCACAGATCGAAGATCAGGCTCATCCCCTTGTTGGGGATGAACGGGAACGGGTGCGCCGGATCGAGCGCCTGGGGGGTGAGGATCGGGAAAATCTGCTCGCGAAAATAGGCTTCCAGCCAGGCGGCGTCCTCTTCGGGCACTTCGCGCGCGCCGAGCACGGTGATGCCGCTGTCCGCCAGCTGGCGGCGCAGCGACTGCCACACATTCTGCTGCTCGGCCATCAGCCGGTCGGCCTCGGCGGCGGCGAGCGTCAGTTGCTGGCCCGGCGTCAGGCCGTCGGCGGAAAGGCGATCGACCTCCTGCGACAATTGGCCACGCAGGCCCGCCACGCGGACCATGAAGAACTCGTCCAGATTGCTCGCCGAGATCGACAGGAAGCGCAGCCGTTCGAGCAGCGGATGCGCGGCGTTGCTCGCTTCCTCCAGCACGCGGCGGTTGAAGGCCAGCCAGCTCAGCTCGCGGTTGAAATAGCGTTCGCCGCGCGCGGCGGGTTCGCCCATCGCGTCATCGTCTTCCATTTCGGCCAGCGTCGGACGGTCCATCACGCCTCTCCTTCCAACATTCCCGCCGCCGCCAGCGCCGCGCGGGCGAGCGGGATCGACAGCCGCCGCCGCTCGGCGAGCGCCGCCATGTCGAGCACGTCGGCCGCGCGGCCCAGCGCGATATGGCTACGCTCGACTCGGGCGACGAGCCATTGCACCAGATCGGGCCGGGCATCGAGCCCGCGCTTGAGAAAAGCGCGCTCGAACAGCGCCTGCATCAGCGCGTCGTCGGGCGGGGCGATCCGCGCGATCGGGGTCGCGCCCAGGCGCGAGCGCAGATCGGGGAGCTTCACCCGCCATTCAGGCGGCGCCGCATCGGCCACCAGCAGCAGCGGCACGCCATCGGCCTGCGCCGCGTTCCAGGCGTGGAACAGCTGGGTCTCGTTCTGCTGGTCGGCGTCGTCGATCGCGCGCCCGCCGCCCTTCACGAACAGCCGCGCGAGCAGCGTGCGCCCCGACTTGCGCGGCCCGATCAGCAGGCTGGCGGGCACCGGCCAGCGCCGCCAGTCGCGCAGATGCGCGGCGGCGGCGGCATTCGACTCGCTCAACAGAAAGTCATCGTCACTCGGGTCGGGCGGCCAGACGAACGGAAGCGCGAGCTGGGTCATCCGGCCGTGGCGTTTTCCGCCGGCGTATCGGGAACGATGTTGGGCGGGATGCGGCTCTGGCGCAGCAGGCGCAGCGCGCCGCCCCCCGCGATCACCTGCCAGCCGCGCGCCTCCAGCGCGGCGCGCAGGCCGTTGGCGTCGCCCTGATAGCCGACGCGCAGCACCGACACCCCGCCCAGCGCCAGGCTGACGAGCGAGACCTGCCGGACGCCCGGCACCCCGCGCAGCGCGGCTTGCGCGCCGTCGAGCGCGTTCGGATTGGGGGTATCGACCTGCACGGTGAGCGCGGTGACCGGCACCTCGGCGACCGGCTGGCCTTCATTGCCCAGGATCGACTCGTCGAGCGCGGGCACCTCCACGGGCGCGACCGGCGCGGGTTCGATCAGGCTGGGGTCGATCCGCAGGACGCCGGCGGAAAGCGCCTGCTGGTACGCCTCGTCGATCCGCTTCACCCCCGCGTCGAGCAGCGCCGGCAGCGCGTCGCCATCGCGCACCTGCAGCGAGAATTGCGCCAGCGGCGTATTGTCCGGCCCGAAGCGCGCCTGGAACTCGCCGATGATCGGCCCGCCGGGATATTGGCGATAGAGATGCACGATCGGCATCACCACGTCCTTGGCGCCATATTGCGCCAGGATCGAACGCCACCAGCCGCGCCCACGGCGGTTGAGCTGTCCCTGGTTCAGCAGCAGCGGATCGGGGCCGCCGCCCGCCGGGCGCACATAATCGATCGCGCTGTTGCCGGTGTTGAACCGCGCCCAGGCCTTCAGCCAATCACTCTCGCGCTCGAAGCCGACCGGGGCCCCGCCCGACCATTCGATCGGCAGCAGCAGCATCGGCGGCGAACGGGTGAGCGCCGAGGAGACGCCGAGGATCGCCGCCGCCCGGTCGCGATCGAAGCGCACGCCGAGCCGGGCGATGTAACGGTTCGGGCCGATCTGCTCATTCTCGACGACGATGCCCGAGACGATCGAATCGAGCGTGCCATCGGGCAGGCCCACGCCGGGGGCGCCCAGCCGCCGCGCGAGCATCGCCCAGCCCTTGCGCTGCGCGATGCGCCAGCCGGTCTCGCGCGCCGCCTCGGCCGATTTGGCGGTGACATCCACCGCCACCCCGCTCACCTCGAAGCTCGATCCTTGCGCGCGCACCAGCCCGGTCGCGGCGAGCGAAACCAGGGTGATGGCGGAAAGGCCGAAAGCGAGCGGGCGAAGCATAGGCGCGCCCTTTTGGCGAAGCAGGCGTGGAAATCCAAGCGCGTTATCGCTAGGCGGCTGGGGCATGAGCGAACAGCGCGGCTATACCTATGCCCAGGCGGGCGTCTCGATCGCGGCGGGCAACGCGTTGGTGCGCGCGATCGCCCCGCTCGCCAAGGCCACACGGCGCCCGGGCGCCGATGCCGAGCTTGGCGGGTTCGGCGGCTTTTTCGATCTGAAGGCGGCGGGGTTCCGCGATCCGCTGCTCGTCGCCGCCAATGACGGTGTCGGCACCAAGCTGAAACTCGCGATCGACAGCGGGCGGCACGAAGGCGTCGGCGTCGATCTGGTCGCGATGTGCGCCAACGATCTGATCGTGCAGGGCGCGGAGCCGTTGTTCTTCCTCGATTATTATGCGTGTGGCCGGCTCGATCCGGCGGTCGCGGAGAAGGTCGTCGCCTCGATCGCCGAAGGCTGCCTGCTCGCCGGCTGCGCGCTGATCGGCGGCGAGACCGCCGAGATGCCGGGCATGTATGCCGAGGGCGACTATGATCTCGCCGGCTTCTGCGTCGGCGCGGTGGAGCGCGACCGGGTGCTGACCGGCGCCACCATCGCCCCGGGCGATGTGCTGCTGGGGCTCGCCTCGTCGGGAGTCCACTCGAACGGCTTTTCGCTCGTCCGCCGGCTCGCCGCCGACAAGGGGTGGAAGCTCAACCGGCCGGCACTGTTCGATCCCGACACGCTGCTGATCGACGCGCTGATGGCGCCGACGCGCATCTATGTGAAATCGCTGCTGCCGCTGATCGCCGATGCGCGGCTGAAGGGCCTCGCGCACATCACCGGCGGCGGCCTGCTGGAGAATGTCCCGCGCGTGCTGCCGGCGGGCTGCCATGCCGCAATCGACGCCGATGCCTGGCCGCTGCCGCCGCTGATGGCGTTCCTGCAAGCCCAGGGCGCGATCGAGCCCGGCGAGCTGGCGCGCACCTTCAACTGCGGGATCGGCATGGTCGCGGTGGTCGCCGAGCATGAAGCGGCGGGCGTCACCGCCGCGCTCGAAGCGCAGGGCGAGCGCGTGTTCCGCATCGGCCAGGTGGAAGCCGGGCCGCGCGGCTGCACCGTGCGCGGCAGCGCCGAGGCGTGGAGCGCCCGCGCCGCCTGGCACGCGACCCATACCGCATGAGCGCGCGGCGCAAGGTCGCGGTGCTGTTGTCGGGCCGGGGCTCGAACCTGCAGGCGCTTGCCGCCGCCGCGCGCGATCCGCACTGCGCGTTCGAGGTGGTCCTCGCCGCGTCGGACAAGCCCGAGGCGCCCGGCATCGCCTGGGCCGCCGAGCAGGGCATCGCCACCTTCGCCACGCCCGCCAAAGGCCGCGCCAAGGCCGAATATGAGGCCGAGATCGAGGCCGCGCTCCACCATGAAGGCGCCGAGTTCATCGCGCTTGCCGGTTATATGCGGCTGTTGTCGCCCGCCTTCGTCCAGCGCTGGCAGGGGCGCGTGCTCAACATCCACCCCTCGCTGCTGCCCAAATATAAGGGGCTCGACACCCATGCGCGGGCGATCGAGGCGGGGGACAAGGTGGGCGGCTGTTCGGTCCACATCGTCACCGAAGAACTCGACGAGGGCGATGTGCTCGGCCGCGCGGTGGTGCCGATCCTGCCCGGCGACATCCCCGAAAAGCTCGCCGCGCGCGTGCTCGTCGCCGAGCACCGGCTCTATCCCCGGCTGCTGGCGGAGTATGTCGCGCGATGAACCACGAAGCCTTGCTCGCCGAGGTCCGCGCCCGCGCGCTCGCCCTGCCGAACGCCGCGGAGAAGCTGTCGCACGGGTCGCCCGGCTTCTTCGTCCAGAAGGGCAAGTTCTTCGCCTATTTCTGGCACGATCACCACGGCGACGGCCGCACCGCGGTGCTGGTCAAGACCAGCGGGCGCGAGGAGCAGTCAATGCTGTGCGAGGTCGCGCCCGAGGATTATTTCATCCCGCCCTATCTGGGGCCGAGCGGCTGGGTGGGGCTGCGGCTGGACGGGCGCGCGGTCGATTGGGCGCAGGTGGAGCACCGGCTCCGGCAAAGCTGGGAACGCGCCGCGCCGCCCGCGCTGCTGCGTGGGATCGAAACCCCCTAGAGCGGTTTTCGATCCGATGAAATCGGATCGCCGCTCTAGGCTTTTGTTTATCCGCAATTTCCGAGCCGGCAGGTGATTCCAACTGCCTCGAAATCGCTCTAATCCAGCGCGCGCGCGTACAGCACCTCGGTATAGTTGATCGTGCTGATCGTCACCACGCGTTCGCCGGCGAGGACGAAGCCGCGACGCTCGTACAGCGTGCGATTATGGTGATCGTCGGGCTCGCAGCCGATGATGATGCGGCGCGCGCCCAAGGTGCGGGCATCGCCATAGGCGAAGTCGAACAGCCGCGCCCCCACCCGCAGCCCGCGATAGCCCGGCAGCACGTGCAGCCGCTTCACTTCCAGCTCGAGCGCGTCCTCGGTTACGATCAGGGCGGCGGGGTCGATCATCATGTAGCCGACCAGGCCGCCACAATCGAGGCGCGCGACGCGGATCAGGCAACGCCGCCCCGCCAGCCGCTCCGCGAAAAAACGCGGCGAATGTTCCTGCTCGATGTAGCGGACGAGAACTTCAGGGGGCGCGATATGCGTCTTGTTGTTCACCAGGCACGCGGTCGACAACAAGGACAGGGCCGGCACATCGGCGATGCCGGCCGTATCGACGGTGATCGTCAGATCAGCCGACAAGCTCATCGTCGCGGAAGAAATAGGCGATTTCGATGGCGGCATTCTCATCCGAGTCCGAACCATGGACCGAGTTCGCCTCGATCGATTCGGCGAGTTCGCGGCGGATCGTGCCGGGTTCGGCGTTGGCCGGGTTGGTGGCGCCCATCACCTGGCGGTTGCGCGCGACCGCGTCCTCGCCCTCCAGCACCTGAACGACGACCGGGCCGGAAATCATGAACTCCACCAGATCGTTGAAGAAGGGGCGTTCCTTGTGCACCGCGTAGAAGCCCTCGGCCTGTTCGCGGCTCATGCGAATGCGCTTCGAGGCGACCACGCGCAGCCCGGCTTCCTCAAGCATCTTGGTCACCGCGCCGGTCAGGTTGCGGCGGGTGGCGTCGGGCTTGATGATCGAGAAGGTACGGGTAACGGGCATGAGAAACTCCTGAAGCGTTCGGCGCGGGGCTTAGCGGCGCGGGCGCAAGCTGGGGGTATTCGGGTAGGGCCGGCCTTCGCCGCGCGCTACGCCGCCTGTTCCCAGCCCTTGTCGCCCTGCTTCCAATAGCGCCGCTCGACCCCCTCGCGCCCGGCGAGCCCCTTCCACGCGGCGCGCGCGGCGGCGATCGCGCTTTCGTCGAACAGATGGAAGGCGCGGTCGAACCCCAAGGCTTCCTCGCGCCACATCCCGTCGGCGATCAGGACATGGCGCGCGCCGTTCCCCGCTTGCGTATCGCCCGCGATCAGGATCGGCTGCGCGGCGTCGTCCATCGCCCCGGCGATTGCGTGCGGCAGGAAGCTTTCGGGCGCATAGTCCCACAGCAAGCGGTCGAGCGCGGCCCGCTGTTCGGCGTCCGCGGTCACGATCAGCAGCCGCGCGCCGTCCGCCACCACCCGCTCGGCGAGGCGCGGCAGCACGCGCGCGAGCGGCTGGCGGGTGAGGTGGTAGAAATCGACCCGCACCCGCCCCGCCTTCGATCAGGCTTCCAGGGTGTCGCGCACCAGCCGGTCGAGCAGGCGCACGCCGAACCCGGTCGCGCCCTTGTCATGCGTCGCGCCCGGCTTGTCGACCCATACCGTGCCGGCGATGTCGAGATGCGCCCAGCGCACGCCCTTGTCGATGAAGCGCTGGATGAACTGCGCGGCGGTGATCGATCCCGCGCCGCGCGGGCCAACATTCTTCATGTCGGCGATCGGGCTGTCGAGCAGCTTGTTATACGCATCCGCCAGCGGGAAGCGCCACAATTGGTCGCCGGTCGCGCGCCCCGCGGCGAGCAGCTGGTCGGCAAGGCCGTCATCGTTGCTGAACAGCCCGGCATGTTCATGGCCGAGCGAGATGATCATCGCGCCGGTCAGCGTCGCCAGATCGACGATCGCCTTGGGCCGGTGCGTGCGCTGCACCCAGGTGAGCACGTCGGCCAGCACCAGCCGCCCTTCGGCATCGGTGTTCAGGATCTCGATCGTCTGGCCCGACATCGAGGTGACGATGTCGCCCGGGCGCTGGGCGTTGCCATCGGGCATGTTCTCGACCAGGCCGCACACGCCGATGACGTTCGCCTTGGCCTTGCGCCGGGCGAGCGTCTTCATTGCGCCGACCACCGCGCCGGCGCCGCCCATGTCCCACTTCATGTCTTCCATGCCCGGGCCGGGCTTCAGGCTGATGCCGCCGGTATCGAAGGTGACGCCCTTGCCGACCAGCGCGAGATCGGGATCGCCCGCGCCCTTGCCGCTCCACTTGAGCGCGAGCAGCTGCCCCTCGCGCACCGAGCCCTGGCTGACGCCGAGCAGCGAGCCCATGCCGAGGCCGCGCATCTCCTCCTCGCCAAGCACGGTGATTTCCAGCCCGAGCCCTTCGACCGAGCCGCGCACGCGCTCGACGAAGCTCGCCGGGTAGATGATGTTCGGCGGTTCGGACACCAGCTCGCGGGTGAGCGCGACGCCTTCGGCCACCGCCTGCGCGTCGGCCCAGGCCGCCTCGGCCCCCTCGGGCGCGCCGACCAGCACCACTTCGCCCAGCGTGGGCTTGTGCTTCTCGGTCAGCTGGGTGCGATAGGTGTCGATCCGCCAGCCGCGCAGCACCAGGGCGAGCGCGAAGCGGGTGACCGCCGCCACCGCCGGGGCGCCGCCCAGCGCCGCGAAATCCACCGCCAGCCGCGTCGCGCCCGAGGTGAGCAGCTTCGCGGTGAGCGCGCCGCCCGCGCGCTCATAATCCACCTCGCCACCATGGCCGACGCCGACCAGCAGCAGCCGCACCACCTGCCCGCCGCGCTCGACGAACGCTTCGGCGATCGCCCCCGCCTCGCCCTCGAACCGCGCGGCCCGCGCGGCGCCGCGCGCCAGCAGCTCGGCGGCGGGGCCGAAGCCGCCAAAGCCGAGGCGCTCCAGCCCGTCCTTTTCCACCGGCAGCGCGACAACCGCTTCGGCGGCGAGCGTGGGCGCAAAGCTTATCTTCATGTAAACCTCATATCCTTACACGCCTTACGGCGTCTGACTTAGGCGCGGCGCGGGGCAGCGCCAAGCACAAGACGACGCCCCACCCGCCGATTGCCCCCAAGCGCAACCGGTGCGATAGGGCCGATTGCAGCGGCAACAGCCGCACGTAAAGGGGTAAAGTCCGCGTGGTGCGTCGCATCCTTCTTGGTCCTAGCGCGCTGGTCGCGGCGTTCGCCGCCCAGCCAGTCTGGGCGCAAGACCTGCAGAACCGCGCGGTGCAGCCCGCGCCGCCGCCCCCGCCGCCCAGCAGCACCGAACCCGTCGTCACCGCCGAACGCGAGCCCAATGCGCGCGAAATCACCTTCAGCGCCGATCAGCTGGATTATGATAGCGACGCCGACATCGTCACCGCGATTGGCGACGTGCGCATGTACCGCGAGGCCGATCGCCTGCGCGCCGACACGATCAGCTGGAACCGCCGCACCGGCAAGGTGATCGCGCGCGGCAATGTCGTGATCGTCAACCCGACCGGCGACACCGCTTATGGCGACATGGTCGAGCTGACCGATTCGCTGCGCGACGGCGTGGTGGACAACATGCTCATCGTGCTCGATCGCGGCGGGCGGATCGCCGCGCGGCGCGGGGTGCGCGACAATGGCGTCGTCACGCTCAGCGACGCCGCCTATACGCCCTGCGCCGTCACCGACAGCGCCGGCTGCCCCAAAAGCCCGACCTGGAAAGTCACCGCCGTCCGCGTCGTCTACAATCCCGACAAGCAGCGGCTTTACTTCGCCGGCGCGCAGCTCAGCATCTTCGGCGTGGCGACGATCCCGCTGCCCGCGCTCTCCACGCCGGTGGGCGGCGGCAGCAACAGCGGCCTGCTCTCGCCCGACATCCGCTACAGCCGGGTCAACGGCTTCGAATATGCCCAGCCCTATTTCCTGTCGATCGCCGACAATCGCAACCTGACGATCACGCCGCGCTTCTTCAGCAACGTGTTGCCGATGCTGGGGGTCGATTACAACGCGATCACCAGCAAGGGCGCCTATCATATTGGCGGCTATGCGACCGAATCGGATCGCACCGACGCGATCGCGTTCGGTGATCCCGCCGACGCGACCACCCGCAACGTTTTCCGCGGCTATGTGGAAGGCAATGGCCGCTTCCAGCTCGATCCCAACTGGAGCGCCTCGGGCAGCTTCCGCGTCGCGACCGACCGCACTTTCCTGCGGCGCTACTTCATCTCGTTCGACGATTTGCTGCGCAACACGATCAACGTCAGCCGGATCGACCAGGACAGCTATTTCGCCGTCACCGGCTGGGCGGTGCAGACGCTGCGGGTGAATGATCGCCAGGGATTGCAGCCGCTGGCGCTGCCGGAGATCGACTATCGCCGCCGCTTCCGGGGCGTGCTGGGCGGGGTGCTGGAGGCGCAGCTCAACACGCTCGCGATCGGCCGCTCGGCGGGGCAGGACACGCAGCGCGCCTTCACCAGCGTGCGCTGGGATCTGCGCCGGCTGACGCGCTGGGGGCAGGAAATCACCCTCACCGCCTATGGCCGCGCCGACCTGTACCACGCGACCAACACCGTCGCGACGACGGTGGGCAGCTATCGCGGGCGCGAGGGCGTTACCGGGCGCGGCATCGCCGCCTTTGCGATCGACGTGAAATGGCCGCTGGTCGGCGGGCTGTGGGGCGGGTTGCAGCGCTTCACCCCGCGCGTGCAGATCGTCGCGACGCCGCCGCTCGCCAATCTGATCGTCCCCAACGAGGATTCGCGCTCGGTCGAACTTGAGGACGCCAACCTGTTCTCGCTCAACCGCTTCCCCGGTTATGATCGGTTCGACGACACCACCCGCCTCACCTATGGCTTCGAATGGGCGCTGACGCTGCCCGATTTCACGATCAACAGCGTGCTCGGCCAGAGCATCCGCCTGACCGGGCGCAATACCGTGATCCCCGACGGCGTGGGCTTCGCGGACCGCGTTTCCGATTTCGTCGGCCGCACCGAAATCCGCTACAAGGACATCGTCTCGCTCACCAATCGCTACCGGGTGGACAAGGACGATTTCAAGCTGCGCCGGCTGGAAGTGGACGCGACGATCGGCAGCCGCGCCAGCTATTTCCTGGTCGGCTATCTGCGACTCAACCGCCAGATCGCACCGACGCTCGAGGATTTGCGTGACCGCGAGGAGGTGCGCCTCGCCGCGCGCGTCCAGGTGACGCGCTTCTGGTCGGCGTTCGGCTCGACCACGGTGGACTTGACCACCCGCCAGGCCGATCCGCTCTCGCTGACCGACGGTTTTTCGCCGATCCGCCACCGCGTCGGCGTCGCTTATGAGGATGATTGCCTGCGCCTCGGCGTCACCTGGCGGCGCGATTATCAGAACACGGGCGACGCGCGTTCGGGCGATGCCATCTTGCTGACGCTTTCTTTTAAGAACCTCGGACGGTAAACGGGCGTTCAGCCGCGGCACGCTACCAGCGACCGCAAGCCCCCTATTTCGAGGACCAAGAGTGAAGACGTCGATCCTTTCCCTGCGCGGCCTGAGCCTTACGGCGATCGGCGCGGCGCTTGCCGTCGGCGCCGCCGCGCAGACGGTTCCCGACCAAAGCCTGCCGCAGAGCAACCTGAACATCCCGACCAATTTGCAGGTTTACGGCAAGCGCGACCCCAATGTCCGCAAGGCGACCGCGATCGTGAACGACGCGGTGATCACCGGCACCGATGTCGACCATCGGATGAACCTGATCATCGCCGCCAACCAGCTGAAGCTCTCCCCCCAGGAACTCGAAGCGCTGCGCGTGCAGGTGACGAGCCAGCTGATCGACGAAACGCTGCAGATCCAGGAGGCCAAGGCGGCCGACATCACCGTGAGCGCTCAGGAGATCGACAACGGCTTCACCCGCATCGCCGGCAGCTTCAACCGGCCGCTTAGCGAGATGCGCAGCTATCTGCGCTCGATCGGATCGTCGGACCGCACGCTGCGCCGCCAGATCGAGGCGCAGATCGCCTGGCGCCGCTATCTCCAGCGCCGGGTGACCTTCAACGTCAACATCCCCGATGCCGAGGTGAAATCGATCCTCGCCCGCCTCGCCGCGCAAAAGGGTTCCGAGGAAGTGCATGTGAAGGAGATTTATCTCCGCGCCGCGCCGGGGCAGGAAACCCAGATCATCAACGAAGCGCGCACGCTGATGGATGAGATCAAGGCCGGCAACAAGCGCAGCTTCGAGCAGATCGCGTTCGAGCGTTCGGACGCGACGACGCGGCCGGTGGGCGGCGATCTCGGCTGGGTGAAGCCGGGCACGCTGCCCGATACGCTCGCGCAGGCGGCGGTCGAAATGAACCCGCAGCAACTCGCCGGGCCGATCGAGGTGCCGGGCGGCTTTTCGATCCTCTACGTCGTCGAGAAGCGCAAGCTGCTGATGGCCAACCCCGACGACGCGGTGCTGAGCCTGCGCCAGCTGTCGGTCGCGTTCCCGGCGGGGACCACCAAGGAACAGGCGACCGCCAAGGTCGCGCAGTTCGCCGAGGCGACCAAGGCGCTGAAGGGCTGCGGCGACGCCAAGAAGGTCGCCGATGGCCTGGGCGCCGAAGTGGTCGACAACGACTCGATCAAGCTGAAGGATCTGCCCGGGCCGCTCAAGACCATGATCAGCGCGATGCAGGTCGGCGAGACCACCCCGCCCTTCGGCTCGCCCGAGGATGGCGTGCGCGTGCTGGTGCTGTGCGGCCGCAACGATCCGGTCGCGGGCCAGCTGCCGACCGCCGAGCAGATCCGCAATCAGATGGAAGATCAGGCGATCAACCTGCGCGCCGACCATAAACTGCGCGATTTGCGCCGCGACGCGGTGATCGAGTATCGCTGATCCCGCCGGCCTTGGGGCGGCGACGGAGAATGCCATGATTGCGCCGATCGCCGCCTCGATGGGCGACCCCGCCGGCATAGGCCCGGAGATCGTCGCCAAGGCGTGGGCGGCGCGGGCCGCCGAAGGGCTCGAGCCGTTCTTCGCGGTTGGCGATCCGCGCGCGATCGAACTGGTGAGCGACGTGCCGATCGCGCATATCGCCACGCCCGCCGAAGCGGCGGCGGCGTTCGCGACCGCGCTGCCGGTGGTCGATGTGCGCGATGGTGGCGAGATCGTCCCCGGCCAGCCCGATCCGCACGGCGCCCGCTGCGCGCTGCAATCGCTGGAAATGGCAGTCGGCCTCGCGCGATCGGGCGCGGCGGGGGCGCTGGTGACCGGCCCCGTCTCCAAGGCGCAGCTCTACGCCGCCGGCTTCACGCATCCCGGCCAGACCGAATTCGTCGCCGAACGCTGCGGCATCGCGCGCGAGAACGCGGTGATGATGCTCGCCGGGCCGAGCCTGCGGGTGGTGCCGATCACCACCCATGTGCCGCTCGCCGAGGTGAGCGGTCTGCTCTCGATCGAGCTGATCGTCGCGCGCGCGCGGGCGACGGCGCGGGGGCTGACGCGCAATTTCGGCATCGAGGCGCCGCGGCTGGTGTTCGCCGGCTTCAACCCCCATGCCGGCGAGCAGGGCGCGATCGGGCGCGAGGAGATCGACCTGCTGATCCCCGCGATCGAGCAATTGCAGGCCGAGGGCATCGACGCCAAGGGGCCGTTCGCCGCTGATACGCTGTTCCACGCACGTGCCCGCGCCACCTACGACGTGGCGCTATGCTGCTATCACGATCAGGCGCTAATCCCGCTGAAGACGCTGCATTTCGACGAAGGCGTGAACATCACGCTGGGGCTGCCGATCGTCCGCACCTCGCCCGACCACGGCACCGCCTTCGCGATCGCGGGCACCGGCCAGGCGCATCCCGGCGCGATGATCGCCGCGCTGAAGCTGGCGCAGGAGGCCGCGGCGCGGCGGCGCGAGAGTTGAGCGCGCTTCCCCCGCTGCGCGAGGTGATCGCGCGGCACGGCCTGACCGCGAGCAAGGCGCTGGGGCAGAATTTCCTGCTCGACGGCCAGTTGCTCGCCCGCATCGCCGCCATTCCCGGCGACCTGACCGACGCCGAGGTGCTGGAGATCGGCCCCGGCCCGGGCGGGCTGACCCGCGCCCTGCTTCAGGCCGGCGCGCGGGTGACCGCGATCGAGCGCGACCGCCGCTGCCTCCCCGCGCTCGCCGAGCTGGAGGCGGCCTTTCCCGGGCGGCTGCGCGTGATCGAGGGCGACGCGCTCGCGATCGACCACCGCGCGCTGTTCGAAACCGCGCCGCACATCGTCGCCAATCTGCCCTATAATATCGGCACCGCGCTCGCGATCGGCTGGCTTTCGGCCGAGTGGCTGCCCTGGTGGCGATCGCTGACCTTGATGTTCCAGCGCGAGGTCGCCGATCGCATCGTCGCGCCGGCTGGCGGCGATGCCTATGGGCGACTGGCGGTGCTCGCCCAATGGCGCAGCACCGCGCGGATCGCGATGCCGGTCCACCGCTCGGCCTTCACCCCGCCGCCCAAGGTGATGTCGGCGGTGGTCGCGATCCGGCCGGTGCCGGCGCCCGAAGGCGTGCGGCTCGCGGCGCTCGAGGCGCTGACCGGTGCCGCGTTCGGCCAAAGGCGCAAGATGCTGCGGCAAAGCCTGAAGGGAGTGCCTGGCGCCTTGGCGGCGTGCGCGGCGGTGGGCGTGGACGAGACGCGGCGCGCGGAAACGGTGAGCGTCGCCGAATGGGTGGCGCTGGCGCGGGCCTTGGGGTGACGTAGGTTCGCGCGGAGGCGCGGCGGAAGGGTGCGGGCTTCCCCGAACCCCTTCCCCGGCGAAGGCCGGGGGCCAGTATCGGGCGGCTCGACAGGACTTGCGGGACGAGCGACCGCCGCGCGGCCACGCCCTGGCCTTCGCCGGGGATGACAATCGGGTCGCGCGCGCGCCCTTGGCATCCTCCGCGTCTCGGCGCGGACCGAAAACCCTATTCCCGCCCGGCCACTTTCGCCGTCTGCGCCGCGACCGCCGGCCCCGCCTGCCCGCGCGCGATGGTCGCGGTGAGCGACGTGAGCGGCGGGCACCCATTGGGACAGCGGCGGCGGATCTTCGCCAGATTGTCGCGCGCGCGCTCGATCGCGCCGCGCGCGACGAACGCCTCGCCCTGGCCTTCCAGCGCCGCCAGATCATTGGGATCGAGCGTCAGCGCCTCTCGGTAGAAGCGCACCGCCTTGCCCGGCAGCGCCT